>CAJUKT010000001.1 GCA_910587255.1 uncultured Oscillospiraceae bacterium
GACGAACAGGTCGTCGCCCACCAGCTGCACCTTGGAGCCGATGGCCTTGGTGAGCATGGCCCAGCCCTCCCAGTCGTCCTCGGCCATGCCGTCCTCCAGGGAGATGATGGGGTAGGTGTCGGCGAACTTCTTCCACATGTTCACCAGCTGCTGCTGGGTCATCTTCTTGCCGGACTTGGGCTGGACGTAGCACTTCTCCTCGTCGTTCCACCACTCGGAGGAGGCGGCGTCGATGGCAATCATGAAGTCCTCGCCGGGCTTGTAGCCGGCCTCGGAGATGGCCTGCACAATGACCTTCAGGGCGTCCTCGTCCTTCTTCAGGTTGGGGGCGTAGCCGCCCTCGTCGCCCACGCCGGCGGCGGGGGTGCCGTTGTCCTTCAGGGTCTTCTTCAGCTGGTGGAACACCTCGGCGCACATCTGGAGGGCCTTCTTCCAGCAGCAGGCGCCCACGGGCATAATCATGAACTCCTGAATCTCCACGTTGTTGGTGGCGTGCGCGCCGCCGTTGAGGATGTTCATCATGGGGACGGGCAGGGTCTTGGCGTTGACGCCGCCGATATAGTTGTAAAGGCTGGTGCCCATGCTCTCAGCGGCGGCCTTGGCCACGGCCAGGGAGCAGCCAAGAATGGCGTTGGCGCCCAGGCGGCCCTTGTTGGGGGTGCCGTCCAGCTCGATCATGGCCTTGTCGATGGACACCTGGTCCAGGGCGTTCATGCCGATCAGGCACTCGGCCAGCTCGGTGTTCACGTTGCTGACGGCCTTCTCCACACCCTTGCCCAGATAGCGGTCCTTGTCGCCGTCGCGCAGCTCGCAGGCCTCGTGCACGCCGGTGGAAGCGCCGGAGGGCACAGCGGCGCGGCCCATGGTGCCGTCCTCCAGGACGACCTCCACCTCGACGGTGGGATTGCCGCGGGAGTCAATAATTTCACGGCCGAGGACATCAACAATTTCAAGCATCTGTTTCATGGGAATCAAGCTCCTTTCAATTTTCGCAATCTCATAATGGTGCAAACCCCTCTGTAGGGGCACACACCGCGCGCCCGAAGGGGATGGCCGGGGGCCGGGCGCATGGTGTGCGCCCCTACGCAAGGGGACGGGGACAGGTGGTTATTTTACAATCAGGGTCTCGCCCGTCATCTCAGCAGGCTTGTTCAGGCCCATCAGGTCCAGCATAGTGGGGGCCAGGTCGGCCAGGCGGCCATCCCGCAGCTTCACGTCCGCGCCCACCACGCAGCAGGGCACCAGGTTGGTGGTGTGGGCGGTGAAGGGGGAGCCGTCAGCCTCCGCCATATGCTCGGCATTGCCGTGGTCGGCGGTGATGATGGCCACGCCGCCCATCTCCCGGGTGGCTGCCACCACCTGGCCCACGCCGTCGTCCACCGCCTCGGCGGCTTTGACTGCGGCGTCGAATACGCCGGTGTGGCCCACCATGTCGCAGTTGGCGAAGTTGAGGATCACCACGTCATACTTGCCGCTTTTGATGCGCTCCACCGCCTCGGCGGTGACCTGGGGCTGGCTCATTTCAGGCTGTAGGTCATAGGTAGCCACCTTGGGGGAGGGGATGAGGCAGCGGTCCTCGCCGGAGAACACCTGCTCCATGCCGCCGTTGAAGAAGAAGGTGACGTGGGCGTACTTCTCCGTCTCGGCGATGCGCAGCTGGGTCATGTTCTGCTGGGCGATATACTCCCCGAAGATGTTGTTCAGGCTCTCCTTGGGGAACGCGATGGCCACGTTGGGCATGGACGCGTCGTAGGAGGTGGTGCACACGTAGTTCACGTGGAAGAAGCCCTTTTTGCGCTCAAAGCCGGTGAAATCGGGATCCACGAAGGTGCGGGTGATCTCCCTGGCCCGGTCGGGACGGAAGTTCATGAAGATGATGGCATCCCCCTCGCCGATTTCCGCGTCTTCGGCGGTGACGACAGGCACCACGAACTCGTCGGTGACGCCGGCGTCATAGCTGGCCTGCATGGCCCCCACCGGGTCGCCGATGAAGCGCTGCTCGCTTTCGCCGTACACCATGGCCTGATAGGCGCGCTCCACCCGGTCCCAGTTGGTGTCCCGGTCCATGGCGTAGTACCGCCCGGAGATGGTGGCGATCTGGGCCCCGTACCGGTCGCAGGCCTGCTTCATCTGGGCCACAAAGTCCTTGCCGGAGGTGGGGGGCACGTCGCGCCCGTCCATGAAGCAGTGCACGAAAATCCTGGGGCAGCCCAGGCCGTGGGCCATCTTCACCGCCGCCTCAATGTGGGTGATGTGGCTGTGGACGCCGCCGTTGGACATCAGGCCGTAAATGTGGACCGCCTTCCCGGCGTTTTTGGCCGCCAGCATGGCGTCCTTATAGGCGGGGTTCTCAAAAAAGTCCCCGTCCTGAATGGCCTTGGTGATCTTGGGCAGATCCTGGAACACCACCCGGCCTGCGCCGATGTTGGTGTGGCCCACCTCGCTGTTTCCCATCTGGCCGTCGGGCAGGCCCACGTCCAGCCCGGAAGCGGACAGCCTGCATGTGGGGTTTTCCGCGAAAATACTGCCCAGGTTGGGGGTGTGGGCGGCCTTGATGGCGTTGTCCCCCGCCGCGGCGGAGGTGGACAGCCCATAGCCGTCCATGATGATTAGGGTAGTGGGTGTTTTCATAAACATACCTCGTTGTCACGCTGCGCGCCCTCCGCAACGGCGTCTAAGCCACTCCGACTGCGCGCGCCGTTTGCCGGCCCTGCGGGCCGCCAAGCCGTCCACTTCGCTTCGTGTCTTAGCCGCCTGCTCCCGGGCGCTCCGCGCTTCTTATTCCTGGTTGGCCGCGTTAATAATGGCCATGAAGTCGTCGGGCTTCAGGGCCGCGCCGCCGATGAGCCCGCCGTCGATGTCGGGCTGGGCCAGCAGCTCGTGGGCGTTCTTGGCGTTCATGGAGCCGCCGTACTGGATGGTGACGGCGCGGGCCACCCGGGCCCCGTACTGCTTGCGGATGATGGTGCGGATGTGGGTGCACACCTCGCCCGCCTGCTCGGCGGTGGCGGTCTTGCCGGTGCCGATGGCCCAGATGGGCTCGTAGGCCACCACCACCCGGCGCACCTGGCTCTCGTTCAGCCCCGCCAGGGCCACCTTCACCTGGTAGGAGATCAGCTCGTTGGTGACGCCCAGCTCCCGCTGCTCCAGGCTCTCGCCCACGCACACGATGGGCCGCAAACCGGCCTCCAGGGCGGCGTGGACCTTCTTGTTCACGGTGAAGTCGGTCTCGTTATAGTACTGCCGCCGCTCGGAGTGGCCGATGATGACGTACTTGGCGCCCACGTCCTTGAGCATCTCCACCGTGACCTCGCCGGTAAAGGCGCCGCTGGCCTCGTAGTGGCAGGTCTCGCCGCCGATGGACACCCGGGTGTCCTTGAACAGGCGCACCGCGCCGGGGATGTTCACGCCGGGGACGCACAGCACCACCTCGCACCACTTATGGCGGCCAAGCTGGGGCTTGATGGCCTCGGCGAACGCCTTGGCCTCGGTGAGGGTTTTGTTCATCTTCCAGTTGCCAGCGATGATGGTCTTGCGGTACTTGAGGTTCATTTGTGGAACTCCCTTCTTTTATTTGAAAAAGTGTGTTTATGCGTCCAGCAGGCAGGCTACGCCCGGCAGCTCCTTGCCTTCCATGAACTCCAGGGAGGCGCCGCCGCCGGTGGAGATATGGGTCATCTTGTCGGCGTAGCCCAGCTGCTGCACCGCCGCCGCGCTGTCGCCGCCGCCGATGATGGTGATGGCGCTGGTCTTGGACAGCGCCTCGGCCACGGCCTTGGTGCCCGCGGCAAACTTCTCAAACTCGAACACGCCCATGGGGCCGTTCCAGATGACGGTGCCCGCGTCGGCCACCGCGTCGCAATAGAGCTTCACGGTCTCGGGGCCGATGTCCAGGCCCTGCCAGCCGTCGGGGATCTGGCCGGCCTTGACCACATTGCTCTCGGCGTCGGGGGCGAACTTGTCGGCGGTCACGGTGTCCACGGGGAGCAGCAGCTTCACACCCTTGTCCGCAGCCTTCTTCACCATGTCGTTAGCGTAGTCCTTCCAATCCTCCTCCAGCAGGGAATCGCCCACCTGGCCGCCCTGGGCGGCGGAGAAGGTGTAGGCCATGCCGCCGCCGATGATGATGGTGTCGGCGATCTCCAGCAGGTTGTTGATAACGCCGATCTTGGAGCTCACCTTGGAGCCGCCCAGGATAGCCACGAGGGGGCGCTTGGGATTGGCCAGCGCGCCGCCGATGAAGTCCAGCTCCTTCTGGATCAGGAAGCCGGACACGGCGGGCAGGTAGTCGGCCACGCCGGCGGTGGAGGCGTGGGCGCGGTGGACCGCGCCGAAGGCGTCGGACACGTACACCTCGGCCATGGCGGCCATCTTCTTGGCCAGCTCCGGGTCGTTCTTGGTCTCGCCCTTCTCAAAGCGGGTATTCTGGAGCAGGAGGATCTCGCCGGGCTTGAGGGCGGCGGCCTTGGCGGTGGCGTCGGGGCCCACCACGTCGTCGGCCAGGATCACGTCCTGGCCCAGCAGCTCGCCCAGGCGGGCGGCCACCGGCTCCATGCGCAGCTCGGCCAGGGACTTCTTCCACTTCTCCTCGGTGATGGACGCCTCATCCTTGCCCTTCTCCAGCTGCTTTTTCTTGTAGCTGTCGAAGGTGGCCACCGGCTTGCCCATGTGGGAGCAGGCGATGACCGCCGCGCCCTGCTCCAGCAGGTACTGGATGGTGGGCAGGGCGGCGCGGATGCGCTTGTCGTCGGTGATGACGCCGCTGCCGTCCTTGGCCATGGGCACGTTGAAGTCGCAGCGAAGAAGAACCTTCTTGCCCTTCACGTCGATGTCCTTGACCGTCTTCTTGTTGTAATTCATGGTAATCTAGCTCCTTTCAGTATTACAATTTGAAGTGTTATCAGCTTAAAAAACGGGCTCTGCGGGCCCTCCGCTCACCACGGCTGCGCGCTTCCCGCCTGTCACGCTGCGCCTGTTCGCCACGCGCGGCTTCCCTACGCCTCGGGCTGGCCTCTGGGGCCTGCGGCCCCATCGCCTGCCCTCGCTTCGGTCCATCCGCGCTGCTCACCACGGCTGCGCGCTTCCCGCCGCCATCTCCCCCGTCCCGCTCAGCCCCGGGAAGCCCTGCTGTCTCAGGGCCTCATAGGCCAGCACCGCCACCGAATTTGCCAGATTCAGGCTGCGGGCGTCCCCGCGCATGGGGATGCGGATGCAGCGCCGGGCATGGGCCAGCCGGAACGCCTCGGGCAGGCCCGCGGTCTCCTTGCCGAAGAACAGCCAGCACCCGTCTGAAAACCGGGCCTGGGAATAGTCCTGGGGGGCCTTGGTGGTGGCCAGCCAGAGGTCGTCCACCTGGTTTCGGGAAAACAGCTCCTCCAGGCTTTGGTAAACAGTGAGGTCCACCATCGGCCAGTAATCCAGCCCCGCCCGCTTCACCGCCTTTTCGCTGATGTCAAACCCCAGGGGCTCCACCAGATGGAGGCGGCAGCGGGTGGCGGCGCAGGTACGGGCGATATTGCCGCAGTTCTGCGGGATTTCCGGCTCAACTAACACGATATTGACCATATGTTCCCCCAAATCCTCTCTCGACCATGCACATTATAGACGCTTGCCAAAAAAATAGCAAGAGAAAATGTGGCGAAACCGTCAAAAATTTACCCGTTTTTGCTGGCACATTGAACAGCATCCCTCTGATTTTCCAGATTTTTAGAAACAGGGGCCAGAATTCCCCGGGCCGGGCGGAATTTTTTATCTCCCGTGCAACCCTCCGGCCGGGCGGCGGGTATTGTCAATAGGACGGGCTGAATTCGTGCGGCCCGGCGGCAGAGGTTGCCATTTCCCCCCGCCTGTGCTACAATAGCGGCAAATTGCCGCAGCGGCGCATACAAACGGGAGGATGAGCGTATGGACACCATGATCATCGGCATTGCCGGGGGCACCGGCTCGGGCAAGACCACCTTGACCCGCAGGCTTCAGGACGCTTTCGGGGCAGACGTATCCGTGGTCTACCACGACAACTACTATAAAAAGCACGTGGGGATGACCTATGAGGAGCGGGCGGCGCTGAACTACGACCACCCGGACGCCTTCGACACCGGCCTGATGGTGGACGACCTTCGGAAGCTGGCGGCGGGGCAGGCCATCCGCAGCCCGGTGTACGACTACTCCATCCACAACCGCTCGGAGGAAACGGTGGAGGTGCGCCCTACCAAGGTGGTTATCGTGGAGGGCATCCTCATTTTCGCCGATCCGGCCCTGCGGGAGCTGATGGACGTGAAGATCTTCGTGGACACCGACGCCGACGTGCGCATACTGCGCCGCATCCTTCGGGACGTGAAGGAGCGGGGCCGTTCTCTGGACTCGGTGATCTCCCAGTACCTCAACACCGTCAAGCCCATGCACGAGCAGTTTGTCCAGCCCTCGCGCCAGTACGCCGACATCGTGGTGCTGGCCGGGGGGCACAACCTGGTGGCGCTGGATATGATTACCCAGCGCATCCGGGGCCATATCGAGAACCGCTAGGCGCTGTTTGAACATTGACGGTGTGCCCGGCGGCAAGGGATTCTTTCGCCAGACAAGGCGGTTTGACGCCAAAATACTTTGTGTATTTCAAGTCAAATCAACGGCATATGGCGGAAAAAGACCTGTCGTTTGGGCATGTTGGCAATTTTCAAACGAGCCCTAGACGCAAGGAAACCCGCCAAACCGGGCAGACTATAGGGCGCATGGCGTGCCCTCCGGCCTGTCCCGGCCCGTGCGGTCCGGCGTTTTGGTTCCCGCAGCGCAAAAATTTGATTATTTTAAGGAGAATGCCGTTATGAAAAAGCTCGTTTCCCTGTGCACTGCCGCTGTGCTGTGCCTGACCCTGCTGGCCTCCTGCGCCCCCAAGCCGGACGGCAGCAGCCCCTCCCCCAGCCCCGACGCGGAGCCCGTGGATCTGGCCGCCTTTGCCCAGAGCGTCCAGACAAGCCATCCGTTCGCCTCTCTGGAGAAGGCCGACCCCGCCGATGAGGAGCTGGGCGCCATCATGCTGGAAAACAACTACCCCGGCCTGAAGGACATGGACCTGGAGCAGACGGAGGTCTATCTGCCCATGATCTCCTTCAGCGGCGGGGAGCTGGCCCTGGCCCAGGCTAAGAGCGCCGAGGACGCGGCCAAGGTGAAGGAGATCTTCCAGGCCCGCGTCGACGCCAAGGGCACCGACGGCCCGGGCAACTACCCCGAGGAGGTGGAGATGTGGCAGCGCAGCGCCCAGGTGGTGGAAAACGGCAATTATATCATGCTGGTCTGCCACGACGACGCGGACGCCATTGTGGAGGAGTTCAACGCCCTGTTCGCGTAAACGGCGCGGGGCAGGCGGCTGCAAGGGGCTTGGAGCGCAGCGAAGCCGGGCGACGGGGCGCGCAACGCCCCGCAGGCCGGGCCGGAGTGAAAGCGTCCCGGCGTCCAGCCGCCTGCACAGCGCAGCAACATAAGCAATTAAGCTATTAAAGGAGTTCTGTGACATATGAAAAAGCGTATTCTTGCCATGACCCTGTGCGCCGCCCTGGCGCTCTCCCTCCTGGCCGCGTGCAGCGACCGCGCCGCTCAGGAGAGCGTCATCCCCACCGATCCCGCCGTCACCGACGGCCCCCTGGGCGATCCCGACCCCACCCAGGAGCCCTCCGACACCCCCAGCGAGGCGCCCTCTGAGCAGCCCTCCGAGGAGCCATCTGAGGAGCCCTCCCAGCAGCCCAGCGAGGAGCCCTCCACGGGCCCGGTGGAGAACCCCTCCCTCAAGCCCCTGCCCACCACGCCCGAACCCACTCCCACACCCAAGCCCACTCCGGCGCCCACCCCCACCCCGGCCCCAGCGCCTGTGCCGGAGGCCACTCCCGCCCCCGCCGGGGACGTGGACCTGTCCGCCTTCTACACGGACATGACCGGCCAGTATGAGTTCGGCTTTTTGGAGCTGGCCTCCACCGAGCTGCTGGACGGCTACTACGCCGGGATGAGCGCCATCGACGCCCAGCAGTGCCTGGTCTATATCACCATGTTGTCCATGAATAACGGCGAGTTCGGCCTGGGGCAGGTGAAGGACAGCGCCGATGTGGACACCGTGAAGGCCATCTTCCAGGCCCGCATCGACTATATGGTGGGGGACGGCGAGGGCCCCGGCGGCGCGTGGTATCCCGGGCCCACCGAGCAGTGGACCAATAACTCCCGGGTGGTGTCCAACGGGAATTACGTCATGATGGTGGTTCACGAGAACTGCGACGACATTGTGGCGGCATTCAACGCGCTCTTCTGATACCGAATACCCAGGGGGAGCGGCGCTGCCGCTCCCCCTTTCAAAATCAGCCCCAAAATCTTTCCGGCGAGGTGAAGGCCCGTGATATTTTCCAGCCCGTATTTTCTCTTCCTCTACTTCCCCATCGTGCTCACGCTCTACTATATCTCCCCCCTGCGCTGGCGCAATCCGGTGCTGCTCATCGTCAACCTGATTTTCTACGGCTGGGGCGAGCCGGTGTACGTGCTCATCATGTTCCTCTCCATCGCCATCGACTACTCCCACGGGCGCATCGTCACCCGCTGCAAGGCGGCGGGCAATGACAGGGGCGCGCGCATGGCGGTGGCCTCGTCGGTAGTGTTCAACCTGCTGCTGCTGGGCTTCTTCAAGTATTACAACTTCATCGCCGGCAGCCTGGCAACGGCGGGCCTGGGCTTCCTGCCCGTCATTGACAGCCTCCCCCTGCCCGGCGGCTCCATCCCCTTCACCCTGCCCATCGGCATCTCCTTCTATACCTTCCAGACCATGAGCTACACCATCGACGTGTACCGGGGGGACGCCCGCTGCCAGAAGAACATCGTCACCTTCGGCGCCTTCGTCACCCTGTTCCCCCAGCTCATCGCCGGGCCCATTATCAAGTACAAGGACCTGGACGACCAGCTGGAGCGGCGGGAGCACACCTTTGAGAAGTTCGCCTCCGGCGTCCAGCGCTTCACTGTGGGCGCGTGTAAAAAGGTTTTGCTTGCCAACGCCCTGGGCCCGCTGTGGGATGTGTATCTGGCCACGCCCTCCAGCCAGCTCACCACCCTGGGGGCGTGGCTGGGCATCGCCGCCTTCTCCCTCCAGCTCTACTTCGACTTCTCCGGCTACTCGGACATGGCCATCGGCCTGGGGCGGATGCTGGGCTTCGAGTTTTTGGAGAACTTCAACTACCCCTATCTCTCCAAGTCGGCCAGCGAGTTCTGGCGGCGCTGGCACATCTCCCTGGGCAGCTGGTTTCGGGAGTACCTGTACTTCCCCCTGGGGGGCAGCCGGGTAAGCCGGGGCCGGATGGTGTTCAATCTGCTCATTGTCTGGGCGGCCACCGGCATCTGGCATGGGGCCAGCTGGAACTTCCTGCTCTGGGGCCTGTACTGGTTTGTGTGGATCACGCTGGAAAAGCTGTGGCTGGGCAAGGCGCTGGACAGGATCCCCGGGTGGCTGGCCCACGTGTACGGCATTGTCATCGCCGTTGTGGGCTGGGCCATCTTCGCCGTGGAGGATTTCTCCGCCATGGGCCCGTACCTGGCCGCCATGTTCGGCTTTGGGGCGGGGGCGCTGGATGCGGATTTCCTCTACTATCTGCGCAACTACCTGCCCATCCTGGCCATCGCCATCGCGGCCGCCACGCCGCTGGGCAAAATCCTCTGGCGCAGGCTGCCGGAGCGGGCGCGGCTGGCCGCCTTCCCGGTGCTGATGCTGGCGGGACTGGTATTCACCACCGCCTACCTGGTGGACGGCACCTATAACCCGTTCCTGTATTTCCGCTTCTAAGGAGGTGTCGGCATGAGCAAAAAATATTCCACTTTCATCACCGCGCTGTTCTGCCTGTTCATCTTCGGCTTTGGGATTGCCCTCATCCTCTCCCCCAGCCGGGACTTTTCCGACCAGGAGAACCGCTATCTGGCCCAGTTCAAGGCCCCCACGCTGAAAACCCTGCGCTCGGGGGAGTTTATGGAGAAGTTTGAGGACTATGTCACCGACCAGTTCCCCCTGCGGGACCAGTGGATTCAGCTCAAGGCCCTCTCGGAGCGGGCGCTGGGCAAGCAGGAAAACAACGGGGTCTATTTCGGCACCGACGGCCAAACCCTGTTCGCCCAGTTTAAGGCCCCCTCCGGCGATGAGCTGGAGCAGAAGGTGGGCTTTGTAAACAAGCTGGGGGCCAACCTGGACGTGCCGGTGTATTTCTCCCTGGTGCCGGACAAGAGCTTTGTCCTGGCGGACCTCCTCCCCCCCAACGCCCCCAGCGTGGACGACGGCTCCACCATTGAGGAGGCCCAGGCGCTTTGCGGGGACAGGGTGACGTATATCGACCTGCGGACTATGCTGACCGGGGAACGGGACGCGTTCTACCGTACCGACCACCACTGGACTACCATGGGAGCCCGGCTTGCGTTCCAGCGGCTGATGTCGGGGATGGACCTTGTCCGTCCGATAGCGGCGGAGGATCTGAACGGGCTGTCCTACCAGGGGCTGTCCTACACCGAGGTGAGCGGCAGCTTCTACGGCACCACCTACTCCGCCTCCGGGGCGGGCTGGGTGGAGCCGGACATCATCTGCACCGTCATACCCGAGGGGGGCACAAAAGGGAACGTCACCGTCACCCGCTACCCCGAGGGCGCGCCCATCGAGGGCGGGCTGTACTACCCGGAAAAGCTGGCGGTCAAAGACAAGTACGCCTACTTCCTGGGGGGCAACCAGCCCTTGTGCGTCATCAAAAATCCCGACGCCGCCAGCGGGAAGCTGCTGGTAATCCGGGACTCCTACGCCGACTCCCTGGCCCCCTTCCTGGCGGAGGAGTTCCAGGAGGTCCACCTGTTCGACCTGCGGTATAACAACCTGTCTCTGAAGCAGTACGTGGCGGACAACGGCATCGGCCAGGTGCTGGTGCTCTACTCCGCGGCCAACTTCTCCACCGACCAGAACCTGTTCAAGCTGGGGATGTAACCCCGCTCCCCCGGCTTCGATGGAAACCGGCGGCGCACAGAAGCTGCGCACCGGGCCCGTGCCTGCAAAATCCCCTCCGGCGGCTGCCGGAGGGGATTCGTTTATTTCTTGTCCCGGTTCCTGCGGTACCAGTCCAGCCGGTCGTCCCACCTGCGGCCGCTGGCGCGGTAGTAGATCTCGATGCCCCCCGCGATGGCCGCAAAGATGAGCAGGAACGCCACCCCAAAGCTCACCCACGCCCAGGCGTTCTCCACCGGGAACCAGCCGAAGCCCACGGCGAAGACGGTGAGGATGGCCCCGAATACCACAAAGAACAGTACCATGCGCCAGCCGTAAGCCAGTTTTTTGATGAGCAGGCCGGAAAACGCCACCACCTGCACCAGGCCCGACATCACGCCCACCAGCAGCAGGGAGAACAGCGCGGACAGGGACGCGCCCTCCTGCTGGAACGCCCACAGGAAGAAGAGATAGATACACATGGCGGCGGTGTAGTTCAGCGCCGCCCGCTCCTTCACAGCTATCACCACGTCAAAAAATTTTTTCATCTCGCCGCTCCTTTCACAATCCCAGCTTTGCCTTGATGGCGGGGACGTACTGGCGGTTGGCCACCACCACCTCGCCGTTACTCATGGTCAGACGCATCCGCCCGCCGAAGTCGGGGCGCAGCGACTTCACCTGGTCAAAATTCACGATGGCCGACTTGCTCACCCGGACGAAATCCCACCCTGCCAGCTGGCCCTCCAGCTCGTACAGCCGCAGCCGGGTCTCATACACCCCGCCCGCCGTGTACAGGAAGGTCCCCCGGTCCACGGTGTCGATGTAGAGCACCTCCGCCCCGTCCAGAATGCAGGTCTCACCGTCCTTCTCCCCGGTGAGCCGGGCGCCGGCCAGCCGCAGCAGCTCGATGAGCCGGGCGGTCTGGGCGTCCAGCCGGGGACAGCGCACGCTCACCTCCGTCTGCTCCAGCTCCGGGCACTCCTCCACGGTCACTTTCATGGGCGTCATCCTCCTTTCGCAGCTGCACCCTGAGCATACACGACGGCCCCGCCCTTGGCAAGGGGCGCGGACGCGACCTGCCGGAAAGGCCGCCCAAGATACGCAAAACCGGGCGCGGAAAAATTCCGCGCCCGATTGGAGCGTTTCACGTGAAACATTCGTTTTACAGCAGGTCCTTCTTCTTCAGCACAATTCCCGCCACCACGATGATGGTCACGGAGATGAGCAGCGGCGGCCAGAAGCTCCCCGCGAAGGGCAGCCAGCCCACGTTCATGCCGTAGAAGCTGAACACGATGTTGGGCACCGTCATCAGGATGGTGACGGAGGCCAGCAGCTTCATGATGACGTTGAGGTTGTTGGAGATGACGGAGGCGAAGGCGTCCATCATGCCCGAGATGATGTCGGAGTAGATCTGGGCCATCTCAATGGCCTGGCGCACCTCGATGAGCACGTCCTCCAGCAGGTCGTGGTCCTCCTCATAGAGGGTGACGATCCGCCCCCGGAGGATCTTCTCCAGCGTCACCTCGTTGGCCTTCAGCGAGGTGTTGAAGTAGACCAGGGACTTCTCCAGATCCAGCAGCTGGATGAGCTCCTTATTCCGCTGGGACTTGTAGAGCTGCCGCTCCATATGGTTGTAGGTCTTGTCGATCTGCTTGAGGTAATTCAGATACCGCTTGGCCACCAGCAGCAGGATATTCAGGATAAACCGGGTGCGCTGCTCGGTGCGCACGTCCCGCACCATGCCGCTTTGCAAATCGCGCACCACCGAGGTCTCCTTCAGGCAGACGGTGATGATGTGCTTATCCGTGACAATGATGCCCATGGGCAGGGTGGAGTAGACCACGCCGGTCTCGTCCTGCTCCATGGCGGGGGTGTCCACGATAATGAGGGTGGAGCCGTCCTCCTTGTCGATGCGGGAGGTCTCCTCCTCGTCCAGGGCCGCCCGGAGGAAGGCGGGCTCCACCGCCAGGGTGGCGGCCACGGTTTTCAGCTCGTCCTCGCTGGGGTTGATGAGGTTCACCCAGCAGCCGTCGGTGACGGAGCTGAGCTGGGTCATTTTGCCCTCCACGGTCTTGTGGATGGTCATCATACGCGCTCACACCTTTCCCGGCGCGGTGGAAAAGGGTAAAAAAATCCCCGCCGCGCCCCATGTAAAATCATCCTGTTGACAGCGGCGTCAACAGGCGGCGGGCGCACGGGGAGACAGGGCAAGCTGACTCAGCGGGTGCGCCGTGTGGTTTGTGTACGGCTTTGACTGAACGGATCGCCTGACACGACGCATCTCACTTCCTTTATGGATTTCATTGCCGCCTCTGCGGCTTTTTTTATTATATGCCTTTTCCCCTCCGATTGCAAGGGTAAAATCAGGCTTCCCTCCGATTGGGCTTGCCACCACGCTTGGATTGGCCGCACTGCAGGTCGCTTTCCCTCCGACTCAAGCAAAACCCGCCCCCGCTTCGCGGCGGCTGGGCTTTTGCTTTCGCTTCGGTCCAAGCTCCCCTGTGCGGCTATCCTCGCGCTAGCACCACACTCCGATTGGGCGCATTACGGGGCGGCTTCCCTCCGGTTTGGACAAAACCCATACGGGCCTCTGGCCCTCCCTGGGCTTTTTGTCCTCGCTTCGGTCCATCCGCCCCTATGCGCCTATCGTCGCGTCAGCAGCAGCGGTTGCAGCTGCTCCCCCCGCACGGCGGCCTCGATGGTCTCGGGCACCAGGGTGAAGTCCGCTACCAGGGAGGCGGGCTTGCCCTCATAGTCGTCCTGGCCGAAGGGGACGAAAAACACATTCCTGCGGTTGAGCAGAAGCCCCAGGTTGGGGGCGGACGCGCCCAAGCCGTCGTTGGTGGACGCCGCCAGCACCAGGGGCCTGCCGTTGCGCAGGTGGGCCTTGGCCGCCATGGTGACGGCGGTATCGGTGATGCCGTGGGCCAGCTTGCCCAGGGTATTGCCCGTGCAGGGGCACACGACCAGCACATCCAGCAGCCCCTTGGGCCCGATGGGCTCCGCCCCGGCCACGGTGGATACCACCCGCCTGCCGCAGATGCGCTCCATCTCCCGCATGAAGTCGTGGGCCGCGCCGAAGCGGGTGTCGGTGCGCGCCACCGTCTCGGACACGATGGGGGCCACCGGCCCGAAACGGGCGGCCGTCTGTTCCAGGGCGTTCAGCGCCCTGTCCATGGTGCAGAAGGACCCGCAGAAGGCGAAGCCCACACGCAATTCTTTGAGATTCACTGCTCTGATTCCTCCATGATATGATAAATGGTGTCCTTGATGTACCGCCCCGAGGTGACGGGGGCCACCTTCCCCGGCAGCGACAGGGCCCATACCACCCGCACCCCCAGAGCGGCGGCGGCGTCCAGGTCCACCCCGCCGGGGCGGGAGGCCAGGTCGATCACCAGCGCGCGCTCCTTGAGGGCGGCCAGCTCCTCCACCCCCAGCATCGGAGCGGGCACGGTGTTGAACACCAGGTCGTAGCTGCACAGCCAGTCGGACAGCCGCTCCACTCCCTCGCTGCCCAGCCCCATGCTCTCGGCGGCGGCCCGCTGCTCATACCGCCGGGCGCACACCCAGACCCGGGCCCCCAGCGCGCGCAGCCGGGGGGCCAGCGCCCGCCCCAGCCGTCCAAAGCCGATGACCAGCGCCCGGGCGTCGTGGATGGTGATGGGCAGCTCCTCCATGGCGATTTGGAGGGCGCCTTCGGCGGTGGGCACCGCGTTCATCACCGCCAGCTCCTCCCGGGCGAAATAGTCCCGGAGGACCAGGCCCCGCTCCCGGGCCATCCCTTCCAGCCCCTCCCCCGCCATCCCGGCGCACACCAGCTGCCCCGGGCGCAGGGCGTCCAGCACCTCCGAAAGCTCATGCCCCGCCGCCGCCAGGGGGGCGTTCAGCCGCCCGTCCGGCCCCGCCGCCGGCAGGGGCAGCACCACGCAGTCCGCCCGGTCCGCCCCCGCCATGGACGGCTCGCAGGCCGTCCCCTCCCCCCGCTCCAGGGCATAGGTATGTACGCTGTGTCCGTCATCGGCCAGCAGCGCCGCCAGCGCCGCCTGCCGGGGGTCGCCCCCCGCCACCCAAATGTTTTTTGCCCGCAGCATGTGAAACCCTCCTGTCCGGCCTTTGGGCCTGATTCGTCGTCATTCCAGTGTATTCCCCGTTTTGCCGGAGGTGACTGCCCGCCATTGACACCTCCCATCCGATCTGATATACTGCCGGTGACAACTGAATAGCGGTAATGTCTTCAGGGCAGGGTGAAATTCCCGATCGGCGGTAAAGCAGCCCCTGGTCAGACCGGCAGGATCGGTTTGGTCAGGGCGTCTAAAGTCCGCGAGCGCACAAGCGCTGATTTGGCGTAATTCCAAAACCGACAGTGACAGTCTGGATTCGAAGAAGGTGTGTGGAAGCAGTCAGCGGTGACGCCGGCTTTTTGCGCTTTTTTCGTCCATCTGCCCTTTGCCCTGCGGATATGCCCGGCACACCTGAATTCTTTCACGCCCGGACGGCATTTTGCCGCGTTCGGGCGTGAATTTTTTTCAGGAGGTCTTTTTTATGAACGGAAAAACAAAAACCATCGCGGCAATGGGAATACTCTGCGCCCTGGCCTACGCCGCCACCGCCGTGGGGCGGGTCCCACTGGTGCTCTTTTTGAAGTACGACCCCAAGGACGTTATCCTTGCCATCGGAGGCTTTGCCTTCGGCCCGTCCGCCTCCTTTGCCGCCGCCCTGGCCGTCTCCCTCGCGGAGCTGCTTACCATCAGCGAAACCGGCCCATGGGGGTTTGTCATGAACGTTATTTCCAGCTGCTCCTTTGCCTGTACGGCCTCGTTCCTTTACAAGAGAAGGCGGACGCTCCCGGGAGCCGCCGCCGGGCTTTTGGCGGACTGGGTATGTATGGTCTGCGTCATGCTGTTCTGGAATTACCTGGTCGCCCCCATCTACATGGGCTATCCCAGGCAGGCTGTGGCCCAGCTGCTCCTTTCGGTGTTTCTGCCCTTTAACCTCATCAAGGGGGGAGTGAACGCCGCCCTCACCCTGCTTTTATACAGGCCCCTCACCGCCGCCCTCTCCCCCCTCCGGCCGTAGCCGCCCTGCGGGCAAATTCCGCCCGCTTGAACATGGACGGCGTGCCCCGCGTCCGTGCATGTGGGCAATGTTTAAACAGACCCTATTCCGAAAGCGCAATATTTTCCCAAAACCGGGCATACTACCCCTACCAAATACATTTGGAGGGATCACCATGCAAAGCGCCTATGAAAACTACCACAAGGGCAAAGTGGACTTTATGAAGAGCCAGACCCGGGAAAACCTGATGCGCTCCTTCGCCGGGGAGAGCCAGGCCCGCAACCGCTACACCATCGCCGCCTCCGCCGCCAGGAAGGAAAAGCTGGAGGTGGCCGCCCGGGTGTTCGAGTTCACCGCCGACCAGGAGCGGGCCCACGCCAAGGTATTTTACGACCTGCTGCTGCCCTCCGCCGGGCAAAACATCGCCATCGACGGCAATTATCCCATCGACCTGTCGGACAAGACCCTGGACCTGCTCCGCGCCGCCCGCCACAACGAGTACCAGGAGTTTGAGCACGACTACGCTGAATTCGCCAGGATTGCCCACCAGGAGGGCTTCGATTTGATCGGCGGGCAGTTCGAGCTCATCGCCCAGATTGAGAAAACCCACGGCGACCGCTTCGGGCTGCTGGCGGACCTGCTGGAGCAGGGCACGCTGTTCGGCCAGGACAATCATCAGACCGTGTGGATGTGCCTGAACTGCGGGGAGATTATCACGTCCTCCCTCGCCCCCCAGCTCTGCCCCGTCTGCCGCCACGGCCAGGACTTTTTCATCCGTCTGGACTGGGCGCCCTATACCGCCGGCCACTGAGGCCGGCCGCCCGCCCGGACGCAGGGAATCCCCGGATTCATTTCATGAATCCGGGGATTCCCTGCGCTTCGGCTCAGCGCTTTTGCTGTTCTCACGCTTCGCCTGCTCACAACGCGGTTCTAAGCCCTCCGACTGCGTGAATTGTCTCCGCCGCCCCCGGCGGCTTTCGCCAATTCCCTCCGCTTCGGCCTTAGCCCGCTGTTCGCCGCGGCTCAGCGCTTTTGCTGTTCTCACGCTTCGCCTGTTCGCAACGCGCGGCTTCCCTCCGTCTCGGACAAAAAACATCCGGGCCCTCGCCCCGTCTTGGCTTTTTGTCCTCGCTCCGGTCCATCCGCGCTGCTCACGACGGCTCAGCGCTTTTATGCTTGCTTTTACTGTCAAGACAGCTTATAATGGGGGCAATCCGAATAGGGAGGGGTTCTCCGCATGAAACACGACATCAATTATACCATGCTCTTCGATTTCTACGAGCTGACCATGGGCAACGGCTACTTCCAGACCGGCCTGAAGGACCGGGTGTGTTACTTCGACGTGTTCTTCCGCAGCGTCCCCGACGGGGGCGGCTTCGCCATCGCCGCCGGGCTTCCCCAGGTCATCGACTACATCCAAAACCTCCGCTTTGACCAGGAGGATATCGAGTACCTGCGGGGCAAGGGGTGCTTCGCCCCGGAATTCCTGGAGTATTTGAAGGACTTCCGCTTCACCGGCGATATCTGGGCCGTGCCCGAGGGCACCCCCATCTTCCCCCGGGAGCCCATCCTCACCGTCCGGGCCCCCGCCATCCAGGCCCAGTTCGTGGAGACCTACCTGCTGCTGGCCCTGAACCACCAGTCCCTCATTGCCACCAAGTCCAACCGCATCGTCCGGGCCGCCGAGGGCCGCCCGGTGTCCGAGTTCGGCTCCCGCCGGGCCCAGGGCTCCGACGGCGCGGTGCTGGGCGCACGGGCCAGCTACATCGCCGGCGCGGGTGGCACCGCCTGCGCCATGGCCGACGAGCTGTACGGCACCCCCGCCACCGGCACCATGGCCCACTCCTGGGTGCAGATGTTCCCCGACGAGTACACCGCCTTCAAGACCTACTGCCAGGTCTACCCCACCGCCGCCACCCTGCTGGTGGACACCTACAGCGTCCTCCACTCCGGCGTGCCCAACGCCATCCGGGTCTTCCAGGAGCTGGGCATCACCAGCGGCGGCATCCGCATCGACTCGGGGGATCTGACCTATCTGTCCAAAAAGGCCCGGGCCATGCTGGACGAGGCGGGGCTGCCCGGCATCAAGATCGTGGCCTCCAACTCGCTGGACGAGTATATCATCCGGGACCTCATCACCCAGGGGGCCCGCATCGACGCCTTCGGCGTGGGCGAGCGGCTGATCACCTCCAAGAGCGAACCGGTGTTCGGCGGGGTGTACAAGCTGGCCGCCATTGAGGAGGAGGACGGCTCAATCACCCCCAAAATCAAAATCAGCGAGAACGCCGCCAAGGTCACCCTCCCCCACTTCAAGAAGGTGTACCGCCTGTTTGAAAACGCCACCGGCAAGGCCATGGCCGACTACATCTGCGTCTTTGACGAGCAGCCCGACTTCACCCAGCCCCTGGAGCTGTTCGACCCGGAGGCCACCTGGAAGCGCAAAACCGTGTCCGACTTCACCGCCCGGCCCCTGCTGGCCCCCATCTTCCAGGGCGGGAAGCTGGTCTATCAGATCCCCGCCATCCAGCAGTCCCGGGCCTACTGCCAGCGGGAGGTGGACAGCCTCTGGGACGAGGTGAAGCGCTTTGAGTACCCCCATAACTATTACGTAGACCTCTCCCAAAAGCTGTGGGACGTGCGCGCCGCCCTGCTGGCGGCCAGGCATTGAGCCATGCGCGCGGCGATATTTGCCATGCACAAGGAGACCGCGCCCCCCTTCTCCGGGGGCGCGCCGGTGGAAAACGGCGCGGGGCTGACCCTGCGCCGCCTGCCGGGGGATCTCATCGTGTGCGTGTGCGGCGTGGGCAAGGTGAACGCCGCCCTGGCCGCCCAATACCTCATCGGCCGCTTCGCCCCCGCCGAGCTGTGGAACGCCGGGGTGTCCGGCTGCTTCCGCGACCTGCCCGCCGGGACGGCGGTGGCGGTCACCCACTGCGTCCAGCACGATCTGGACGTGTTCGGCGACCCCCCCGGGCTGGTCCCGGTGCTGGAGCGGGTAGAGCTGCCCTGTGCCAAAGCAGAAGAAACCCTGGCGCGGCTGTCCGCCGCCGGGTTCCAGGCCGTCCCCGGCGTGGCGGCCAGCGGGGACTGGTTTGGCCGGGATCTGGACCGGGCCGCCCGTATCCGGGATGAATTCGGGGCGCTGGTGTGCGATATGGAGGCGGCGGCCATCGCCCAGGTGTGCCTGCGAAACGCAGTGCCCTTCCGCTGCGTCCGGGTGGTGTCCGACCACCTGTTCCACCCGTCCCAATATGAGGAGTACCAAGCCAATCTGCCCGCCGCCGTGGCCATCCTGAACCGGGCCCTGGCAGCGGCCATGGATATCAAGGAGGAGTGAATCAAAATGGAACGAATCGCCAGCTTTTCCATCGACCACACCCGGCTCCAGCCGGGCATGTACCTCTCCCGCCGGGACGGCACGGTGGTCACCCTGGACCTGCGCTTCCGCCGCCCCAACACCGACGACCTGCTCAGCAACTCCGCGCTCCACTCCCTGGAGCATATCGTGGCCACCATTTTGCGCAACAGCCCCGAGAAGGACGCGGTGGTCTATTTCGGCCCCATGGGGTGCCAGACCGGGTTCTATGTGCTCTTTGACGAGGCGAAGCTTCCCCTGTCCGGCATCGTGGAGCTCTTAAAGCGGGCCTTCAACGAGGCCGCCGCCTGGGACCGGGAGATGCCCGGCCAAAGCCCCTACGAGTGCGGCAATTACCGCAACCTGGACGTGGCGGTGTGCCGGAAGGAATGCGCCTACTACGCCCAGGTCATCCAGGACTGGACCGTGGACAAGCTGGAATACGAGTTCAGGCTGTGACCCCCACTGCAATGATATAGTTAGATACATTAGAGGTTTGAGGAATATTCAAATGATTCGGCCAATATTAGCTTGTGAAGATCCGTATGACGCTGCATCAAAATTTGTAAATGCTGGATGGACTCTTGACTTTTCGCAGCCCCCAGAAAGCGGAGATCCCTTGGTTGGCATATCACTGTACGATAATTCGATTCTGTTAGGGGTCACAGATGGTTATGTAGCCAATAGTGAGAAACAATACCTTGGCTGTGGTGTAGAGATCTATCTTACCATTCCATCAGAGTTTTTTGAAGAAGTACACAAAAAGCATGGTGAGCTAGCTCCAACAGATATTGAGTTGCAGCCGTGGGGAGTTTATGCGTTTGAGGTTTATATTGAGAATTACAAGTTTATGATTGCTGCGGTATAATTTCCCTTTTAGCGAATTGGGAATTGAAAAAACGGGCCGCTGTGCTTTGCGCACGGCGGCCCGTTCATTTTTTTGCTCAGCCCACCCTGCGGCTGCGCTCCAGGGAGATGCGGTCGGCGATCATGGCGATGAATTCGCTGTTGGTGGGCTTGCCCTTGGCGTTGGACACGGTGTAGCCAAAATACTTTTGCAGCGTCTCCAAATCGCCCCGGTCCCAGGCCACCTCGATGGCATGGCGGATGGCCCGCTCCACCCGGCTGGCGGTGGTGCCGAATTTCTTGGCCACCGCCGGGTACAATACCTTCGTCACGGCGTTGATAATCTCCATGTCCGCCACCGCCAGCCCGATGGCCTCCCGCAGGTACTGGTAGCCCTTGATGTGGGCGGGCACGCCGATTTCATGGATGATGGCGGTGACCTGGCGCTCCAAGTCCCGGGCGTCGCCCTCCTCCTGGAGCTGGAGCGCCGGCACATCGCACAGCAGCCGGGCCCGCTCCACCACCGACTGCGGCCGGCAGGGCTTGAGCATACAGTAGTCCCCGCCCCGCTGAGAGATCTGCCCGGCCAGCGCCGGCCCGCCGAAGGCGGACAGCACCAGCACCTTCGGCCGGTCCTCCCCCAGCTCCTCCAGCACCTCCAGCCCGTCCATGCCCGAGAGCATCAGGTCCATCACCACCACATCAGGCCGGTGGCGGGCAATCAGATCCAGCAGCTCCTCGCCGCTGGCCGTCTGGGCGCACACCGTCAGGTCCGCCTCCCCGCCTATCATATCCGCCAGCATTTGGCGAAACTCCTCCGCGGCGTCCGCCAGCACAATCCTCTTCTTGTCGCCCATGTCTCCTGTTCCTTTCCGGTCTGTGACCTGAGTTTAACAATCCGTTTTACCAAGATTTGGTATGCTCTTAAAATACCACAGAATCCTCCACATGGCAAGAAAGTTTTTCACATTTTTTCAAATTATTCTTCGACAACTCTTGTCATAATTCGGCCACATACCGACTTTTGGAATCAGAAAACGAGAAATTACAATTAGTTATCACATTGTTGCAGCATCCGGCCGACCCAGATGCCGTAGCCGCTGGTTGGGTCGTCCACCAGCACGTGGGTCACCGCCCCCACGATCTTTCCGTTCTGCAAAATAGGGCTGCCGCTCATCCCCTGCACAATGCCGCCGGTGGCGTCCAGCAGCCGCGGGTCGGTGACCTTCAGGAGATAATCCCGGCAGTCGTCCTCCCGCTGGGGGAACACCTTCTCAATGCGTACGGCGTATTCCTCCACCCGCTCCCCGGAGATATTGGACAAAATGGTGGCCTCCCCGGGCTCCACCTCTTCCCGGGCCGCCGCCTCCACGGGGGCGCCCTCCACCCAGGTGCTGTCCGCCATCACGCCGAACACGCCGCCGTCGGTGTTGGCGCTGAGCAGGCCCAGGGTGGAATCGGTGTCAAACACCCCATGAAGCTGGCCGGGGTCGCCGGCCCTGCCCTTCTGCACCCCCGCCACGGTGGCGGGCAGGATAGAGCCGCTGTCCAGGGGCATGAGCCTGGCGGTGTCCACGTCGTTGATGCCGTGGCCCAGGGCGCCGAAGGCCCCGGTGTCCGGGCAGTAGAAGGTCACCGTGCCGATGCCCGCCATAGAGTCCCTGATCCAGGCGCCCAGCTTATACGCCCCGTCGGAGGCGCACAGCGCCGCCGTGGCGGTGAGCTGCACCTGCTTGTCGTCCCGGATGGCCCGGATGCTCATGGCCTCCCCCTCCAGCTCCTGGAGCAGGGCGGACACCTCCTCAATGGTGTCCACCTCGGTGGAGTTGATGTGGGTGATGATATCCCCCTCCTTCAGCCCGCAGGCCTTGGCGGGGTTGACGCTGCCCTTTTCGGTGGCAATGTCCGAGGTGCCCACCACCACCACGCCGTCGGAAAAGAGCTTGATGCCCACCGCCCTGCCCACCGGGATCACCGTGGGCGCGCTGGCGTGGGCCGCGCTCACCGCCGGCCACATGGCCAGCACCGCCGCCAGCAGCAACCCCAGAAACCGCAGCGCCACCGCCCCCATAAATGGTCTGGCTTCTTCATTCAAATCCATTCACCGCCTTTTCTATAACTGGCAGGTGCTCCGGCGGCCGTGGAATGTGCCTTCCATGGACGCCGTAACGCCCGCCCTGTTAATATGGCGGCGGGGACGGATTTTCACCGTGGCAATGTCAGGCGGGTTTGACAGGGGAATTTCCGGCGCTGCCGGAACTGCGGGCTCTCCCCGGTTTATGCTGGAACGTTTTGGCCCCTTTGGCGCTTATTGGACAAAATTCGACAAAATACGCGAAAAAAAGCGGGGCGCAGGACAAACATAGTCTGCCCCGCGCGCCGCATACTTTATAGAGAAAAGCGAGGTGCGACTATGGAAAAATCGACCAAAAAACTGCTGCTGTTCTACCTGGCCGCCGCAGCGCTGGGCGCGGCCCTCCACTTCCTCTTCACCTGGCTGCCCAGCCCCGTAACCGCCCTGTTCTCCCCGGTGCGGGAGAGCGTGTGGGAGCATGTAAAGCTGCTCTACTTCCCCCTGCTGGGGGCGGCGCTGCTGCTGGGCCGGGGCGGGGGCGGCATGGGCCGCACCCCCTGGCTGCTGAGCCTTTCGGCCGCCTGCGCCATTCTGCTGGGGGTGGGGTACCTGTACCACATCACCCTGCGGGGGGAGAGCCTGTACGTAGACCTGGCGCTGTATTTCACCCTGCTGGCGGTGGGCTTTCTTCTGCCACGGGCGCTGTGGCCCCTGTGCGAGTGGCCGGGGACGGACAAGGCCGCCCTCCTCCTCACCGCCCTGCTGGGCGGCCTCATCGTTTGGTTCACCTTTTTCCCGCCGGAGACGGCGCTGTTCGCCGACCTGGGGGGCGCGGTGCGCACCTTCCTCACCATCCCGGTATAGCGCGGCGAACTAACGTTTCACGTGAAACGTGCCGCCGGGGCGTCAGCGCACCTGCCCCGACCCCCGCACGACGTATTTGTAGGCGCACAGCTCCGCCAGCCCCATGGGCCCCCGGGCGTGGAGGCGCTGGGTGGATATGCCCATCTCACACCCCAGGCCGAACACACCCCCGTCGGTAAAGCGGGTGGAGGCGTTCCAGTACACGGCGGCGGAGTCCACCAGGGCGGTAAAGCGGCGGGCGGCCTCCTCATTGGCGGTGACAATGGCCTCGGAGTGGCCGGTGGAGTGGGCGGCGATGTGGGCGGCGGCCCCATCCACGCCGTCCACCACCTTCACCGCCAAAATGTAGTCCAAAAACTCGGTGTCGAAGTCGTCCGGGCCGGCCGCCCTGCCGGGGATGAGGGCCGCGGCCTCCCCGTCCAGCCGCAGCTCCACCGGGGGCAGGCCCCCGGCCTTCCGGCCGTCCACCAGGCGCTCCTTCAGCCGGGGCAGAAGGGCCCCGGCGATATCCTTGTGCACCAGGCACACCTCGGCCGCGTTACAGACGCTGGGCCGGGAGCATTTGGCGTTTTCCAGAATGCTCAGCGCCATGTCCAGGTCCGCGTCCCTGTCCACATACACATGGCAGATGCCGGTGCCCGTCTCGATGACGGGCACCGTGGCGTTATCCACGCACGCCCGGATGAGCCCCGCGCCCCCCCGCGGTATCAGCAGGTCCACCAGGCCGGAGGCGGTCATCAGCTCCACCGCGGACTGCCGGGACACGTCCTGCACCAGCCCCAGGGCGTCCTGGGGCAGCCCCGCGGCGGCCAGCCCCTCCCGCAGGGCGGACACAATGACGGCGGCGGAGCGGTGGGCCTCCTTGCCGCAGCGCAGCACGCAGGCCGACCCGGCCTTCAGCGTCAGCG
Source organism: uncultured Oscillospiraceae bacterium (assembly GCA_910587255.1). Classification (GTDB taxonomy): domain Bacteria; phylum Bacillota; class Clostridia; order Oscillospirales; family Oscillospiraceae; genus Enterenecus. The sequence goes on from CAJUKT010000001.1 coordinate 24,075, forward strand.
CCGCCGCGTCGGAGGTGACGTTGGGGCGGCTCTCATAGATGATGGCCACCACCCCCATGGGGACGGCGGTTTTTTCGATGACAAGGCCGTTGGGCCGCTCCTCCCGGCGCAGCACCGCGCCCGCCGGGTCGGGCAGGGCGGCCACCTCCCGCACCCCCTGGGCCATGCCGAAGATCCGCTCCTCGCTGAGGGCCAGCCGGTCCAGCATCACGTTGGACACCGTGCCCTTGGCCTCAATGAGATCCAGGCCGTTGGCGGTGAGGATGGGCTGGGTATGGTCTATCAGCGCGTCCGCCATCGCCAGCAGCGCCCGGTTTTTGGCCCCCGTGTCCGCCAGGGCCATGGCGCCCTTGGCGGCCTTGGCCCGCTGGAGCAGCTCCTGGGTGGTCATTTGCCCTCCCTCCTTCCGATGAAGCGGGTGCCGGTGTGCGCCCCCGCCGTCACGATATCGTATAAAAGCTCCGGCCGCTGGCCGTTGGCGATCACCATGTCGCAGCCGCAGGCCATGGCGATCTCCGCCGCCTTCAGCTTGGTGGCCATCCCCCCGGTGCCCAGGGCGGAGCCCGGGGCGCCTGCCAGCGCCCGCAGCTCGGGGGTGATCTCCCGCACCTCGGGGATGAGGGCGGCGTGGTCGTCCCTGCGGGGGTCGGCGGTGTACAGCCCGTCGATATCGCTGAGCAGGATCAGCAGCTCCGCCCCCACGCACTGGGCCACAATGGCGGACAGGGTGTCGTTCTCCCCGATGGTGGTGGCCACCCCCACCTCGTCGGTGGCCACCGCGTCGTTCTCGTTGACCACGGGCAGGGCGTTGAGCTCCAGCAGGCGGCTCACGGCGTTGACAAAGTTCTGCCGCCGGGTGGGGTAGTTCACGTCCTCCGCGGTGAGCAGCAGCTGGGCCACGGTATGGTTATACTGGGCGAACAGCTTGTCGTAGGTGTACATCAGCTCGCACTGGCCCACGGCGGCGGCGGCCTGCTTGGTGGGCATGTCCGCCGGGCGGCCGGGCAGGTTGAGCTTGCCCACCCCCATGCCGATGGCCCCGGAGGACACCAGCACCAGCTGGTTCCCCGCGTTTTTCAAATCGGACAGCACCTTCACCAGCTCCTCCACCCGGCGGATGTTCAGCCGCCCGGTGGGGTGGGCCAGGGTGGAGGTGCCCACCTTTACCACAATTCTCATAGCTGTCCCCTCTCAAAGCCTTGAGGAAGCGCTGATTAAATGCGTCTGCGGCGCTTTTCGGATTTTTTCCTCCATAGCTTCGTTGTGATTTCTTGCAATAAACACAATGGTTCCTGCGAAATCCCGCCTCGCCGTGGCGAAAAAACTCCCGCAAATCGCTCCTGCCGATTTAACCAGTCCTTCCTTAATTCTCAATTTTTGGTTTCGGATATTATACCACGCTGACGTAAAAAAGGAAAGCCCGGATTTGGGCTTTCCTTTTCCGCTCAGACAGTCTTAAACAGCTCAGGCTTCGATGCCCTCAGCTCAATAGCCCCGCACTGCGGGCAGACATAGCAGTCCACAACGCACATCGTTTCGCTGTCCCACATGCTCTTTCTCTTTGTGCCGAGCATCATGGACCGGGACATCCCCGCCAGCAGGTCCGCCCCCTTCATCTCTGTACCGCATTTCGCACAGTTCACCGCTCACCCCTCCGTCTCCGCCAGGTATTCCGCCATCTGCCCCAGGGTCCTGGGCGTGCACACGGCGGTGACCTCGATGGTCTCGCCGTAGTCCACCTTCTCCACCTTGGCCTCCCGGTAGAGCTGGTCCAGCAGCCCCCCCTTGCCGTAGGGAAGGCGCAGCTCCACCCGGCGCGCCCCGGCGTCCAGCCGCCGCCCGATGGCGGCCAGCAGCGCGTCCAGCCCCGCCCCGGTTTTGGCGGAGACGGACACCATATCCTCCCCGTGGGGCAGGATGTCTCCCACAAATTTATCGCATTTGTTGAACACCTCCAGCCGGGGCGTTTCCGCCGCCCCCAGCTCCTGGATGAGCCGGTCCACCACCGCCGCCTGCTCCCGCCAGTTGGGGCCGGAGGCGTCGATGACATGGACGAGCAGGTCGGCAAAGGTGAGCTCCTCCAGGGTGGCCTTGAAGGCGTCCACCAGCTGGTGGGGCAGCTTGGAGATGAAACCCACGGTGTCGGAAATCAGCACCGTGCAGGTGTCGGAGATCTCCAGCGTCCGGGTGGTGGTGTCCAGGGTGTCGAAGAGACGGTTGTTGGCGGGGATGCCCGCCCCGGTGAGGGCGTTGAGCAGGGTGGACTTGCCCGTGTTGGTGTAGCCCACAATGGCCACCACTGGCACCTCGTTCTTCTCCCGGCGCTCCCGCTGGGTGGCGCGCACCCGGCGCACGTCCTTCAGCTCCTCCTCCAGCTTGGCGATCTTCCGGTGGATGTGCCGCCGGTCGGACTCCAGCTGCGTCTCGCCGGGGCCCCGGGTGCCGATGGCGCCCTCCTGCCGCTCCAGGTGCTTCCACATGCCGGTGAGCCGGGGCAGCAGGTACTTGTACTGGGCCAGCGCCACCTGCAGGCGGCCCTCGCTGGTCCTCGCCCGCTTGGCGAAAATGTCCAGGATGAGGGCGGAGCGGTCCATCACCGTCACCCCCAGCTCCTCGGTGAGCACCCGCTGCTGGGAGGGGGACAGGGGGTTGTCAAATATGACGATATCCGCCCCCAGGCTTCGGACCAGCTCGCGGATCTCCTCCGCCTTGCCCTCCCCCACAAAGGTGCGGGGGTCGGGGGCGGAGCGGTTTTGCAGCACCGTTCCCAGGCAGGTTCCCCCCGCCGTATCCAGCAGGGCGGCCAGCTCGTCCAGCGATTCGTCCGTGGCGTTCTCCTCCCTGCTCAGGCAGGGTGCGTTCAGACCGGCCAGAACGGCGCGGTTTATCTCTTTTACTTCGGTTTTTTCAAACATATAGGGTATTATACCTCATCTTCCAAAAGTTATAGGCGCGTTTCCACCGCCCAGCCTGCGGGTGCTAAAGAGAAAGACCCGCTGCAATCTCTTGCAACGGGTCCTTGAACCGACTGGTTGTTGTGGCTCAGCCCAAACCGAACTTCTTGTTGAAGCGGCTGACGCGTCCGCCGGTATCCACCATCTTCTGCTTGCCGGTGTAGAAGGGGTGACACTTGGAGCAGACTTCCACCTTGATGTCCTTCTTCGTCGAGCCAGTCTCGATCACGTTGCCGCAGGCGCACGTAATGGTGGTCTGCTGATAATTGGGATGGATGCCTTCCTTCATGGGGATTCACCTCTTTCTGTCGCTGCCAAAAGTCCAGGAGCACACTGACTCCTTGTAAACGCAAGCTGTATGATATCACGCCCGGCGGAAAATTGCAAGGACTTTTTTCAAATTCTCCAACCTTTTTCTGTTTTCACAGCTCCACGGCGCGTCCCACGCTGAAAAACCAAAGGTACCGGCGCCTGACGGGCACCCCCGCCGCCTGGGACAGCGCCCGGCTGTAGGCGTCCAGCTGCGGCCGGTAGTCCAGCGCCCGGCCCTCCGCGCCGTCCTGGGCCACCCGGTCGGTTTTGAAGTCCAGCACCGTCGCCGTGCCGTCCTCCTCCATAAACCAGCAGTCCACCACCCCCTGGAGCAGCACCTCCTCCCCGGCCCCGGCCTGGGGGTAATACTCCGCCGCGGGCACGAGCAGGGAGAATTTGAACTCCCGCTCCACCCGCTTTGACCGGCGCAGGCGCGCGCCCAGCTCCGAGCGGAAGAAGGCCAGGATGTCCGCCGGGTTGACGGCGTTCCCCTGCCGGGGGGTGATATACTCCCCCTCCACCAGCCGGGTCACCTCGTCGGCGATCCCGGCGAAGCTGCCCGTGCGGCCATAGTCCAGATACTGCATCACCATATGCAGGGCCACGCCCCGCTGGGCGGGGGTGAGGGGCCGCTCCCCCTCAAACACCGGGCGGCGCAGCGCCACCTGGGACACCGCGGGCCGCAGGGCGCCGGGGGACAGCTCTGCGGCGTTTTCCGCCGCCTCCGCGTCCTTCTCCCTGCCCTTGAGCTGGGTCGCGGTGAGCTTGGAGGCGATGGCGGCGCACACCATATGGGGATAGCGCCAGCCCAGCCGCGCCTCCAGCCCCTCGGGCAGGGCGGCGGCCGGGGCGCGCCCCTCCCCGCCGGGCTGGCCCTGGGGCGTCTCATAATCCCCCCCGGACAGCAGCCGGATATCCCAGCCAAGCCCCTCCTCCGCCGGGGGGGCGGGCCGGGATGCGTCCAGCCCCGCCCACAGCGGCCCGCTGTCCCGCCGGCACAGCACCGGGGTGAGCACCCACTCCGCCATGGCGTGGGCGCAGGCCATCTGCCGGGGGGACGGGGGGCACTGGGCCTGCCCCGCCAGGGAGGCCAGCGCCCCGCCCCGGCCGTTGACGGCGGCAAACAAAATCAGCTTGTGCTCCGCCCGGGTCATGGCCACATACAAAAGCCGCATCTCCTCCGCGCGCAGCTGCCGCCGCAGGCGCAGGGCCACCGCGTCCCGGGCGATGGTGGCGTAGCGCACCCCCCGCTCCCGGTCCACCCGCTTGGGGCCCAGCCCCAGCTCCGGGTGGAACAGGACGGTGGCCTTGCTGTCCGCCTCGTTAAACTGCCGGTCCAGGCCGCACACCAGCACCACCGGGAACTCCAGCCCCTTGGACTTGTGGATGGACAGGATGCGCACCCCTCCCGCCTCCCCCCCGGGCACGGGAACGGGGACGCCGTTTTCCGCCATCCGGCTCAGGTGGAGCAGGAAGGCCATCAGCCCCCGGTGGCCGCCGCTCTCAAAGCGGGCCGCCTCGTCGTACAGCGCCATCAGGTTGGCCCGCCGCCGCTCGCCGTCGGGCATGGCGGCAAACACCGCGGGCACGTCCAGCCTGCCGTATATGTGCCAGAGCAGGCGGTGGCTGCTCTCCTCCGCCGCCAGCTCCCGCAGCCCGGCCAGCAGCTCCAGGAAGTCCATGCAGTCCGCCTCCCCCCGGGCCGCCCCGGCGCTCAGGCAGTCGTACACCGTCCCCTCCCCCGCCGAGCGCAGCCCGGCCAGCCGGTCCGGGGTGAAGCGGAACAACGGCGAGCGCAGCGCCGCCAGCAGCGCCACGTCCTGCCGGGGGTTGTCCAGCACCTGGAGCAGGGCGATGGCCACCGACACCTCGGTGGTGCCGAAAAACGCCCGCCCCCCCTCCGCCGACCAGGGGATGGACAGCTCCCCCAGGGCGGCGGCGTAGTGGCGCAGCACAGGGCCGGGCGAGCGCAGAAGGATGACGATGTCCTCCGCCCGGACAGGCCGCCCCCCCACGTCCAGGCCGCTGTCCAGCAGCTCCCGGACGCGGCGGGCGACGGCCCGGGCCGCGACCAGATCCTTGTCCGCCCGTTCCTCCCCCTCCCCGCCGGTGAGCGTGGACAGGTCCACGCAGTCCAGCTCCACACAGTACCGGGGGTCGGGGGGCAGGTCCGGCCGGCCGGGGCGCAGCGCCTCGTCCTCCCCGTAGTCCAGCTCCCCCGCGGCCCGGGTCATCACGTTCCCAAACACAAAGTTTACGCCGCTGAGCACCTCGGGCCGGGAGCGGAAGTTGTGGGTCAGCAGCACCTTGCGCCCCTGCCCCGGCGCGGCCCGGTCCGCCGGGACAAAGCTGTCCAGCTTGCTCAAAAAGATGCCCGGCTCCGCCAGCCGGAAGCGGTAGATGGACTGCTTCACGTCCCCCACCATAAAGAGGTTCCCCCCCACCGACAGCGCGCCGAAGATGGCGTTCTGCACCGCGTTGGTGTCCTGGTACTCGTCCACCATGATCTCCCGGAACTGCCGCCCCACGTCCACGGCCAGCTGGGAGGGGGAGCCGTCCTCCTCCCGCAGCAGCGCCGCTGTCAGGTGCTCCCCGTCGGCAAAGTCGATGAGACGGCGGCGGCGCTTGAGGCGGGTGAACGCCTGGCCGAAGCCCACCGCCACATCCAGCAGGGCGGTCATGGCGGGGCCCACCGCCCGCAGGTCGTCCATGGCCTGGTCCGCCGTGACGCAAAAGCGCTCCCCCAGCTCGGTGAGCTGGGCCTTGCACCGCTTGCGCAGGGCGGTCATGCGCGCCTTCAGCGCCTCGCAGCACTCCCCCTTCCTGGTCCCCGCCCGGGGGAAGGGGATGGGGAAGCAGGCCGCCGCGCTGTCCCACCCCCGGCCCAGCGCCTGCTCCAGCCCCCCCAGGGCGGCGATGGTGCCCTCCAGGGAGGCGCCGTAGTTTTTCTCCAGCAGCTCGTCGAAATAGATCTCGTCCCGCACCCGCCGCAGCGCGTCCAGCCAGCACCGCGCCAGCTCCCCCGCGTCGGCCAGAAGCTCCCGGCCCCAGGGGGTGTCCTCCGGGCCCATGCCCGGCGGCAGCACGAAATCCCGCTTCCGGTTTGTCAGCCACCCCGCCGGGTCGGCCTGGGCCTGGACCTGCTTGTGGACGTAGAGTACCGCCTCCTCCAGGGTCTGGTCGTCCCGCTCCCCCGCCAGGGCGTCCACCAGGGCGGCAAAGGGAGCGTCATTTGGGATGCTGGCGTACCGCTCCTCCAGCACCTCCTCCAGGGCGCGGCGGCGCAGCTCGTCCCCCTCCGCCTCGTCGCACAGCCGGAAGTCCGGGTCCAGCTGCGCCAGATGGCCCCACTGGCGCAGAAGATCCAGGCAGAAGGCGTCGATGGTGCAGATTTTTGCGTTATATACCAGGGTGGCGCACCGTCTCAGGTGCCGGTTCCCCGGATTTTGGGCCAGCCGGGCGTGGATGGCCCCGGCAACGCGGTCGCGCAGCTCCGCCGCCGCGGCGTTGGTGAAGGTGATGACCAAGAAGCGGTCAATGCTCTCCCCCTGCTCCACATAGCCCATCAGCCGCTCCACCAGCACCCGGGTCTTGCCCGACCCGGCGGCGGCGGACACCAGCAGGTCCCCCCCCCGGTTGTCCGCTGCGGCGCGCTGCTCCCTTGTCAGCTCAATGGCCACCGCCATCCTCCTCCCATCTGTCCATCCACTCCCAGAACTGCGCCGCCCGCAGCCCGCGCCGGAACCGCCGCCGGTCCCCGCAGCCCTCCTCGAAGTGGCACGCCGCCTTGTAATCGCACCAGCGGCAGGGGTTTTTGTCCGCCCCCTGCCAATAGGGGTCGGCGTCGATATTGCCCGCCGCCAGCTCCCCGGCGGCGGCGCGCAGCGCGGCGGTGATGTATCCGTCCAGCGCCTCCATCTGCGCTGGGGTGACCAGGCTGTCCCCCCCGCCCCGGCCCGTGCCCACGGGCAGGAAGCGGTACTCCCCCGCCGGGCGCTCCATGGCCGAGAGCACGTCCGGGTCGTCCAGCACCAGCCCCTGCCGCCGCAGCAGCCGGTCCCTAGCCCTCTGGATCTCCCCGTCGGACATGTCCCGCTCGCCGTCCACCAGCGGCGTGCGGGCGGGTACGTACAGCACCCCGGCGGGGACGGTCTCCTCCGGCCCCAGCAGCCCCTTCCCCTCCCGGCGCAGGGCAAAGAGGTAGAGCAGCATCTGCAGCCCCCGTCCATCCGCCACATCGGCAAAGTCAAAGCTCTTTTTGCCCGTCTTATAGTCCACCACCCGCACATAGCGCTTCCCCTCGTGGAGCCACTGGTCCACCCGGTCCACATACCCGGTCAGGCGCAGGCGCACCCCCTGCTCCACCTCCACCGGGGGCAGGTCCTTGCCCGGGCCGAAGCCCAGCTCAAAGGCGGCGGGGGTGAAGTCGGATACCGCCAGCTCGGCGCACACGCTCCGGGCCACCGCCAGCGCCGCCCCCTTCATCCGCTGGAAGAGAACGCGAAACCGGGCGGGCTCCCCCTCCAGATTCGACAACACCTCCCGCTCATAGCGCTCCGCCGCCGCCTGGGACAGCCGCTCCACCGCCCGCACGTCGTCCAGCGGCGTGCCCTCCTCCCTGGCCGCGCGGAGGGTGCGCTCCAGCACGTCATGGACAAAGGTGCCATACTCCGCGGCCCGGAAGGCCGCCCGCTGCCGGGGCTTGGCATCCAGCCCGAAGCGGAGAAAATAGCCGAAATGGCAGGAGTTGACCAAATCCAGCTTGGTGGCCGACATGGGGACCACCGGCCCGAACAGGGCGTCCACCGCCGGACGGGACAGCCGCCCCCGCCGCCAGCCGGCCGCATCCTGGATGCGCTCCACCCGGTCCGACAGCCCGGGCACCCGCTTCAGCGCCTCCGCCACGGCGGGGCTGCTCCCCGCCAGCTCCAGCGCCGCGTCCGGGGCGGACAGCCGGGCCAGGGGATCGCCCCCGTCCCGCACCGGGGCATCCGGGAACAGCGCCCCCAGCCGCGCCCACAGGAAGCAGGGGGTCCTTTGATTGTCCCCCTCCCCGGCGGAATAGCTGACGTACAGCCGCTGGGACGGGCGGCAGCAGGTCTCATAGGCAATGGTCATCTCCCGGCGCAGCTTGTCCTCCTGCCGGGGGGCCAGCTCCACCTCCATGGCGGACAGCGCATCCCGGTCCTGGTCGGTAAACAGCCCCGGGGAAACCGCGCAGTCCGGGATAGCGCCGCTGTCCGCCCCCAGCAGGAACAGCGCCTTGACCTCCTTGTGGGCCATGCGGGGGGCATCCCCCACCGTCACCGCGTCCAGCGAGACGGGGATGGCCCCCACATCATACTGGGACAGCACCAGGGAAAACAGCCGGGAGAACTCCTCCAGCTCCAGCTCCGTGTCCCCCAGCAGCAGCGCGCACTGCTCCAGCCCCCCCGCCAGAATGTCCCAGAGCTGGCGGTACTGGGCGGCGGCGGTGCGCTCGCCCCGCCGGTCCAGGCTGTCCGCCCGCTGCCCCAGGCGGGTGGGCAGGTCAATGTCCTCCAGCAGCTGATAGAGGGCCAGCGCCCTCCCCCGGCCGGTCTTGTCCGTCCCCTTCCGCAGGGCTTCCAGGGGCGCAATCACCCTCCGGCGCAGGCCGTCCAGCCAGGCCACAAGGGCCGTGTCCGCCGGGGTAAACTCCCTGCCGTACCCCTCCGGGTGCATGTCCCAGGGCTTCTGCCGCGTCCAGGCCGGCCCCTTCAGGTCCCAGGTGAGGACGTAGTTTTCCAGCAGGTCCCGCTCCTCCTCCGTGATGCCGGTGAGGCCGGTTTTCAGGTAGCGGAACAGCTCCTCATAGGGGTAGTCCGACCCGGCGGCGGCCAGGGCGGAGGTCACCAGGGCCAGCACCGGCTTTTCCAGAACGTCCTCCATGGCGGACAGGAACACCGGCACCCCGTACCGGGCGAAGACGCTCTCCACCAGCTCCCCGTATCCGTCCAGCCGCCGGGCGCACACGGCGATATCCCGGCAGCGGCAGTTCTCCTCCCGCAGCAGGCGGAGGATCTCCGCCGCGCACCACTCCACCTCCTGGCGGGGGCTGGCGGCGGCCACCCGGACCACGGCGCACTCGCCGGCCCAGGCTTGTCCGGGCCCTTCGCCAAACAGGTTTTCCTCCAAAAAAGCCAGGGAAGGGCAGCGTGCCAGCGGCCTGTCCAGGACCTCCTCCCGGACGGGGACGGCACCGGCCTTCGCCAGCCGGGCCAGACGGCCTGCGCAGCGCAGGGCGGGCTGGAAAATGCCGGACGGGTCGTCCTCCCCGCCGCACACCAGGGCCACCGTCAGCTCCCCCTGGGCCATGAGGGCGGACAGCACCCGCTCCTCCTGGGGGGTGAAGTCGGTGAAGCCATAGACATAGAAGGCCATCCCCGCCCCCCAGCGGGTGCCCTCCAGCTGAACAGCCAGCCGGTCCAGCCGGCCCCGGGGGTCGGCCGCGCCCTGGGCCTCCAGCCCCCGGTAAGCGGCATAGATCAGCCCCAAATCCTTCAGCTTGTCCCCCTGCCGTCCCCCCAGCTCCTCCCCGGCGGCCATGAGGGCCTCCGGCTCCACCCGGTAGGACCGGCACTCGTCCACCGTGGCCAGCAGCCCCGTCAAAAACGCGGGCTTCCGGGAGGGGGCGCGGTAGGTGGTCAGCGCGTCGGCCACCCGGCGCAGCGCGGCGTACATCAGCAGCATCCGCCCCCCCGGGTCCAGCATGGGGGCGGCCCCGCCCCCGGCCGCGTCGGTGAGCCGCCCCGCCAGGCGGGTGAAGGACAGCACCTCGCAGGACATGGACGCCCCGCCCCCCAGAACGGCGCACATGGCCCGCTCGCTCTCGTGGGAAAACTGCTCGGGCACAATGAGCAGACGGCGGCGGGCGTCCGAGCGTCCCATCCGCTCCAGCAGCTCCCCCCGGATATCCCGCCCCGCCCGGGCGCGGAGAAGGTTCAGCATGGCCCCGGCCCCCTTTCGCGGTTTTTTTACATGATACCACACGGGGCCCCGGAAAAAAAGCTGTTGACAATCCTTTCTTCATCTGGTATGATATTTGGGCAAAAGGAAGCAGGAATGGCGCCGCCGTCCTCACCTTCCGCCGCGGGCGGGAAGGTTAACATGGTGAACCGCGCACGGGAACCGTGCGGGCTTCGTTGTGGACGTGGGTGCCTTTTCGCATCCGCGTATTTATTTTTTGTATGGAGGTGCGTGACCATAGCTAATACGGCTCATCAGATTAACGAAGAGATCCGCGACCGGGAGGTGCGTCTCATCGGCGCCGACGGCGCTCAGCTGGGCGTCATGTCCGCCCGGGAGGCTCAGGCCCGCGCCGACGAGGCCGGGCTGGACCTGGTTAAGATTTCCCCCACCGCCACCCCGCCCGTGTGCAAGCTCATGGACTACGGCAAGTACCGTTTTGAGCAGGCCAAGCGGGAGAAGGAGGCCAAAAAGAACCAGCATGTGGTGGAGATCAAGGAGGTGCGGATGTCCCCCGGCATCGACATCGGCGACTTCAACACCAAGCTGCGCAACGCCCAGAAGTTTTTGGCCGAGGGCAACCGGGTGAAGGTCACCGTCCGTTTCCGGGGCCGTGAGATGGCCCACACCGATATCGGCCGGAAGCTGCTGCTGGACTTCGCCGAGCAGTGCGCGGAGCTTTCCGTGCTGGACAAGGAGCCCAAGCTGGAGGGCCGGCACATGAGCATCTTCCTGTCCGCCAAGAGCAGCAAGCCTAACAAGTAAGGAGCGCTGAGCCGCCGCGGGCGGCGCGGGCAAAGCGCAGCCCGGGCAGGCGCCGGGGTCCGCAGGGCGGGACCGGGGCGTGCCCGGACGGATGCCAAGCCCCATGCCGCCAACCGGCGAAGCGTGACACCACTAACTACGAAAAGGAGATAACCGCCATGCCTAAAGTGAAAACCCACAGCGGCGCCAAGAAGCGTTTCAATTTGACCAAGAATGGAAAGGTCAAGCGCGCCCACGCCAACAAGAGCCACCTGCTCAACGGCCACGGCAAAACCCGTAAGCTCAAGCGCGGCCTGCGCAAGGGCGCCTATGCCGACGTGACCAACCAGGCCACCGTCAAGCGCATGATTCCCTATAAATAAGCCAGCGGGGAGCCAAAACCCTTACTTTTACTCATATATTAGGAGGCTGAACAACAATGGCACGTGTTAAGGGCGCAATGATGACGCGCAAGAGAAGGAATAAGATCCTCAAGCTGGCCAAGGGCTACTGGGGCGCCAAGAGCAAGCACTTCAAGATGGCTAACGAGCAGGTGATGAAGTCCCTGCAGTACGCCTACGTGGGCCGCCGGCTGAAGAAGCGCGACTTCCGCCAGCTGTGGATCGCCCGCATCAGCGCCGGGTGCAAGATGAACGGCATGAACTATTCCACCTTCATGCACGGCCTGAAGCTGGCCGGCGTGGAGATCAACCGCAAGATGCTCTCCGAGCTGGCCGTCAACGACAAGGCCGCTTTCACCCAGCTCACCGAGATCGCTAAGGCAAAGCTGGCCTGAGCGCATCGGCAAGAAGAAGCATAAAAGCACCGCCGGCAGCCGCCGGCGGTGCTTTTTGCGCCCCTGCCCCCTGGTCAAAAGCACAAGGGGCTGTTCAAGTCCCGCTTTTTTTGGTATAATATCTTTTATCCTGTCTAAGGAAGTGAGATATCATGAGCGAAATCCATCTGGCCGCCCAGGTGGTCAACGAAGTGAAAAAGGCCGTGGTGGGCAAGGACGAGATCGTGGTCAAGATTCTCATCGCCATCCTGGCCCGTGGCCACATCCTGCTGGAGGATATCCCCGGCGTGGGCAAGACCACCATTGCCACCGCCTTCTCCAAGGCCCTGGGACTGAGCTGCCGCCGGGTGCAGTTTACCCCCGATGTGATGCCCTCCGACCTCACCGGCTTCTCCCTCTACAACAAGGCCTCCGGGCAGATGGAGTACCAGCCCGGCGCGCTGCTTTGCAACCTGTTCTTGGCCGATGAGCTCAACCGCGCCACCAGCCGCACCCAGTCCGCCCTTCTGGAGGCCATGGAGGAGGGCAGAGTGACGGTGGACGGCGTATCCCACCCCGTCCCCGACCCCTTCCTGGTCATCGCCACCCAGAACCCGGCCGGGGCCTCCGGCACCCAGCTGCTGCCCGACTCCCAGCTGGACCGTTTCGCCCTGCGCCTGAGCTTGGGCTATCCCGAGTCCCGGGACGAGCTGGACCTGCTCCGGCGCAAGCTGCGGGGCGATCCCATGGAGGAGGTGTGCCAGGCCGCCGGAAGCGGCCAGCTGGCCCAGCTGCGCACCCAGGCCGACCGGGTATTCGTCCATGAGGACGTGCTGGACTATATCCTCCGGCTGGTGCGGGCCACCCGCAGCCACCCCCAGCTGGCCCAGGGGGCCAGCCCCCGGGCGGCCATCTCCCTGACGGCGCTGTGCCGCGCATGTGCCTTCCTCCACGGCCGGGACTACGTGGTGCCCGACGACGTGCGCTATATCTGGGCGGACGCCATCGCCCACCGGCTGGTGCTCCCCGCCGGGTCCGCCCTCGACCCCCAGCGCACTGTCCAGATCGCCGCGGAGGTGCTCGGCTCGGCGCCGGCCCCCCGCCTCGGGTGAGCGCCATGGCCCTCCGCCGCCTCGTGTACGCCCTGGTGCTGGCCGGGGCGCTGCTGTTCCAGATCACCAACGACAACTACCTGGCCCACTTTCTGCTGGCGGTGTGCGCCGCCCTGCCGCCGCTGTCGCTGTCCATTTCCCTGCGGGGAATGCTGGGCTGCCGTCTGACGCTGTGCGCCGTCCCAGCCGCGCCCGCCCGGGGCGGGGACGGCCGCTGGCAGGTGTCGGTGGACATGCCCGGCCTGCTCCCCCTGGCCCGGCTGGCCCTGCGCACCGAGGAGAAAAACCTGCTCACCGGCCACACCCAGCGCCGCCGCCTGTCCATGTCCGGCGTGGCCGGGAAACGGCCGGCGGACCTGTCCGCCCCCACCGGCCATTGCGGGGTGCTGGAGCTCCGGGCGGACAAAATCCGGGTGTACGACTACCTGGGCCTGTTCTCCCGGCACGTGCCCTCCCCTCCCCCCGCCCGGATGCAGTGCAGCCCCATCCCCGCCGACACGCCGCCCCCCCTCCTCCCCGAGGGGCTGGGCCTCCCGGCCCCTTACGGCGCCGTCCGCCGGGGCCCCGGGGAGGATTACGACCTGCGGGACTACCGCCCCGGCGACCCCATGCGGGCGGTGCACTGGAAGCTGTCCTCCAAGTGGGACAAGCTCATCGTGCGGGAGCGGGCGGACGCCGCCCTGCCCCTCCCCCTGCTCACCCTGGACCGCCTGGGCTCCCCCGGGGAGCTGGACCGGCTGCTGGACAAGCTGCTGGGGCTCAGCCGCGCCCTGCTGAGCATACAGCGGCCCCACGCCGTCCTCTGGCTGGAGCGGGACGGCCGGCCCCAGCTCCGCCCCGTCTCCGACGAGAAGGAGCTGCAGGACTGCCTCGCGGCCCTGCTGGGCTCCCCCGCCCCCCGGACGGGCCCAAAGCTGGACAGCCTCCCGGAGCTGCCGCAGCTCTCCGGCGGCGCCTCCTTCCGCATCCACGTGGCCCTGGAGGGGGGTGAGGACGGTGGCTGACCAGGAAAAGCGGCTGTCCCCCCTCGCCCTTCTGGGGGACGGGGCGCTGCTGGCCTGCGCCCTCATGGGGCTGGCCGGCTCGTTTCTGTCGCTGTACGGCGATTGGCAGTCCGTTTCGCCCACTCCGCTGGATCTCTGCGCCTCCCGGACGGGTTTTTTCCTCCTGGCGGCGGGGATTTTCGCCCTGGCGGCGCTGTGCGCCTGGTCCCTGCCCCGGTTCCACGGGCTGGCGTCCGGCGGGCTGGCCGCCCTGCTGGCCGGGATTGCCGCGCTGCGCTGGGAGGGCATGGTCCAGGGCGCGGGGCTCACCCTGCGCACAATCACCCACCTGTTTGCCCGCCGGGTGAGCTGGGGGTGGGCCTTCCAGTACGACCCCGGCCTCTCCCTTCTGAAGGAGGGCGAGGCCGCCGGGCAGTTTCTTCTGCTGGCCCTGGCGGCGCTGGCCCTGGCGCTGGGCTGGGCGGTGGTGCGCGCCCGTCGGTGGTGGATGGTACTGGCTCTCACCCTGCCCCCCCTGCTCCCCGGCCTGCTGGCCGACCTGTACCCCCACTGGCCCCCCTTTATGGCCCTGTGCGCCTGCTGGTGCGCCATGCTGCTCACCGATTTATGCAAGTGGGCCGCCCCCAGCCGCCGGGGGGCCCTCACCCTGGCGGCCCTGTCCGCCGCGGGGCTGACCCTGCTGGCCCTCACCCTGGCCCTGCCCCGGGAGGGCTACACCCGCCCGGACTGGGCCCTGCGGGCGGAGGAGCGGCTCTACGCCACCGGAAACCGCCTGTCCGAGCTCTTCTCCCAGTGGGACGGCCCCTTCCAGTCCACCGTCACCTATATGGGCGACCCCCAGGACGCGGACCTGTCCAGCGCCGGCCCCCTGCGCTACACCGGGCGCACCATGCTGCGCTTGGAGAGCGATTACGAGGGACGGCTCTACCTGTGGGGCTCCGCCCTGGGCCGGTATGAGGACGGGCGCTGGAGCGAACTGGGGGAGGCTGTCTACCAGGAATACCTGGACTCCCTGGGGGAGGCGGGGCTGGGAGACGCCCCCTCCCCCCTGCTGTTCCCCTCCATGCATTTAAGCGGCGGCGGGGACGGGGCCACATCCAGCCAGCCCCCAGAGCAGTATGCCGTCACAATCGACACCATTGGCACCTCCGCCGTGTTCTCCCCCTACCATCTGCTGGACCAGGACTGGGCGGAGGCCGGCGTGCTGCCGGTACGGGACAGCTACCTGGCCCACCACCCCGGACTGCCCGGCTATACTCTGGCCTTCACGCCGCCGGAATCCAGCGTCTCCGACGCGCAGGTAGACATTTTGGAGGAGCAGTGCTACCGCCGCTTTGTGCGGGAGCACTATTTGGACGTGCCGGAAGGTTTGGACAGCTATCTCAGCGAGCTTTACTATGACAACTACCACTACCTGCCGGGCGACGGATTTCCCGGCCCGCTGACCTATGCCTGGCGGATCGGAGACATTCTGGAGCAGCTGTGCCAATATGACCCGTCCGCCCCCGCCGCCCCGGAGGGGACGGACCCGGTGCTCTACTTTCTCAGCGACAGCCGCCGGGGGTACTGTATGCACTACGCCTCCGCCGCCACGCTGATGCTGCGCGCCCTGGGCGTCCCCGCCCGGTATGTCCAGGGCTACACTGTCCAGACCGAGCTTGGGCGGACGGTGCGCGTGCCCGACTACGCCGCCCACGCCTGGGTGGAGGTATACGTGGACGGCTATGGATGGTACCCCGTGGAGGTCACCCCTGCCGCCGCCCTTGACCGCTCCCCCTTCACCGGGGAGGAGGACGCCCCCAGCCCCACTCTCTCCCCCTCCGCAGCCCCGGACGAGAGCCAGGCCCCCGTCCCCACGCCCTCCTCGAAGCCGGCCCCCACCCAGACCCCCGGCGCCTCCCTCCCGCCCGGGGAAGCCCCGCCCCAGGGCGGTGGCTTCGACGCCGCCCCCCTCATCAAGGCCGCCAAGGCGCTGGCCGCTGCCGCGGGCGCCGCGGCGCTGCTCTGGCTGGGCCAGCGGCTGCCCAAGCGCCTCCGGGCCCGGCGGCTGTCCGCCCCCGGCCACAGCCAGGCCGCCCTGTACGCCTACCGCTGCCTGCTGCGGCTGCGCCGCTGGGGCGGGCTGGTGGAACCGCAGGCGGAGGAGCTGGCCCAAAAGGCCCGCTTCAGCCAGCATCCCCTCACCTCGGATGAGGCGGACGTGATGCGCGCCCTGGTGGACGCGCAGCGGGCACGGCTGTGCACCTGCCTCCCCCCTGTCAGGCGCGCCGCCTTCCTCTACCTCTGGGGCAGGCCGCAAACAGGGAAAAATGCGGGAAAATCCCCGGAAAACCGCCCCTGACCCCTTGACAAAACCGGGGTTTCGTGTATACTAAATTAGTCTGCGCCATCATGCGTACGACGGTAACATCCTTGCCTCCGGCGCGTTCGGAGGCCATAAGACCATAAGGAGGTGCAAACACAATGGCAAAAGTAAGTGGAAACTACGAGGTGCTCTACGTCCTCAGCCCCGCCCTGGGTGAGGAGGAGACCGCCGCCCTGGTGGCCCGTTTCAAGGAGCTGGCCGAGGGCCGCGGCTCCGTGTCCGAGGTGGACGAGTGGGGCAAGCGGCGTCTTGCCTACCCCATCAACGACCTGGAGGAAGGCTACTATGTCCTGATGACCTTCTCCGCCGACCCCGCGTTCCCCGCCGAGCTGGACCGTCTGATGCGGATCAATGTGAACGTCATGCGTTCCATCATCGTCAGCAAGAACGCCTGAGGAAGGAGCCGTTATGCTCAATCACATCGTTATCATGGGCCGCCTGGCCCGTGACCCCGAGCTGCGCCACACCCAGTCCGGCACCCCTGTGGCCACCTTCCGCCTGGCGGTGGACCGTGACTTCAAGGACAAAAACACCGGCGAGCGCGCCACCGACTGGATCGACGTGGTGGCCTGGCGCGGCACCGGCGAGTTTGTCAGCCGCTATTTCGCCAAGGGCCGCATGGCCGTGGTAGAAGGACGGCTGCAAATGCGGGACTGGACCGATAAGGACGGCAACCGCCGCACCTCTGCCGAGGTGGTGGCGGACAATGTGTACTTTGCCGACTCCCGCCGGGATGGGGACGGAGACCGGGGCGGCAGCTATGGCGCGGCCCCCGGCTACGGCGGCGGCAGCTATGGCGACCGCGGCGGCTATGGCTCCCGGCCCGCCGTCCCTGCGGCTCCCCCCGCCGATTACGGCGTCCCAACCGGCGGCGACCAGTTCGCCGAGCTGGCTGACGACGACGGCGACCTGCCCTTCTAACGCGGAGGGCCATCTCAACATAAGGAGGTCTGCCAATTATGGCTATGGATAATGCGAAGCCCCGCGGCAACCGCAAGCGCCGCAAGGTGTGCGCGTTCTGCGTTGACAAGGTGGAACAGATCGACTATAAGGACGCCCAGAAGCTCAAGCGCTACCTGTCCGAGCGTTCCAAGATCCTGCCCCGCCGCACCACCGGCACCTGCGCCATGCACCAGCGCCAGCTGACCGACGCCATCAAGCGCGCCCGTCACGTGGCCCTGTTGCCCTACGTCACTGACTGACAGTAAATGGAAGCCCCCGGAGCGCAGCTCCGGGGGCTTTTGGCGTCCGCGCCCCAACCCTAAAGAAATCTTCATGATTTTTGAAAAGAACTTTTGTTGCGGTTTTCCATTTAGCCGCTATAATAGGCATAGGCGCTGTTTGAAAATTGACGATGTGCCCGGCGGCAAGGGATTTTTTCGCCAGACAAGGCGATTTGACGCGGAAATACTTTGTGTATTTCAAGTCAAATCAACGACATATGGCGGAAAAAGACCTGTCGTTTGGGCATGTTGGCAATTTTCAAACGAGCCTTAGACAAAAAACTGCGGAAGGCAGGGGCTTTTATGGAAAACAAACCGCTGAAAATATTTCTCTGGGCGCTGACCGCCGCCATTTTGGGCGGCAGCGTGTGGGCACTGTACGCCACCGGCTTCTTTGAGGCGGCGGGCTCCCAGCAGGCGCTGGGGGAATACATCGCCCGGTGCGCCCCCTGGTCCCAGCTGGCCTATTTCGGGGTGCAGCTGGTGTCCGTCATCGTCGCCCCCATCCCCAGCAATATCACCGCCGCGGCGGGGGCCTACCTGTTCGGGCTGTGGCCTGCCTTCCTGCTCACCTGGGGGGCGGTGACATTGGGCTCGGCCATCGTCTTCGCCCTGGCCCGGGCCCTGGGCCAGCAGTTCGCCAGCCAGTTTGTCAGCGAAAAGCTGTCGGACAAATACCTGGATGTGATCCGCCGGAAGCGGGACGTATTTTTAGCCCTGGCCTTCCTCTTCCCCTTCTTCCCCGACGACCTTTTGTGCATCCTGGCGGGGCTCACCGACATCTCCTTCCGGCGGTTTTTCCTGCTGGCGCTCATCGCCCGGCCCTGGGGGCTGCTGGTGGCCTGCATGGTGGGCAGCGCCACCGTGTCCATCCCCTGGTGGGGGATGGCGCTGCTGGGCGCGGGCGGGCTGGCGGTATTTCTGCTGGCCATGAAGTACGGCGACAGGGTGGAGCAGGCGGTCATAGACCGGCTGAAGCGCTGAACTGAAAAAGCGGGCGCCGCGAAACGCGGCGCCCGCTTCCCTTTTGACAGTCCCGCACATCCTGCGCCCCCAGGCGCAAGCCCCAGGCCCATTCCCCCGGCGGCGTGCGCGCAAGTGTGCCCCGCGCCCTTTCCAAAGATTTCAGCCGCCCAGGTACGCCTTTTTCACCGCCTCGTCCCGGAGCAGGTCCGCCCCGGCCCCGGTGGCCACAATCTTGCCCGTCTCCAGCACATAGCCCCGGTCGGCCACGCTGAGGGCCATCTGGGCATTCTGCTCCACCAGCAGGATGGTGACGCCCGCTTTGTGCAGCTGGCGGATGATCTCAAAGATCTGCTCCACCAAAATGGGCGCAAGCCCCATGGAGGGCTCGTCCAGCATCAGCAGCCTGGGGCCGGACATCAGCCCCCGGCCCATGGCCAGCATTTGCTGCTCGCCGCCGGACAGGGTGCCCGCAACCTGCCTGCGGCGCTCCTTCAGCCGGGGAAACTGCTCATACACCCGCTCCAGGCCGGGCTCGATGGCGGAACGGGCCTGGGTGTAGGCCCCCATCTCCAGGTTTTCCTCCACCGTCATCTGCTGGAAGATGCGCCGCCCCTCGGGAACGTGGGCCATACCCAGCTCCACGATCTTGTGGGCGGGGAGGCTGGCCAGGTTCTTTCCCAAAAACTCCACCGAGCCGGTGCGGGAGCGCAGCAGGCCGCACACCGTATTTAAAATGGTGGACTTGCCCGCACCGTTGGCCCCGATGAGGGTGACCACCTCGCCCTCAATGACCTGGAAGGACACGCCCTTGATGGCGTGGATGGCGCCGTAATAGACGTTAATATCGTTTACCTTCAGCATATTCGCGTCCCCCTCACTGCTGCTTGCCCAGGTAAGCCTCGATGACTGTGGGGTTGGACTGGATCTCCTCCGCCGTCCCCTTGGCAATGATCTGGCCGAAGTTGAGCACACAGATGCCCTCGCAGATGCCCATGACCAGGCTCATGTCGTGCTCAATGAGCATAATGGCGATCTGGAAGGTGTCCCGGATTTTCACGATGTTCTCCATCAGCTCCGCCGTCTCCGACGGGTTCATACCCGCCGCCGGCTCGTCCAGCAGCAGCAGGGACGGATTCGTGGCCAGCGCCCGGACGATCTCCAGCCGCCGCTGGGCGCCGTAGGGCAGGGAGCCGGCCTGGTAATTGGCCATATCCTGCATGTCAAAGATGGACAGCAGCTCCAGCGCCCGCTGGTGGGCGGCCTTCTCCTGCCGCCAGTACCTGGGCAGGCGGAGGATGCCGGACACCATGGAGTACTTCTCCTGGTTGTGCAGGCCGATCTTCACATTGTCCTCCACGGACAGGTTGTTGAACAGCCGGATATTCTGAAAGGTGCGGGCGATGCCCATGCGGTTGATCTGGGCGGGGTTTTTGCCGTGGGTGTCGATGCCGTCCAGCAGGATGGTGCCCCGGGTGGGCTGGTAGACCTTGGTGAGCAGGTTGAACACGGTGGTCTTGCCCGCGCCGTTGGGGCCGATGAGCCCGGCGATCTCGGTGCGGCCCACGGTGATGTTAAATTCATTGACGGCGGTGAGGCCGCCGAAGTCGATGCCTAAATGGCTGCACTCCAGGATAGGGGTCTTACCCAGGTCCCGCTCCGGGATGATGGACACGCTGGGCACAGGCACCATTTTGCCCTTTTCAAACACCTTTTTCTCAGCCATTGTCCGCGGCCCCCTTTCGCTTGGGGAGGATGCGGCCCGCCAGGGCCTTGAGCTGGTCGTTGTTGGTGGCCAGCATCACCAGGATGAGCACCACCGCGTACACCAGCATCCGATAGTCGGCGAACTCCCGCAGCGCCTCGGGCAGAATGTACAGCACGGCCGCAGCGACGATGGAGCCCCACATATTGCCCAGCCCCCCCAGCACCACATAGACCAGCACCAGGATGGAGGTATCGAAGCTGAACTTGCTGGCCGCCAGGTTGGAATAGTTCAGGCCGTACAGCGCCCCGGCCGCCCCCGCCAGGGCGGCGGAGGTGACGAAGGCCATCAGCTTGTACTTGGTGACGTTGACGCCCACGCTCTCAGCCGCGATGCGGTTGTCCCGCAGGGCCATGATGGCCCGCCCCGCCCGGCTGCGCACCAGGTTGAGCACAATGACCAGGGTGATCATAATGAGGATAAAGCCCGCGGTGAAGGTGGCAATGGTGGTGGTGCCGGTGGCGCCCTGGGCGCCCTTGATGATGGCTATGCCCTCCGGCTCCAGCCCCAGGTCGCTGATGGTCAAGCTGCCGTTGATGTTAAAGGCCATGTGCAGCCCCCGGCTGTCATAGCCCACCAGCAGGCAGTTAATGAGTTCCTTGATAATCTCGCCAAAGGCCAGGGTGACGATGGCCAGATAGTCCCCCCGCAGGCGCAGCACAGGCACGCCCACGATGAACCCCGCCGCCGAGGCAAAGACCGCCCCCACCAGAATCGCCACGGCCAGACGCACCGGGGCGGAGGGGATGGACGCCTGGAGGCTCTGGGCGGCGATGACGCCGGAGAAGGCCCCCACGCTCATAAAGCCCGCGTGGCCCAGGGACAGCTCGCCCAAAATGCCCACTGTCAGGTTGAGGGACACCGCCATAACGATATAGGCGCAGATGGGCACCAGCATGCCGGTGAGGAAGCGGTTAAGCAGGCCCAGCCGCCCCAGCAGGGTGACGGCGGCAAAGGCCAGCACCACCCCCAGATAGGTGGCGAAATCCACCTTGGTGGTCTTTTTCAGCCCCTTGATTTTCTGTGTCAGCTTTTTCATCCCGGCCACCTCACACTTTCTCGGGCACGTACCTGCCCAAGAGGCCCGAGGGCTTCACCAGCAGCACGATGATGAGCACGGCGAACAAAATGGCGTTGGCCAGCTGGGTGGATATGTACGCCTTGGCCAGCGACTCGATGACCCCCAGCAGGATGCCCCCCAGAAACGCCCCGGGGATGGACCCGATGCCGCCGAACACCGCAGCGGTAAACGCCTTGATGCCGGGCATGGAGCCGGTGGTGGGCATGAGGGAGGTGGTGAAGGAGCACAGCAGCCCCCCCGCCACCGCCGCCAGCGCGGAGCCGATGGCGAAGGTCAGCGAGATGGTGGCGTTGACGTTGATGCCCATCAGCTGCGCCGCCCCCTTGTCCTCCGAGCAGGCCCGCATGGCCTTGCCCAGCTTGGTCCGGCCGGTGAAAAAGGTGAGCAGCACCATGATGACAATACACGCCCCCATGGTGAACAGGGAGATGTAGGAGATGGACAGCTGCCCGCCGAACAGCCGCAGGGTATTGGGCTCCCCCTGGGCGTTGGTGGTGGGGATGAGGGGGGTATACCCCTTGGGGGAGGCCCCCCAGATGAGCTGGGCCGCGTTTTGCAGGAAATAGCTCACGCCGATGGCGGTGATGAGCACCGCCAGGGAGGTGGCCTGCCGCAGGGGTTTGTAGGCCAGCCCCTCAATGACCACACCCAGTGCCGTACATACTGCCATGGCCAGCACCACCGACAGCCAGCCGGGCAGGCCCAGGTAGGACACGGCGCAGAAGGAGACGTAGCCGCCCACCATGATGACATCGCCGTGGGCAAAGTTGAGCATTTTGGCGATGCCGTACACCATGGTGTACCCCAGGGCGATGATGGCGTACACGCTCCCCAGGCTGATTCCGCTGATCAGATAGGAAAGGAATTCCATAGACGCACCTCTCTTTTTCTCACATTGGCCATGTGCCAGAAACGGGGGCGCGGTACACCGTGCCCCCGTCCCCGTCACAGCCTGGAACAGAAGATATGAAGCTGGGCCCCCTCAAGGTCAGGGGGTGACGTACACGCCGTCCTTGATGACCACGGCCATGGGGGCCTTGGACACCTCGCCGGTGGGCTGCCAGGTCATGCCCTGGCCGGTGAGCCCGTCCACGGAGATGGCGGTCATAGACTTTACCAGCGCCTCGCAGATATCGGCGGCGCTCATGTCGGCGGTGCAGCCCGCGGCCTGGATGGCCTCGTAGATGACATACACCGCGTCATAGCCGTCGGCGGCAAACTGGTTGGGGATCTCGCCGTGGAGTTCCTTATACTTCTTGACAAAGCCCTGGGTGCGCTCATCCTCCGCGTCGGCGGAGAAGGGGGTGAGCAGCATGACACCCTCGGCCAGCTTGGTGTCAAAGCCGTCCATCCCCAGAATGCCGTCCATGCCGTCCACGCCGAAGAAGGTGGGCGCGTAGTTCATGGCGGCGGCCTGGGCCAGGATCACGGAGGCGGGCTGATAATAGATGGGAAGGAAGAGCACATCCGCCCCGGCGTTCTGCGCCCCCGCCAGCTGGACGGAGAAATCGGTCTGGGTGTCCTTGGTAAAGGTGCCCTGGTAGACGATGCTTATGCCCTTGGCCCCAGCCTCCGCCACGAAGGTGTCCCGAATACCCTGGGAGTAGGCATCGTCGTTGCGGTAGATGACGGCCACCTTGGCCCCGGAGAGGTTCTCAGCGATGTAGTCGGCGGAGCCGGTGCCCTGGTTGGGGTCGGTGAAGCAGACCTGGAACACGTTGTCCTTGCCGCTGATCACGTCCACAGAGGAGCCGGAGGGGGTCAGGGTAAACACCCGGTCCTTGTAGGTCTCGGCGGACACGGCGATGCCGGAGCCGGAGGTGACGCTGCCCACGATGATCTGTGCGCCGTCGTCCAGCAGCTTATGGTAGGCGTTGAGGCCCAGCTCAGGGTCGGCCTGGTCATCCTCGGCCTGAAGCTCAAAGCGAATGGCCCCGCCCAGGGCGTTGATCTCGTCCACAGCGATCTGGGCGCCGTTCATGGCAGCCTTGCCGTAGATGGCGTTTTCACCGGTCAGCGGGCCGATACCGCCCAGCTTGAAAGTGCCGCCGGCAGTGCCGGTGGTCTGGCCGCCCTGGTTGTCGTTCTGGCCGGGCTGGCTCCCCTGGGTGCCCTGGCTGGGTTCACCGGAAGCGGGGGCGCCGCCGGGGCTGGTGCAGCCGGCCAGCAGGCCCAGGCACATGGCCCCCGCCATGAGCATGGCCACAAGATTCTTCTTTTTCATTCTGGTTTCCTCCTATATTGAGATATGCCGCAGGTCCTCTAACATCGAAGGGGGCACCACTGCGCCCCCCAGATTGTTGACAATTATATACTTGTTATTTTGATTTGTCAACCGCAAAAAGTGCCAAGGACCGTTGGGGGAGGAACCGCGTTATGTGATATTGTGACGGATATTTGTACTCAGACCACCAATCCCCCATTGGGCGACACCACCTGTCCGGTGAGGAAGGACGCCTCATCAGAGGCCAGAAAGGCAATGGCGGCAGCGGCCTCCTGCGCCGTGCCGATGCGGCCCAGCGGGGTTTCGTCCGACAGGGCGGCCAGATCTGCCTGGGTGAGGTGGGCGTTCATTTCCGTATCAATCACCCCGGGCGACACACAATTTACCCGGATATTAGAGGGCCCAAGCTCCTTTGCCAGGGCCTTAGTGTAGGCGATGACCGCCCCTTTTGTGGCGGAGTACGCCGCCTCACAGGAGGCCCCCACCTGCCCCCACATGGAGGCCACCGTGACAATGGAGCCGCTCTTTCTGGAGAGCATATGGGGCAGGACGGCGCGGCAGCAGTGGTGGACGCCGTCCACGTTGACGGCAAACAACCGCCGCCACTGGTCCTCGTCAATTTGACTGATGAGCCCCACGTGAGAGATGCCTGCGGCGCAAACCAAAATGTCAAGTTGACAAAATTTTTCTAACACATTGTCAACCAGTTCTCCCACCTGGCGGGGGTCTGCCACATCGGCCCGGACCGCCATAGCGGGCACGCCCAGCTCCTGAAGCTCCCGGACCAGCGCCTGCCCCCGGTTCCCGCTTTGATGGAAGGCTACCGCCACCCCCCAGCCCCGCCGGGCAAACAGCCGGGCGGCGGCGGCCCCGATCCCCCGGGAACCGCCGGTAATGAGCGCGTATTTCATAGATCGTCCTCCCTCGCGTCTCCTTAGACGTTTTGCTGATAACCAGTATAACACGTGAAAAAAGCCTTGACAAGCTGGCCCTGTGCCATTATAATGTGTTTGTTCCGCTTCTCAGCGAGGACAGCATAATCGGACGATTAGCTCAGCTGGTATGAGCATCCGCTTGACGTGCGGGAGGTCACAGGTTCGAGTCCTGTATCGTCCACCACAAATCCGCTTGAAACCGTTGGTTTCGGGCGGATTTTTCTGTTTTACATCACTTTTTTACGGCATTGATTTTTCGTATTTTGGCCCTGACCACATAAATGACCACAGACAGAAAAAATCTGCCCCAGGCTGGGGGCAGGGGGACGCGGCTGATTTGGCGGACTCTCTACTGATTACAGCGTGGTACATTCTTCCCGATTTTCACACCATTTTCTTTGCCCCCCGGGCTTTCTTCTGCCCGGCCAGTTTCATGGCTTCCTCCCAGTTTTCTTCTGAAACCAAGCGTTTAGCTTCTGCAATTTCTGCTTTCATCTGCCGGATTAACTCGGCCAGCTTTTCTTCACATTCGGGTTCGGTGTTGGCGTAGACGCTGCGGGAGTGCTTTTTGCCGTCGGGCCACTTAGGTGAAAACTTTCCTTCCCACAGATGGTCGTTGATCTGTGTCACACAGCCTGTCCCTGACTTGCGGATTTTGCCCTTGTAGGGCGCAAACGGGGCCTTTGAGGGTGGGTTGAACGTTTTGGCGGGTAAACCCTCACCAGGGTCATCCGGCGGCTCACATTTGCCGATCCCTCGGTCAATTTTTGCCGCCGCTGTTTGGCGCATTTCATCGGTGACATGGGTGTAGATGTTCAGTGTGGTCTTTGCGGAGACGTGGCCAATGATAGCGGACAGGGTTTTCACATCCATGCCGTTTTCCAGGGCCGTGGTCACGAACAGGTGGCGCAGATCGTGAAAGCGGACTTTTCTGCACCCCGCGTGTTCCAGGATGGTCTGGAGGCGTTTCCGAACGGTGGCCGGGTCGAGGGGTGAATCTCTCTTTGCCGGGGATGGGAACATCCAGCGGGAATTGGTGTGCTGGCGGTATTCCACCAGTACCCCCACCAAGGCAGGCGGCAATACGATGGTACGCAGGGCCGCTTTCGTCTTGGGCACAGACACCACCAGCTCACCGTTGGCCCGGTAAACCTGGCGCTGGATGCGAAGTGTCCCAGTCTCCAAGTCCAGATCGTCCCATTGGAGGGCCAACACCTCGCCCCGGCGAAGACCGGTGGCCAATTCCAGAAGAAATAGTTCGTAATATCCTTCCTCCTTGGCCTGAATGAGAAACCGTTGCATTTCCTCCCGTGTCAGCAGGTTCATATCTTTGAGGGCCTGTCCGGGAAGTTTGCAGTCGGCGGCGGGGTTGATACGGATGAGACCGTCCGCCACAGCCCGATCCAGCGCGGTCAGGCATCGGGTGTGGCAGGCCCGCACCATGCGGTCTGAGAGGCCCTCGCCATAAATGTTTGTGCGGGTTAAGCGTCCGCTTTTCTTCATCTGGGTGTAAAATTGCTGGAGATCGTTGGCGGTCAATTTGGACAGTTGGATTTTACCCAGCGCGGGGATGATGTGCTTGTAAATACTGTTTTCGTAGTCGAGCTGCGATTTGGGCCGCAGCTTAGGTTTAGAGTAGTTTTGATACCAAAAGTCCAACCATTCGCCAAAGGTCATATCCGGCTGGAGCTTTTCTGTGGGCTGCCCGGAACAGGTTTTCTGCAAGGCTTTCAGCTTGTCCAGACACGCCATTTTCGTCTTTGCCAGCACATTTTTTGTGATGGGAAGGCCCTTGTCATCGTAGCCCACCACCACCCGGCCCTCCCAGCGCCCGTCTTTTCTCAGATGGACGCTTCCTTCGCCCCGTTTTCTGCGTTTTGCCACGGTTTCAACTCCTTTCCGAAGATGTCCTCCATGAAGTTCCCCACGATGGTTGCTGACTGCTTTTGCATATCGCCAGTGACGTGGGTATAGGTATTCAGCGTGAATGTGGCATCAGTGTGACCCAGGATGCCGGACAGGGTTTTGGCGTCCACCCCGCTGGCCAGCGCATGGGTGGCAAACGTGTGTCTCAACCCATGGAAAGGGATATTCTCCGCGATTCCGGTCTCGCGCAGCAGGGACTTTAGTCGTCGATAGGCCGCATCGGGGGAGATAGGTCGTTCCGGCCTGAGCGGGTCGGGGAAAATCCATTCGCCGAGAGCTTTCCGTTGCCTTTTTCGAAGGACATCCGCCGTACTCTGAGGGAGCAGGATTTTGCGCCGCCCCCGCCCAGTTTTTGTCTCGCCTGCCTCAAATCCACCGCCTGCTTTTCTGTGCAGGGTGCGGCTGATCTGCAACATACCCGTTTCAGGATCAAAGTCGCGCCACTGGAGGCCGCAGATCTCGCCCCGCCGCAGGCCGGTGGTGAGTTCGGTGTAGAAAAAGTCGTGCCAGAAAGGATCGGCTTTGATGGCCTCCATAAATTTGTCCAGCTCCCTGTCCGTGAGGACACGTTTGGCCGGACAGTCTGCTTTCGGCAGCGTCAGTCCTTCGGTGGGGTTGCGTGGGATGATGCGGGCTTTCACCGCGTCCTCCAGGGCGCGGTGGAGCATGGTGTGGATGCGCCGGACAGTGCCGGCAGAGAGGGCGCGGCCATACTCCGGGTGTTCATGTACCCGGCCCTCTTTTTTCAGCTTGGTGTACAACCGCTGGATATCCGCTGAGGTGATGGAATTCATTTTCTTGTTCCCCAGACGGGGCTTTATGTACTGCTCGGCGTACATCCGATAACCGCTCATGGTGCTTTCCCGTAAGCGCGGGGCGGCGTATTCGTCCAGCCAGCGGTTCAGCCACTGGGCCAGGGTCATGCGGCTGTCCTCGCACAGCTCCACATCCCGGAATACTTCAATATTTTGGTGGAGCTTGGGCAGAAGGGCTTTCTGCGTGGGCGCGAGGACATACTGGAAAATAGGATCGCCGTCCTCCTTGTGTCCCACCACAATGCGCCCCTCCCAGCGGCCGTCCTCCCGTTTGCGCACCATGCCGTCGCCGGATGGCCTGCGCTTCGCCATGGTCAATCACCTCCAGTTCTGATATCGCCGTCATTGTTGTCCATGCACTCCATCATGATTTTGGCACCCAGTCGGAAGCCCAGGATAAAATTCTCCAGGGCTGTGATGCTGTCAATCTCATGCTGTGATTCGATAAGCTTTGCCAAGACGGCTTGCCCTGCCTCGTCGAGCCGCTCCGTGAGTTGGTTTTCGAAACGGGTCACCCGGTCTGTCGCCCGCTTCAACTCTGAATTGGGCGCCATGTTCTGCGCGTTGGGTGTGATGTTGCCGTAGTAGAGATCTTCCAAAGTGTTTCGCATTGTTCTCGCCTCCTGTAGCGACACACCATACCACAGGCCGGCGGAAATAGCCATGGCAAACAGGAAGAATTATCAGTTCAGACATATCTTTTTTTATCTGCGCTGGCGATTCTTTTCTTTGAAGACAGCGGTGCAATCCGCCCCACACACAGCGGCGTACAAAGGGGCCGACACCGCGTTTCATACGCGCGAGGGGCACGGATGCCACCCAGCCCGCAGAATGGGTACAAACCGTCGCACAGGGGCCAACACGGGGGAAATTGGGCGGCACCCTGCGTCCGCAGGGCGCCGCCCATTTGTGCCTGTGAGTGCTTATTCTGGATAGCGTGTGTACAGGGTATATCCAGACTGTTCTTCCAGCCACCACTTGAAATACTGCCCGCCCCAGCGGACGTGGTTGTTTGTGCCGCTCTCAGTGACCTTAATGTACTCGTCCGTCTTGCCCATCACGACCACCACATGGTAAGACTCGCTGTTTTGATACTCCACCAGGTCGCCGGGTCTGAGCTGCTCCCAGCTCGGGCGGTTGATTCTCTGCCAAGGTAAATCACAGAAGGCAGCATCGCTACACAGCGTAGCCCAGCCGGAGCAGTGGATGCCTCGGTAGTAAGGCCCATCGCTGGTGGAACGGTAGGGCGTAGGGAACTCTGCCCCGGTGGGATAGATTTCCCGGAGCTGCGCCAGGGTGGCCTGCACACTTGCTTCCGTGGGAGCGGATGGTGCTGCTGGGGCTTCTTCCTGGTAGGGTTGGGTGCTGTCGATGTGGACGCTGTTGGTGGCGGCGTCATAGGTCACGCTGAAGTCCACCGTCTTGCCAATGTCCCGGAGCTTCACAAAATTGTTGTTGTGGATGCTGTACGCCTCGAACTGCACCTGCTGGCCGTCCACGTAGAAGGCTTGGGTGGTGGGCGTGGCGGTGAGCTGCTGGACGGCGGCACTGGCGGGGCCGCTCAAAGCGAGACCGGTGAGGATGCCGATCCCCATAAAGACTACTTCCCGTTTTCTGCTCATGTTGTAGCGCTCCTTTCAGTATGGTTGTGCTTTTCGCAAACACAACCATACTGAAGGAGCGTCGGGAAGTCAAGCACAATCGGGGCGGTGGCTCGGAGAAAAATAGAGGAGCAAACGAAGCACATTGCACAGCGGGCAGACAGGCCCTTTCTTTGTTTACAGTGCGGCAAATTTTGCGCGGGGTCACATAGTCATACCGCCCCAGCCCCGCTCCTCGTGATCGTCCGGCTTATGGCCCATGGCGATCTTCTTCTCCTGGATTTGGCGGAGCTGTTTGCGGTCAATGTGTATCCCGGGCGGCGCTGGCGGCGGGGTTTCCCGGATGATCTGGGCCATTGCACAGAGAAGATGGGTGGCGCAGAGCAGGACAGATGGATCGCGCTCCTGTTCCATGTGATCCAGAAAGAATTGCGCGTATCCATGGCCCTGCTCTGCGGCCTGGGTGAACCAGTACTCTGCTGCGGTATAGTCCGGTTCCACGTCCTGCCCCAGAAGATACAGCTTGCCCAGGAGGTACTGGGCCTGTGAGCAGCCCTGTTCGGCAGCATCGGTGAGGTATTCCACCGCTTTGGCAGGGGTCTTTTCCACCTGGGTACCTTGGAGGTAGAGCTTACCCAGCTGGTAGCCGGCGAATTGATTGCCGCCTTCTGCTGCCTCCTCATACCAGGGGATCGCCTCACTAATTCTGTCTTGCTCTTGCAGGAGCTTTGCCAGCGCATACTGCGCGTCGCTATGCCCTGCTTCAGCGGCGCGGTGAAACCACATCCCCTCCTTTTCATCGTCTGGAATGACACCCAGCCCATCCCGCCAGATCCGGCCCAGCAGATAGGCAATGGAAGAGGAACCATCGTCCCCCCAGTCCCGCTCCAGCACCTCGATCACGGAACGCTTGTCCTCGTTGGAGACATCGGGATCACGGAAGCGGGTATTGTCCGGCGGCTCGTCCACCAGCTGCTCATCCTCAAAGGTGAGTACGCCCAACCGCAGATTTTCCGCCTCCTGGATCACCACATTTTTGATGGTCTTGAACTTCTTCTGTTGGGAGAGCGGCAGATGCTGCCGGGGCGTGTCCTTGTAGTAACTCTCCAGCTCGTCGCGGAGCGCGTTCCACACCTCAAAGCACTCAGCCACTTGCGGCACTTTGGCCAGCTCATCCACAATGGTGTCCACCTGTGCCTTGAGCGGCTTCTTCAGGTAGCCGTACACTTTTTTGCCTGTCACATCTTTCAGACTGTTTGCCAGCTGAACCATCTGCATCTCAATCACAGGGCTGTCACAGATGGTGTTTTCCATTTCGCTTACCAGCTCACGCAGGGCTGCGCGGGCTTGGGTGGTGAGTTCCTTGTACGAGATATCCTTTTGCTGATAGAGGGAGTACAGCTCGTCCTGGAAGATGCTGTTGGTGAGTACCGAGCGCATGGCCTTGATCCCCTCTTTGGTGAGGAAACCCTGCTTGGGATCGTCGGCCCAGACCGTCATGTGGATATGGGGATGCTCACCCTCATCGTGATATGCGGCGTACCAGCGAAACTGCTCCGGCGGGATCTTCATGGCGGTGGCCAGCTCCACCTGGTGTGCTTTGAGGAGTGTCTGCCAGCTTGCGGCGTTGTCATAACCCAGCCGGGCAGCATCTTCCCGTTTGAGAGAGTAGATCAGCGTCCACACCGGGCCGTCATGCTGCTCCGCCTCCTTCATGACCGCGTCCAAATCCACGGGCTGGCTGCTGAACAGCCCGTGGCCGTCGTGCCGTTCCGCGCCGGGGCGCATGGCCATGTACTCCACATACCCCTCCGGCCCCGGCAGCTTCTCCACGCCGTCCCGGGTGGCGATGTAGCCGATGTACCCTCCCGCCTTACCCGGCTTAATGAAGCCGCTCTTTTGGATCAGCTTGGGCACGAATCACAGCCCCTTTTGGCGGCGGAGCGCGTCCTCAAAGCTGATCTCGCCGTTGGTCTGCTTTGCATTCTGGATACACTGGCCGCGGAGGCGTTCGAGGCCGTCCGGGTTGTACTCGCCCAGGGCCGCGAGGATGTTGGCGTTCATATCCAGCTCCACGGTCAGCTTGAACAGCAGCCGTCCGATCCGGCTGCCCAGCGCGCCCAGTTTGCCTTCCAGCACGTCGGCAAGGACGCGGGGCAGGTACTCGTCCGCGCCCGCCGCGTCGAGGTAGCCGGAGTAGAAGCGGATGGCCTTCTCGATGTACTCGTTTTTGGTGGAGCAGTTGTCCCCGTGGTAGTGGCCCTCCACCATGTCCCACGCCGCTGGTTCCAGCCAGACGGTGTGGCGGCCTTTTTTGTCCTTCACGATAGAAAATCCTCCATTTTTTGAAATAGCGTCAGGGGAAAGCCGCAAACTGCGGCCCTTTTTGTTCTTCTGCATTAAAATAACGTCAACCGCATTTTAGACCGTCCAGAAAAGCGTCGGCGGCACCTCCCGGAAACTGCCCGCACTGCGGGCAGAAGTGGACGCTCCGGCGCAAATAAGCGCCGGGGCTTTCTCCTGCTCTAAAATCGAACCTCTGAATTGCCCTTCACCGCCCCCCAATGGCCGTAGTGGGCACTTACCCTGGCGGTGGTGGACCGGCCGCACACAGCGGTCCACGTGCGGCGACAAGGGGTGTTTCGGCGGACGACTCTGTTGTTTACGGCGACGCAGATTTTGTGCGTTCCCATCGTGCGGTTTCCTCCTTGATTGTTTGCAGGTCGGCTTGGCGGCGATCCTCCAACACTTTCTCCAGCGGCTGGATGGTGTAGCGCAGGTTGCCGTTGCGCCGGAGACCGCTCCGTGTGCGGACGGTGGTGTCCTCGGTGCGGACGAGCCCCTTTTCAACGAGAGCGCAGACGTGTTTGCGAACTGTGTTGACGCTCATCCTTGTCGCTGCGCCGATGGTGCTGTAGCTCGGCCAGCACTGATGGGTGCGGCGGTTTTCACATCGGCAGAGAAAAGAATACACCGCGAACTCGCCGGGAGAGAGGCCGAGCGAGAAGATTTCGTTGGGCGTGGTGAAATAGTTTTGCGTCACTGTGCGCCTCCCTGAGTGTGCTGCTCTACCCACTCCACAAATTTTTCCTTGGGCACCACCATGCGGTTGCCGACTTTCAGAATCGGGAAGTCCGACTCGTGCATCAGCTCGTAGGCGCTGGATGGAGCGACGCCGAGGGTTCTTGCCACTGTCTCTGCGTTGAGGAACAGAGGCAGGTCACTGTAGTCATTGAACTGAGATGCTTTCATACTGTTTCCTTTCAAAAATTTTGTTGGTGGCCACGCACCGTACCCCTTCCTGCCCCAGGTCGTCTGCGGCGTTGTCACCCTGTTGGTACGCTCGTCCCTTGCGGGAGTCGTGGCGGTACTTCACCCAGAGAGTATGTTCTTCGGCGGTGGGTATTCAGTTGTCATGGAATTGCGTATTGACATTTTCTTCTTCGTAGTGTAGACTTGGACCTATCATTAATCACCAGCTTCGTTAGTCGTCTGATGAGAGACTAACAGATTTTGCATCCTTTGTCAAGTCTAATTTTGGGGCAGAGAAAGAATTGGTCCATCAGAGAGTGAGGAGGAGCACATGACGCACGATTACACATTCAGAACTTACATTGCCAACGGGCGGGAGCACTACGAGTACAGCGTTGACGCCCTATCTTGGACAGGACACAGTGAGTCGGAGAAGCGTGACCAACCTGTGCTCATCAAAAAAGACTTTCTGTTACCGGAAAGCCTTTTGTCGCTGCTGTATTTGGATTTGGGGACGGTTGAGCTGCTGACAAAGAAAATCGATAAGGCCATCCGCGAATTTCTTCCTTCCAACGATGACCGCTATGTCTCGGAGGTGCTGGCCACCTTGGACGAGTTGGCCGGTATACACGTGTACTTTGAACTGGTGCGTTTGGAGTGGCGTTGGCGTTTTGCCGAACTGAAAGCCAGAGGCGGTGAGAATCGCGCCGGGTGGCTGCCGCGCAAGCGGATCACCCACATCCCATCCAACGTCGCGGAGGCGCAACGGCAGATCCTTGAC
Organism: uncultured Oscillospiraceae bacterium; assembly: GCA_910587255.1. Lineage (GTDB taxonomy): Bacteria > Bacillota > Clostridia > Oscillospirales > Oscillospiraceae > Enterenecus. The sequence goes on from CAJUKT010000001.1 coordinate 56,894, forward strand.
CTGTTTGACCATGCACTGAACATGGACAGTGGAAATGATCCGCTGGCTGAGCGCATGGTGAACTACTACCGCACATACGAAACTACTCGGCGTTGGGATGCCCCAGCTGCGCCATTTCAGTTTGAGCGGCAGTCCGTGCGTTTTGAAGCCGTGGACAGCAAGACGTTCACTGATGTGCTCTACCCGAACAGTATCTACGACCTAATCAGCTTTCATCTTAGCGAGTGTGTGAAGAGGGAGACCCGCCTGCGGGTGTGTAAAAACTGCGGGAAATATTTCGCGGTTCGAGGACGCGCTGAGTACTGTGACCGTGTCTTTGACCAGAAGGGCCGCACCTGCAAGGAGATGGGTGCCATCGCACTGTGGACGAAAAACAAGAGCAGCGACGAGGCGTTTAAACTCTACCGCCGGGAGTATAAAAAACGCTTTGCCTGGATCAAGGCGGGGAAGGTCTTGCCCGAGGAGGTCTATGCCTGGGGCGAGAGGGCCAGAGAGAAAAAACGGGAGTGCGAGGAGGGGAAGATCACGATGGAAGAATTCGAGACATGGATAAAGCAGTTTTGAAGATCCATTCGGGTGACATCGCAACAGGCCGAGGCCCTGCCATAAACGGCGGAGTCTCGGCCTGCTGCATCAATGCTTCATGTTATTTATCTTTGATTTTCCGGCTTCTCTTGATCACCAGCACCTCCACGGCGGCCAGGGCGGCGATGGCCACCGCATCCAGCACGTAGACCATGGTCTTCCAGCCGTCACCGTCGGTGGACTGGGAGCGGCCATCATACATCCAGCTATGGACCACCGTATACATGATGTTCTTGCAGGCATTCCTCATATACTTCACCGTGGACGCGCTGGGGCTGGCGTAGTCCGCCGGACGGTTGGGACCCTCGCCGTAGGTGGCCAGCATGGCGTCCACGCCGTTGGCCAGGGCGGCGTAGGCGTTCATGAAGCCGTGGCCGTTGTTGCGGAAGAAGTCGGTGAGGGCCATGCCGCGGAAGCCCCACTCGTCTCGGAGGACGTCGTTCATCAGGCGGCTGTCCTCCCCGGCCCAGCGGGTGCCCAGGAAGGACCAGGACACCATCACAGCCTCCACGTTGCCGAACTTCACGCCCAGCTCAAAGGGCTTCAGGTAGTTTTCCCGCATGGCCTGCTCTCCGGTCCACACGCACACCATCTTGCCGTTGAAGTCGTACAGGGCGAAGTGCTTGATGTAGGCGTACACGCCGTGTTTGGCCGCGCCCCGGATGGCGTAGGAGGCAGTGAGGCCGGACAGCACGCCGTCCTCGGAATAGTACTCATAGTTGCGCCCGCCGAAGGGGGTGCGGTGGAGGTTGACGCCGGGGGCGTACCAGCCCGCCGCGTTCATCTCCACGCTGGTCTTGCCCATGATCTCACCGTAGCGGGTGGCCAGCTCCGGGCTCCAGGTGCAGGCGATGACGGTGGCGATGGGCATACCGATGGAGCCGGCCCCGGTGAAGTTGTTGTTGATGGCGGCGGGGCCGTCGAAGTCATAGGTGGTCACCTTGCCCACCGATTCCGCGCCGGGGGTCTGATAGCCCGCAAGGGAGATCATGGTCAGCATATCGGACACGGTGAGCTGGTCCAGCAGTTGCTCCCACCTGAGGTCGTCGTAGGCCGCGTCCCGGAAGTCCGCCAGGGTCAGGCCGTTTTTGGCTCCGGTGGCGGGCATAGTGTCGGAGGCGTTGAGATAGGTGGCATAGTCAAAATTCTCGTTCAGGTGGTAGTTTGCCATGTTCTCGGCAGACATCTCCAAATCGGCGGGGGCGGCGGTGGCTACATCATAGTTGGCAAAGCCGTCCTTCCGGGAGAGGTAGGTCACGCCGTTGCGCAGATCGTCGAACCGGCTGACGGCGGCGGCCTTATCAGAATTGCGGGCATTCCCCTCGCCATACACGACGGTGCTGTCCTGGCGGTAGGTCCTGCTGTCCAGAACCTTGTGGGAATTGGCATTGACGGAGATGATGTAGTCCCCCTGCTCCAGCACGTAGCAGCCCTCGCCCAATTCGTCGAACGAGGCCATGTCCTCCGCTTTGATGGTAAAGCTCAGTTTCTCGGACTTGCCCGGCTCCAGCAGGCCGGTCTTTCCGTAGTCGATGAGGTTGGCGGACGCCTTCTCGATGCCGCCGTTGGTGTAGGGCGGGTTATAGAACACCTCCACCACGTCCTTGCCCGCCGCGCTGCCGGTGTTGGTGACGGTCACGTCGAAGGAGATCTCACCGTTGCTGACGGACAGGTCGGACATCTCCTGGGTAAAGGTGGTGTAGCTCAAACCGTGGCCAAAGGGGAACTGGACGGTCTTGTCGTAGTCGATGAGGCCCTCCGCCGCGGCGGTCTCGTAGAACTTATAGCCCAGGTAGATGCCCTCGGCATAGTTGAGGAAGGAGGGGTAGTAGGTGGTGGGGCGGCCGGAGTTCATGCCCTCCTGGGCCATGTGCTCCATATTGGTATAGCTCACCTTGCCGCTGTTGTTCCACCAGGGGGTCCGGGTCATGTCGTACTGTCAGCGGCGACTCCGCGTACCGCTTTGCTGTCCTCTGATCCATATGGTACTTTCGTCCCAGCTCCACATAGCTCAGCCCTTTTTGTCTGTCGCTTCGGATATCCAGCCACTGTGCTCCTTTCATTTCCTGACTCCCTTTCCGGACTCTTTTCTGCCCTATTGGGAGTCTATCGTTTTTCCTCCTCCTCCACCACAAAATTACATTTTTTCCTCGGCGTTTTCTTTCATTTTATCACTAGCCTTGACAGCCTGCTTCAGTGTTATCTCTTGATTCAAAAACCGCTGATAAAGGCCGCATATCCCGTCCACATCGCTGCTGAACGCAATTTGCTCCCCATGATCCAGCCACAGGATCTTTGTACACAGATTTTTCACCTGTTCAATGGAATGACTTACCAAAATTGTCGTTGCCCCACCGGAAATGATTTCCCTCATCTTTTGCTCACTTTTCTTGCGAAAAGCACCGTCACCGACACTCAGCACCTCGTCCAAAATAAGGGTATCGGGTTGGACAAGCGAGGCAATCGAGAAAGCCAGCCTACTTTTCATGCCGGAGGACAACTGCCTGAAGGGGCGATCCTGAAAATCCCGCAGCTCTGCAAAGTCAATAATGCGGTCATAAGTTTCATCCATAAACCTTCTGGTATACCCGAGCATCGCCCCCCGGAGATATGCGTTTTCCCGCACGGTCAGGTCGCCATCAAAGCCGGAAGCCAGCTCCAGCAACGCCGCTACGCTCCCCTGCCGTTTTACATACCCCTCTGTCGGCTCCATGATACCGGCAACTGCCTTCAGCAAGGTGGATTTCCCTGCCCCATTGGCTCCGATGATTCCCAGCATCTCCCCCTTTTCTAATGTAAAGCTGATATTCCGATCTGCCCAAAATTCGGTGACCTGATACTCGCCCTTGAGCTTTTTCATTGCGTATTCTTTTAACCCGATATCTTTAAAGTCCCCCGTCATATATCGGATAGACACATCATGTACTTCCAGAATGCTCATGTTATCATCACACTGTCCTTTATTTTCCCTATGATCTTTGGTGCGGAGGAATATATCCCTTTCACAAACAGCATATATATGAATGTCACCAAAATGGTGACGCCCAAAAACTCAAACTTACGCTCCCAAAGAGCATCCTCATGCCCGTATGTACGCATGAAATATTCCAAAACTGACGCCTGTACAATATATATGCACAAAGAGAACTCTCCAAATTGATCCGTCATTTTATTCCCTTTAGCAAAAATTGAACTATAGCTTTTTTCAGAAAACGTGATTGCAATTGCTATACCGGCCGCAAGGCACAGGCAAAACAACCAAAGTCCACCCCCCCCCGCGCGAAAAGTTGTGTAAATACACCATGCATAACAGAGTCCCTCTGCTATTGTCAAAAGGATTGCACCGAACCGCCTGAACTCCAGGGAAGCCAGCTTTTTATACAAAAAGTACGAACCTATTCCAAAGCACATGGCAATATATACGCGGATGTTCCCAACCGTTGTGAGTCCCTGAAATATATACTGGCTCCCCTGTCTATCATTGATGTACCAGCCACACATACACAGGACTGATGCCGGCATCCAAAAATACAGATACTTTTTCTCGTATATAGCCAGAAGCCCCAATATAAAGAATTCCATCAAAAACATACTGCTGACTGTCCAAATAACCTTATTTGCGGTTACTGAATTTTGATTGAAGCCGCCCATTGTTACAAGAAGCAGTTCCCAGATATCCCGCACCATTACATCAAAAAAAGCTTTGGCTGAGATAATATTGTAATTCGTCCAAACATAGCGTACCACAAAAACCATAATATACCCGATAAAGCTGTATCCAAAGAAACGCCAAAAGCGCTTGCCGGTGTGCGCTTTTAAATATATGAATCGCTGATCCATTTCCAACTCCGCAACTCTCTTTTGATCGTATTCTCTGAAAAAAAGGAAGCCGGCCAAAACGCAAAACACTTCCACTCCCATATATCCACCCAGAAAGTGTTTCTTCCCATTGCCGTAAAAATGGTAGCCCAAAATAATCATCGAAAATATGATGCGTACCATGTCAATCACTGCATTTCTCTGCCTGCCTCTGCCCAACGTCCGCACCCCTTTACAATTCATACTTTCTGCAAGCACCCCCATTTTTGGCCCCCTGCGGCTATACATAGTACAAAAATTTGGTGTTATACCTTTTATACATCCAGCAGCCAACCCCCAGTACGACGGCTACATCCGCAAGCATCAACAGATGGAACCAGATCGTCGGAATTGTGGCCTCAATGACAATTTTGCGGAAGTAGCGGATAAACAGGTACACCGGGTTGAGCAAAAATAAGTTGCGCACCATGGGCTCATAGTTGTCAATGGTGTAGAAGATTGCGGACATATACATGAGGAGCATCGTAAACACAGACCACAGGTATTGGATATCCTTAAAAAACACGAACAGAGCGGACAGGATCAGCCCTATGCCGATGTTGAACAGCACCAGCAGGGCGATAGGGTAAAGGAGGCAGATAAACCTCCAGGTGAAGGTAATATTGTCCAAAACGCAAAACACAAAGAACACACATAAGGTAAGCCCAAAGTTGATTAGCGTTTGAACATTTTTGGAAAGCAGAAATAGATACTTTGGCACGTTGACCTTGGTAAAAATGCCCGCATTCCCAACAAGGGAAGTCATTCCCTGGCTGGTAGACTCATTGAAATATGAAAAGATCAGGTTGCCGCAAAACAGATAGGTCGTGTAGTGAGCGGTGGCACGGCCAAAGAACTGGGTGAATACAAGCCGCATGACGAGCAGCGTGAGCAGCGGAGACAAAATACTCCAGACCACGCCAAGAACTGTACGTTTATACTTCTTTTTAAAATCCCGGGAAACCAATTCCTCAAAGAGGAACTGGTAGCTAAGCAGTTTCTTGAGCGGGCCCCGATTCCCATATTTTTGCACGACGCGCTTCCATATGCTGAGAAACCAATACGCCGCCCCCAGCAACACCAACAGGGTGGCAAAAAAAGCTGCCACAGCAATCCCAGCCGCCCGCAGGGCCTGTCCCAAGCCCGATGCAGGGAGGGAGAAGCGGACAGCGCCGCCGCTGGCACTGTATGTATCAACTGTATAGCGCATCCCATCTGCCTCGACTACTGCAATTCCCTTCCACTCATTGCCCCAAAAGGAAATTTCGATCTTATCAGTTTGAAAAAATTCATAGGTAATGGCATCGGTAGTATTGGAGCCTGAACGTTTATCCCCAGGCTCAAACCACCTGTACTGCCCCTCATATAAAGTCCACTTGCCGGCAGAAGGGGTAAAGTCCTCCATCTCTTTCCCATTTACATTGATTTTCGCAATGGTCAGCTCATATCCCAACGCAGCCTCATTATTTTCTTTTGCGGGGATGATGGTAACAGACCGCTTCGGCGTAACCGCTGATGAAACGGAGAGGGCAAGGAGTGTTGAACACACGTATATAATGACAGCCATTATTTTTATCGGGAAACCGATATTCCCTTGCAATCTGCGGCGGCCAAGCAAAATAATAGCCGCTACTGATATGACTATTTCAATCAGGAAAACTAAATCTGTATTAATTGCGATCAATCCCTTCCGCGCCATATGTGACCCGCCGGATAATCCGGCGGGTCACATTCAGTAATGACATCTCAGTCCCACAGCGCCATATCCCGCTCAATAAAGCAGTTGTTCCACTCCAGGCAGATCGTTACCCTTTTCTTCCTCTCTGCGGACAGCTTACCGCTTATATTGAAGCTATGCGTTTCACCGTCTGCGGCCTTGCTGCTGCAATCAATAATCGAATAATCGCTGCCGTCATGATTGTACAGCCTGAGGTATATCCGCTCCATTCCCTCTGCCGCTTTCGGAACGCTGCCCAATACAGTCAGCACACCTGAAAATGTGAACTTATTCAGAATTGGAGTATATGTCTTCTGCGACAATTGAACCTGCATATCTGTCAGGTGCGTCCTATATGGATGCTGCAAAACCAGAGCGTTCAGCACATCCGCCCAATTGCTGTTGTAAAATCTCTCATGATATTGATCCACCATAACACGGGCATTTTCGGACATCTCCTCCACCTTCTTCGGGTGGGCCAGCATCCAGCATATTTTGTCCGCTAACATTTCAATATCATTCAACTTTACCAGCAGCCCGTTTTTACCATTTGCAATCCCATCTTGCGGCCCATATTTATAGTCATAGGACACTACCGGGCAGCCGTTTGCCAGCGACTCACACACCGAAAGGCTATGTCCTTCAAAGGAACTGCACGAAACTGAAAATGCCGCCTTTTGGTACTCTCCTTCCACATCGTTTGTAAACGGTTCTAAAATCACCCACCGGCCAAGGTCAAGCTCCTGGATCAGCCTCCGATATTCAGCTTCTGATGCCCCCCGTCCAAAAATATGCAGATGGGCATCGGGGTGCCGCTTACATACGATTGCAAACGCCCTAATCAGGTGGGAGATCTGCTTTTGATTCTCATCAAAGCGCCCAATGTATACGGCCCTGTTTAAATCCCGGGTTGAAAAGGGCCTGATTTCCTTCGGAATTCGGACGGTATTTGGCACGGTAAAAAGGACATCCCGTCCTCCCAGCCGCTTCCGAAAGTCCTCATTCGCTTGTTTTGTTAGCAAAACAAGCGCGTCCATGGTGGACGCGACCACCTTTTCAATATTATCCCTGATTCTCGGATTTATAACAGAGTTCCAATTTCGTTCTCCGCCAAAACCGACTCCATGGTTGACCCCGATCTTATATATTGTTTTCCCATCCCGCTCATGCATTTTTGAAAAACCCGGTTCAAAATCCAGGATAGGATCACAGAAAACAAAAATCTGCCCCGCGGCACATTCATTTACATACGATGAGAAAAAGCGCTGTCGAAACGGAGAGTAATCCTTGAATTCTTCCACCGTGTGGGCCGTCTCATCAAAACTCCTGATTGAAGTTATGTTCCATGTGTTATTTGTCCAGACACTTTCAAAGGCGGTGTGGCAAAAGCCGTTAGGCGCAAAATAGCGCTCCCTTCTGTGTTTCGTTCCCTTATCACCCACGTAGTCTGTGATAATCCTGCTGAGAGAATCTTCCCAATACACCTCCGCCACTGATTCCCCGGCCGGCGATGTATAACGGATCTCGCGCTTCCCCGGCGTCTGACTCGGGATTTCTCTGGCCAGCTCCACACCATCCTGCCAGTATACTTTCCCCTTATTTGTCAATTCAACGCACAGCGTATCTGATCTGGCCAGTATTCCGACCTCATGGTGAGTTCTGTTATCCGAGAGCCTCTCGCCCTCCCACGCTTCCCGGATCACAAAATTCTTTCTGCTGATCTCCGGATAGCCGTTTTGCTGATAGTGTTCTACACCGTTGAGCTGTTCCATGCTCCGGGCAGCGCACAAGATTGTGACATCCCGCCCGGCTCTAATCAACGTGCAGGCGCGCTTCAACATCGCCCGCGTCATACCTCCGGCATTCATAATCAGGCCGCCCCAGCAGAAAATATAGTTGCCTTCAGGAAAAACAACGCTCATATAGCTGCCTCCCTATCTTCCTCATACCGCACCATCAAATCTTCCAGCAAGGCGCCTTCCTTCATTCCAGGCTCCTCCTCCATCAGCGCATGATATATCCGATCACATTGCCCATTGTCGTAATGAAGGTAGAAGTTATCCATTCGTCGCTGATAAACCGCTTCCGGGCGTCCATTGTTTTCAAATATTTTGCGAAGGGCATCTATCGCCTCGCCCACAGTCTGGACAAGCGGTCCAAACCCTTCTTCCAAGGGAATATCCACCTGACGGTAACTCATAAGTCCCGCCTTAAACTGCTCATAATCGGGGAAAAAATAGACGATCGCTCTTTTTAAATACACAAAGTCAAAGGTGAAGGAGGAATAATCTGATAAAAAGATAGAATATTCCTCAGCGTTCACATTCACCTCCGCAAGCCGGATGCGCGGATTAGAGAAAGAAAAGCACTCCCGGTAGCAGTTGAATATGGGATGCAGCTTCAAATCGAGCGTATAGTCGTACTTTTCCAGGAGCTTTGCCAACTCCCCGCTATCCAAAAAAGCCCGGAGCATTTGATAAAAATCTGAGGCCAAAAAGCGCTCATGCTGTGGGTTCCAATTTCCTGCCCCGTCAAAAGCAATAAGATACTGCCTCCAGGACGGCGCCATCAAGATCCGCTTTTCTTCCGCCGTCCGCGCTGTGTCGATATAGTCGTATCTTGGCATCCCTGCGGGGATAAGGCACGCTCTCCTGAAGTGATAGTTGCGGATCAGGTTGCTGATTTCATAGGATGTAGATACAACTTCCCTGTCAATCGCAAGCTTTTCCAGCGAATATTTATGGGGCTGATGCGCGTGCAGCACTCCATGCTGGAGATAGATGACCTCCGGCTCGTTGATATCGCGGTAATGCCCGTAGGTTTGGGCATCAAACGGGCAGTAATTATACGGTTCAATATATGCTGTGATGGCCTTCTCGCACTGGAGGTATAGGAATTTGTGGCGTTTCGTCCCAAACAGAACCACTTGCTTTGGTGGAATGCCTTCAAACGCATCAGACTCAGCAAAGGATTCATCGTGCGTCACATAATATCTGATGACACCATCGTCCTGCTTCAGATCGTGTATAAACTGATAGTACCCGTTATCCTTCCCCACACCTGTGCTGTCATAATACAGCCAGATACGCTTTCCCCTTTTGCAGTTCAACGAAGCCAGCTTCCTGACCAGCCAAAACTTTTTGTTGTTTTTCCAGTACCAGCGTTCAAGCCCAGGGTTGGAATAAGCTCCCTCTTGAACTCTTCTGACCGTAAACGTCAGTTTCTTCCTGACGCACTCTGTTCCATGCCGATGAAACCGCTGGTACTTGGCTCTCGTTTTGAAGCTGAGATCCGGCATAAAATAATATTTAACCCCGATCGGATTCCCATCCAGCTTCACCTTCAGCGTAACGCTCGTGTCTGTGATACTGCTGACCCGAAAACAGAATTGCCAAAAGACCCCCGTTTGGATTCTGCTTTTATAATGGCTTTGGGCAGAGGGTATGAGCTGGAGCGGCTGTTCAACGCTTACCCCGTCATTTGTGAACACGGCAAAAAGTTCGGGAACTGACGAGAAAAGAAAATATGGTGATTTCAGAAATCCCCACCACTCTACGTAATCCGCCTCAATCCTCACCCGGGTAAAAACGGCAGTCACGTTTTTTCCCATACAGAGTATGTGCTCCCCACGGCACAAAACAACCGCATTTTTGCCTGTGCACAGATGCAAATCGCTTCTGTCCTTGAGCGACAGCAAATAAAAGCGGTGATAGATATCAATATTGGGATGTCCAAGGATTAAGTCATCGTCTATGTGATTCAAAATCTCTCTGATTCTGTCCAGCGCCCGTTCGCGCCTTTGCGATTCGTAGTGGTATGGGAAAAACACATCCTGTACGATCTTCCATCCAAAATCGTTCAACACAATCGTTTGGATATACGAATCAACAGTTCCGTCTTTGGTATACTTCTCAAAGAAATATCTATAGAGCCCCATTGTGGGCTCAAATGTGTAGTATGGATTGACAAAAGTATCTGTTGTCCCGTTTCCATGCTTACGATAGTAGTATTTTGCATTACAGATGTAGCCGATTTTTCTCTCCCGTAAGATAATGTCCGTCACATATGCTTCGTCCTCGTGAAATGACAGATCCTGGTCGAATAAGATATTGTCTCTTCCTATGTTTTTTGTGGCGATATTCAGTGTGGGAAATCCGGCAAACGGGATTTCGTCCAACGTGTACACTTTCGTTTGATGGATAATCCTATCTCTGCTATGTTGCACTTCTATTCCATTTTCATGCCAAAACACTCGGGGGTAACTGACAACATCCACCTCATCATAGTGCTCGTCAAAAAAATCTGTCACGTTCTTCACCGTTTCCGAAGAGAGCGTATCGTCGCCGTCCAGATAAAACAGATACTTCCCCTTCGCATTCAAAATACCGGCGTTGCGCGCAGCGGAAACCCCCCGATTTTCCTGTGAAATAACCTTAAAGTTTTCATGCTCCGCCGCAAAACGCTCACAAATCTTCCCGCTGCCATCAGTGGAACCGTCATTAATCATTAGCACTTCCATTTCCCCCTGGGAAATAGTCTGGGCCAGCAGGGAGTTTAAGCAGTCCTCCAAATACCGATCAACGTTGTAAACCGGGATAATTACCGTTACCTGATACTCAAAATTCATTTTGCAGCATTCCCATCGTTAGTTTGATTCCTGACCTGATGTCATATTGAGGCCTCCACCCCAGCGCTTTCAGCTTTTCCCCGCACATAACGGCCCGGGTAGCGGTAGAGTATCCGGCCCGCTCTGTTTCACTGGGCAGGTCGAACACCACCTTCCTCCCAGAGATATCCGCCACAAGGTTCGCCAAGTCCTTCAGCGTAATGTCCGATCCGCTGTCTGCCAGGTTATAAGCCTCTCCGCAGGCGCCGTCTGCCAGCACATATAGCAGTCCGAGAACCGCATCCGCGGCAAAGGCATAAGAGTAAAGCTGATTCCCCATGCTTTTCAGCACGATATCTTCCCTGGCCAGTCCTTTTTTAATAAACTGTGCGATGGCCTTGGTATCGCTCATCCGCATGGTTGGGCCATAGCAGCGGGGCAGACGGATGGCCGCCGCAGACACACCCTTCTCCCGGATGTACGCCTGACACAGCGCCTCGCTCACCCGCTTTGCCTCAGGATATCCGGCCCGCAGCGTATTGCAGTCCAGGTAACCACAATAGTTTTCTTCAAAGCAGTCCACATCACCGCGGTTTTCCCCGTAGACCTCTACGCTGGATAATAGCAGAAAGCGCGATCCTGGAATTCCCGCCGCCGTTTCCAGCATTTCCCGGGTTCCCAAAACATTGGCTAAGATTGTGTTAACCGGCTCACCGGCGTACTGTGCCGGATGAGTGGTGCTGGCGGCATGAATCAGGAATTCCGGCTTTTCTGCAAAATCATCCAGTGGCTGGGTGATTTCATGGGGAAAAAAGCAAAACTCTTTTTTCCCCATCCAGCGTGAGAATCGGTGCCCGGCCGTTTTCATGCTGCGGCCGGTGGCGAAAATGCGGCATCGCCGGGCGGGAGCGGATATCTCATTTCGCAGCATCAAAGCGTCCACCAGCAGGCTGCCGATCATGCCGCTGGCGCCCGAAATCAGGATTCCTTTTCCCTCCAGCCGTCCCCAATCTGGAAACGCACCGATCAAATTCTTCAGAAGTTCCCGGTATGCCTCCTGTTTCAACAAATCCATACCATCACCTATTTCAGCCAGTTGTCCCGTTCCATCTTCATGTATGCCTTGAAGAGTTCCAGATCGTCTTTTGTTGTCAGCTTGATATTTTTTTCAGAACCAGCCGCAAAAAACAACCGCTCCCCAAGCTCCACCATCAGGGTATTGGCATAGGTTCCTCCCTGAATGCCAATCTGCTCCGCAAACGCCTTCTCATAAGCCCAGATCAATTTCCCGTATGTATAGCCCTGAGGCGTCGACACACGACGCAGCGTTTCACGGGGAATATACCTTGTGGTGGACACTTCGTCATCCACCACAAATATCTGCTCATTATACGGCAGCGCGGTGACGGCATTGCCGTATTTTTTGCATTTGATGATAATATCTGAAAGGACAAATTCATCCACCATAGGACGGATTCCGTCATGGATGATAATGATATCATCCTCATTGCACTGTCCCCTCAATCCCAGCAGGCCGTTTCGGATAGACTCCTGAGCAGTATCCCCATTGGACACTACCCACTTGAGTTTCTCGATACCAAACTGCTTGGCGTAGGCCCAGAGCACATCATGCCAGCCATCAATGCACACCACCTCAATGGCGTCGATCTCCGGGTGCTTTTGAAAACTCTCCAGCGTATAAACGATAATCGGTTTGTCGTACACATTGATAAATTGTTTCGGGATGTCCTGGCCCATTCGGCTGCCGCTCCCGCCGGCAATGATCAACGCTATATTCATCGCGCCTGCATTCCTCTTCTCTTTCTCATAGCGGGCTGCCGTGCTTCCGCTCATAAAGCCAGCTCACCAGCCCTGCAAAGGCAAAGGACCACCATGTTGGATACGGGATCAATTTCAAAACAAGCCTCCCCGCCAAACCCACTTCGGCGGCCTCAGCCGCCCGCTCCATATGCGGTGCACAAAAGGCCGATACCTCCCGCAGTATTGGAAGGGCCGCCCGCCGCGCCTCTCTCGGGTTTCGGACATATCCACACCATAGCCCGACCGCCGATGCCGCGCACTGGGCCAACAGCAGATCCTCCAGTTCCGGCCAGTTCTCCCGCATCTCTCCATACCGTTTCTCTGCCGCCTTGTAATGATTCAGCCGATTCTCCAGTGAAATATTATGTACGATGCTCTCCGGCCTCTGTAAATAGTTGTATTTGGATTCCGGCAGGCACACCGTCTTTTCCGCACGCTCAAACAGGCGGTACATCACTGCCATGTCCTCGAAAGTCCCGCTCCCCGGAAAGACAATTCTTTCCCATAAGCCTGCACGAAACAGCTTATCACAGCAATAATTTTGCAGCGTGTCATTGTTCAGCAGCAGCGCCAGCGCATCCTCCCGGCTCATGAACAAATCCTCATCCCAGCCCCGTACAACTTTTCTGTCTGGATAAATTTCCGTCCGGCTGCACACTGCGATGTCAGCCCCATACTCCCTGGCTTTTCTCAGCATATAACTGTACATATCCGGCTCAATCCAGTCATCCGAGTCCACCCAGCCGATCCACTCTCCTGTAGCGGCCGTCAGGCCAGCGTTCCTTGCGGAGGACACCCCGCCGTTTGCCTTATGTATCACCCGCACACGCTTATCCTGCGCAGCGTATTCATCGCAGATAGCGCCACAGCCATCGGGAGAGCCGTCGTCCACCAGGATGATCTCCAAGTTTTGATAGGTCTGGCCTACAATGCTGTCCAGACACTTTCGAAGATATGGTTCCACCTTGTACACCGGCACAATCACCGAGATCTTCGGTTCACTCATGGCCGTCTGCCCCTAGATAGCATCTCCCCGGCTCTTACCATTTCAGCGCTTCAATCCCTTCAAGCGGTGATAACCCTCCACCACACCATAAAACACCGGCCATGGCGCATATTTGGCCAACAGATATTTGCAATAGGTAAACTGATTTTCATAGCAGCCCCTCGGATGGGCTTCAAATGCCATGGCCGGCAGCCACTCTTGCTTTAGCTTGCGGAAATACTGACGCTGGGCCTCCAGTTCGCCCATGTTGACTACGTTCCAGATGAGAAATTCCATCGCCCAATTGAGGTAGCTGCGCTCGTAGGTATCGTAGCAATTCCGCCGAGTCAATTCTTCCTTCAGCCGAACCGCCGCCATATAGGGAATTTCCGGCGCTATATGCCGGGAATTGGACACCGACCCACCGCGGTTTACCCGGTGATGGATCAAAACATCTGAAAGGACCGTCAGTCTGTCCGCCAAAGCCAGACTTTGGAATACAAATACCAGATCCTCCGAATTAGGAAATTCCGGGTATTGAAGCCCCGCCTTCCTCACGAACTCCGTTCGGCACAGCTTGTCCCAGGGCCATCCGTAAGTAAACTGAAAGATATGCTCCGCAATATCCCTTGGCCCAAAGCTCTTCCCGGGCAAATATTGGATTTTAAGCGTCCATTCTGAGGGTAGTTCCCGGCCTGTTTCCGTGTCAAACTCCACCGCCCGGCAGATGGTCACATCCGCCCCGGTTTTCACCGCAAGAGTCACCATCTTTTCCAAAAAATTCGGCTCAACCCAATCATCAGAATCCAAAAAGATCAGATATTCTCCATCGGCCTGTTCCATACCTGTGTTCCGTGCTGCTCCGGGGCCGCCGTTTTCCTGCGTTATAACCCGGACCCGGCTGTCTCGTGCGGCATATTCCGCCAAAATGCGGGGGCTTTCATCGGTGGATCCATCGTCTACACAGATGATCTCAAGGTTCTTTAGCGTTTGTCCAACTACGCTGTCCAAGCACTTTCTCAGATGCCGCTCAATATTATAGACTGGGATCACCACCGATACCTGGGCCAAGCTTCTTCACCCTTTCAAGCTCTTGATCCAACTGCGCCGAACGCTCCCTGCTTATCCAGCAGCTGAGGGTCCGGCTTCCGCTCAACCCGATACGGCTGCTTAGTTTTTATATCTGGATACAGGTAGCGGCAGTAATGGAAAAAGCCATAGTAATCCGCCTGAATGTTTTTCCAAGCCCAGTACTGGGCGGTCAGCTCACAGTAGCAACGCTTTTTACAGGAAATGTTGTCTCCTGTGTCGTCATGGAAAATCCAGAAAAACGCCCTTCCGCAAGGGCTGTCTCCACTTGAATCGGCACTGACAAGGGATTCTCCGGCACCGCCGCAGGCTGGTGACAGCAGGCAAGCAGTTTAATATCCGCCGGCATCTCACCGCTCCACCCACCCAACCGTCAGCTGTTCTTCCTCCAGCAGCCTTTCCTGGGCCTGCTCCACCAGCAGCGCCACGTTGCGCTCAATCCCCTCCCGGGTGGCCAGGTACAGCTTGCGCAGACAGCGGGGGTTCCCTTTTTCCTCCGGCACCTGGGCCGTATGACACAGCTGGCGGATGGTTGCCGTGACATTATTGCGGGAGATGAGATTCCCCGTCCGGGTGATAAAAATGGACCCGGTTCGGATCCCCCGCCGTCTCGCGTAATCCAGCAGCTCCCGGCAGACAGAGCTTGGAAAACGGATGATCTCCTTGGAGCATCGGTGGCGAATGCTCACCATCCCGGCCTGGGCCGCTTCTACCGTGAGACAGGGCAGCTCCTGAACCGGAAGATCCGAATTTCCGAACACTTTTACCAGCAGATAGGCCTGCTCACGGCCCAAGATCCGGGCGGCGCCCAGCAGCCGCAGGTACTCGCTCCGGGTCAATTCCGGCGTGGATTGGTCGGGGCTCCCCAGCTTCTCCGTCACCTGGAATTCCCGTGCGCCCATGTACTCCAAGTAGCCGTTGGCCGCAACCACGGACTGGTTAATCGTTTCGGAGGCAAGCCCCTCCTCGGCGAGCTGCTTACGCCAGTTCAGCAGCGTATCCCGGCGGATTGCCTTGCCGTCCTCCGGCAGCGCCTGATACAATCGATCCAGCTTTTTTCGATAGGTGTTCAGCGTACCCTGCACCCGGCCCTTCGCCCGCAGATGCTCCAAAAAACCGTCGATCCCTTCCGGGGTGATCGGAACCTCTTTCGTGTTCAAATCATGTTTCATACTGTTCATTTTGCCGCTCATAGTCCACTTCCCAGTTCCATTTGCTCGCTGTCCGGCCACGCATTCCGCATGTTCATCACGAAATAGGCCAATCGCCTGTAAAACAGCAAAAAGCACGGAATTCCCCCCACAAAAAAAGCCGCCGTGCAGTGGCACTGCGGCAAAATGAGCGTAATAAAAAAGCTGGTTTTCCCAAATCAGCGTGCTTTTTGTGCTCTTTTTAAAATTTGGGGTGTTGCAAATTCCGAAGACCCGTGATATAATGCTTTCATCCTCAAGATTTAGCTTATTTTTTTGCCCATTCCGAGGTTGCTTTTTATGGATCTACGTGCAAAAGGCCTATTTTGTGATACTCCAGCTACAAGATGAGCCCCAGCCGGTTCATGCGGCTGACATACTCAATGCCTGTGGAAACGAGGTAAATTCGGGTGGTTTCAATGCTGGAATGGCCCAGCACATCCGCAAGCTGCACCACGTCCCGGCAGGATTTGTAGAACGTCCTGGCAAACAGATGGCGCAGGTTGTGGGGGAACACCTTGGAGGGCGCTACCCCCGCCCTTTTGCAGATGGCTTTCATCTCCGCCCAAATCTGACGTCTGGTCAACCCTTTCCCGGTTCTGGTGAGGAATATCTCACCAGAACCGGTTTTCTGCTTCTTGGCGTACTTCAGCAGCTTCCGGCACAGCTTGCCAGGGATCAGGATGGTACGTATTTTCCCCTTCAGCGCAATCTCCGCCCGCCCCGCCCTGGCGGCCTCCACCGTGATATACCGAACCTCCGACACCCGGATGCCGGTGGCGCAGATGGTTTCCATCAGCAAGGCCAGACGTTCCTTTCCCTGGGCACGGGCGGTTTCGATCAGGCGAACGTACTCCTCTTTGGTCAGCTCTCTGTCCCGGCTGCGGAAGATCCGGCGCTGTATGCGCATGGTTTTGACCCGCAGATCCTCCCAGCGCTGGAAATGGAAAAACCGGTTGATGGCAATGAGCATGGAGTTGATCGTGGATGGGGCATACCCCATCCCAATCAAATGCCCCTTCCATGCGATGGCAGTTTCCTTGTCCAGCGCTCTCCCATCCAGCCACGCGGCGAAGGCCCGCACGTCCCGCAGGTACTTTTCAATGGTCCCGGGTTCCCGCTCCTCTGCACGCAGATACCCTTCAAACGCCGTGAGCTGCTTCCCGATAATATGCTTTCCCATAAAAGCGCCTCCCCAAATCGTGTTACTTCATTTTACACGACTTCGTTTTTTCGGCAAGAAAACATTCCTCGCAACATCAAAACGGGCTTCGCCGGTTGACGGCGAGGCCCGTTTTCGTTTGACCACAGACAGAAAAAATCTGCCCCCGGTTGGGGGCAGGAGAAAGCCTCTATGATTACACCGTGGTAGTTTTTCCCTAATAACGTGGTTTTGGCCCAGACGTGTTTGGTCATGGCGGGGCATCCATCAGGAACCAGCTCCACCCGTTTCTGTATGGTAATAATCCCTTAGAATCGAAAATAAATAAATGGATTAAAGCCTGAACTCACTACATAAAGAATCGTGACAAAGAACACCGCAGCGAGCGCTGTATCACGGGCTGTCTGTGCGAAACTCCTGCTCGTCTCACCGAGACGGCTGTTAATCCATTTGCCTGCGGGCAGACAGAATATCAGCGACAGCGCAAAGAAAAATACTTTCTCACGATCAAGATGAGACAGTGAATAAAGTGCCCCCTCCAAGGGATTTCCTGCCATTGAACGCAGATATACCGCCGCCTGGCCCAGGGTATCCGCACGGAAAAACACCCAGCCTATCAGTACCACCAGCATGGTGTAAATATGCCCCAACCATTTGGGCATTCGGAAACGATTCCCAAGCACACGCTCCAATATCAGAAATGCGCCGTGCCACAGGCCCCATACCACAAAGTTCCAGCTCGCACCGTGCCATAATCCGGTCATCGAAAAGACGATAAGCAGGTTGCGGTAAGTCTTTTCACGCGAACAGTGACTTCCGCCAAGTGGGATATACAAATAGTCGCGGAACCACGAGGAAAGCGAAATGTGCCATCGCCGCCAGAATTCCTTCACGCTGCTGGAAATGTACGGATAGTTAAAGTTTTCCAAGAAATCGAACCCGAACAGTTTACCCAGACCGATGGCCATGTCTGAATAGCCGCTAAAGTCAAAATAAATCTGCAGCGCATACGCCACCGCGCCCATCCATGCCAGCAGCGCAGGTGGATCACTTTGAATAAATGCCGCATCGGCAATTGCCGCCATCTGGTTGGACAACAGTACCTTCTTGGATAACCCGATCATAAAGCGAACCGCCCCTGTATAGATCCCGCCCAGCGTCACGTTGCGTTCATCAATTTGGGCTGCCACGTCGCTGTACCTTACGATCGGTCCTGCAATCAGCTGGGGGAACAGAGAAATATACAGTGCCAATTTGGCCAGGCTTTTCTGCGGCGGCACGGTTCCCCTGTATACGTCAATCACATATGACATGATCTGGAAGGTAAAAAACGAAATTCCTATGGGCAACGCGATCTGATTGAGTGAAACGCTCTGTCCTCCTATCAGGCTCAGCACTGCGTTGACGGTCTCCATAAGGAAGTTAAAATATTTGAAATACCCCAGTATTCCAAGATTAAAAATAACCGTAGCGCACAATAGATATCTATTGTGGTCTCTTGCTAGCAAGAGACCACAAATGTAGTTAATAACGATCAATGTGAACATCAGGAGCACATACTTCGGCTCGCCCCAGGAGTAAAAAAACAGTGAGGCCAGCAAAAGCCAGTAGTTTTTTGCGTTCTTTCCGCACAGATAATAGCCAATAAGAACAACGGGGAGGAACCAGAACAAGAACAACGTGGAGCTGAAGACCATTAATCTATTCCCTTCTTTCCCATCTCTGCCGTCCACGGAGACAACGCGCAGGAATACACGCGCAAAGCAAGATCTCTGCCATCCGTAGATTCTGGGTTAATTTCCCGTGCCTGAAAATAGCACGGTGCAATGATCTCTATGCAGTACTGCCCATCTGTAGCGGCAATATCCGTTACGTCAAACCACAGTGTTTCATTGCGCGCTTTCCCTACGGGGAAAGCGCCTGCCTTTTCTCCGTTGATATAAACCAGATACTCCCATTGACTGATATCCTCGTCGTAGGCCATTTGCAAATGTTTAGCAGGAACAAAACAGTCCAAAACCACACTTTGACAGTCAAATTTCCCATTTGTAGACAGATTTATGGTTCCGCTCTTTGTCATCCAGTAGTAATCTTCCGATGGATCCGCCTGCTTCATCTTGAAGAAGCCTCGAACCACATAATTATAGTTCACAGAATGGTAACTTCGGCTAAATATGCTTGTGCCCTCTCGAGGCTCCGCTTCAGACTCTAAAAATTTAAGAAGCGTATCAATTTCCAATAGAAAGCTGTTTCTGTACCTGTTATAGTTGTTATACTCAAGAACTATAATCTCGCTTTCCGCAAAATCATTGCGCATCATTTCTTGATCTGCCGCGTTCCATTTTGACACATTGAAGTTTGTGTCAATATACCAACTGGCATTTTGACAGTGATATACTCTGTTTCCTATCCCTGCTTGATTGAGATAGAACTGAATATCGCGGTTGTAGCTTTTTCCCATTAGAAAAATGTCCGGCATATCATGATATTCATCATATGCTATTTCATATTGCGGATAATAATAAAGCGATTCTGAAGCCGAATAGTAAAATAGGTTTGAGATTTGCTCTATATCCCAATCCAAGTTTGCTGTTATTTTCTCATTACCCACCCTTCCGTTATCCATAGCCGTGACAGGCACTGCAGAGGTAGAATATCCATTGAATTGAATATTTTTAACTTGATAACCCATGCCGCGGATCTGGTCACAAAGACTTTGTGTGATCCAAAATGCGGCTGGCTTGCTGAAATGTGTTCCCCCGTTATAAAAAGCGGGAATCCCTTCGTGACTGAGCCGTTTCGCCGTTTCTACGCCGTCTACCAAAGGGACTTGGTTGGCATAGGCCCAGTCAGCCAGATAATCGCTCAAATATTTGCCGCCTTGCTCTTTAGAAGCTGCCCTCCATTTATATCTCAATGGGATTTCATCACTATAAAGATCCAATTTACTTGGATTGAGCAAAATGATCAAGTCCTTGTCAACTGCGGCCAGTTTTTCCTTTAACGTATCCAAACGTGTGAACAGTTCGGACACAGATTCATCATCAACAACGTCCGCGCCCTCCATTTTTAGATACCCGCTTATGTATTGCAATTCAGTTAGGGAACCGCTGTCCATTTTTATAAAATCTTCTGTTAACAAACCAAACAGCGAGAATCTAAGTTGAGTATATGTTTTTACAAACAAGGGATAATTTCCGCAATTCGTCTTTTGGTATTGCTCATAATCCTCTTGATATTCCCCTGTCCAAAAATTTGACAGGGAAAACTTTGGCTTTGTGCCGATGGAAACGTTATAAAGCTTCAGGTCATACTCCAACCCGGTCAGTTTGGTGATCCCCGGGAATAGTATGACTGCAAAAAATATACCGATCAACAGGGCTCTGGCGACTGTATTCCATCCCTTCATTCAATTAACGCCTCCACCATATCATACCCGATGTAAATGAATTTTACGGAATAATTCACGGCAAAATGGTCACAGCATGGTTTTACCCTCGCCGCCGGGCACATCGTCAATACCCAAACAGCATCTAAGCGGTTTCGTTTAATTTATCTCGTTAAAAACCGTTCTCCTTGATTGATTCGCTTTCTCCAATAATTCAGCAGATCTTGCATAGTCGTCTCAAAGGGGATTTGAGGTTCCCAGCCTGTGTGCGCCTTAAATTTTCGGCAATCCGGCACTTGGAGGTCCGCATCTATCGGGCGCAACCGCTCAGTATCCACCTCCACTTTGATTTCATCCTTTTTATTTGAGTAAGAAATCAATGTATTCAGAGTATCACCCACCTCACAGGTATATGAACCTCCAATATTATAGTATTCTCCCGGAATAGGATCCTTTGTAACCAGCATATAATATGCACGCACAGCATCACGTACATCAGCATAGGTGCGCAAGGATTTAAGATTTCCGACTTTGACTTTAGGCTCAATCAATCCTGCTTCTATCATCGCTATCTGTTTTGCAAAGGTTGATTCATGGAACACATCACCTCGCCGAGGCCCGGTATGCGTAAACATTCTCGTCGTCATGACTGTCATTCCGTATGCCTCAGCATAATAGCGGCCGAGTAAATCGGTTCCGACCTTAGAGATTGCGTATGGAGATGCCGGATGAAACGAACATTCCTCGTGAATTCCGATTTCCGGTTTCTTCTCTGCGGGAATTCTACCAAACACTTCAGAAGATGCGCAAACATGTACTATCGGTTTATATGCTGTATCGCTCTCCATGGCAGCACGGATTGCCTCTAAGAGACGGCAGGTACCCAGAATGTTGGTATTAAGCGTCTCAATAGGAGCGGTGAAGCTGGTTAAAGGATAGCTCTGTGCTGCCAGATGAAAGACATAATCTGGCTTACCCTTGTTAATAACGGTCATTAAAGAGACTTCATCATTTAAATCGGCATAGTCAAAAAAGACTCTATCTTTTCTGTTCACACGGTCCAAAAGATGGCTGACATTATCCAACGGGCTTCTCCAACGACACACCCCATAAATATCCCAGTCCGTGTTTGCAAGTAAAAAATCTGCCAGATGTGAACCAACCATCCCTGTTATTCCAGTAATCAATGCTTTTTTCATGGTTTCAATTCCTCCAATACTTTTTGAATCTTTTCTGTAAAGGTATTATCTGGGAAAATATTAAATTCTTTGAGATATAAGCTTCTCATTTGTGTAATTCGAGGGCGATTTTGAAAAAATACCTCGTCAGGATAAGAAATTGTATAGTGCAAAGAGCCGTTCAGACAGCGATTAATTTCATCCGCGATTCGTACACGACTCACAAGTTCTTTCCCTGCTGCATTCAGAGCAAACGGTTTATATTTCTCCCAATTATTTATAAGCCAGCTTACCGCAGAAGCCACATCGTTTATAGTAACGCAATTACGGTAGAACGGATGAAATATTACCGCTGTCTCTCCAGTTTTAATACAACTCAAGCAGTAAGAGACATATTTGTCCTCGGCAGATACCACATAAGATAACCGCAATGCCTTAAAACGCATTTCCTTCTTGAAGGTGTCCTCCACCGTTTTCTTCATACGCCCATAAGGGGTCATTGCCGCAGTTTCCGACAGCTCATCGTAAATTGTGCCCGGTACGTCTCCAAATACCGCATCGCTGGAACAAAACAGAACGCGGCAGCCTCGTTTTATTGCTTGACGGATAAAATATTCTGTTCCAACCACATTGACGCTCCAAGACAAGTCAAATTCAGCCGCACATTTGTCTGGGCTGGAAATTGCCGATGTTAAAATAACATAATCAATCTCATCCAGAACCTCATAGTTGAACTTCTCTGCTTCAAGCAAGTCCAAGTGTTGGTCCGAGTCAGGCGATCGGCCCAATCTTAAAATCAGCTCAATTTCAGCGTCTCGTTGAAAAAAGTTTTGCAAATACCTTCCAATATAGCCCGAATATCCTGCAATTGCGATTTTCATAATTCGATTTCTCCTCCAAAAAACCGCTTTTCCAGCATCAGGCACAGGCAATGATATATCGGTAAATGGAGCTCCTGCACCATATAGGTCTCTGTTTGTGGGACTTGGATGCAGACATCCGCAAAGGAAGAAAGTCTACTTTCTCTTGCCCCTGTCAGTCCGACCACCTTCATTCCCTTTGCTCTTGCAGTAACAGCGGCAAACAGGATGTTTTTACTGTTTCCAGACGTGGAAATTGCGAGAAGCGTGTCCCCGGTTTTTCCATAGCCATTTACTTGTTGCGCAAAACATAGCAATGGCTCACAATCGTTCATGTATGCTGTAGTTAATGCCGGGTTTCCATCCAACGCAATCGTTGGAAGAGTACCCTGTAAGTGTTTTGCCAAAATTCTGCCAAGCTCATGATCAACATTCAAGAGGGACTCTATGTATTTACTATCAAGATTTCGCGGCAGCTTAAAGCCTTTCATCAGCTCTCCAACAATATGCTCAGCATCCGCGGCAGAACCACCGTTTCCAGCTACCAGCAGCATGCCCCCAGAGAGGTAGCTCTCCTCAATTAAGCGATATGCCATCGTGATGCTCTCTCTGCACAGACCTAATTCCGGATAGCGGAATATCAGTTTATCCAGAGCATAGTTTCTAAATTGTGCTTCAGCCACCAAAAATCCCTTCCTTTAATATTTGATCAATCGCATCTTCCAATGTGGGTGCTGTCAATGTCTGCCCATAGCAGCCAGTTCCATCCCCTATAAATGCAGTCTGGCAACCAGCGGCCTTTCCGCTTTCCACATCAGCTTGTCCATCTCCGACCATCCATGATGTCTGAAGGTCAATATTAAAGTCATCTGCCGCCTTCAAAAGCATTCCCGGTTCTGGTTTCCGGCACTCGCAGGGAATCTTTAGTTCCGGGATCTCTCCCTCAAATCCCCTGTGGGGATGGTGCGGACAAAAGTATAAGCCATCCAAATAGGCTCCTTCCAATCCGAGGAGGGTTTCCATTTTGTTGTGGATTTCCCGAAGCTGGGCAAATGTCACTTCGCCCCTGGCAACCACGGGCTGATTGGTTATCACGATTGCCAAATATCCTGATGCATTGATCTTTTTTATTGCATCGGCAACTCCGGGTAACAGCTCAAAATCCGCAATGTCTCTTAAAAAACCCACATAACGGTTGATTGTTCCATCCCGGTCCAAAAAGATGGCCTTCTGCTTTCTTCGGAGGTTTTTCATCTTGATTTTCCCGCTGCGAATATCCTGGCAGACTGCCTGATAACGGTCTGGAGTTCCCATATCCTTTACATATTCGGGACTGTCATACGCAAACATTCTACCTGTTCCCGACAGCGGTTTTAATATTTGACGATCCAAATCAATTTTTGGTCTGTCAATTCCTTTTTCAAAAATTTTTGGCGAAAGCACATGGAGACCAGCATTGACGCGGTTTTGATAATAGGTCGGGCGGTGATCCTCTTTTGTTAGCCATTGCTGCACAATATGCCCTTCGTTAGCAATAATAAGCCCGCTGTCGTAAGGATGGCTATTGGGATGGGTAAACAAAGTGGCTGTTGCTCCGTTTTTTCGGTGAAAAGCCACAAAGCGGTCAAAATCCACGTTGAAAACCAAGTCGCCGTTAAGCAGCAGAAAGTCCTCGGTTAATTTATCTTGTAAGTGAAACAGTGCCCCGGCGTTTCCAAGCGGGCGTTCCTCTACAAAATACTCAATATTCACCCCGAAGCGTTTCCCAGTAGTAGGAGATAGCCCGCTCCCATCTTTGAAATAATCTGTGATAAGGTTACTTAGATGGCTAACTGTGATGATAATGTCCTTATAGCCCTGCTCACGCAGGCACTCAATTTCACGCTCCAGCACTGGAATACCGTCAAGACAAATCATCGGTTTGGGAATATCCTGTGCGACAGAAGATATCCTGCTCCCCGTTCC
Organism: uncultured Oscillospiraceae bacterium; assembly: GCA_910587255.1. Taxonomy (GTDB): domain Bacteria; phylum Bacillota; class Clostridia; order Oscillospirales; family Oscillospiraceae; genus Enterenecus. The sequence continues at coordinate 81,298 of CAJUKT010000001.1, forward strand.
CCCGGCCATAATAACTGTTTTCATGACATTTCCTGCTCCTTGGGGATATATTCCTCCGGTGTATAATGGACCACCTGCGTCCCACTGTTTTCAAACTGAAATGGGATTTGTAAAAGCCCGTCCATTGCCTTTCTAACGGCCTGCTGATGCTCTGGACGCACATAAAACAAAAGAAAACCTCCTCCCCCGGCACCCAACAATTTTCCCCCCACGGCGCCGGCCTCTCTCCCCCGGCTATACAGCTTATCAATATCATCTGTGCTGACAGCCGATCCGGTTTTTCGCTTCAGCTGCCACGTGTGATGCAAAAGCCGGCCGAATTCGTCCAAATCAGCTTCCTTATTAGTCAATATCTTTTCCGCTTCCCCGACTAAATCAAACATTTGACTAAGCCATGTGACTTTTTCATTTTGCTTTACTGCATTGGCCTTTTGAATATCGGAAGAAAATCGAGTAAACCCGGTAAAAAACAGCATTAGGTTTTGGTTTAGCTGTACCTTGCGCTCAGGTGAAATAATGACCGGCATTACCTCATACCCATCTTTACTGAAATTGATCCGATTCAATCCGCCAAAGGCTGCCGCTATTTGATCTTGCCAGCCCCCGGCTTCTTGACACAGCTCACGCTCCAAATAAATTGCGTTATTCGCCAAGTGCTGCTTACTGACATATTTTCCTTTCAGCGCATAAAAGGCATTCAGCATTCCTACTGCAAAGGAGCTGCTTGTCCCCAAACCGGATCTGGCGGGTAAATCTGAATCATATGTAAGGCGCAGTTCATGCATATCCAACATTTTCATGGCATTCCGAATGGCCGGGTGCTGGATCTCATCCACACAACGAACTCGCTCCGACTTTGAATACGTCAAATCTGTAGAGTAGTCAAAAAAGCGTGGCAGATGGCGAACGGTCACATAACAATATTTGTCAAATGTTGTGGAAAGAACAGCTCCTCTATTTTCTCTGAAAAAGCTCTCCATATCCGTGCCGCCGCCAAAAAAAGACATTCGGAATGGGGTCTTGGTAATAATCAATGTAAAATCTCCCCTAATTGCTAAAAATCAGCAAAATATTTCGCAGGAAATATATAGTAATCATTTTCAACGGCAATCCAGAAATTTTTGGTATTGATTACACACAGCTTCCACATTGTCACTAAACATTTTTTGCGCTCCTCTGTGGAGCCAGAGAATCTTATTGCACATACTTCTCACCTGCTGAATGGAGTGGCTGACCAGGATTGTTGTTGCCCCGCCTTGGATGATCTCCCGCATCTTGGCTTCGCTCTTCCTGCGGAAAGCGCCGTCGCCCACGCTGAGCACCTCGTCCAAAATCAGGATATCCGGCTGCACCAGGCTGGCGATGGAAAAGGCCAGCCTGCTTTTCATGCCGCTGGACAGCTGCTTGAAGGGCCGGTCCTGGAAATCCTGAAGCTCAGCGAACTCAATGATCTTGCCGTACATCTCATCCATGAACCTTCTGGTATACCCCAACATGGCCCCCCGGAGGTAGGTATTCTCCCGCACTGTAAGATCTCCATCAAAACCACTGGCCAGCTCTAAAAGAGCGGCAACATTGCCTTTCCGGCTTACCCAGCCCTTAGTGGGTACCATGATGCCAGAGATGGCCTTCAGGAGGGTGGACTTCCCTGCCCCGTTGGTGCCAATGATGCCCAGCATATCCCCCTTCTCCAAGGTGAAGGAGATATTCCTGTCCGCCCAGAACTCGTTGACGTGATAGTCGCCCTTGATCTTCCGCATCACGTATTCTTTCAGGCCGATGTCTTTGAAGTCTCCCGTCATGTAGCGAATGGAGACGTCATGTACTTCCAACGTACTCATACTCCACCTCCTACACGTAGTACAAGAATTTCGTATTGTACTTTTTATAGGCCCAGCAGCCCAGGCCCAGTACGATGCCCACGTCGGCCAGTATCAGCAGATGGAACCAGATTGTGGGGATGGTGGCCTCAATGACAATCTTTCGGAAATAGCGGATAAACAAGTACACCGGGTTCAAAAGGAACAAATCTTGCGCCATGGGGGAATAGCGATCAATGGTGTAAAAAATGGCAGACATATACATCAGCAGTTGGGTAAACACCGACCACAGGTACTGAATATCCCGGAAGAAGACAAACATGGCAGAGAGGATAAGCCCTACCCCGATGTTAAACAGGACCAACATACAAATGGGGTAGAGCAAGCAGATGAACTTCCAGGTGAATGGAATGCTGTCGATCACGCAGAACACAAAAAACACGCCCAGCGTCAAGCCAAAGTTAATGAGAGTCTGGACATTTTTGGAGAAGAGGAACAGGTACTTTGGCACATTGATCTTAGAGAAGATCTTGGCGTTGCCCATGAGGGAAGTCATACCCTGGCTGGTGGACTCGTTGAAGTAGGAAAATACTAAGTTGCCGCAAAACAGATACGTGGTGTAATGGGGGGTATGGCGGCCAAAAAACTGTGTAAAAACCAGCCGCATGACCAACAGAGCCAGCAACGGAGAAAGTACGCTCCAGGCCATCCCCAGAACAGTACGCTTATATTTCTTTTTGAAGTCCCGTTTGACCAGTTCTTCAAAAAGAAATCTATAGCTTTGAATTTTTAATATATCCATACAATTTAATGCCGCCTTTTGCTTTCTGCACCAACATTTTGATGTAAATAAATTCTGTTTTGCAATAGAGACACAGGGCACAGAGCGCACCTCAAGCTATTCGATTCCTTTTATGGCCTCTAATACTCGTTTGCAATTGTTTTTATCGTGGTATTTAAAAAACTCGTCAACCCGCTGACGGTATATGGGTTTCATAACGCAACCTTCCTCGACATAATGGATAATCATATCAATCGTTTCTTCCAAGGAATATACCACTTCGCCAAAGCCGTCCCTTTCAAAATCGAAATAACTGGAGCTGCGGTGACCGCCTTTGCCGTAAAACTCGTCCAAATCAAACTGACAATATATGATCGGCTTTTTCAGGTTTGCAAAGTCAAACGCAAGAGAAGAATAGTCTGTAACGAGCAAGTTACTTTTTGCGTAAATGCTTCGATGCACCACCTCGGTTCCCCACACCTTTACAAGATCACTGCTTGGGAACAAGTTTGCATACGGAAACATTGTTGGGTGTGGTACAAAATGCAATTCAAAGCCATGCTTTTTGAGTGAATCCAGCAGACGTTCTGATGTTATTAAGTTCACATAAAACTTGTAATAATCGCTGCTTTTAAATCCCTTTTTTAAAAGAAACTTGCTTTTCTCACGAATCATCCCGTTGGTCAAATAGCTTCGCCATGTAGGCATAATTGCCACGATCTTATGGTGTTTGCTGTCATCGTATAACCTGTCATATCTACAAAGCCCTGTTAATGCAATTTGCTCATTTGCATAACCATAATTATTATCGTTAACTATAGATTGGTACTCCGGGATCCCAGTGCAGACCATCATTTTCATGTTTTTCTTATATTTGGACAGGCTGTGTGCTAAGGCATCTTTTTTTACTCCGTGATCCAGAAATATATATTTTACATTTTGCAGCAAGTCCCGATACGGGTCATTATAGTTGTAAAATGGATTATAGATTTCTTCATGGATATACCCTGAAATTGTATAATCCGACAGCAATAATAACAGCTTATGCTTATAGGACAAATATGAAACTACATGATATTTTTTCTTCAACCTTTTGTAATCTTCGGAGTGCTTTCCAATCATGAAATAGCGCCGGACTTTGTCATCAGGAAGTGTCATGATATAATCCAAAAGGCACTCTGCATTATCATCTGCCCGATCTGCTTTGTCCATAAAAATCCAAATAGGACGCCGTTTTAATATTTTTAAAAGATGATAACTAATTCGCGCGAGTATCGCTTTTTTCCCACCCTTAAGATTTCCCCGCGCAAGTTCATAAAGAAAGTGCAATTCATCCCACAGAGTCGCCTTTCTGTAGGTCATATAAAGGGCATTGCCTTGTCTCTTCAATACCCAATTGTTACATGCGTAATATGCATAGTCCAGTTTTTCTGATAACGGAGCAAATTTTCCGAAGCGCACATTATTTACACATTTAAGCTCATCATCCACCCCAATATAAAAATCAATTCTTATTGACGAATCCGCAGCCTCAATGGGTATCTCAGTTTGAAATTCCAAAACTTTTGAGACAACTGCTCCTAAAAGCTTTCCTTTTTCTACGCGATCTACTACTTTCGCCGCGTATCTGTGCTCTCCAACAACGGCAAATATCTCAGGCACATTCTCACCGGAGAATATGTTCCACTTGATATTACCTTCTATTGCTATCGAATTACTTTTTATGGTGATAAAATCTATACATATTGCTGTTTTCCCATATGCAGCTTGAACGCGATGCTCACCATATTTCTGGTATATCAAATATTCAATTCCCGCCCTTGAACACTTCGACTTCAATATCAAACTGTCATCAATCTCAAAAAGCAATTTTCTGAGTTTTTCCAATGTGTCATCATTAAGCTCCACCTCATTCTTTATCAAAGCGTGTAGAACGAATGCTAAATCATTCTTACTCATCTGATAACTGAAATTGGCAGGATCGCCGTATTTCATCTGGAACATATATATTTTAGCATATTCGCCCAAATTGCTTTTTTCCAAAACCGAATCTGGAATGTCTCTCAGCAATTCTTTTAAATATGTATTTCCGCTTGTCTCTTTGACGTTCTCATGATCTGCTCTGTTCATACAATGGGGACTCCCTTCCTGTCGTTTCCAAATCTGGCTTATCCAGAAAACGCTCCTCCTTATTTATAGTGACCGCCCATGCTTTTTTTCGTAAAGTCTACCTACACACCAAGCCAAGGCAAAAGACCACCAGCTGACATGGGGAATCAGCATCAAAGCTATTTTTCCTGCCAATCCAACGCCAATACATTTTCCCGCCTGCTTTACATGTGCGGCACAGAATTTTGCAATCTCTTCCAACCGCAGTCTAGCATCATTCCGCACCCACCGGGGGTTCTTGTAATAGCCGCACCAGATTCCTATGGCCGAGGCCGCACACTGCGCCAGGAGCAAATCCTCCAGTTCCGGCCAGCGGCCTTTCATGTCCTCATACCGCCCTTTTGCAGCCCAGTAGTGGTTCAGCCGATTTTCCAGCGTAGTATCCGATACAATACTCCCCGATCTCTGAAAATAGTTGTATTTTGCGTCTGGCAGACATACCACCTTTTCTGCCCGTTCAAATAACCGATACATTACTGCAATATCTTCAAAAGTCTTTCCCTCTGGAAACGCGATTCCTTGAAACAATTCTTGCCGCCACAGCTTGTCCCAAAGGAAATTCTGCATCAGGTCATTTTGCAGCAGCAGCTTCAGCCCCTCCAGCCGGTCCAAGCACATTGTCTCTCCCCAGCCTCGGAGCTTCTTCTTCCCCTTGCATACTTCGTATCTACCGCACACCGCAATATCTGCACCAAATTTTTCCGCGCCTTTCAGCAGATACTCAAACATATCCGCTTCAATCCAGTCATCGCTATCGACCCAGCCAATATATTCGCCAGTAGCTGCGGCTAGCCCCGCATTCCGTGCAGAGGATACCCCTCCGTTTTCCTTGTGAATTACCTGAATTCTCTCGTCTCTGGCCACATATTCATCGCAGATGGCCCCGCAGTTATCCGGCGAGCCATCCTCCACCAGGATGATCTCTAAATTCTGATAAGTCTGATTCACGATGCTGTCCAGGCATTGGCGCAGATAAGGCTCTACCTTGTAGACCGGAACGATAACTGAAACTTTGGGGTTGTCCACAGGCATCACCTCACCCACAGGTTTCTGATTTCTTTTGCCACCACCGCAACATCAAATCCAGTGGCGGATACTGCGTCGGCAGAGGCAGCCCGATTCCCGGGATTCTTCATGTTTTGTACTGCCGCTGCCCAGGACCCTGCCCCAGCAGAACGGGACAGCTTCCTGGCCCACTCTGTTATCATTGTCTCCGGGGGAACACCGTCCGAGCAGATCACAGGCAGACCTGCCGCCTGGGCCTCTACTGCCGCAATGCCCAGCCCCTCAAACCGGCTGGGAAAGGCAAACACATCCATGGCCCAATAGAGCCGCTCCACCCGGTCGGTGGTGCCATAGAAAATCACGCAGTTCTCTATCCCCAGCGCCCGGGCTTTTGCCTCTAACTCCCCTAGAGCCTCGCCTTCTCCGACAAGGAGAAGGGCGCTTGCATGGCATTGTTGCTGAACTTCTTTGAATACATCCAGCAGGAAAGCCTGATTTTTCTGCCCGCACAGCCGCCCTACATTGCCGACAACCAGCTTCCCCTCCAGCTTTAGCTCAGTCCGAACCTCTTCCCGGCCTGCCGGGTCAAAGCGGAACCGCTCCACATTGATCCCATTGGGGATAAAAGCCCATTCCGAAGTTTCTCCGAATAGGAACCGGGCCGCTGGAGCAGAGCAGGCCCAACGGTGGGTCATCACATTTCCATAGACCCTTTTGGCCCAGTTGTGAATGGCGAGCTTCAGAATCCTGGTAGAGCTGTCCCGCAATTCAGTGTTGTGGCTGTGCGCAATGCGTATCGGAACTCCAGCTTCCTGCGCCAATTTCAGGTATTGCAGTGAAAGAGCTTGATAGGCGTTAAGGTAGACTACATCATAATGTCGTTCTGCAAGCAGGGCAGAAAATAACCGCGCATTTTGGGGGGAACGTAAAGTCCCGAATAACTCCTGAAAGCGGACCCCTGCATTCTTCAATGCCTCCGTAAATACACTGTCCCTGATTTGCGCAGCCACAATGTCTATTTCCAGCTCGGAGCGGTCCATGGTCAGCAGAGTGTTGCACAGGAAGGATTCGATCCCGCCAGATTCCCAAGCCTCGCATAAAATACAGACTCGTTTCATTCCTCCCACCCCACGCTCAACTGCTCCAGTTCCAGCTGCCGTTCCATGGCCTGCTCTACCAGCAGGGCTACATTCGCTTCAATGGTAGCCAATGTGTTTTGATAGAGCCGCCGAAGGCAGCGGGGATTCCCCTTCTCCTCTGATACTTGGGCCGCCCGGCAGAGCTGACGGACGATAGTGCACACATATGTCCGATCAAGAGCCTTGCCCTCCTTTGTCACAAAAAGCGGTCCTGCAAGCCGGCCCTCCCGGTTGGCGAAGCTTAGAAGCTCATCCCGCAAATACTTGGGAACCCGCACCAAGGTCTTGATCCCCCTCTGGCTTATGGTGAGCTGGCCCTCCCTCACGGCCTCCACCGTCACCTTGTGCAATTCCTGCACATTCAGCGGCATGTTGGCAAAGAGCTTTACCAACAGGTAAGCTCGCTCCTTGTCCGTGATCTTGGCTGCCTGAAGCAAGCGGAGGTATTCTGTCCGGGTCAGCTCCGGCTGTGGGGCAACTTCGACTTCCACTTTCTCTGCCGCCTGAAGTTCCCGACGTCCGATAAACTTCAAAAAGGTGTTGCTGGCGGAAAGAAACCCATTGACTGTATTGGCGGCATATCCCTCCTCCAACAGTTGGTTCCGCCAGTGGTCCATAAAGCCCAGCTGGATGGTCTTATCCTCCGGCAAATCAGCATAAAGTCTTTCTAACTTTTGCCGGTAGCTCTGAAGAGTCCCCTCAGAGTGCCCCTGCGCCTGATAGAACTTCAGGTATTTTTCTATATCCTCCGGATAAATCGTAATGCCTGGGAGAGGCAGTGCCGTTTTGTGCCGAAGCACGGAGCTTTTTTGAATGGGCCTGTGCCGTTTGACCTGCCCCATATAGCGCTCCTCCCCGCTTACCCGTCGTATGTTTTTGGCTTATAAAGCGTGGGTTGCAGGCCACATTTCCTGTTGCATAATTTCAGGATATGTGATAAAATTACTTACCATAGGCAAGAGTAAGGCTTACTGTTTATGAAAAACAGCTTTGCCTTGCTCAAAACCATGGCTTATTTTGTGTGGCCTGCAACCCACGCTTTGTTAGCCAACCCTACTCCTTACACCACCGCTGGAAGGTTCCATGGGCCACACCCAGCCTCTTCGCTGCCGCCCTGCCGCTGATTTCGCCCCGCCGCCAGGCGACCATCACATCCTCGTAGTCCTCGCCCCGGTCTTTGAACCTCCGCCCGAAGTGGACACCCCTGGCTTTAGCCGCCGCAATCCCTTCCGCCTGCCGCTGGCGGTTGAACTCCCGCTCTGTCTGCGCCACATAGGACAACAGCTGGAGAACAATATCGGCAATCAGCACGCCTGTGAGGTCCCGGCCCTGGCGGGTGTCCAGCAGAGGCATATCCAGCACCACGATGGCCACTCGTTTTTCCCTCGTCAGCAGCCGCCACTGTTCCAGGATTTCATCATAGTTCCGCCCCAGCCGGTCAATGCTCTTGATGACAAGGGTGTCACCGGCTTTTAGTTTGCGTACCAGCCGCCGGTATCCGGGGCGGTCAAAATCCTTACCCGATTGCTTGTCCAAGATAACTTTGTCATTTCTAACACCGAATTCCCGCATGGCGATAATCTGTCGATCCTCATTCTGTTCCTTCGTCGAAACTCGGATGTATCCATATGTGTCCATAATGCTCCTCCTTTTTGTAATAGCTTCATTTTAGGGGAGCTATGGCTGTGTACAATATGAATTTAGTTCAGAGAAAGTGAACGCGGCTGCTTTCCGCAACGGGAAGCAACCGCGTTCGTAATAATTCTGGTGGATGATTTTCCTCTGCCGTTTCAAAACACCCGTCTCCTTCAAGCAACGTAACATGTCATACTTTGAGGCGGAAGCCGAGAGAAATAATCCGGGAGAAAGCCCCGTCGATTGGGCATATTGGCAATTTTCAAAGAAGCCCTAATCCATTCCGCTGTCTCCCGGAGCTTTTTCTTTAAGGCAACGCCGCACAATTCGGCGAGAGCACTCCCCCTCTCAGCCATGATCCGTCAGCTCTTTCACTTTTTTCAGTGCCGCGGCTATCGTCTCGGCCATCGTGTAGTCCCGGTGTTCTCCCATTGTCAGCGCCATTTGAAAATGTCGATTTTCGCCGGAATGGAGTGTCGTTTTTAACAGGGCAGCATACAGGTGTTATACAGCCTTAACCACTATCCGACTTGCCGGTTTGAAGTCCGTCAAGCCCTGATTTATCAGCTTGTTTCAGGCTTGACGGACGAAAACGGCAAGTATAATTATGCAAAGGCTGTACACCATTACC
>CAJUKT010000002.1 GCA_910587255.1 uncultured Oscillospiraceae bacterium
CTGGTGGAAATAATGGCTCTATCATCGCCCATTGGCTGTCGCTTAAATCGCTCGCATAGCCGCGTCGCTCATTTTTCTGTATCATTCCCTCATTATACTACTTTTCCCTCTATTGGTACAGCTTCTTAGTACCTTCGTCCATCACATAGCCGGGCAGGGGCTTGGTTTCCGTGATTACCAGCGTACCTACCACACCTGAAATGCGGATTTCCCCATTGGCATCGGTCTTGTAGAGGCCCTTGCTGGACAGATGGCCGTAGTCGTCGTCCAGATAGCTGCCGTCCGAGTAGGTAATTTGGAACTCCACACCAGCCAGCGGCTCGTTCGTCTGCTTGTCCAGCTTGCGAATTACGATGGTTCCCTGCTTTGCGTTGAAGAAGCGCAAGGTCTGTGCGTCTCCGACTTCAATTTTGATGGATTTGGGCGTGGAGTCGAGGACGTAGCCCTCCAATGTCCTGATTTCCTTGGCGATAATGGTGACGCCAGGCTCCAACCCCTCAATCACAATGCGGCCATTTTCATCGGTCACAAACTCGCCGTTAGAACTGCCTACCACCTGGCCATTGGATTCCGTAACCAAAAAGGTCACCCCCTGCAGCGGAGTGGTGGTGCCAGTGATGTACTTTTCAATAATGAGGCGGGTCTTAGGATCGTTTTCAAAGACCAGATCATTTCCGTCACCGGTACCGCCGCCAACACCGGTGCCGCCGTTGTTCCCGCCGGCTGTTCCGGTACCACCAATGCTCATCGTATTGCTGCCATTCTTAACGATGATGGTCTGGGGGGTGGTGTTGAGGACATAGCCGCTGGGGACTTTGCTTTCAGACACGACTACGGTACTGCCGGGAACAAGTCCGGATACAGTCACAGTGCCATCCGTTCCTGTGGTATAGCGGCCCAGCACATTGCCGTTTCCGTCCTTCACGGTGAATTCTGTATTGGGGATCGGTTTTCCGGTCACAGAATCCAGTTTCTTCAGTGTCAAACTGCACAGAGGCTCATTGAGAAACACGAGGGTCTGTGTGTCTTCCGGATTAACGGTGACAGTCTGGGTCTGGGTGCTCTGATCGATGACATAGCCAGGAGCTGCCTTTACCTCCTTTACGACGATGGTGCCGGTCACGCCGGAGATGCGAATTTCCCCTTTATCGTTCGTGGTATAGAGGCCGTTGCTGCTCAAGTGGCCGTTTTCATTATCAACAAAGCCGCCATTGGCGTAGGTGAGTTGGAACTGCGCCCCGGCAATCAAAGCACCGGATACACTGTCCTTTTTCTGGATGACCAAAGTGCCTGCGCGTTTGTTCCAAAATGTGAGCTGCTGCACCTGGCCTGCTTTTATGAGAATGTCCTGGGGGGTTCCATCAAGGACATAGCCCTCAACGGTCTTGATTTCCCTGGCGATCACGGTGGTGCCGGGCTCGATGCCGTCCAGAACGATCTCACCGGCGTGATCAGTATAATAGACTCCGTCATCCGGTCCGACCGCTGCGCCGCTCCCATCAACTACTTTGAAGGCTACACCGCTCAGAGGTTCGTTTGCAGTCCCCTCAATGAATTTGCGGATGATCAGTGTAGTGGCGGGCTCGTTGTCAAAGGTCAGGCTGTTGGCAACGCCACTTCGGACAACGATGTTTTTCGGGGTCTCGTCCTTGATATAGCCAGTGGGAGCTTTGCTTTCAGACACCACAATGGTGGCGTTAGGCGCCAACCCGGAGACGGTCACAGTCCCGTCGGTCCCGGTGATATACCGGCCATTGTTGGGCCCGATGGCACGGCCCTCACTGTCCCTGACGGTGAACTCCGCACCCTTCAACGGCTTCTTCGTCACAGCATCCCGTTTGAGGATGGTCAACGTGCAGAGGGGGGCATTATAGAAGCGGAGGGTCTGGGTATCACCCGCATTGACCACGACCGTCTGCGGCATGGGGTCTGCCTGGTAATTGTCCGGGGCCCTGACCTCGGTTACGACCAGCGTTCCGGGCTTTACCTTGGAGAGGACGATCTGGCCATTAACATCTGTGGTATAGAGGCCGTTGCTGCTGGTCAGGCCCTCGTTGTCCGGCAGCAGCTCACCATTGGAATAGATGATCTTGAACTGTGCGCCAGCCAAGGGCAGTTTTGTCACACTGTCATATTTTTCCACAATCAGACCGCCCTTGGGGGTGTTGGTCACGATGACGGTCTGTGTGTCACCATTGGGGCCAATCACGACATTTGTGCTGGGATTGTCAATGACATAGCCTGCTGGGGCTTGGATTTCCGTCAATATCAGCGCACCGGGGGCGAGATTGGATATCCTGATCTCACCATTGGAATCTGTTGTGAAGATCCCATTTGAGGTGAGCGTGGCGGTGCCGATCACGCCGTCCAGACCGACCTCGCAGCCCGCCGCCGTTGTCACGCGGAACTGTGCGCCCGGGAGCGGCTGGCCGCTGATACTGTCCCGTTTCTGGATAATTAGGGAGCCGCGGGGCTGATTTTTGAAGGTCAAAGTGACTGTCCGTCCCTCTTTGATCTGGATGGTTTGGCTCTGTGTATCGAGGATGAACCCGTCCGGTGCCCGAACCTCCGTCACGACGACGCTTTTTCCAGGCTTGAGGCCGGAGATCCGTACCTCTCCATTTTCATCGCTCCGGTAGATGCCGTTTCCATCGCCAATCAGAGTCCCATCGGCATACATGACCTTGAACTCCGCATCCTGAAGGGGAATACTGGGATTGACAGAGCAGACCTTCCGGATTAGGAGGTTCCCATCAGGGGCATTGTCAAAGCGGACCGTGACGACACTCTGTTCGCCGCTGTCCGCCAGATACACCGTTTCGGAAGAATTGATGATGCTGTACCCGTCTGCCGGATCAACCTCCTCCACGACATATGTGCCGCTTTTTAGGCCTGTCCAGATGCAGGTACCATTTTTCCCTGTCACCTTCTGCCCAATCACCGTGCCGCCAGTGCCAGAGGTTCCGCCCAGATACCGCAGTTGGAAGGTACAGCCAGGCAATGCCTCATGGGTCACGCTATCGTACTTTTCAACGATAATCGCATTCAGCGGTTCATTTTGGAATGTGACGGTCTTGCTCTCGTTGCCGTGGATGATGACCGTCTGTGTGGTGGGTTCCTTCATCTGGAATCCGGGGGCGGGCGCCACTTCCGTGATAGTGAACTCACCGGGGTAGAGTTTTTTGCCCTTCTCATGGAGCTTGATCTCACCGTTGGCATCTGTAAACAGATAGCCATAATCCGCAGAGGCAGGGGCCTCCGCAGCCTCACCAGTGGACGTATAGGTCACATGAAATTTTGCACCCTCAATCGGTGCGCCAGCAACGGAATCCTCCTTAAAAATGGTAATTTCCGGGCTTTTCCGGTTCCTGAAGACCAGCTCCTTCGCATCGCCGGGATTGAGGCTGATCGTCTGCACACGGTCAGCATCCTTATCCGGCAGATACCAGGGAGCGGGTACGGAGATCTCCGTGACACGATATGTCCCAGGCGCGACGTACTTGGTCACCTTGCCATCGGCCCCGGTGGTCCAATCGTCCTGATAGTCGCCGTTGATCGCCTCCACCCGCAGCACATTGCCAGGAATCGGCTTTTGTGTGTCGGCATCGATCTTCGAGAGGGTCAGCTCAGGCTTCTTCAGGTTCTCGAAGATGATTTCCTTCTCGTCACCGCCGTTTAAGCTGATGGTCTGGGTGGGATTATCACTGATCACATAAGGCTCCGGGACAGATTTCTCTGTCACGCGATAGCTGCCGGGGGCAACTCGCAGTTCCACAGAGCCGTTGGCTTCTGTGGTCACCTCATGGCGGTAATCCCCATCAATCGCCTCCAAGAGGAAGACGGTGCCGGGGATAGGCTTGCCTGTACCCTTCTCAATTTTGCTGATCTTAAGCAACGGCTGCTTTTGATTGTCAAAAATCAGCTCCTTATTGTCGCCAGCCTCCAGCCAAATGGTCTGGGTAGGTTCCTCGCTGACAACGTAAGGGTCGGGAACGGATTTTTCGGTCACTTCATAGCTGTCCACAGGGATATTGGTGAGAACGGCCCTGCCGTCCGGCCCAGTGGTCACATCATTGTGGTAGCCGTAGTGGATGCCCTTGATTTCAAAGTGGGTATTGGGAATTACGTCGCCGGTCTTGGCGTCCCGCTTCAAAATGGTCAGGCTCGGGAGCTTCTTGTCGGAGGCCGTGACGGTGACAGTGCCGCCGCCGTTGATGGTGGCCTGGTCCACATGGGCGATGACTGGATCAGTGAGCGCGGCGTAGGGCGATGGGGCGCTCACCTCCACAAAGGCGTACATACCCTCAGTCACATCGGTGACGGTAATGGAGCCGTCCGCTTTCGTGGCCTCAGTGCCGATGATCTGGCCATCCTTGATGATGTTGAATACAGCGCCAGGGAGGGGGTTGTCACTGTCGTCCAGCTTAATGAGCTTGACCTTCACCTTGGCGTCATTCTCAAAGACCAAGGCGACATCGGTCTTGCCATCCCACACAAAAGTCTGCTTTGTCTTACTGACGTCAGGACTCTTGGTATAACCCTCCGGGGGAGTGACCTCCTCCGCAGTAAAGCTGCCAATGGGCATATCCTTCCAAGGCACATCAGTAAGATAGCCACCCACGCCGGTGACATAGGTGCCGGTGAAATCATTGTCTACGCCGGTGATTTTGATGACTGCACCGGCAAGCCCTTTGGTGGGGTCGTCCGCATCTACTTTGCGGATACTGCCCTCGCCTGTGATGACCGGCGTATCAGTGAAGATAACCGTTACAGTCTTATCGCTGCCGCTGGGCAAAACCACATACTGCGGTCCAGCATTGTCGATCTCATAGTCGGCCGGCGGTTCCAATTCAGTCACGGCATAGGTACCAGCTTCCAAATTGGACAAAGTATAGGTGCCATCCTGGCCTGTCACAATCTCTTTAGAGTAAGCGCCGTTTTCAGATGCAACCAAGAACCGGGCGCCGGGCAGTCCTATATTGGGGTTAGTGGAGTCAATCTTTCTGACTGTGAGACCGTATCTTTCTCGGATGACACTCAATTCGCCCACCATAACAGCCTGAACATCGTTGGAGGGGTGATAACTGGAGCCAGGGCCGGTATAGGCGTACTCATAGACTTCACACTCGCCCCACACGCCTTCAGCGCCCAAATCCAAGATGTACTTGACCCGGTCGTGGAAAGATATGCCGTCTATCAGGTCATCAATGCTGGTGTAGTTCGTGTGTTCCAGATTGTTGTAGACGCACATCAGCTCCTCTGCACAGGCGGTGACAGGGTCTGCCAGCAGACCGGCCTTGTACCGCCAAACAATGGCCTGTGTCCAGGCGTTCATTGTCCAGGTGTAGTTGCTGTTCCAAACGGCGTTTTCACCTAGGGCAATCGCCCGGTCGGTAAAGACACCGGTGGAATGTGCGTAGAAGTAGGCCATCATCGTCTTGACCGTGGGATCGGAGATGGGCTTTGGATTACCCCATGTGTGGCCTTTCAGCGACCAGCCCATGCCCTTGCCCTTCTCGGCACAGAAGCCCATCGTACTCTTTCCGTTGAGACCAAAGTGCATCTGGTGCATATAGCACTCGCCCAGGGCCGGGGAATCATACTTGACACCATTGTAGGCGCAGTCGTCCATCTTGATCGTGTCCGGAGTAGCGGCCATGGCTGTCGTAGGCAGAAGCCCAAGCAGACAGACCAGCAACAGCAGAGCCGCAATCAGGCGGTTATGCGGTTTATGGATATATTTCATGTTTTGTCATTCTCCTTCTCGGCATAGAAAAAGACCTCTCAGCGTAGCTGAAAGGTCTTTGTTTGCCGGTTATTCAGTTATTCGTACGGGTTGTGTGTTCCCGGTAGCCCGATGAACATAAAGCAGAATGTCGCTCCCCTATCGTTTTCGGTAATACCGACGCCCAGGCTGCCACCGCCAGCATCAATCATGGTCTCGAAGTGACCGGGCGAACTGATCCAGTTCGCAACAGCGTGTTGAGCGATGTCCGCTGATCCTACGCCGGTGAATGCTGTCAGGTTGGATCCAAAACCGTGCGGGTAGCCGAATGCAAGGGCAGCCTCACACTCTTCCTTGGAGTTGTGCCAAGAATACTGCTTGTCAGACATGGTCTGGGCCGCGTTCATCAGAGCGTCATCAACAGGCAGCTCTGGCACACCGTAAGCTACGCGGGTCTGGTTGATCAGTCGAATCATCTCCAGCCGGATCTCCATATTGGCGTTTAGATTATTGCTCCCGGCGTTCCCGTTGGTGGGGGCTGAGGGTTCCACCGTAATGGACACGCTTCCCGTCTTCCCGTCTGGGGCAGTCACCGTGATGACTGTCGCGCCTGGGGCTTTGGTGTTTACGGTCCAATGGCCTAGGACTTCCGCCACATGGGCGACGGCGGGGTTGCTGGAGGTCACCGTATAGTCCGAACGGCTGGGAGCGATAATCAAGGTACTGGTTACGCCCTCTTTCAGCGTACTCCCCTTGGAACTGCCTACACGGATGGAAGCATTCCCCTGTGCGGGGGCCTCGCCGGTGTAGGGAGCATTGCTGTCGATCTGGACCGCCCGGCCGTCCCAATAGACATTGAAACCGACCATTTGTCCGATGTCACGGAGCTTGACATAGTTGTTGCCGCCGATGTTGTACGCATTCATCTGGACCGGGACACCGTCCACGTAGGCCTGCTGAGGGGCGTATTCCGCCATTACCCCAGCGGCATAGGCTACGCCGCCGCCGAACAGCATTGCGCCGGTGAGCAATCCTGCCACGAAGCTCATTGTGTGCTTTTTCATGTTCGATTCCTCCTGTTCTTTTGTATTCACCATAATTATACAAATAAGCAGGGGAATTTACAACGCGGCTAACGCACTTCCCGGGCCTGCACACACCAGCGCATGTTTCGGACATCCCGAACGCAGGTGACCAGTGTGATCAGGTTATCGCTCGTGCGCTCCAGCCGGGAGAAGTCTGTCTCCTCGATTTGCCCGACAAAAAAGACCTCATACGTCCTGGTACCCAGTTGGGTGGTGTATGTGATCTGGTCCCCGGTTTTCAAGGTGTGGATTTTGCCGAAGTGATTGGTCACCCCTCTGTTGTGGCCAGCGATCCCCACGTTGCCATCCCAGCAGGAGGTGGATTTGAAGTGTCCTGCCCCCTTGGCCAGGCTCTCCAGGCTCTCCGTCTCGTAGACCTTGACGTTTACCCCGATACTCGGGATCTTCAACCGGCCGATGCTGCCATCCGAGTAGTAGAGCCCATCCGGCAGGGTGAAAGGGGTAGACGAGGTGGACGAAGTGGTGACATCGCTCGCCGGCGGGGTTACGGACTCAGCGGGCGGGTAATAGGCGGTACCGCCTCCGATGGGAGTAGTGGCGGAACCGCTCGTCTGAGTCTGCGTCTGCGGGATCAGCACGGCCCCGCTCCCGGTCTGGTAGGACTCAGGGCTGCCGAAGGGCGGCGGAACCACGGCCGCATTCTTACTGCGGTCGATATTGCTCTGCTCCGTCACACCGCCGCCCACTACTGTGACCTGGTCCACCGATGTGGGGGAGGCGAACAGGGGGTCCTCCGGACCGTCGATATTATACTCGGCCGCCATGGCCGTCGTGGCCATCGCCATGGTAAGCATCAGCGCTACCCCGGCCATCGTCAGCAGTTTCTTCATAGCTCATGCGCTCCTTTCGTTTCATCACAAAGTAGGTTCCGCCCGCGCCGGCGGCCAGGGCGGCCAAACCGAGCACTGTCATAACCGGCCACCCCGCTCCGGCCTGCGGCTGGTCCTCCTTCGCCACAGGCTCCGGATCAACAGAGGCGATAGGGGTACCGGTAAAGATGACGGTATAGCGGATGACCGTCACGCCGGTACGGTACACCTCTCCAGTGTAATTGGCGGTAGTTGTGTAGCCGGTGACATAGCTGACCGACTTGCTGCCGCCGTAGGTGCAGATAGCAGTAAACCGGTCTCCGATCTCGTAGTCATCGGCATTATAGGTATTATCAGTCTGCCACTGGACATCCTGGAGCTTCAATGTCTGGCCACCCTCTGTGATGGTCTTGGGCAGGTGGTTGGTGTCTGCGCTGGCCAGATTGGGATAGCTGCGGGTAGCCGTGACAGGCTTGGTGGAGCTGCCATACCCGGCAGGTTCGGTCTTGATGCTGTCCAGCACCAGATGGAGCGTGCCAGTAAACCCGTCCTCTGTGGTGGTCTCCTTCTCCTGGGGCAGCAGCTCCAGGATAGTCTCCATGTCCTTCTTGGAGCTGTCCACACTTTCTGTCTGGGTAATGGTCTGGGTCTGAGAGCCGATAACTACCTCCCGCAGAATGTCGGTGCATTCATACCTGGCCCCATCCCGCTCAAATGCCGCCATGGGAAGCGTAGAGGGATCTGTATTGGGCGAGAGGTCATAAACCTTGCGGATTTCCTTAGAGTCCTGGTCGATGATAATGTCCACCGGCAGCAAGGCCTCCGGGTCTGACAAGTTTGCGGACGCCGCCTTAGCGGGCAGCGCCAGCATAGCCAGCAGCAGAAGCGATACCGACAGGGAAATGAACCGATTTCTCACTGAACTTTTCCTCCTTCTTTTGTGTTTGGTTCATTTGCGCTCGATTAGGGCGTGTACTGCCCACCCTGGATCAGCGGCTGCAGATACGCCACAGCAAAGCCCAAGGTGTTAAGCACAATCCAAGTGACGATGATTCGCTTGAGCCAACTGGTAGCCTCGGACACGGCCCGCTCATTGCGGGAGATCATGCGCACCAGCAGAGCAACAGATGCCGCAGTAACAGCAACAATGGTGCTGATGCCCACCAACTCGCCATAAACATCGGCCATGATCGTGGAAAAGCGCGACCAGATTGTGTCAGCTGCGGACGCTGGCTGTGCAAACAGCACCATCATATAGCAAGTGCTTGCTGCAGCTTGAAACCAGCGTTGAAGCCGTTGGGACCGGCGTCCCTGCGGCTTCTTACTATTTTGTGCCATATTGGATCCTCCTTCCTCAAAAATGGGCAGAAAAAAGCCCCTGGTGCGAACTGCTGCCATTCGCTCCAGAGGCGGCTTACTGCCATCGCCCAGTTTTGGACGATAACAGAATAACATATTTTCATCGCCATGTCATCGGCGCTGGTACTGCCAATTTTTCGCCAATTATCTGCCATAGACCCTGCCATCAATCTCCCTCCAGCAAAGTAAGCAGCTCAAGCCAAGCATCCAAACACCCTGCGGGCGCTGTCCACAGCCGGATCGAGAGAATGTTGACAGCTTGCTGGCGCAGCCGGTAATAGTGGCGGTCAGAAATGCTTAACCGGTACAAAATCTCCGCATGAGTCAGCTTTTCAGGCGTGAGGAAGGTCTGAAAGATGATATTATACATCATCTCCCCGTTGCCGGGCTTGTGGCGCAGCACAGTCAGCGCTTCATTGATTCGGTCCAGCAGCAGCCTGGATTTCTGAATGCCAATCAGCCTGTGCTCCAGTTTTGCATTGCCCATAGCAAGCTGGGTGTCCACCGCACTGAGCAACGCGTCCAGATCCCGCAGAGGCCGGTCCAGTTCTTCCGCTACCTGCTGCGGAAAGCATTCCAAAGCCCACACAATGTCCCGATAGTGCTTGAGCATCATCTGGGTATTGTGGTACATATTGCGGCGCAGTGCCTGTTCTGCCTGACGGGCTCTGTCATTCACAATGCTGGAATCTTCCACAATCCCCCGGCGCTCTAACAGCGCAATCAACTGCTCTGTCTGAGGAGAACATTCATTTTGCGGCAATTCACCACAAAAGGTCGCCTTCAAATCTGCCATAGTCGATACCTCCAAAATCAAGTGGTGGGCCAACTTTTGGGCCGGCCCTGGGCAAATGTGCAAATTCGACCGGGGAATACCCCTCTTTACTCTGGCAGTCCTCTATGAAACTCTTACAATACCTACACGGAGAAAAATACGCGCGCGTAATATAGCAGTCTGAAACTGCAACACGGCATTGCTCCGCCGTAGAGACGGTCTGTGTCTGTGGAGTATACGCTATGACCTTCCGGCTGTACCAAGTGATCCAACGATTTATCCGCTCATGGTCACTGTTGCTTTTGGTATGCGTATTTTCGCCACAAATGCGTATTTCTTCCAAAATGCGTTTGACTTGTGCAGGCTCTGGCAATGTAAAAGAGGTTCCTGCAGGGTAGCCTGTGTTGAAGATCAGACAGCCGAAAGAGCCTGGCAGCTTTTGCAGCGGGAAGGCATCCGCGTGCTTTTGGAAAAAGCGCCAGACCTTTGTTTTCTCCCATCCCCAACGATGGCCAAGGGTTTCCAGGGTCAAAACAGCGCCATACTTCCCATATTGGACTGCAGGCGCTATATGAGAAAACGCATTGCCAGGATCCTGCCATACGGTATGGCACCAGAGATCCAGCCATGCGTCTGCCTCATCAAAGTGATAATGCGTCTCCGCGAGGCGCTGGGTAATGTTCCGGGGCAGACATAAAAAGCCATACCCCTGGGTGGCGTAGACAGCTTCGGCGCCCATGCAGGGCTCACCGGAGCATTGGACCACCCAATCCTTGATTTGATAGGTGAGTTTCTTCGTCTTTGGATCCAGTTCGTAATCTATGTAGCCCAGTCGGGCCAGCTCGTCCATCAGCTCCAGGGCCCTGTTCCGCTTCTTGACGCCCAGGATGCTCTTGAGGCCCACGATGCCACCCACCCAGGAGCCGATAGTGACTTGATTGACATATTTATAGTAGCTGGCCTGTCCATTGCGGAAGGCCGCACGAGAGGCCAGCCGCGCCCAGGCACCCATGATACCCTTGCCTGCCGGCATTTGACTGCGGGGAAGTTTGACCCACTGGTACTTCAGCAGGCATTTCATTGGCGCGACCTCCTTTTTGTTTTGGATTGAAAAAAGCCCCGCTCCGTGCTAAACTGAATGCGCACGAAAGCGAGACGAGAGAAGTGATATATGTGTGTGATAGCTGCCACTTCCTGTTCTCCAGGGTATTACCGATAGATCAATGCTCAGATTGTGGAAAAAACGTACCCGCCCAGCACTTCAAGGAGAAATCCAGGAATTTGAACTTCGTAAGGGTACGGATTTGTGGAAGGAGCTGGATATATAAAATTAGAATGCACCTATATCTCCTCGGTCACAAAAGAACAGGGGCTACAGAAAACCTGTAGCCCCAAATTATAAGTAACGTGTCATAATGCGAATCAAGGTTTAAAAGCAAGAGAAGGGGGTAGAAAAACAGCGCAAAAGAGTAGAGAATGTAAGTATGTGGCAAACAAATCTCATAACACTCTATTGCGCTGTCTGCGACAATAGTAGCATAATCGAAGCGGTAA
>CAJUKT010000003.1 GCA_910587255.1 uncultured Oscillospiraceae bacterium
CCTCACGGTCAGCCCTCCGTTTCTCCCGCTTGGTCGGCGCGTCAATGACCTTGAGAATGAGGTCGTCCACATCCTCGGTAGGCTTGCCGTCCCGGAGGGCGTCGTTGCGGAAATCGGTCAGGCCCGCCACCATAAGCCGCTGCTCGAAGCCGTTCAGCGTGACCACACGTTTTTCATCACGCATAGAGCGCCCCCCTTACCTCGCGCCGCCGTCCCGGTTTTTCTGCGCTTTCTCCTGGGCGGCAAAGAGCCGGTTCATATCGGCGGTGATGGTGCCAGCCACGTCCCGCATGACGCCCGCCTCGGCCCGGAGCGCCTTGGCGTCCATCATGGCGTAGCTCTCCGGCAGGCGGTCAAAGGAAAAACCCTCCACCGACACGCCGCTGCGCTTGCACAGCATATAGGACACGCTGTACGCCGTGAAGTCGGGGCTTTCACAGGCGATACCACCCTTGTCCATGTGGGCGCGGGCCAGTTCCTGGGCCAGCCCCCGGAAAATGGTGGGAGCATCCAGCCCTTGCCGCACATAGATGATATTGTTCTGCGGGTGATAGGCCACGTTGGTGCCCTCCGGCAGTTCGTTGGAGATGGAGAAGCGGCAGGGGGCGTTGTTCATCAGGGCTTTCAGCAAAAGCCGCTCGTCACGGGCCACGGCGGGGGCGGGCCGCTGCTCGGCCCTGGTCTGAGAAATATCAAAGACCTTTTTCACATTGTAGGACACGCCCGTGCTTCCGTCGTCCTTTCTGTACTCCTTGCCCGGTTCCAGAATGGTGATGGCATCCTGGCCCCGCTTGACGTACACGCCGTCTGCCTTCCAGGTATCGAAGTCGGCCAGTTTGGTGGCCTCCGGGCATTGGGCAGCGATCAGGATGGCGTTGCTCACGGAATAGAGGTCAAACCGGGCCTGCACGTCCAGATAGGCTTGGAACACGCCGCCGTCCATGCCCATGTCGTGAACGTGGCTGTCGATCATGGCGTAGACACCCTCGCGCTCCGCTTGCTTTTTCGCCGCCCATGCGCCCTTATCAAAGGGCGTTTCCTCCTCCTGGGCGGGCTGGCTGGTAAACAGATCATCATAGTTCGGCATAGTTATCGCTCCTTTAATCGTTTCGGTTTATACTTTCTCGGGGCCTTGTGCTTCGGCCCCTTGGTGGGCTTGGACTGCTCCTTACCTTTTGCCGCCTTTTCTCTCTGCTCCGCTTTAATCGCGTCCAGCTCCTTACGGACGGAGGGACGGGAACGCTCCTGCGGTTCAGAAGTACCCGGTGCGGCTGGCTCTTTGGGCTTTGAGGTAGGCTCGGACTGACGGGATTTCTCGATCCGGCCTTCGGTGGGGTTTTCGGTCTGGCCCTCCTCCCTGGTGGGGGATGCGCCCAGCACCGCCGCTAAAAACTCGTCCATATCCTGTTCGGGTTCGGGGGCGGTGCGCTCCGGGATGGGCAAATCGCCCTCCTGTTCCGGGGGCGGGGAGAGCATAGCGTCCAGCAGATCGTCCACCTCCTGCTCGGTCATCGGCTCCGCCGCCGCTGGCGCTTCCGGGGCGGCGTTCTGCTGGGCCTCCCGGCTCTGTTCGATCTCCCGCCTGACCTCGGCCATATCCACCGTAGCCAGGTTGAAACGCTCAAAAATGCGGTTGATCTTGCTGGCGTCCTCGGCCCGTACCATGATGTCGGTCAGCCCGTCCGTGGCGTCCCGGTCTTTTAGGACGCAGTAGAGGACGCCGTACTTCTTGGCCTCCCGGCAAAAAAGCTGGAGGTCGCTGTCCTTCACGGCGAACACCTTCAGCTCCTTGCCGCTGCGGAGCATATTGGTCAGGCGGGTCTTGCCCTTGGTTTTCTTCTGC
>CAJUKT010000004.1 GCA_910587255.1 uncultured Oscillospiraceae bacterium
CAGCTTCCGTGGACATCCCCGTTTCCCAGCCCCGGCTTTGGGACGCAGACCACCCCGAGCTGTATCTGTGCCGGACGGAGCTGCTGAAGGATGGCGAGGTGGTTGACACGGCGGAGGAGCGGTTTGGTTTCCGCACCCTCAGCTGGAGCGTCAAGGGCTTCTTCGTGAATGGGCAGGAGACGCTGCTTCGCGGCGCCTGCATCCACCACGACAACGGCATCCTGGGCGCGTGCTCCTTTGAAGCTGCTGAACTCCGCCGCGTCCGGCTGCTCAAGGAGGCCGGCTTCAACGCGATACGTTCCTCCCATAACCCGGCGTCCAAAGCCTTGCTGGATGCCTGTGACCAGCTGGGTATGTATGTCATGGATGAATTCTGCGACAACTGGCTGGTGCATAAAAACCCCTACGACTATGCGGACAAGGATTTCCGTGCGTGGTGGGAACGGGATCTCACTGCCATGGTGATCAAAAACTACAACCACCCCAGCGTAGTCATGAATTCCATCGGGAACGAGATCTCCGAGCTGGCCATCCCCGAGGGACAGGAGTACTGCAAAAAGCTGGCCGTCCTGGCCCGGAAGCTGGATCCGGGGAAAGCCGTGACCCTGGGTGTCAACCTGATGCTGTGCAGTATGTCGGCCAAGGGCGGCGGCATATACGGCGACAAAAAGGACGGGAAAGAGAACAAGAACGGCAGTCAGACCATGGATAATGTCCCTACCAGCGCGTTCTTCAATATGCTGATGAACATGGCCGGGGGGATGATTGAAAAAATGGCCGCCAAGCCCGCCGCGGATAATGCCACAAAGGTGTGCTTCTCCTACCTGGATATCGGCGGGTATAATTACGCCGCCTCCCGGTATGAGAAGGACGGCACACTTCATCCGGACCGGGTTATCGTTGGCTCCGAGACCCTGCCCAAAAACCTCTATCACAACTGGCAGCTGGTGAAAAAGCTCCCCTATGTCATCGGCGACTTCATGTGGACCGGCTGGGACTACCTGGGGGAGTCCGGCATCGGCACCGTCCGCTACAAAAGCTTCAAGAATCCCGGTCAGGACGCGCCTATCATTTCCGGCGGCTGCGGCGTGATCGACATCTGCGGAAAGCTCCGCCCCGAGGTGCAGTGGAACCGGCTGACCTGGGGACTGGATCACACCCCCGGTATCGGTGTGGAACCGTATACCCACGCCGGGGAGACGGGCTCTGTATCCATGTGGCGTGACACAGACGCGGTGGCAAGCTGGTCTTGGGCCGGCTGCGAGGGGAAACGGAACAAGATCACCGTGTATTCCGACGGTGACACGGCGGAACTCATCCTAAATGGGCGTTCCTATGGGAAGAAAAAGACGAAGGAGTATAAGGCCGTCTTCAAACACATTGCCTATGAGCCCGGAACGATCACCGCGATCAGCTATGACAGTGCCGGGAAAGAGCTGTCCCGCACCTCCATGAAGACTGCCGAGGGCGCCAGCGAACTGCGCGTGGCTGCTGATCGGAACACCTTGAAGGCGGGGACGCAGGATCTGGCTTATTTGAGCATCGACCTGACCGGCGCGGACGGGATCACAAAGTCTTCCGAGGACACCGCGGTTACGGTGGAGGTCAGCGGCGCCGGCGAGCTGTTGGCCCTTGGCTCCGCAAAGCCCAATATGGGGGAGAACTTCTTCTCCAATACCCATACCACCTATTATGGGAAAGCGCTGGCCGTTGTCCGCGCCGGAGACGCCCCTGGCGGGATCACGGTGACTGTGCGGGCAGATGGGATGCAGACCAGGACGGTCGAACTGAACGCGATCTAAGCAGAGCAAGGAAGGGACGTTATGGACAAAAAAGAAACTGGCTTCTGGAACACCCCCCTCATCAGCTCGCTGGTGAGATCCCAGAGCGTAAAGCTGCCGGAAATGCTGCTGGGCTACTTCATCGGCCCCTTCGGGGCGCTGCTGTCCTCCGGCATTTTCACCAGCATCCTGCAAAACTACTTCACCGATGTGCTCAAGCTGGATTTGAGCTTCCTCACGGGGCTGCAGCTGTTTTCCACCATCCTGATCGTGGCGGCCAACCTTGTGGTAGGACAGCTCATTGAGCGCACAAAGGCCCTGGCGGGCAAGGCCCGGCCCTGGGTGCTGCTGTCTGCGCTGACGCTGAGCGTGGCCAGCGTGCTCATGTTCATCGTCCCCGTCCAGAGTCCCACGGCAAAAATGGTGTGGATCGCCATCGCCTATAATCTCTACTACGCGGTGGCGTATCCCATCTACAACACCGCCAACTCCACCCTGATCCCTGTGTCCACCCGGGACAGCAAACAGCGGGCCACCCTGGCTTCCTTCACCAACGTGGCGGGCCTGGGGGTCATGGGTGTGGGCTCCATGGTGTTCCCCATGCTGGTATCCTTCGCCTTGAAAGAAAACCAGGGGCTTTGGTTCATGACCATGCTGGCCGTGGCCATCTTCACCGCCCTGACCATCTTCCTCCAGTTCAAGTTCACCCGGGAGCGGGTCACGGAGGAGAGCATGGGCACAGCCGGCAGCGACGCCCAGGACAAAACGGCCACCCTGGGGGAACAGCTCAAGGCTGTGACCAGCGAAAAGTGGTGGTGGATCACCATTGTCTTTTACATGGGCTTCCAGTGGAGCGGGGCCATGAAGAACGGCTCCATGGCTTTCTTCTGCAAGTGGGTGCTGGACAACACCTTCTTTGGCTCCGCCGACGCCTGGGGCGCGTCCCAATCCCTGCTGGCAGTGCTGGGGGCCATCCCCATGGCGGTGGCGGCGGCGCTGGTGGTGCCGTTGGCCAACAAATTCGGCAAGCGCACCGTCACCATCATCGGCATGGTGGTCGGCGTCATCGGCGGTGTCATTGCCGGGATGGGGCAGGGCCAGATCGTCCCGGTGGCCATCGGCGTGGCGATCAAGTGCCTGGGTTCCGCCCCGGCGTGCTACCTGATTTTGGCCATGCTGGCGGATGTCATCGACCACATTGAATTCAAGAGCGGCATCCGCACAGACGGGTTCACCATGTCCATCTACAGCTCCATCATGGTGGCCGCCACCCCGATCTGCAACGCGATTTTCAGCGCCATCCTGAACGGCAGCGGCTATGACCAGGGCGCCGACGTGGCCTTGGGCACCGCGGGGCAGACCGCCGCGGCCCAGGGGGCCATCACAGTGAGCTATATCTGGATCGAGACCATCGCCTATGCCGTGTGCGCGGTGCTGATGCTGCTGTGGACGGTGGAGAAAAACCTCCCCGAGGAGCAAAAGGCCATCGCGGAGCGCAAAAAGTGAGGGGGCGCGGCGTGAAAACAAAGCAGGCGTTCAACCCCTATCTCCCCAGCTGGGAGTACATCCCGGACGGCGAGCCTCATGTGTTCGGAGACCGGGTCTACGTCTACGGCTCCCACGACAGGTTCAACGCGCCCATCTTCTGCGTCAACGACTACGTGTGCTGGTCCGCCCCGGTGGACGACCTGTCCGACTGGCGGTATGAGGGCGTGATCTACCTCAAGAACCAGGATCCGAAAAATAAGCTGGGCCTGCGGCTGCTGTTCGCCCCCGACGTATGCCGGGGGGCGAACGGGCGGTATTACCTCTACTACGCCTTCGATTTTATGGGGATCATGGGGGTGGCCGTCTGCGACACTCCGGCGGGGCATTATCAATTCCTGGGCCATGTCCGCTACCCAGACGGCACGGTATGGGGCCGGAAAAAAGGCGACCAGTTCCCCTTCGACCCCGGCGTGCTGGCGGACGACGACGGGCGGATCTGGCTGTACTCCGGGTTTTACACCCCCACCCCCGCCGCCGTCACCGGCTTCAAAAAGCTGAAAAACGACGGTGGCACGGTGGTGGAGCTGGAGCGGGATATGCTCACCATCAAGGGAGAGCCCCAGGTGATTTTTCCCAAGGAGGGCCCCGGCTCCTTCCCCAACCACGAGTTTTTCGAGGCCAGCTCCATCCGCAAGGACGGGGACAAGTACATCTTTGTCTACTCCTCCCGGCACAACCACGAGCTGTGCTATGCGGTCAGCGACCGGCCCGACGGCGGCTTCACCTTCGGAGGCACGCTGGTGAGCCAGGGTGACCTGTTCCTGGACGGCAACGAGGACGAGCGAAAGGGCCTGAACTACCTGGGCAATACCCACGGCGGGCTGCTGAACATCGGGGAGGACTGGTATATCTTCTACCACCGGCAGACCAACCGCCACTCCTATTCCCGTCAGGCCTGCGCGGAAAAACTGGTTCGCAGCCCCGACGGCTCCTTCCGGCAGGCGGAGCTGACCTCCTGCGGGCTGAACGGCGGGCCGCTGCGGGGCATTGGGCGCTACCCGGCCTATATTGCCTGCAACCTGTGGAGCAGGGACGGGGTGGGGCGGTACGACTGCCCCAGCCCCCGGAGGGCATTTGCCACCCACCCCTTTTTCACCCAGACCGGAAAAGACCGGGAGGGGGATGGCGGCCAGTACATCGCCAATATGCGGGACGGCGCTGTGGCAGGCTTCAAGTATTTTGACATCCGGGAGCTCAAAACTGTATCGGTGGAATTGAGCGGCGCGGCGGAAGGGGAATTCCTGCTTTCCGGCAGGCCGGACTTTCAAACGGTGTCGGCGCGCATCCCGCTGAAGCTGATCGGTGGGCGGGCGGAGTTCCGCGCAGACTGTGCTTTAGATAACGGGAAACGGGCACTGTATTTCAAATTCTGTGGAGTGGGACGTGTTGACTTCCACTTCTTTTCGTTGGAGGGAGCAAAAGATGAAAGCAAATCAATTTAATGACCACTGGCAGGTAAAGTACTTGGGGGAACGGGCGCCTGGCGTTCCCATCAGCCTCCCCCACGACGCCATGCTGTCTGAGCCCCGGACGGAGTTGTCCGCCGGGGGTATCAATACCGGCTGGTACGAGGGGCGGGACTATCTCTACACCAAGGTTTTTACGCCGGACAGAGCGCTGACGGATCAATGCGCTGTGTTGGAGTTTGAGGGCGTGTACCACAACGCCGAGGTGTGGCTCAACGGGGAAAAGCTGGCTTTCCGGCCCTACGGCTACACCAACTTCTATGTGGAGCTGACGGGGAAGCTGCGGGCGGGGGAGGAAAATACCTTGGAGGTCATCGCCCGCAACGCCGACCAGCCCAACTCCCGCTGGTACTCCGGCGCGGGCATTTACCGGCCTGTTGTCTTGTGGACGGCGGATCGGGAGCACATCAAGCTCAACGGGGTGAAGATCCGCACACTATCCCTGGATCCGGCCCAGATCGAGGTGCGGGTGGAGACGGAGGGTGCGGGGCCGGTGTCCGTGGCCGTTCTGGACGACGGACGAGAGCTGGCCGCCGCATCCGGGGAGACCAAGGGGCAGTTTACATTTACCATGATCCTGGAAGGGGCTAAGCCCTGGAGCCTGGACGATCCTCAGCTCTATGCGTGCCGGATAAGGTTTGGGACGGATGAGGTGGTGGAGACCTTCGGTCTGCGCACCCTGGAGTGGGGCCGCCGCGGTCTGCTGCTCAACGGGGAGCGGGTCATTGTCCAGGGGGCCTGCATCCACCACGACAACGGTGTGCTGGGGGCCTGCTGCTACGAGGACGCGGAGTGGCGCAAGATCCGCATTTTAAAGGAAAACGGCTACAACGCCATCCGCTCCGCCCACAACCCCTGTTCCAAGTTCCTGCTGGATGCCTGTGACCATCTGGGTGTGCTGGTGATGGACGAGTACATCGACCATTGGTACATCCATAAGACGGAACATGATTATGTGGATTACTTCATGGAGTGGTGGAAGCAGGATTTAAAGGACATGGTGGACAAGGACTACAACCACCCTTCAGTTATCCTCTACTCCACCGGCAACGAGGTGTCCGAGACCGCCCAGGAAAAGGGGATCAAGCTCACTGCCGATCTGACGAACCATCTCCACCAGCTGGATGATACCAGGCCCGTCACCTGCGGCGTGAACATCTTTTTCAATTTCCTGTCCTCTGTCGGCTTTGGCGTCTACAGCGACGAGAAGGCAAAAAAAGAGGCCGAAAAGGCGGAAAAGCTGAAAGCCGCCGGGGCGGTGCCCAAGAAAAAGAAGGCGGTGGGCAGCGAGTTTTTCAACAACATGGCGGGGCTGTTTGGGGACAACTTCATGAAGCTGGGGGCCACCCTCCCCCCCTGTGACTGGCGAACCCGGGACGCCTTCGCCAATATGGACGTGGCGGGATACAACTATGGCATCTTCCGCTATGAGGGCGACCTGAGAAAGTACCCGAACCGGCTGATCCTGGGCAGCGAGACCTTCTGCTCTGATGCCTACCGGTTCCGGGAACTGGCGAAAAAAGAGCCCCGCATCGTGGGCGATTTTGTGTGGGCAGGTATGGACTACCTGGGCGAGGTGGGCATCGGCTCCTGGGAGTACCAGGACTACGCGCCGGACTTTGGCCACGGTGTGGGCTGGGTGTCGGCGGGTTCCGGCCGGATCGACCTGACAGGCCGGCCCTTGGGCGAGGCGCTGTACACCCGTGTGGCCATGGAGCAGGACAAGGGCCCGTACATCGCCGTGTGCCCGGTGAACCACACCGGCGACAAGCACTCCCCCTCCGCCTGGAAAATGTCCAACGCCATCCCCTCCTGGAGCTGGCGGGGCTGCGCGGGCAAGAGCGCCAACGTGGAGGTCTACGCCCGTGCCCACAGCGTGGAGCTGCTGGTGAATGGCAAAAGCGCAGGCAAAAAGGAGCTGAAAAACGACTGCATGGCCAAATTCCGCAGCACCTATGAGGACGGCACAGTGGAAGCGGTGAGCTATGACAGCCATGGACAGGAGCTGGGGCGCTGCTCCCTGCGCACCGCATCCCCGGAAACACAGCTGCGGGCTGTACCCGAGGAGGCCGCCGTGGAGCCGGGCCGCCTGTGCCATATCAGACTGCAATACACCGACGAAAGCGGCACGGTCAAGCCGCTGGAGCGGGGCATCCTCAGCGTGAAGGTGACGGGCGGCAGACTGCTGGGCCTGGGCAGTGCGTGCCCCTACAATGAGATCGGCTACACCACAGACCGTACCGACACCTATTACGGTGAGGCACTGGCTGTCGTGCAAGCAGGAGAAGGTGCGGAACTCACCCTGGCTGTTGCAGACGGCAGATACGCAGGGAGTGTTACCATCCCTGTGATCCACTGAGGAGGATAACAATATGCTCTATATTGGCATTGATCTTGGCACCTCCGCCTGCAAGCTGCTGCTGGTGGACGGGAGCGGCGCGGTGCTCCGCGAGGTCACAAAGGAGTACCCCCTGTCTTTCCCCCAGCCGGGGTGGAGCGAGCAGGCCCCGGAGGACTGGTGGAAGGCAGTGATGCAGGGAATGTCGGAACTGCTGTGTGGCTTTGATGCCGCCCAAGTTGTTGGCATCGGCGCGGGCGGCCAGATGCACGGCCTGGTGGCGCTGGACGAGGATGATAACGTCATCCGTCCGGCCATCCTGTGGAACGACGGGCGGACGGCCAAAGAGGTGGACTATCTCAACAACGAGATTGGCAAGGGCAAGCTGAGCCGTTATACCGCCAACATCGCCTTCGCGGGCTTCACCGCGCCAAAACTGCTGTGGATGCGGGAGAACGAGCGGTCAAACTTCGCCAAGATTCGCAAGATCATGCTTCCCAAGGACTACATCAATTACAAGCTGACAGGTATCCACTGCACCGATTATTCCGACGCCTCCGGGACGCTCCTGCTGGACGTGGAGCACAAACGGTGGAGTTGGAAAATGTGTCAAATTTGCGGCGTCACCGAGGAACAGCTCCCCAAGCCGTACGAGAGCTGGGAGACGGTGGGAACCCTGAAAGCCGATGTGGCGAAAGAGCTGGGGTTACCCGAGAGCGTCAAGGTCTGCGCCGGGGCGGGGGACAACGCCGCCGCCGCTGTTGGAACGGGCGTCGTGGGCGCGGGCGGGTGCAATATTTCGCTGGGCACGTCCGGCACCATCTTCATCAGCTCGGACAAGTTTGGGGTTGACCCAAACAACGCCCTCCATGCCTTCGCCCACGCGGACGGCGGCTGGCACCTGATGGGCTGTATGCTGTCCGCTGCCTCCTGCAACAAGTGGTGGTGCGGGGACATTTTGGGTATCAGCGATTACCAAACCGAGCAAAAGCCCATCGGCAAGGATAAGTTGGGCCGAAACCGGGTGTTCTTCCTGCCCTACCTCATGGGCGAGCGCTCCCCCATCAACGATACCAATGCCCGGGGCACGTTCATCGGCATGAGCATGGACACCACCCGCGCCGACCTCACCCAGGCGGTGCTGGAGGGTGTGGCTTTTGCCATCCGGGACAGCTTCGAGGTGGCCAAGTCCCTGGGCGTGTCCATCCCCAAGAGCATGATCTGCGGCGGCGGAGCCAAATCGCCCCTATGGCGGACCATCTTCGCCAACGTGCTGGGCATTCCGCTGACCCTGCCACAGACCGAGCAGGGCCCCGGCTACGGCGGCGCGGTGCTGGCCATGGTGGGCTGCGGGGCGTTTGAAAGCGTCCAGGCCGCCTGTGACACGCTGATCCACGTGGCCCAGACCGTGGAGCCGGACGCAGAACTCACCGCCCGGTACGAGGAGCGATATCGAAAGTTCCAACAAATCTACCCGGCCCTAAAAAATGTGTTTCCAGCGTTGAAATGAGGAGGTCAAGCATGGAGATCAAAAGCATATTTGACGCAGAATTTTCCCCCTATGGGCAGGTGCATAAGGGCTATAAGCTGGATGGCCTGCTGGCGGCCATGAAAGCCATCCCCTTGCCGGAAAGTGGCACCACCTACCAGCCCACCATTCCTGAGCTGGAGGCCCTGCCCATCTTTGAACTGTTTGGTGCCAACGCCTACGGCGGGATGCCCGTCCAGCTGGGGATGTGCTGGGGCCGCAACACCAAATTGAACTGCCTGGAGTACCACCGGGACAGCGAGTTTAACGTGGGCACCCATGACTTCATTCTCCTGCTGGCCAAGCAGGACGAAATCGTGGACGGTATGCTGGACACCGCAAAAGTCCGGGCGTTTCGCGTCCCCGCCGGGGTGTTGGTGGAGGTGTACGCCACCACTTTGCACTATGCCCCCTGCCACACCGACGAGGCCGAGGGCTTCCGGGTGGCGGTGGCGCTGCCCCGGGGCACCAACGAGGCAAAACCCGCCATCAAGGCCATAACAGAGGAGGATCAACTGCTCTGGGCCCGGAACAAGTGGCTGCTGGCCCATGAGGACAGCGCCGAGGCCGGACAAGGCGCCGCCGTCCGGCTGTCCGGCGATAACAACGACATTGCCAACGATATTTGATATAGGAGGAAAACATCATGAAAAACATCCCTGACGTAAAACTTGGCCTCATCGCTGTCTCCCGGGACTGCTTCCCCATCGCCCTGAGCGAGAAGCGCCGCGCCGCCATCAAAGCCGCCTATGCGGGCGACCTCTACGAGTGCCCTGTCACCGTTGAGAACGAGCTGGATATGCTGAAAGCCTTGGCCGATGTGAACGAGCACGGCTGCAACGCCCTGGTGGTGTTCCTGGGCAATTTCGGCCCCGAGACCCCCGAGACCCTCATTGCCAAAAACTTTGACGGCCCCTGTATGTTCGTGGCCGCCGCCGAGGGGGACGGCGACCTCATCAATGGGCGCGGCGACGCCTACTGCGGTATGCTCAACTGCTCCTACAACCTGGGGATGCGCCATCTGAAGGGCTACATCCCGGAGTACCCCGTGGGCACGGCGGAGGACATCACCAAAATGATTGCGGACTTCGTGCCCATCGCAAGGGCGGTGATCGGCGTGAAGAACCTGAAGATCATCACCTTTGGCCCCCGGCCCCAGGACTTTTTTGCCTGCAACGCCCCTATCAAGGGGCTGTATGAGCTGGGCGTAGAGGTGGAGGAGAACTCCGAGCTGGATCTGCTGGTTTCGTACAAGGAGCACGCGGGCGACCCCCGCATTCCCGCCGTCTGCGACGAGATGGCGGCCGAGATGGGCGAGGGCCGCTTCTACCCGGATTTGGGCGAGCGGATGGCGCAGTTTGAGCTGACCCTGCTGGATTGGGCGGAGAACCACAAGGGCTCCCGCAAGTATGTGGCCTTCGCGGACAAGTGCTGGCCCGCGTTCCCCAGCCAGTTCGGCTTTGAGCCCTGCTACGTCAACTCCCGTCTGGCCGCCCGTGGCATCCCCGTGGCCTGCGAGGTGGACATCTATGGCGCGCTCAGCGAGTACATCGGGGCCTGCGTCAGCGGCGACGCGGTGACCCTGCTGGACATCAACAACTCCGTCCCCGCCCAGATGTGGGAGGAGCAGATTCGCGGCAAGTACGATTATCAGCTCACCGACACCTTCATGGGCTTCCACTGCGGCAACACCCCCGCCTGCAAGCTGTGCGCCGACCGGGCGGTGAAATACCAGCTCATTCAGCACCGCCTGCTGGAGCCCCAGGACAGCGACCCCGACTTCACCCGCGGCACCCTGGAGGCGGACATTGCGCCCTCTGACATCACCTTCTACCGCCTCCAGTGCGACAGCGAGGGCAATCTGCGCTCCTACATCGCCCAGGGCGAGGTGCTGCCCGTCAAGACCGGCAGCTTTGGCGGCATCGGCGTGTTCGCCATCCACGAGATGGGCCGGTTCTACCGCCATGTACTGATCCAGAAGCGCTACCCCCACCACGGCGCGGTGGCCTTCGGCCACTACGGCAAGGCGCTGTTCGAGGTGTTCAAGTTCCTGGGCGTTCAGGATATCGCGTATAATCAGCCCAAGTCCCTGCCCTATCCCACCGAGAATCCCTGGGGTTGAGCGCCATGGAAAAACTTTGCCTTGGCATCGAATTGGGCTCCACCCGCATCAAGGCGGTGGCCGTCGATGGACAGCATACCCCTGTGTCCTCCGGGGACTACATCTGGGCGTCCAGCTACGAAAACGGCATCTGGACGTATAGCTTGGACGAGGTGTGGAAGGGCCTGAAGACCGCCCTGTCCGGGGTGGAGGGTCGGGAGAATATATGCGCCATGGGTGTTTCGGCCATGATGCACGGCTACCTTGCTTTCGACAAGGATTGGAACCTGCTGACGCCCTTCCGAACCTGGCAGAACACCGTCACGGGGCAAGCGGCGGCGGAATTGACAGCCCTGTTCGGCTTCAATATCCCCCAGCGGTGGTCCATCGCCCACCTTTACCAGGCCATTCTGAACGAGGAACCCCACGTTCCCCAGATTGCCCATATCACCACCCTGGCGGGTTATGTCCATTATATGCTCACCGGCATCAACGCCGTGGGTGTGGGCGAAACCAGCGGTATGTTCCCCATCAACAGCGAGGCCCTGGACTACGACAGGGAAATGATGGAGAAGTTTAACGAGTTGGTGAAGTCCCGCGATTTGCCCTGGACGCTGGCCAATATACTGCCCAGCGTGCTTCCCGCCGGCGCGGACGCGGGCGCGCTCACCGAACGGGGCGCGGCCCTGCTGGACAACCTGCTTACTCCCGGCATCTCCTTTGCCCCCGCCGAGGGCGACGCAGGCACCGGCATGACCGCCACCAACGCCGTGGCCCCTCGGACGGGCAACGTGTCGGCGGGTACGTCAATTTTCTCCATGGTGGTTTTGGAAAAGCCGCTGTCCCGCGTCTACGAGGAAATCGACCTGGTGACTACCCCCACTGGGGCCCCGGTGGCCATGGTGCACTGCAACAACTGCACCAACGATACCAACGCCTGGGCCGGGGTGTTGCGGGAGACAGCGGAGCTGTTTGGGGCAGCGCCCGATACCAGTGCGTTATACACGAAACTGTACGAAAAGAGCTTAGAGGGCGATACTGACTGCGGCGGTGTAATGGTTTGCAACTACCTGGCAGGCGAGGGCGTGACCCACATGGACGAGGGCCGGCCTCTGGTAGTGCGCCGCCCGGACAGCAAATTCACCCTGGCCAACTTCTTCCGCGCCCAGCTCTATTCCACAATGGCTACCCTAAAAATCGGCATGGATATTCTGGCGGCGGAGGGGGTCGCCATCGATTCCCTCACCGGCCACGGCGGGCTGTTCAAGACTCCGCTGGTGGGCCAGACCTACATGGCCGCCGCCTGCAATGCCCCGGTCGCCTGCATGGAGACGGCGGGGGAGGGCGGCCCCTACGGCATGGCGCTTTTGGCGGCGTACCGGGTGTGGAAGTCCGGCGGCGAGACGCTGGAGGACTACCTGAACCGCCGCGTGTTCGCAGGGGTGTCCGGCTCCACCGTCCAGCCGGATGAGGAGACAGTAAACGGCTTCAACGCCTATATGGAGCGGTACAGGGCTCTGCTGGATGTGGAGCGAAAAGCGGTGGAGGTGCTGTAAATGCTGGAGGAACTGAAACAAAAGGTGCTGGAAGCGAACCTGCTCCTGCCCAAATACGGCCTGGTGACATTCACCTGGGGCAACGTGTCTGGCATCGACAGGGACAAGGGGCTGGTCGTGATTAAGCCCTCCGGGGTGGAGTATGACGGCATGACCGCCGAGGACATGGTGGTGGTCAGCCTGGATACCGGGGAGCGGGTGGAGGGCCGCTGGAAACCCTCCAGCGACACCAAAACCCATTTGGAGCTGTACCGGGCGTTCCCCGGAATCGGCGGCATCGTCCACACCCACAGCCCCCACGCGGTGGCCTGGGCCCAGGCCGGGGAGGACATCCCCTGCTTCGGCACCACCCACGCCGATTACTTTTACGGCTCCATCCCCTGCGCCCGCCACCTGACCCAGGGGGAGCTGGAGGAGGATTACGAGAAAAACACCGGCGTGGTCATCGTGGAAACCTTCCGGGAGCGGTGCATCGAACCCACCGCCGTCCCCGGCGCGATCTGCGCCAGCCACGGCCCATTCACCTGGGGCAAAGACCCGGCCCAGGCGGTGTACCACGCGGTGGTATTGGAGGAAGTTGCAAAAATGGCCCTGCTCACCCGGCAGGTGCGGCCCTCCGCCAGCCCCGTCCCCCAGCGTATTCAGGATAAGCATTATTTCCGTAAGCACGGGCCGGGGGCCTACTATGGCCAGGGCTGAAAAGGAGAATCTATCATGACCAAAGAGGAAGAAATCACACTTGGAAAGACGGCCTGCAAGGTGCGCATGGGCGTACTCACCGCCACCCATGGGGCCAAGGCGGGCCATCCCGGCGGCAGCCTGTCCGCCGCGGATGTGTTTACCTACCTGTATTTCAGGGAACTGAACATTGACCCGCAGAATCCTAAGCGGAAAGACCGGGATCGTTTTGTGCTGTCCAAGGGCCACACCGCGCCGGGGCTGTATGCGGCGCTGGCTTACCGGGGGTTCTTCCCAGTGGACGACCTGCCCACCCTGCGGCACATTGACAGCTATTTGCAGGGACACCCAAACATGGACGCGGTGCCCGGCGTGGATATGTCCACCGGGTCGCTGGGGCAGGGCGTCTCCTGCGCGGCGGGAATGGCGCTGGGCCTGAAGCACCAGGGCAGCGCCGCCCGGGTGTATACCCTGCTGGGAGATGGCGAGATGCAGGAGG
Organism: uncultured Oscillospiraceae bacterium; assembly: GCA_910587255.1. Classification (GTDB taxonomy): domain Bacteria; phylum Bacillota; class Clostridia; order Oscillospirales; family Oscillospiraceae; genus Enterenecus. Next base: position 13,496 of record CAJUKT010000004.1, read on the forward strand.
GCCAGGTGTGGGAAGCGCTGATGTTTGCCGCCCACTACAGGCTGGACAACATGTGCGTCATCATAGACCACAACGGCCTCCAGATCGACGGCACCAACGAAAAGGTGATGGGGCTGGGCTCCATCCCGGATAAACTGCGGGCCTTTGGGCTGAATGTGTTCCAGATCGACGGACACGACTTCCAGGCTATGGAAAAGGCCTTTGACGCTGCCCGGCAGATCAAGGGCAAGCCCTCCGCCATCGTGCTGGAGACGACCAAGGGCAAGGGCGTGAGCTACATGGAGGGTCAGGTGGGCTGGCACGGCAAGGCCCCCAACGACGAGGAGTATGCCCGGGGCATGGCGGAGCTGAGCGCTCAGCTGGCGGAACTGGAGGCGGTTTGAAATGGCAGATGTGAAAAAAGTCGCCACCCGGCAGAGCTACGGCGAGGCGCTGAAGGAATTGGGGGCAGCCCATCCCGATGTGGTGGTGCTGGACGCCGACCTGGCCAACGCCACCAAGACGGAGATCTTCAAAAAGGCGTTCCCAGACCGCCACTTTGACTGCGGCATCGCGGAGAGCGACATGATGTGCGTGGCGGCGGGGCTGTCTACCACGGGGTATGTGCCCTTTGCCAGCAGCTTTGCCATGTTCGCGGCGGGGCGGGCCTTTGAGCAGGTGCGCAACTCCATCGGTTACCCCCACCTGAACGTGAAGATCGGCGCCACCCATGGCGGCATCTCCGTAGGCGAGGACGGGGCCAGCCACCAGTGCTGTGAGGACTTTGCGCTGATGCGCTCCATCCCCGGCATGGTGGTGATGTCACCGGCAGACGACGTGGAGACCAAAGCCATGGTGTGGGCCGCCTATGAGCACCAAGGCCCCGTCTATATGCGGTTCAGCCGGTACGGCGCGCCGGTCATCCACGACGCAGACCGTTTCACTTTTGAGATTGGGAAAGGTGAAGTCCTGCGGGAGGGTTCCGATGTGGCCCTCATTGCCAACGGCCTGCTGGTGGCGGAGGCGCTGGAAGCTGCCGAGCTGCTGGCCCAGCAGGGTATCAGCGCCCGTGTCATCGACATGGCCACCATCAAGCCGCTGGACGAGGGTCTGGTACTGAACGCGGCAAAGGAGTGCGGCAGGCTCGTCACCTGTGAGGAGCACTCCATCATCGGCGGACTGGGCGAGGCGGTGTGCGCCGTCATCGCAAAGCACGGCTTGCCCTGCCCTGTGGAGCGCATCGGCGTCAACGACGAGTTCGGACACTCCGGCCCTGCCGGGGCACTGTTGGAGCAGTTCGGGTTGTGTGCGGGGCATATTGCGGAAGCGGCGCATGGCTGATTCGGCTAACTACATAAGACCTTATTGGAGGAGAAAATCGCATGAAAATGACCTGGCGCTGGTACGGCGAGGGCAACGATCAGATCAAGCTGTCCGACATCAAGCAGATCCCGGGGGTGGAGGGCATCGTCTGGGCGCTCCACGACAAGATGCCGGGGGAGGTGTGGCAGCCCGACGAGATCGCCGCCGTCAAGAAGCAGCTGGACGAGTACGGCTTCAACATGGACGTGGTGGAGTCGGTGAACGTCCACGACGACATCAAGATCGGCCTTCCCACCCAGGATCAGTACATCGAGAATTACAAGCAGACCATCCGTAACTTGGCCCCCTTCGGGGTGAAGGTGATCTGCTACAACTTCATGCCCGTGTTCGACTGGACCCGCACCGACCTGTTCCACCCCGTGGGGGACGGCTCCACCGCCCTCTATTACGAGGCGGCGAAAATCAAGCAGGATCCCCGGGAGATGGCAGACTACGTCATGTCCTTCACGGAAAAGTACCACATGACCTTCCCCGGCTGGGAGCCGGAGCGGATGGCCAAGCTGGACGAGCTGTTTGAGAAGTACAAGGGCGTCACCAAGGAGAAGCTGTGGGCCAACTTCAAGTACTTCTTAGAGGCCATCATGCCCACCTGCCATGAGTGCGACATCAAGATGGCGGTGCACATGGACGACCCCCCCTGGGACATCTTCGGCCTGCCCCGGCTGTTCACCGATGCCGCCGCGGTGGACTACTTCCTGAAACTGGTGGACGACCCCTATAACTGCCTGACCCTGTGCTCGGGCTCTCTGAACGCCAACCCGGACAACAACGTGGCGGACATCGTGCGCAAGCACACCGGCCGCATCGCCTTCGCCCACATCCGCAACGTAAAACACTTCCCCAACGGGGACTTCTCCGAGGCGGCCCACCGGGACTGCTGCGGCGACACCGGCATTCTGGACATCCTGAAAGCCTACCACGACGCGGGCTGGGAGGGCTACATCCGGCCCGACCACGGCCGCCACCTGTGGGGGGAGGGCCCCGGCACCGTGCGGCCCGGCTACGGCCTCTACGACCGGGCCCTGGGCGTCATGTATATGCTGGGGGTGTGGGACACCCTCGAGAGCGAAGCGTAGGCGCATAGGGGAGCTTGGAACGAAGCGAGGGCGAGCGATGGGGCCATAGGCCCCAGAGACCAGCCCGAGTCGGAGCGAAAGCGACCCGGCCATGCGCCCAACGCGCAGCTTGACAATGAAACGGGCGTAAACCGTATGAGGAGGAATTACAAATGCTTGATTTACCCTTGAATGTTGACTTTTCCGGCAAGGTGGTTGTCGTCACCGGCGCGGGCGGCGTGCTGTGCGGCGCCATGGCCCGGGCCTTCGCCCAGGCGGGGGCGAAAGTTGCCGCCCTGCCGCAGTCGATTTATTTGGAGGTTCCTTATGCTCTGCCAGCCGAAATGATGTAAGGAGACAGAGGCAATGAAAAACATATGCCACGGCATCGAATTTGGATCTGCCAGCATCAAGGCTGTCACCATCGGCAGCAGTTTCAAGCCAATTCCCTTCGGCGACTACACCTGAGCCAGCAGCGGCGGAGCTCACCATACTGTTTGACTTCAACATCCCCCAGCGGTGGAGCGTTGCCCGCCTCTATGTGGAGAGCGAGGAGCTGCTGGGCGGCGTGTAGATGAATAACAACCGCGTAGGACAATCTAACCCCTTGCAGTTGCGTATAGGAACAGATGTCATGAAACAGGATATCGTGCTTGTTTGCCGCAAAACCGAACACACTATCCATGTATGCGACTTCTTGCGCGATCATCACATTGACTCGGCTATAATAGAAGATGCGGTGGATTTATGGGCAGGGCTGTCATCGTGCAACCCTGCCTTTTTATTGCTTGATTTTAGTAATAAAGGAAATGAAATCCTTTTCTCTCGACTTTCTATCAGCGCCATGCGGCCATTGCCATACATCATTATCGCGGATGCCTTTCCCAATGGCGCAGCGCGGGCCGCTGTACTCAATCGCGGCGTGGATGCCTGCGTGGAAACACCGCTGATTGCCGATGAGGTGCTGGCTGTTATCAACGCCGTTCTCCGCCGAGAACAGAGAATCGCACGGTTGAAGCTGGGCAGAACGCTGACGCGCATAAAACACAAAGAGCTGGTTATTGATCCAATGTGCAGAACGGTGGAGATGCAAGAGAAGCCAATCCATCTGACTACCAAAGAATTTGATGTTCTCCTTCTTTTGGCATCTAAAGCGGGGACAGCTTTGACCAAAGAGGAAATATACGAGACTGTATGGAATGCGAGCCGGGACTACATGGGTACCCAGGTATCCGATCACATTTTTACGCTTCGCCGGAAGCTGGGGCTGGACAAAAAAGATCAAACTTATATTCAGACTGTGTTCGGTGTGGGCTACCGTTTTTCCACAAGTGAATAGTACATATGCGTCAATCAAGTCGATTTGTGTCAATATTTGTCGAGCGATTCCAAAAAAATCCGAAAACTTTTTCACGTTTTGTTCTCATTTTCGGTATAAAATTACAGAATGTTACAAGATAAGGAAAGCACAGCGCAGGAGGTGGTCATCGTGCCCACTTATCAGAGCATAAATATCTGCTTTCGCACAATGCGGGGCCCGCCCAAAGTAATATGCTCATTGACAGACGCAAATCGGTAATAACAGTCAGCTTTAGACCGACTCGGGATCCGTGCTGGTCTGACGGCAACTGCTCCTATAGGGAAACTGTCTGAAAAGGATCTGAGAAAATGAACGTAGAAACCAAGACGTATGTGATTGGTCTGCTGGAATCATACCAAAAGCGATCCAAGCAGATTGAGCTTCTGCACTATGAATTGTCCCATCCGGCCCGCGTTTCAGAAAATGAAATTATTGGAGCATTGGCCTTGGCGCACGGAGATGGTGAAAAGGGGCATCCAGGAGGTCATGCCTCCGACAAAACCCTTTACATTGCGCTCAACTACCAGGCGCGAGCTAATCACGTGAATAGCGATACCGCGGAAGAAGTTGTCGGGCAGCTTGTGACGCTGGAGCGGGAACAGGAGCGGCTGAACTATTATGTGTCCCTTTTGAACCCTCGTCATGCGGAACTGCTGAAGTTGCTCTATTTTGAAGGCTATTCCCAAGAAGAATGCGCAAAAAAACTGGAAATCGCCACCCGTACTGTGCGGCGAATTAAGGATGACGCTATTGAGGAATTGACGGAGATGTATTCCTTCACAGGGGAAATTGCAAATAAAAAATATCCTGAAGATGTCCAATAAATTTCCGGGTATTGTCCGCAAATTGTCCGCCACATGGTACTTGCAATGTCCATTTACTCTGTGGTATGATTAAGCTGTCAAAAAAAGGAGATGCCTCCTGGAGTCCAGGGGGCATCTCCCTTTTACGTCAAAGGAGGTGTTGATGTGATGCGGACAAGAACAATCCGCGAAGCGGCGGCATACTTCCGGGAGTCAGACCCACAAACCTGCCTGACTGAAACCGCCATCCGAAGGCTGATCTCCTCTGGAGCCGTGCCGTGCGCTCGGGTAGGACGCAAATACCTTGTTACGGTGGAGGCGTTGGAGGCCTATCTCTCGGGAAACTGCCAGCCTACGGCCCAGGCGAAACCCGATAAGGTGTGGAAAATCAAATAAACCGTTTTTCGGCGTGAGGAAATAAAATTAAACCTTTGTAACCCCTTGTGATTTGCAAATATTCACTCTATAATAAAGGTACTGTATCGCAAGGCGTTATTGAAAGGAGAACGCCAAATGGCAAAGACAGCAACGAAGAAGAAGTACAACTACTTAACCAAAGCACTCCAACTCCCGGACGGTACCCGAAAATACATCCGAGCCAAGACCCAGGCGGAGCTGGACGAAAAGGTTCTGAAAGCCCAGATCCTGGTCAACTCAGGCGTGGATATTTGCAGTGAGGAGACCTTCGGCCATTTCGCCCAGATGTGGTACGATCTCTACAAAAAGCCCAATCTGCGCGAGAACAGTCTCAACGCAATCAAGTACGTCTTGAACCAGCACATCCTGCCGTTCATTGGTGGATATCGCTTGCGGGATATCACCCCTATGCAGATCCAGGCCATCATGGCCTCGCTGTCCAACAAGAGCAATTCCCTCCAATCCAAGGTCTTGATCCATTTGCGCAGCATTTTCAAGGCTGCGCAGGAAAATGGACTGGTGGCGAAATCCCCCGTGAGCAGTATGCTGAAGCCCGGAGGCCGTAAAACCGCCGAGAAGGTGGCTCTCGCACCCCAGGAGACCCGTCTGCTGGTGGAAAGGGTAAATAACCCCAGGGCCCATACCTTCCTGCTGATCGCGCTCCATACGGGGATGCGCAGGGGCGAGATTTTGGGCCTCATGTGGGAGGACATCGATTTTAAGCAGCGGATCGTCCACGTCAGGCACAACGCCATCTTGGGCAAGGGGGAGACCTCCATCCACGACACGCTGAAGACTGACGCGGGGCGGCGGGATATCCCCCTCACCGATGAGCTGGAGGCGTGGCTGGCGAAGTACAAGAAGCGCAGCCACTCCAGGTTTGTGCTGGCCATGCAGAACGGCAAGCCGCTCACCCAGTCTGCCTACAAGAGTATGTGGAAGCTGGTGGAGCGGGAGCTGCCCGACACTCATGTGACGGCCCACGTCCTCCGCCACACCTATGTCACCCGGCTGTTTGAGGCGGGGCTGGACATCAAGGAGATCCAGTACCTGGCGGGCCACAGCACCGTGGACATGACCCTCCGGGTATACACCCATTACGACCGGCGCTCCCGGGAAGGGAAGACCGCCGAGAAAGTGAGAGAAGCTATGCGGGAAAACGCGTGACACAAGGGGTCAAAAAAATTTGCAACAGATTTGCAACAACGTGCCCCCAAATGACCCGAAAATATCCTAAATTATGGGAAATAAGGCGGTTCCAAACAGCCCTCGAAAGCAAAGCGAAAACCCCTCAAACCGTTGCGGTTCAAGGGGTTTCGGCTGGTGGAGACTACAGAACTCGAATCTGTGACCTCTTGCGTGTGAAGCAAGCGCTCTACCGGCTGAGCTAAGCCTCCATATATGGTGACCCGGACGGGAATCGAACCCGTGTTACCGCCGTGAAAGGGCGGTGTCTTAGCCGCTTGACCACCGGGCCGTGGTGCCCGAGGCGGGCGGAATCAGAGCGGGGCCCGAAGAAGCGGCCATCGCCGCTTCTTCGGGATGGTAGCGGCGACTGGATTCGAACCGGTGACAACTCGGGTATGAACCGAGTGCTCTAGCCAACTGAGCTACGCCGCCATTTGTCGTACTTGCCGCCCTGACAGGGGCAAGGCTTAGTGTACCCCATCTCGCTCCAAATGTCAACCTTTTTTTCTAAAATTAAAGCAGGTTTTTGCGTGGGCGGACAGCAGCGCTGTCCGCCCACGCTTTCTCATCTGAAGGGCGGCCCCTCCGGGCCCTGTTTAATCCGCCAGCGCTGCGGTGATAATCGCCATTGAGTACACCTCCATGGCGTTGCAGCCCCGGGACAGGTCGTTGATGGGGGCGTTCAGCCCCAGCAGAATGGGCCCGTAGGCGTCGAAGTTACCCATGCGCTGGGCGATTTTGTAGCCGATGTTGCCGGCGGAGATGTCCGGGAAGATAAAGGTGTTGGCCTGGCCCGCCACCTCGGAGCCGGGCGCCTTCAGCCTGCCCACGGTGGGGGATACGGCGGCGTCGAACTGGAACTCGCCGTCCACAGGGAAGTCCAGGTTCAGCGCCTTCAGCTTATCGCAGGCGTTGCGCATTTTGTCCACCGCCGGGCCGGAGCCGGAGCCCAGGGTGGAGTAAGACAGCATGGCCACCTTGGGGTCCACGCCGAACCGGCGGGCACAGTTGACCACCTCCTGGGTGATCTCCACCAGGTTGTCCTCGCTGGGGTCAATGTTGATGGCGCAGTCGCCCATGGCAAGCACCTGGTTGCCGCCGGTGGCAGAGGGGCGCACCAGAATAAAGCAGGAGGACACGATCTTGTTGCCCGGGCGGGTCTTGATGAGCTGGAGGGCGGGGCGCACGGTGTCGGCGGTGGAATAGGTGGCGCCGCCCAGCAGGCAGTCCGCCTCCCCCATGGCCACCAGCATGGTGCCGAAGTAATTGCCCTGCTGGAGGGCGGCCCGGCACTGCTCGGCGGTCATCTTGCCCCGGCGCAGCTCCACCATTTTCTCCACCATGGCCTCCATCTTGCCATAGGCGGAGGGCTGGAGGATCTGGGCGTTCCCGATGTTCAGACAGGCCTCGTCCGCCACCCGATGGATCTCCTCCGGGTCGCCGATGAGGATGGGGGTGAGAAAGGTTCCGGACAGCAGCCGGGCGGCCGCCTCCAAAACACGTTCGTCGTTACCCTCGGTAAAGACGATTTGTCTGGGGTTCTTTTTCAGCTTTTGGATGAGCAGTCTGAACATGGATCGTTTCCCTCCGTTGAGACGGACGCTGGGCCCGCGAATTTTTTGAAGTGCTTTTTTAATGTAACACTATCCCCGCTTTTTTTCAAGGGGAGATGTGGACAAAGCCGAAAAAGCATCAAAAATTTTTTCTCACCCTTTCCTTTCCCCAGGCTCTTTACAAAACGTATTTTCCCCGCTATACTATACCTGCTGTGTTTTCGGGGAATTGCCCCGGCGCGGCAAGCAACACAAGGAAAGGGGGAGATCAGGATGACAAACCCTGATTTCGCACGAACCCTCTCCCTGCTGCGGCAGGAGAAGGGTATTTCTCAGCGGCAGGCCGCCAAGACGCTGGGTATATCCCAGGCACTGCTTTCCCACTACGAGAACGGAGCCCGTGAGCCCGGCCTGATGTTTGTGGTCAAAGCCTGCGATTTTTATAATGTGTCCGCCGATTTCCTGCTGGGCCGGACCCTCAGCCGGGACGGCACCACCATCCTGGACGCGGACACCCTGTACGACGTGTCCGACGAGCGGGACAACGTGATGCAGGGCTCGGTGATCGCCACCCTGTCCAAAAAGCTGGTGGTCAATTCGGTGGGCCTGCTCTTCGACCTGCTCAGCCGTGTGGGCAGCAAAAAGGCCATCCGGGCCGCCGCCAACTACCTGTCCGGCACGGTATACATCCTCTTCCGTCACCTCCACCGGGCCAGCGGCAACGAAAACGACGACTTTTTCAGCGTGCCCCAGTCCTGGTTCCTGGCGGGGCTGCCCCGGGCCGACCTGCTGATGAGCGAGGCGGAGTTTGTGGAGGCCCTGGCCAACCCCGGCAAGGGCGCCCATTTCCCTCCCCTGGACCACAACGCCATGAAGGAGGCATATCCCGGCACCTACCAGTCCCTGCTCCAGATTGTCCACACCTGCGGCGAGCGCCTCAACGGCGAGATGGCCAGCCACATGGAAAACACCCGCTGATCCCGCCGCCGCGGGGGAGACCTGACTTCGCCACTACCTGCGGCAAACGTAAAGCGGCGCTCCCTTACGCCGCCCCTCCCCCCATGGCCGGAGGGCGGCCTTGCGGCGCCTGTTTTGAGTTCAATATCCGCGCACTGCGCCCCGCCTGCGGCGGGGACGGATTTTCCTCACGGAGGTTACCTGCATGACAGACCAATCTAAAATTCGCAATTTTTCCATTATCGCCCATATCGACCACGGGAAATCCACACTGTCCGACCGCATGATCGAGCTGTGCGGGGCGGTGGAGCAGCGGCAGATGGAGTCCCAGCTGTTGGATAATATGGAGCTGGAACGGGAGCGGGGCATCACCATCAAGGCCCGGGCCGTCCGCATGGACTACACCGCCCAGGACGGGCAGACCTACTGCCTCAATCTCATCGACACCCCGGGCCATGTGGACTTCAACTACGAAGTGAGCCGTTCCCTGGCCGCCTGCGAGGGGGCGGTGCTGGTGGTGGACGCCGCCCAGGGGGTGGAGGCCCAGACGCTGGCCAACACCTATCTGGCCCTGGACCACGACCTGGAGATCCGCCCTGTGCTCAATAAAATCGACCTGCCCGCCGCCGACCCGGGGCGGGTGAAGCATGAGATTGAGGACATCATCGGCCTGCCCGCGCTGGACGCGCCGGAGATCTCCGCCAAGCAGGGCATCAACATCCCCGCGGTGCTGGAGGACATTGTGCACAACGTCCCCGCCCCCGCCGGCGACCCGTCCGCGCCGCTGAAGGCCCTGATTTTCGACAGCCAGTACGACCCCTACCTGGGGGTCATCGTCTACTTCCGGGTGATGGAGGGGACCATGCGCCCGGGGAGCCAGGTGCGCCTGATGGCCTCCGGGGCGCAGTACACCGTGCTGGACTGCGGCTACCTGCGTCCCCTGGGCATGGAGAGCGCCCCCGAGCTGTCCGCCGGGGAGGTGGGCTGGTTCACCGCCTCCATCAAGACCGTGAAGGACACCCGGGTGGGCGACACCATCACCGAGGCGGCCCGCCCCACGGACGCGCCCCTGCCCGGCTACCGCCCCGCCCAGGCCATGGTGTACTGCGGCGTGTACACCGAGGACGGCTCCAAGTACCCCGACCTGCGGGACGCGCTGGAAAAGCTCCAGCTCAACGACGCCTCCCTCTCGTTTGAGCCGGAGTCGTCCATCGCCCTGGGCTTCGGCTTCCGCTGCGGCTTTTTGGGGATGCTCCATATGGAGATTATCCAGGAGCGGCTGGAGCGGGAGTTTGACCTGGACCTGATCACCACATTACCCTCCGTTATTTACGAGGTGACAAAAACGGACGGTAGTCTGGTGCGGGTGGACAATCCCCACAATTATCCAGACCCCGGCTCCATCAAGGAGGCTATGGAGCCCTATGCCAACGTGTCCATCATCTCCCCCCCGGACTATGTGGGCAGCATCATGCCCCTGTGCCAGGACCGCCGGGGGGAGTACAAGGACATGCAGTACCTGGACACCAACCTGGTGGAGATCCGTTATCTCATGCCGCTCAACGAGATCATCTACGACTTTTTCGACACCCTGAAGGCCAAGGCCCGGGGCTATGCCTCCCTGGACTATGAGCTGGACGAATACCGCCCCTCCGACCTGGTGAAGGTGGATCTGCTGCTCAACGGCGACCAGGTGGATGCGCTTTCCTTCATAGCCCACCGGGACAAGGCGTACAAGCGGGCCCGGCGCATCTGCGAGAAGCTGAAGGAGAACATCCCCCGCCAGATGTTTGAGGTGCCCATCCAGGCGGCCATCGGCGGCAAGGTGATCGCCCGGGAGACGCTGAAGGCCCTGCGGAAGGACGTGCTGGCCAAGTGCTATGGCGGCGACATCACCCGGAAGAAGAAGCTGCTGGAAAAGCAGAAGGAGGGCAAGAAGAAGATGCGCTCCCTGGGCACGGTGCAGATGCCCACGGAGGCGTTTATGGCGGTATTGAAGCTGGACGATGAGGGGTAAGGGCGCAGCGGATTCCGGCCCTCCGGGGCCCCGCAAAGCGGGGCGCGCGTCAGCGCGTACAAGGCTTTGGCCCACAGCCAAAGCCTTAGCGCAGGGCGGGATTTACTCCCGCCCGAGCATGGAACTAAAAGGGGCCCCCGCAGGGCACAAGCCCTGTGGGGCGGGCAAGAAGAAGATGCGCTCCCTGGGCACGGTGCAGATGCCCACGGAGGCGTTTATGGCGGTATTGAAGCTGGACGACGAGGGGTAAGGGCGCAGCGGATTCCGGCCCCCTGCCTGCCGGAGGCGGGCTTGGGGGATCTGCGCTTCCAGAAGAAAAGCAAACAGCTTGACAGCATGCGGCGGACATCCGAAGCAGGGATGTCCGCCGCATTTTTTCAGTGCCTATACCATATTGACAGTTCCTTCCGTGATCCCATTCTCGTTGAAGGCATCCACTCGGACATAATACCGTTCCACATCGGCCTTCAGGGCCCGGATCTCCACCTGGTTCTTTCCAAATACCCGGAAGCTGTGATAAAGTTTGTTGGGGCTATGCCCCCACAGAACCTCGCAGCCTACGGCGTTCCCCTGCCAGCGTACCTCCATGGTCATGCCGTCCGTGCGGCGGGCGGAGACCTGGGCGGCCTGCTCCGGCGGCTCGCCCCGGCCCCGTCCGAACACCCGCAGGCCGCTGATGCAGGCCGGGGCCTGGTAGGCCGTCTCGGTGACGGTGAGGCGGACATACCGGGCGTCCAGGCCATCTTCCCGCACCACCAGGTCGTGGGTCAGGTCGGTGTCCGCCTCCCGCTTGTCCTCCAGTATGATCCAGTTCTCCCCGTCGGTGCTGGTCTCCAGCAGCCAGCGGGTAAAAAACTCCCGCTCCTCAATATACCGCCCCCGGCCGGGGTCGCTCACCAGCTCCGCGCCCTCGGGGAGTCGCTCCACGATCCCCATGCCGTCGGCAAAATTCACCTGCACCGCGTTCACTGCGCACACGTCCCCCAGATCCACCGTGAGCCGGGGAGTTTTGTCCTCCGCCCCGGCCCTCCACCAGGTCTGGACGTTTTCATCCGTGGCATTGGCGGCGGGCTTGTCCTCGCTGCTGGCCCAGGCCCGTTTGCCGCAGCTGAGCAGCATCCATTCCGGCGGGGCCCAGGGGTCTTGGGCCTCTCCCGTCACCACCTGGGGCCAGTCGCCGTAGCGCTGGTTGCAGAACAGCTCCCCGTCGGCGTCAAACCCGGCGGGCCACAGGCCCACCCGCCGCTCGAAGTCGTGGTTGACGGAGATGCGCATGGTGCTGGTGTGCCACCAGTTCCCGTGCCGGTCCTCCAGGGTGGAGCCGTGGCCCGCGCCGGGACAGAAGCCGCCGGGGGAGTAGGAGAACGGGTTGCTTTGGCAGGGGGCAAAGGGCCCCAGCGGCCCGTCCCCCACATACACCCCATCGCAGTACACGTTATACTGCGCCCCGGGGCAGGCGTATTGCAGATAGTATTTCCCGCCGCGCTTGGTCATCCAGGCCCCCTCGATGTAGGGGCTGTCGGACAGCGCCGCCCGCAGCAGGGGACGGTACTGCTCGGGGGTGGCCTCGATGGCGGGGGTGAGGTCGGTGACCTCCTCCGGGCGGCAGCCCAGGGCCTGGGCCATCTGGGCGCGCAGCAGCTGGGCTACGCTGCTCTTTCCGGGGTCATAATGGTGGTTTTCCCCGGTGCGCTCCCAGCCGTGCTCCGTCTTGCGGTTCTCAATGAGGGGCACAGGCTCCCCCAGGGGCCTCATGGCGGCGGGGTTCAGCTCCACCCCCCAGATGGGGGTCATGTTGCTGCACCCCCAGTAGAAGTACAGCCGTCCGTCATCGTCCACAAACAGGTTGGGGTCCCAGAAGTCGAAGGCGCCGGGGATGCGCTCAAACACGCCGCCTTCCGGGTCCCGGGTGCGGTAGAAATCGCAGGGCTCCCCTTTGCGGCTGGCGCAGAAGTACAGCCAGTCCCCCACAGCCCGCACGTCGGGGGCGTAATCGTACACCGGCACGCCGGTGAGGGGGCACTGCTTCCAGTTCACCAGGTCCCCGCTGACCAGAAAGCCCTTTGTCATGCTGGGGAACAGGTAGTATTTCCCCTGGAACAGCACCAGGGAGGGATCAGCGGCCTCCCGGTTCAGGGTGAAGCCGCCGGTGGTCTGGTTGAATTGGTAGCGGTAAGAGAAGTTGAGGGGATTGCAAAAAAACTGTTTCATGGCGGTTCCTCCTCAGCGGGGGCAATAGCTGCCCAGCAGCTCCAGGCTGGGCTTTACCGTCCGCTTCTGGGTGGAACGGTCCACGGCGATGAGGCCGAAGGTCATGGCGTAGCCCTTCTGCCACTCGAAATTGTCCAGCAGGGACCAGTGGAAGTAGCCCTTGACGGGAATGCCGTCCGCCACGCAGCGCTGGACACCCTCCAGGGCGGTTCGGATGAACGCCTGCCGCCGGGTGTCGTCGGCGGTGGCGATGCCGTTTTCCGTGACAAAGAGCTCACCCTTGAAGTCTGCCGCCGCGGCGCGGATCACATGCTCCAACCCCTGGGGATAGTACTCGTACCCCGCCTGGGTGAGCTCCGCCCCCTCCGGGGTGGGCAGCAGGCCGCCGGGGCCGAGGAGCGAGCGGGTATAGTTCTGCACCCCTAGAAAATCGTCGCCTTTGATGCAGGGCAGATAGTGCCGGAATTCCTTGTCCCACTCCCGCGCCGCCGCGTCCTCCGCCCCCGGCTGGGGCTGTAAGTCGTGGAAGGACAGGGTGAGCCCCACCTTCACCTGGGGGCAGACCTCACGAATCGCGGCCCGGGCGGCCTCGTGGGCCCGGCAGATGATGGCGTCCCCCTCCGGGGTGCAGGGGGACTGGAACACATGGACGCCCTGGGGATCGGCGAGGCCAAAGGCGGCCGCGCCCTCCACGGCGGCCAGCTGCTGCTGCTCCATGAGGGCCTTCATGTTCATGCCCATCTGGAGGGCGGCCTCCGGGTTTTGGGCGGCGGCCTTCTGGGCCTGTTGGGCCTGGAGCATATACCGCTTCATGATGCCGGCGATCTGGAGCCGGATGTTGGCCTCGTTGATGGTGCATACATAGGTGAGCTCCTCCCCCAGCCGCGCCATCACATACCGGCAGTAGCGCTGGAAGCAGTCCGCCACGCCATCCCACTCCCAGCCGCCCTTGGTGATGAGCCACGCGGGGGAGGAGAAGTGGTGCAGGGTGACCATGGGCTCCACGCCGTTTTCCTTGCAGCAGCGGATCATATCCCGGTAGTGCTCCACCTCCGCCTCGTCGAATTTCCCCTCCTCCGGCTCAATGCGGGCCCACTCGATGGAGAAGCGGTAGGCGTTCAGCCCCGCGCCCGCCAGCAGCTTGATATCCTCCTCGTAGCGGCGGTAGTGATCCACCGCCTCCCCGGAGGGCTCCGCGTAGGCGGTGTGAGGGATGCGCTCCAGCGCCCAGCAGTCGCTGTGGACATTGTTCCCCTCTACCTGGTGGGCGGCGGTGGACGCGCCGACGAGGAAGCCTTTGTCAAATGGTTTCATGAAAAACGCCCCTTTCAGTTTGTTGTGCTGCCTCAAGCATACAGAACGCGGGGCCAATCCGCAAACCAAAAAATCGGGAACAGGGATAAATTTTCATTGACTTCTCAAAACGGGCGGGCACCGGCCCGCGCTCTGTCCGGGGGCGAGGGATCATTTTCTGCAAGGTGGGACAAAAATTCGCTAAGCCGCAAAATGTCCCGGAAAAATTATCCCAAATCACGGATTTTTGGATTTTCGGACGGCGGGGTTCCCCCCATAATAGTCCTCAGAAAGCGGCCCAAACCGGGCCGAAAAAACGGAGGAGAAGCATTATGGCAAAGCAAAAAGTCACCGCCAGCGAGCTGGACGGCGTACAGTACCGCCGGGCCAAGCTGTGGCAGATCATCCTGTACGCCTGCAACGGCTTTGTGGGCATGAGCGTCTACTCCCTCATCGGCATGGCCAGCTACAGCGCCAGCATCGGCTACGGCATCGGCACTGTGGCGGTGGGGTATATCCTCACCAGCACCCGCATTTTGGACGCCGTCACCGACCCCCTGCTGGCTTTCCTGTACGACAAGGTGAACACCCGCTTCGGCAAGCTGCGGGTGCTGCTGGTGGGCGGCTTCCTGGTCGAAGCCGTCGCCCTGCTGTGCATGTTCAATTTCATGAGCAGCAAGGGTTTTGGCTGGGTGATGTTCACGGTGCTGTATGTCATCTACGTCATCGGCTACACCATCACCAACATGACCGCCCAGACCATCCCCGCCATCATGACCAACGACCCCAAGCAGCGCCCCCTCATCGGCGTGTGGACCACCGCCTTTAACTACATGGTGCCCATGACCATGATGATCGTGCTGAACATGGTGCTGCTGCCCATGTTTGGCGGCACCTATAACCAGGCATTTTTGTCCGCCGCCTGCTGGGTGTGCGTGGCCATGGGCGCGGTGGGCATCCTGCTGGTGTGCGCCGGCGTGTCCGCCTACGACAAGCCGGAGACCTTCATGGGCGTCAGCCGCAAACGGGAACCGCTGAAGCTCAAGGATATGGTGTCCGTCCTCAAGGGGAACCGTCCCCTCCAGTGCTACATCGTGGCCCAGGCCACCGACAAGCTGGCCACCCAGACCAACTCTCAGTCCATCATTAACACCCTGCTGTTCGGCATCGTCATCGGCAATATGGGCATCGCCACCACCCTCCAGGCTGTGAGCATGCTGCCCTCCATCCTGTTCGCCATCGTGGGGGCCAAGTATGCCGGCAAATTCGGCAGCAAAAAGACCATTGTCACCTGGAGCACCATCTGCATGGCGGTGTCCGCCGTCACCGTTGTGTTCTTCGTCCTGGGCGACCCCAGGCAGATCGCCGTGATGGGCCCCATGATGATCCTCTACATCATCCTGAACCTGGCCCTCAGCGGCTCCATGATGTGCGTCACCACCGCCAGCAACGCCTTCATGGCGGATGTGATCGACTACGAGCTGGACCGCTCCGGCAAGTACGTCCCCGCCGTGGTCACCGGCGTTTACAGCCTCATCGACAAGATCATCTCCGCCTTCGGCGCCACCATCGCCACCGCCTGCGTGGCCCTCATCGGCTACACCGCCTCGCTGCCCCAGCCCGGGGATGAGATGACCACGGCCCTGTTCTGGATGACCATGTTCGTCAAGTTCGGCATGCCTATCCTGGGCTGGCTGGCCACCCTGGCCGCCATGCGCTTCTGCAAGCTGGACAAGGCGGAGATGGTGGAGGTCCAAAAGCGCATCGCCGAGAAGAAGGCGGAGGCCCGCCACGCAATCATTGAGGAGAACCTGAAATAACGCAAAGCGGCGCCCGTCCCCGGCGGGGCTCGGGCGCCGCTGTCCGGCGTGTTCAGTGGAGGGAGCGCTCTTCCCGGTACTGGACGGGGGTGCAGCCCGCCACCTCCTGGAATACCCGGCTGAAGTAGTTCCGGGTGCCGAAGCCCAGCTGGTCGGAGATGTCCTGGACGGACAGGCCGGTGCTTTTCAGCAGCACCTTGGCCCGCTCCACCTTGGCGAACTTCACGTAGTCGTTCACCGACACCCCCACCTCCTCCTTGAACTTGTGGGTGAGGTAGTATTCGGTGTACCCCACCAGGGAGGCCAGGCCGGCGGCCCGGATTTTTTCCTCCAGGTGCATCTCGATGTAGTCGCAGCACCGCTGGATCTGGGGGGAGAGCTTGGGGTTGGTGCGGCATTTGTGCACCCGGCGGACAAAGTCGTCGTACATGGCGGCGGCAATGGCGGTGAGCTCGTCGATGCTCTTGGCGTTTTCCGCGCTTTGAATGTAGGCGTCCCCAAGAGAGTACGCCTCCTCCGGCGACAGCCCGCCCTCCATGGCCGCCCGGCAGACGATGGAGCAGAACACCGTGACAGAGGTTTTCCCCTGCCGCAGAGGAGAGCCGCTGTGCAGGGGCACGCCGTTGCTGATCAAAGTGGAGTTGTGCAGGGCCGATCTATAGTTCAGATCCCCGTTGCGCACCATTTGCAGCAGGGCCCGCTCGGCGTGCCACACCAGGTAACGGTCCCGGTGAGGTTCGCCCTGGGCCCTGGGGGCGGCGGAGGCGGAATCGCGCAGGAAGCCCAGGTCGCTGGCGTTCAGCCGCTGCCCCGTCAGGCAGCAGTGGAGCATGAGCACATACCGGGAGAATACCACGTGCTGGGACACTGAGACGTTGTGCAGGCTCTGGATAAAGCGGGACTTCCAGGCGATGGACACCTCCACGCCTTGAAACGCGGAAAGCCCCTCCTTGATCTGCCGCAGGGCGGTGTCGGAGTAGAACACCGGCCCCAGCACATAGGCGCGTGCAAGCTGCCCGCCCCGCTTGTCAAAGGCCGCGCCCCAGATGAGTCCCATGCCGGCGCCCAGCACCACCGGCCCGTCCTGGGCCGCGCCATAGTCCAGCATCCGCCCCCGGCAGCCGGAGAGGGTGAAGGCGGTGTCGAAGATGCCCTCGTCCGGGCAGTTGCTGCCCAGCAGCGCGCCGTCCGCGCCGTAGCACCAGGTATGGATGTCGCCGCCGCAGCGGACCAGCTCTTGAAACAGGCGGATGTTTTCCAGGGCGTCCATGGGCGTCCCTCCCTTTTTTCGATAGTATACCACAAAAATTCGTGAAGTGGGATAAAAATTTCAAAAGGAGGATTTACTTATGTCCTTTGTGATTTCCTTGGACAAGTGGAGCTTTTTCAAAGACGTGAACGACCTCAAACGGGGGAGAAAGGGCGAGGAGGTCACCCTCCCCCACACCTGGAATGCCATGGACGGCCAGGACGGCGGCAACGACTACCACCGGGGGACCTGCTGGTACGCCCGGGGCTTGAAGCGGCCGGATATCCCCGCCGGGGGCCGGGCATACCTGGAATTTGACGGCGCGGCCCACACCTGCGAGGTGTTCCTGGACATGGAAAAGGCGGCCCGCCATGAGGGGGGCTACTCCACCTTCCGGGTGGATATCACCGAGTACCTCAAGCAGGACGAGACCCTGCTCACCGTCAGCGTGGACAACAGCAGCAACCACGTCTACCCGCAAAGCGCCGACTTCACCTTTTATGGAGGGCTGTACCGCGGCGTGAAGCTGGTGGTGGTGCCCGAGGCCCACTTCGACCTGGACTGCTGCGGCGCCCCCGGCATTAAGGTCACCCCCGTTGTCACCGATCTGGAGCGCAAAACAGTGGAGGTCACGGTGGAGGCGTGGGTGAAGAACGCCAACCAGGTCGCCTTCACCGTGGACGGACAGGAGCAAACCGCCCCCGTAGAGGGGGGCCGCGCCCAGGCGGTGTTCACCCTGGAACACGCCCGCCTGTGGGACGGGCTGGACGATCCGCACCTTTACACCGCCGCCGCCCGGCTGGACAATGGCGAGGCGGTGTCCGCCCGGTTCGGCTGCCGGACGTTCGAGATGGACCCCCAGCGGGGCTTTCTCCTGAACGGCCGCAGTTACCCCCTGCGGGGGGTGTCCCGGCACCAGGACCGGGAGGGGCTGGGCAATGCCCTCACCCTGAAGGAGCACCAGGAGGACATGGGCCTCATCCTGGAGATGGGGGCCAACACCGTCCGGCTGGCCCACTACCAGCACGCCCAGGAATTTTACGACCTGTGCGATGAGAAGGGGCTGGTGGTGTGGGCGGAGATCCCCTACATCACCATGCACATGAGGGATGGCCGGGCCAATACCCTGTCCCAGATGGAGGAACTGGTGGTGCAGTGCTACAACCATCCCTCTATCGTGTGCTGGGGCCTCTCCAACGAGATCACCGCCGCCAGCGCCGTGGACGAGGACCTGCTGGAAAACCACCGCCTGCTCAACGAGCTGTGCCATAAGCTGGACCCCACCCGCCCCACCACCATAGCCAACGTCTTCATGCTGGAGACGGACAGCCCCATCCTGGACATTCCCGACATCAACAGCTATAACCTGTATTTCGGCTGGTATTTGGGGGAGTTGGAGCAGAACGACGAGTTCTTCGACGGCTTCCACGCCACGTACCCGGATAAGGTCATCGGCTTCTCGGAGTACGGCGCGGACGCAAACCCCCAGTACCAGTCCGGGCGCCCGGAGAAGGGGGACTATACCGAGGGCTACCAGTGCATCTACCATGAGCACATGCTGGACATGATTGAGGCCCGGCCCTGGCTGTGGGCCACCCATGTGTGGAACATGTTCGACTTCGCCGCCGACGGCCGGGATGAGGGTGGCAAGCACGGCCAGAACCAGAAGGGGCTGGTCACCTTCGACCGCAAGCTGAAAAAGGACGCTTTTTATCTCTACAAGGCCCATTGGAGCCGCGAGCCCTTTGTCCACCTGTGCGGCAGCCGCTATGTGGACCGGGCGGAGGAGATCACCGAGGTGAAGGCGTATTCCAACCAGCCCTCCGTTACGCTGTACGTGGACGGTCACGAGCTGGAGACCCGGGAGGGCGGGCCGGTGTTCCGCTTCCGGGTGCCCCTCACCGGGGAGCACTCTATTGAGGCCCGGGCGGGGGATCACAGCAGCGTGATCCTGGTGCGGAAGGTGGACGAGCCCAACCCGGACTACGTGTTCAACAAGGCCGGGGACGTGGTGAACTGGTTCGACAAGGAGGATTTGGACCCCGCCTGCTACTCCGTGCACGACACCCTGGGGGAGATTGCGAAATGCCCCGAGGCCAACGCCATCGTGGAACAGATGATGGAGGCGGCCGCCGCCAGCCGGGGGGACGTGGCCGCCAGCGTAAAGGACAATCCGGCGCTGAAACGGATGATGGCCCGGATGACCCTGCAAAGCCTGCTCAAGCAGGCGGGGGACGCGGTGCCCGAGGGGGCCGTCAAGCAGCTCAACGCGGCGCTGCAGCAGTTTAAGAAGGTGTGAATGATGGTAAAAGCGGTACAGCAGTTTATGCTGGGCACGGTGATGAACACCGAGGAGCAGGCGGCGGACACCATGGCGAACATGAAAGCGGCGGGCTATGACGGCATTGAGCTGTGCGGCTTTATGCTCCACCCCAGCTCCCTCATGGTGCGGCTGATGACGAAGGCCGCGGGTATGCCGGTGGGCAGGGGCGGCAGGCTCCCCTGGCCCCGGCTGGTGAAGGACAGCGGTCTGAAGGTGGTCTCCCTCCACTGCGACCTGGGCAGCGTGGAGCGCAGCCCCGCCGCCGTGGCCGGAGAGGCCCTGAGCTTCGGCACGGACAAAATCGTCATCACCGGTATGTACCGCTTCCCCTACGGGGAGGCGGAGGCGGTGAAGGAGCTGGCGGCGCGGCTCAACCGGGCCGGGGCAGCGCTGAAGCAGGAGGGCGTGTCCCTGCTCTACCACAACCACAACTGCGAGTTCCTGCGCCTGGCCCCCGGGACGAACGGGTATGACATCCTGCTGGCGGAGACCGACCCGGAGTATGTCAATTTCGAGTTCGACAGCTACTGGTGCGCCGACGCCGGGGCCGGCCCGCTGGGGGTGATGGACGCGTTGGGGAGCCGGATGAAGCTGTGGCACATCAACGACCGGGGGACGCGGCAGTCAGGGCCATGCATGACCCCCATCCTGAAAAGCGACAGCATGGAGCTGGGTACGGGCTCCATGCCTCTGGACGCCCTGTGTGAAAAGGCCCGGGACGCCGGGGTGGAGGCGGTAATTCTGGAGAGCCACCGCAACTGGATTGACAAGAGCCCGGTGAAGAGCTTCCAGCTGAGCGCGGAGTATCTGAATGAAAAATTTTAGCAGCTTTCTCCGCCCCCTGACTGGGGCGGAGAACATAGATTTGACGAGGAGGAACCGCCATGTATGCGGAATTGAGAGACCGCTTTATCCAGGCGGACCGGCCCTTCGCGGAGGGCGCGGTGGACGTATTCCAGCAGCGCTTCACCGTGGGGGAGGTGAAAACCGCCAGCCTGGCCATCACGGCCCTGGGTGTGTACGAGGCGGAGCTGAACGGCAAAAAGGTGGGGGACATCCTGTTCGCCCCCGGCTACACCTACTACCACCGCCAGCTCCAGGCCCAGACCTACGGCGTGGCGGAGCTGCTGGTTCCGGGGAAGAACGTTCTGCGGGTGTACCTGGGCCAGGGCTGGTACTGTGGACGCTACACCTTTGACAACAAGTGCCAGATCTACGGGGAGCACTCCGCCGTGTCCTGGGTGCTGACGGCGGACGGAGCGCCCGTCGCCCACAGCAGGGGGGACGTGTCCCTGATGGAAAGCCCTTACGAATACGCGGGGCTGTACGACGGCGAGATCTACCACGCCGGGCCGCTGAAGCCCGGCGGGATGAAGGCCGTGCCCTATGCGGGCAGGCTGCCGGAGGCCATTGAGGACGGCGTCCTCTACACCAAGGTACAGGAGGAGGTGCCGGTGAAGTCTGCGGTCAAACGGGGAGACGTGACCATCCTGGACTTCGGGCAGAACTTCGCCGGGTTCGTGGAAATCGACCCGGCGTACATGGAAGGGGACACCCTCAAGCTGCGCCACGGGGAGATTTTGAACGCCGACGGCAGCCTGTACACCACCAATCTCCGCAAGGCCAAGGCGGAGCTCGTTTACCACAGGGGAGACGAGGCCGTGAAATACCGCCCCAAATTCACCTTCATGGGCTTTCGCTACGCGGAGCTGTCCGGGGTGGAGTACGTCCCCGGCCTGCTCACCGCCTACGCCGTCCACAGCGAGATGGAGCGAACCGGCTTCTTCACCTGCGCAAACCAGAAGGTGGAGCAGCTCTACCGCAACCAGGTGTGGGGCCAGCGCAGCAACTATTTGGAGGTGCCCACCGACTGCCCCCAGCGGGACGAGCGGATGGGCTATACCGGGGACGGCCATGTGTTTGCCCGCACCGGGGCCTATAACTACGACACCGAGGCGTTCTTGGCCAAGTTCCTCAAGGATATCCGCTATACCCAGATGGACAATGCCGAGGGCTATGTGGCCCCGGTGGTGCCCGCCCGGGGGCCGGAGGGCATCGGCTTCATGTCCATGCTGGGCTGGGGGAACGCGGTGACCATCCTGCCCTGGATGATGTGGGAGCAGTTCGGCACGGACCGCTATTTGAAAGAGCAGTACGACAGCATGAAAGCACATGTGGAGTGCGAGATCCGGCACATGGGCCCCGGCCCTATGGGCATGGGGCGGGACGGCCTGTGGGTCGGCCCCAGCCTGGGGGACTGGCTGGCCCCCGGCAAGGACACGGCCTATATGGCCATGCATAACGGCCCGGTGTCCAACGCCTTTATTGTCAACGACCTGCGTATCCTCTCCCAAACCGCCGGGATGCTGGGAAAGGGGGAGGACCAGGCCCGCTATGCCGCGCAGCTGGAAAAAACCGCCGCCGCCTATCTGGAGGCGTTCGTGGAGCCGGACGGCGCCATGAAGGACGACTACCAGGGGGCCTATGTGATGGCCCTGGAAATGGTGATCCCGGCGGGGCCGCTGTGGGATGCCTGCTTTGCCAAGCTGGTGGAAAAGCTGCGCGCGGAGGGGATGCAGACCGGCTTCTTCGCCACCCAGCATCTGCTCCCCCTGCTGGCGGACCACGGGGAGCAAAAGCTGGCCTTCGGCCTGCTGCTCAACGAGGAGTGCCCCGGCTGGCTCTATCAGGTGAACCGCGGGGCCACCACCACCTGGGAGCGCTGGGACGCCCTGCGGCCGGATGGGACGGTGAACGAGGAGAAAATGTCCGATGACAATATGGTGTCGTTCAACCACTACTCCTTCGGCAGCGTAGGGGAGTTCTACTACCGCTATATCCTGGGCATCCAGCCTTTGGAGCCGGGGTACGCCAAAATCGCCCTGCGGCCCTTTGTGGACGCCCGCCTGGGGGCGGCGGAGGGCTGCTACCGCAGCCGGGCCGGGGAGATCAAATCGGCGTGGTATGTGGATGGGGAAACTGTGACGGTGCGCGTTACCGTGCCCGCTCCCGCAGAGTTGATCCTGCCGGACGGGACGGCGCGGGAGTTGATGCCGGGGAGCTATGAATTTGAGAATATTCCGCTCGGAGGCGGCGGCTCCGGCCGCAGTCAGCGGTAATACGCTGATTTCTTTGAGCAGCTGCCCAAAAAATCTTTCTTTTTGGAGAATGCTGTGATAAAATTATACCTATCTATCGACATCGGCGCGTCGTCGGGGCGGCACATCGTGGGCTGGCTGGAGGACGGCGCGCTCCAGACCAAGGAGGTCTACCGCTTCCCCAACGGGGTGACGGAGCGGGATGGCCGCCTCACCTGGGACATTGCGGAACTGATGTTTCACGTGAAACATGGCATCGACAAGGCGCTGGACGAGTTTGGCGCGCTGGTCAGCTTTTCCATCGACACATGGGGATGCGATTACGTTCTGCTCAGAGGGGACCAGGAGGTCTGGCCCTGCCACGCCTACCGGGACAATCGGACGGAGACGGTGATCCCGGCTGTCCACGAGAAAGTCCCGTTTGCGGAGCTCTACGCCCACACCGGCTGCCAGTTCCAGCCCTTCAACACTATCTATCAGCTGTGCGACGATCTGGGGCGGGGCCGCTTGGAGGGCGTGACGGACTTCCTCATGGCGCCGGAGTACCTGCTGTGGAAACTCACGGGGGTGAAGGCCAAGGAGTACACCAACGCCACCACCACCGGGCTGGTGAACGCCCAAACCGGGGAATTTGATCTGGAGCTCACCGAAAAGCTGGGATTGCCCGCCCATCTGTTCCCCAGGCTGAGCCAGCCGGGGACGGCTGTGGGCGAATACAAGGGGATCAAGGCTGTGCTGTGCGCCACCCACGACACCGCCTCCGCTGTAGAGGGCATTCCCATGGACGGGGAACAGCTCTATATCTCCTCTGGGACGTGGTCGCTTCTGGGCGTGAAAACGCCCCGGCCCCGCACCGATGAAAAGAGCATGGCCGCCAACTACTCCAACGAGGGCGGGGTGGGCTGCAACCGCTATCAGAAGAACATCATGGGCATGTGGATGGTCAACCGCCTGCGTAGCGAGCTGTGCCCGGACAGGACCTTCCCGGAGATTGTGGCGGAAGCGGAGGCCAGCGCCTTTGATGGCACCGTGGACACCAACGCCCAAATTTTCCTGGCCCCGGAGAGTATGAAAGCGGCCTTTGACGCTTCGCTGGACAAAAAGACGGAGGCGGCGGGGGACTATTTCCGCTGTGCCTACCGCTCCCTGGCCCTGAGCTACCGGGATGCCATTCGGGAGTTGGAGGAAAACACAGGCCGTACTTACGACAAGCTCTACATCGTGGGCGGCGGGGCGAAAAACGGGTTCCTGAACCGCCTCACCGAGGAAGCCACGGGCAAAACCGTGATTGCCCTGCCCATCGAGGCCACGGCGCTGGGTAATCTGAAAATCCAAATGGCGGCTTCTTTTACTTGAAAGAAAAAAAGCAAAAAGAACTTTAATCCGCCACAAAAGCATTGCTGGCCTTCACGGTTTTGCCCGGCAACGGAATGTGGAGAATACTACAACAGGAGGAACTCACGTGAGCTACGCAGAAGCAAAAGAGAAATACGCCGCTCTAGGCGTGGACGCGGACAGGGCACTGGAGACGCTGAACACCATCCCCGTGTCCCTCCACTGCTGGCAGGGCGACGATGTGCGGGGGTTCGACACCGACCCCAGCGCCCCCCTCACCGGCGGCATCCAGACCACGGGGAATTACCCCGGCCGGGCCCGCACCCCCCAGGAGCTGATGGCCGACCTGGACATGGTGCTGAAGCTGTGCCCCGGCCTGAAAAAGCTGAACCTCCACGCCAGCTACGCCATCTTCGGGCCCGGAGAGTGGGCCGGCCGGGACGCGCTGGAGCCCAAGCACTTCGCCCCCTGGGTGGAGTTCTGCAAGGCGCGGGGCCTGGGCTGCGACTTCAACCCCACCTTTTTCTCCCACCCCAAATGCGACCCGCTGACCCTGTCCTCCCCCAACGAGGAGACGCGCCGCTTCTGGATCGACCATGGGAAAGCCTGCATCCGCATCTCCCAGTACCTGGCGGAGCAGCTGGGCCAGCCCTGCGTGATGAACATCTGGACGGGGGACGGCTTCAAGGACATCCCCGGCGACCGCATGGAGCCCCGGGCGCGTTACCGCCAATCCATCGACGAAATCCTCTCCGAGCCCTACGACTTCAAGCTGGTGAAGCCCTGCATTGAGAGCAAGGTATTTGGCATCGGGGTGGAGGCGTACACTGTGGGCAGCGCGGAGTTCGCCCTCTCCTACGCCGCCTTCAACCGGGACAAGTGCATCCCCCTGATGGACAACGGCCACTACCACCCCACCGAGGTGGTGAGCGATAAGATCCCGGCGCTGCTGGCCTTCTTCCCCGAGATCGCCCTCCACGTCACCCGGCCCATCCGCTGGGACAGCGACCATGTGGTGCTGTTCGACGACGAAACCCGCGAAATCTGCCGGGAGATTGTCCGCTGCGGCCCGGAGCGGGTGCACATCGCCCTGGACTACTTCGACGCCTCCATCAACCGCTTGGCGGCCTGGGCCACCGGCTTCCGAAACCTGCAAAAGGCCCTGCTGTTTGCCCTGCTCCAGCCGGTGGAAACGGAAAAAGCCCTTCAAGACGGCGGCAATTTTACCAAGCTCATGGTGCTCCAGGAGGAGCTGAAAACCGCCCCCTTCGGGGAAATCTGGGACGAATACTGCCGCCGGAGCGGCGTGCCGCTGGACGGCGCGTGGTTCCCCCTGGTGGAACAATACGAGGCTGACGTGCTCAGCAAGAGAGGTTGATTGTGATGAAAAACATTTTGGAAGCGCCCTTTTTGGTGGAAATGGTGCGCACCTGCACCAACATGTACCAGCACGGCTGGGATGAGCGCAACGGCGGCAACATCAGCTGGCTGCTGGACGAGGCGGAGGTGGCGGAGTATCTGGACGTGAACGCGGTGCTCCGGGACATCCCCACCGGGTTTGAGGCCCCGGCGCTGGAGGGAAAGTATTTCCTGGTGACGGGGACGGGCAAATATTTCAAGAACGTGCAGTATGATCCGGCGGACAACCTGGGCCTCATCCATATCACCGGCGGCGGCAGGAACGCCCAGCTTCTCTGGGGCTTCACCGGCGGCGGCAAGTTCACCTCCGAGTTCCCCGCCCACATGATGAGCCACGCCGCGCGCCTGTCCGTGGACCCGGCCAACCGCATCGTCATGCACTGCCACCCGGCTAACCTGCTGGCCATGACCTATGTCCACGACCTGGACAGCCGCTCCTTTACCCGCACCCTGTGGCAGATGTGCAGCGAATGCGTGGTGGTGTTCCCCGAGGGGGTGAACGTGCTGCCCTGGATGCTGTGCGGCACCAACGAGATCGGGCAGGCCACGGCGGAGCAGATGGGCACCGCCCGGCTGGTGGTGTGGTCCCAGCACGGCATCTACGGCGCAGGGAAGGATCTGGACGAGACCTTTGGGCTGATTGAGACCGCCGAGAAGGCGGCGGAGATCTACATGAAGATCACCCACCTGCCGCTGAAAAACACCATCACCGATGAGCAGCTCCATCTCATGGAGGAGCGCTTCGGCGTCAAGGCCAGGGA
>CAJUKT010000005.1 GCA_910587255.1 uncultured Oscillospiraceae bacterium
GAACCACGACGGGAGGAAGACGAGGTTCGGCGCGTTCATGCGGAAATGCTCGCTGGACGAGCTGCCGCAGTTCTTCAACGTGCTGAAGGGCGACATGAGCCTGGTGGGCCCGCGGCCGGAGATCCCGTACTATGTGGAGAAATTCAAGGAGGACGTGCCGCTGTACATGGTGAAGCACCAGGTCCGGCCCGGGATCACGGGCTGGGCGCAGGTGAACGGCCTGCGGGGCGACACGTCGATCAAGGCGCGGGTGGAGCATGACGTGTACTACATCGAGCACTGGAGCGTGCTGTTCGACATAGAGATCCTGCTGAAGACGGTGTTCGGGGGCAAGTTTGTGAACGGGGAAGCGCTGCGTTGAAGGAGGATGGAGAATGGGTGGAAAGGTACTGTTTACGGCGTCTACATACTCCCATGTGGTGAATTTCCACCTGGCGTACCTGGAGCGGTTCTGCCGGGAGGGGTGGACGGTGCACGTGGCCTGCGGGGGAAGGCCGGTGGCGGTGCCGTACGCGCAGGAGGTAATCGGCCTGCCGCTGGAGAAGCGGATGTGGTCCGCGGGGAACCTGCGGGCGGCGGCGCAGCTGCGGGAAAAGATGGCGGCGGAGGGGTACGACCTGGTGGTGGCGCACACGACGCTGGCGGCGTTTTTCACGCGGCTGGCGGCAAAGGGGCTGCGGGCGCGGCCGCGGGTGGCGAACATGGTGCACGGGTATCTGTTTGACGATGAGACGCCTGGACTGAAGCGGGGGGTTCTGCTGGCGGCGGAGCGGTGGACGGCCGGGGAGACGGACCTGCTGCTGGCGATGAACGAATGGGACTATGGGACGGCGAAACGGTACAAGCTGGGCGGGACGGTGGTGCAGGTTCCCGGGGTAGGGGTGGACTTCTCCCGGTTTGAGGGGACGGGGCCGGACAGGCGCAGGGAAATGCGCAAAAAATGGGGCGTCCCGGAGGACGCCTTTGTGGCGGTATACGCGGCGGAATTTTCAAAGCGGAAAAGCCAGGAGGTAATCATCCGCGCCATGGCGCAGCTGCCGGAACGGATGTGGCTGGCGCTGGCGGGGGACGGGGCGCTGCGGGGGCGGTGCGAAGGGCTGGCCCGGGAGCTGGGAGTGGCCGGCCGGGTGCTGTTCCCCGGGCAGGTGGAGGACGTGCCGGGGTGGTACGCCATGGCGGACGCGGCGGTGTCGGCCAGCCGGAGCGAGGGCCTGCCGTTCAATATCATGGAGGCGATGTACGCGGGGCTGCCGGTGGCGGCCAGCGATGTGAAGGGGCACCGGGACCTGATCGAGGACGGCGGGACGGGCCTGCTCTACCCCTATGGGGACGTGGAGGGGTGCGCGCAGCGGCTCATGCGGCTGGCCCGGGAGGACGGGCTGGGGCGGGAGCTGGCCCGCCGGGCCAGGGACAGCGTGGAGCGCTTCCGCCTGGAGCGCGTGCTCCCCATTGTCTGGGAGCAGTACGCCGCGCTGGCCTCCCAAGCCGCCGCCGTATAGGCGCGCGCCCGGCTCAGCCCAGCGCCACATCCAGCCACAGCATGAGGGTGAACCCAAATGCGAAAAAAAGCGTGCCCAAGTTTGAGTGGGCGCCGGCGGATGCCTCTGGGACCAGCTCCTCCACTACCACGTAGACCATGGCCCCGGCGGCAAAGCTGAGCAGGTAGGGCAGGGCCGGGAGGATCAGCCCCGCAGCCCAGATGGTGAGCAGCGCGGCGATGGGCTCCACCGCGCCGGACAGCACCCCGTAGAGAAACGCCCGCCGCCTGCGCGTCCCCGCGCCCCGGAGGGGCATGGAGATAATAGCGCCCTCCGGGAAGTTCTGGATGGCGATGCCGATGGACAGCGCCAGCGCCCCGGCCAGGGAGATGGTCTGCTCCCCCGCAGCCCAGCCGGCCAGCACGGCGCCCACCGCCATGCCCTCCGGGATATTGTGGAGGGTGACGGCCAGCACCAGCATGGTGGTCCTTTTCAGCTGGGCGTGGAGGCCCTCGGGCTGGCTGCTGTCCTGGTGGAGGTGGGGGACCGTCCGGTCAAGCGCCAGCAGAAACAGGATGCCCAGCCAAAAGCCAAGCACCGCCGGAAGAAACGCCGGTTGGCCCATGTCCTCCGCCTGCTCCATGGCGGGGACCAGCAGGCTCCAAATGGACGCCGCCACCATCACCCCGGCGGCAAAGCCGGTGAGCGCCCGCTGGAGCATGGGCCGCAGGCCGCCTCGCATAAAGAACACGCACCCCGCGCCGAGAATCGTTCCCAGGAAGGGGAGCAGAACCCCCTGTATCACTTCAATGCGCATGATCAACCGCCTCCCGCGTTTGTTTGATCCCATGTTTCCCAGATGGACGCCCCGCCATTCTCCTGACGGCCTTCCGCTAGGGCTCCCCGCTGTTGAGGACGGCCAGAAACCGCTGCGCGGCTTTGGAGAATACCTGCTGCTTTTTCCACACCACGCCCATATGGGCGGGCGCCTCCGGCGTCAGGGGACGGAAGCACAGCCCGCTCTCCCCGGCGGTGTTGATGATCCCGCCCAGGCACAGCGCGTACCCCAGCCCGTCCTCCACCATCAGCGAGGCGTTGTAGAGCAGGCTGTAGGTGGCCGCGATGTTCAGGGGGCGGGGAAGCTGCTGAAACCACCGGCCCAGCGGATGGCGGGGGTCCAGGGAATCCCGGCGGCCCATGAGGCGGGAGACGATGAGGGGCAGGTCCGCCAGGTCGCCGGCGGCGACAGCCTCCTTTTGGGCTAAGGGGCTGTCCCGGCGCATGAGCACGCCCCAGGCGTCCCAGACAGGCAGGGGGCATACCCCGTATTTTTTGCGGTCAATGGGCTCAAACATCAGCCCAAAGTCGATCAGCCCCTGGTCAAGCCGCTCGGCCACGTCCATGGTGTCTCCGCTGGAGATATGGAAGCGCACCAGGGGGTAGCGCTCCCGCAGCCGCATGGCCGCCCGGGTGAGCACATGCACCCCCTGGGTCTCGCCGGCCCCGATGTATACGTCCCCCGCCACCGTCTCCCCGGCGGCGGCCAGCTCCCCGGCGGTCTTGTCCGCCGGGGCCAGGATCTCCTCCGCCCGCCGGCGCAGCAGCACCCCATGCTCCGTCAGGGTGATCCGCCGGCCCCGGAGGAACAGGGGCCTGCCAACCTCCGCTTCCAGGTCCATGAGCTGCCGGGACAGGGTGGGCTGGGTCAGGTGCAGGGCTTGGGCGGCGGCGGAGATGCTCTCCTCCCGGGCCACCGCTAAAAAGTAACGCAAAACGCGCAGCTCCATGGCCGGACGCCCCCTTCCTTTTTCAAAAGTATATCAGAGGGGGACCGCCCCGTCAAGCGCGGGCAAGGGGGGCGGGGCGGCGGGCGATATTCCTTGACATCGTGGCCAAAATGTACTATTGTTATTGTCGGCAAAAGCTGCCGCGCGCGGCCCCCGAATATGAATCAGGATACGGGCGGGTGGACAAAATGGTAAACCTTGTCATAATACTGGAATGTCTGGGCACATGCCTCATTTTTGTGGCCCTGATTCTCCTGCTCAACGGGGACGGGGCGCGGGAACAGAAGCTGCTGATTTTTATCATGTGCGGCTCGCTGGTGCAGAATGTAGGCTACCTGCTGGAGCTGACCGCCCCCACCGTGGAGGCCGCTGTGGCGGCGGTGACGATGGAAAACGTGGGCTCCGCCTTTGTGCCGCTGTGCTACTGCTGGTTTATCTACACCTATTGCTACGCCACTCCGCCCAAAAAGCTGCTGCGCGTGCTTGGGATTATCAATTTCTTGATTCTGCCCACGGTATTTTTCAACTGGAACGGCCTGTTTTACCGGGAGTTTGAGTGGCTGTCCACTGCGGACGGCTTCCACTATGTCAGCATCTCCTACGGACCGCTGTACATGGTGTTCATGGTTACTCGCATCATCATCCCCTATGCGCTTTGTATTTTCACCCTGGTGCGGGCCATCCGCCTGCGCTCGGACCGGGAGGTCAGCCGCCAGTATCAGACGATCCTGGTCATCTCCACCCTGCCTGTCATTGTGCTGGTGGCCTATGTGTTCAAGCTGGCCAACGTGTTCGATCTGACGCCGGTGACGCTGGCCATCGCCATGTCCATGGTGGTCATCGTGGTGTGGAGCCGCCGCAACTACGACTTCCGCCACCTGGCGGCGGAAAAGGTGCTGGAGAGCCTGGGGGACGGCGTGATCGCCCTGGACGACCACGACAGGCTGGTGAGCTACAACCGGGCGGCGGCCAATATTTTTGCCAGCCTGCCCGCCCATAAGCTGGGGGAGAATATCCGGGTGGTGGAGGATTTCCGGGAGGAGATGCTCAACGAGAGCGTCCCCTGGAGCTTTTCCATCAACGGGCAGAACTACGAGTGCCACAGCAAGCAGATCGTGGACGAAAACGGCCAGAAGCAGGGCTGCGTCATCCTGGTCCTGGACATGACCGATATCAAGGCTTACATCAACGAGATCAAGCGGGTGCGGCGGCAGGCGGAGAAGGCCAACATCGCCAAGAGCGAGTTTCTGGCCAACATGTCCCACGAGATACGCACCCCCATGAACGCCATCATCGGCCTGAACGACATCATCATGGAGGAGTGCCGGGACTCCGCCATCTACGCCCACGCCAAGGATGTGCAGTCGGCGGCAAAGAACCTGCTGGCCATCATCAACGACATTTTGGACCTGTCCAAGGTGGAGGCGGGCAAGATGGAGCTGGTATACACCGACTACCACCTGAAGACGGTGGTGGGCGAGGTGGTGGGCATGATGGACATGGCCGCCTCCAAGCGCGGGCTCATTATGAAGTATGAGTGCGACGACACCCTCCCCTGCCGCTACAACGGCGACGAGGGGCGCATCAAGCAGATTTTGATCAACATCATCAACAACGCCATCAAGTTCACCAAGGAGGGCTATGTCCGCGCCAGCGTCACCGGGGAGCCCGGCCCCGGCGGGGACGAGGAGCTGATCACCTTCCGGGTGGAGGACACCGGCTGCGGCATCCGGGAGGAGGATCTGAACAAGATCTTCGAGGATTTCCGCCAGGTGGACTCCAAGCGGAACCGGAGCGTGGAGGGCACCGGGCTGGGGCTGGCCATCGTCAAGCATCTGGTGGAGCTGATGGGCGGAACGATCCGTGTGGAGAGCGTCTACGGCGAGGGTACCACGGTTATTATCACGATCCCCCAGAAGATTGTGGACCGGCGCACCATTGCGGAGGTGCCGGAGGTGTCCCGGGCGGAGCTGGAACGGGCGGAGGCGTTTACCGCCCCTGGGGTGAAGGTGCTGGTGGTGGACGACAACGTCATCAACCGCAAAGTGGCCCGGGGCTTCTTGAAGAGCTACGCCTTTGACCTGGACGAGGCGGAGAGCGGGCCGGAGGCCATTGAGCTGGTGCGGCAAAAGCGCTACGACATCATTTTCATGGATCATATGATGCCCATGATGGATGGCATTGAGGCGGCGACGATCATCCGCCGGCAGTGCGGGGAGAATGGGAAGGCCCCGGCCATGATCGCCCTCGCCGCCAACGCCATGGAGGGGATGCGGGAGAAGTTTTTGGACTGCGGCTTCCAGGACTTCATCGCCAAGCCCCTGGACCGAGGGGAGCTGGGCCAGCTGCTGGCCCGCTGGGTGCCGGAGGACCGGCGGCAGTCCGGGGACGGCGGGGAGGAGGGCCGGCCCGCCCTGAATCCGGCGGCGTTCCCCATTGTGGGGATCGACATGGACACGGCCACGCGCTATTACACCGGGGATGAGGCGGGCTTTGTGGAGCTGCTGGAGCTGTACTGCATGGACGGCCGGCGCAAGACGGGGCTTTTGCGGGAGCTGGTGGACTCCGGCCTCCAGGACCTGTCCCGCTACCGCACGGAGGTGCACGGCCTGAAGAGCGCCGCGGCCAACATCGGGGCCATGGAGGTGTCCAACCTGGCCCGGGCCCAGGAGAACGCCTCCGCCCAGGGCGACACGGCCTTTATCCTCCAGCAGTTTCCCCGCCTGATGGAGGCCCAGGAGGCGCTGCTGGACCAGATCGGGCAGTTCTTGGAGGGACGGCGGCAAAACCAGTCCCAGGAGGAAAAGCTCCCCCTCTCCCCCCAGGAGCTGCGGGAGCGGGTGGGCGCGGCCCTGGGCGAGCTTCAGGATTTCCGCTCAAGGGAGTGCGCCGGGATGGTGGAGGCCCTGCTGCGCTGCGCGCTGCCCCAGGACGCGGAGGACAGCCTGCGGGAGATCCAGGGGCAGCTGAAGCTGTATGAGGACGACAATGCCGAGGCGCTTTTGGGCGGGCTGCTGAGCAGGCTTGAAAAGGAGGAAGGGTGAACATGATCCAAACCAGCGCAAGGGGCGGAAGGAAACGTATTTTAGCGGTGGACGACGCGGCCACGATTTTATTGCGGATAACGGATACCCTGGAGAAATATTACGAGGTAATCACGGTGAATTCCGGGGTGCGGGCCCTGCGGTATCTGGAGCGGGTGAAGCCGGATTTGATCCTCCTGGACATTCGGATGACGCCCAAAAACGGCTTTGAGACCCTGCGGGAGATCCGGGACATGAAGGACCGGGCGGATATCCCGGTGATCATGCTCACCGCCATGGAGGACAAGGACTCCGTGATGGAGGGGATTACCCTGGGAATCAGCGACTATATTTTAAAGCCCTTCGCCCCCGACGACCTGCTCAGCCGCATCCGGCGGGTGCTGGAGGACGGGGAGCGGCAGTACGCCCAGGCGCAGGATGGGACGGAGGTGGAGGGATGAACAGCGCTCTGACCAAAGAAAAGCTGGCGCAGATTTTGGACCAGGCCCTGCAGGACGTGACGGAGCGGACCGCCGGCGTGCGCCTGCACCAGGGGGAGCAGCCGCTGGGGGAGGATCTGTGCACGGTGCACATCACCTTTGACAAGGGCTTTTCCACCAGCCTGACCCTGTGCGCCGACACCAGCCTGCTGGCCCGCATGGCGGGCAACTCCTTCCACGAGGAGACGGTGACGGCGGAGGATCTGGAGGAGTTCAGCAAGGAGTATCTCAATGTGCTGTGCGGCAAGGTGGCGGGGGCCATGTTCCAGGCCACGCAGGTATCCGCCCATTTCGGCACGCCCACGTTTTACCATGGGCGCTATGAGCCGGAGGGGCAGGAGGCGCAGTTTGTGCTCACCTATGCCGACGAGCACAGCAAGGGCGCGCATCTGATTCATCATGTGGCCTGCCCCCAGGAGGACAGCGCCGCAGGGAAGGAGGATTTGGGATGAGCAAGCGGGTTATGGTGGTGGACGATTCCAGGCTGGTCAGAGTCCAGCTGGAGGACGTACTCAAGGGCACGGATTACGAGGTGGCGGCATACTGCCGCAGCGGGGAAGAGGCCATCGAGCAGTACGGCGCGGTGAAGCCCGACCTTGTGACCATGGATATCATTATGAAGGGGATGGACGGGCTGGACGCCGCGGAGATCATCCTGAAAAGCAACCCGGACGCCAGGATCGTGATGATCTCCTCCCTGGCCTATGGCGACACCTTCGAGCGGGCCAAGGCCATCGGCACCCGGGGCTTTGTGGAAAAGCCCTTTCACCAGGAGCAGCTGGTGCGGGTGTTTGGCGAGGCGCTGTCGTAGCGGATCTGTGAACATGAGAGCGGTAACTGGAGAAAGCGGCCCCTGCCGGTTGGCGGGGCCGCTTTTTTGCGTGCTGTCAGCGATGCAGGGGGGCCCCTCCCGGTCGCGGCACTCCTTGGGGGAGCGGTCGGGGCAGGACAGTATGGCGGGGGCCCATAGACAAAAGGCATACAAGGCTATAGAAACAAAGTATTTCACAATAGGGAGGGACGGTGGTAAAATGGCGTTGTGTCTCAGAAGCTGTACGAATAGCCAAAGTATTCAGATTGGCCGTAAAGCTGGGTGCTGAGGCTATTGGTACAGCTTCTAAAGCATGGTAAGGAGTGGATGACCGATGAAAAAATGGATGCGCCTGGCCGCCGCCGCTCTGGGGCTGGCCTTGGGGCTTGCGCTACTGCTCCCGGCCTGCGCCGCCCGGAGGGGGGAGGACGCCGGAGCTCCCGCCGCGCCCATGCAGACCCCCGCCGGGATGGCGGGCTTGTCTGCGGGCTTTTCCGACGTGGACAGCGGCGCGTGGTATGCCGGGGCGGTGGACTATGTGAGAGAACACGGGCTGATGGAAGGCGTGGGGGAGGGCCGCTTTGACCCGGAGGGCTCCCTCACCCGGGCCATGCTGATCACGGTGCTGTGGCGGCAGGCGGGGCAGCCGGTGGTGAATTACCTGATGCGCTTCTCCGATGTGGACGGCGGGCAGTGGTACACCGAGGCCATCCGCTGGGCGGCCGGTAACAGGCTGGTGGGCGGCTACGGGAACGGCCTGTTCGGCACCGGCGACCCCATCACTCAGGAGCATTTGAGCCTGATCCTCCAGCGGATCACGGATGAGCCGGTGACGGATGGCATCCCCGGCTTTGACGGCAGCTCCAGGCCCGCCACCCGGGCCCAGGCTGCGGCGGCGGTGATGAACTGCGGGACGCTGGGGGCAGACCCGCGGGCAAATCGAATCCTGGTGGCCTATTTTTCCGCCACAGGCAGCACCCGGGGCGTGGCGGAGCACATCGCGGACATTGTGGGGGCGGACCTGTTTGAAATCGCGCCGGAGAAGCCCTACACCGGCGCCGACCTGGACTACCGCGACGCTTCCAGCCGGGCCAGCCGGGAGCAGGACGACCCCGCCGCCCGCCCCGCCATTCACGGCGAGGTGGAGGACATGGGGCAATACGGCGTGGTGTTTTTGGGCTATCCCATCTGGCACGGCCAGGCGCCGAAGATCATCAGCACCTTCCTGGAGGGCTGTGACCTGAGCGGGAAAACCGTCATCCCCTTCTGCACCTCGGGGGGCAGCGGCATCGACGGCAGCGAGGGTGCGCTCAATGCCCTGGCCCCCTGGGCCCGGTGGCGCAGCGGGGAGCGGTTTGGCGCGGGTGCGTCCCGGGAGGCGGTGAAGGGCTGGGTGGACGGCCTGGAGCTGGGCGCAACCGGCCCGATGGAGGGGGCGGATGGTATGCTGAACATCGCCGTCAACAAAACTGTGCTCACCGCCGCGCTGGCGGACAATTCCTCCGCCCGGGCGCTGGCAGAGCTGCTGGCGGACGGCCCGCTGAGCGTGGAGATGCGGGACTATAACCGCATGGAGAAGGTGGGACCCCTGGGGGCTGACCTGCCCGCCAACGACGAGTGGATTGACGCCCAGGCCGGGGACCTGATCCTCTACCAGGGGAACCAGCTGGTCATCTATTACGGCGCCAACTCCTGGAGCCTCACCCGGCTGGGAAGGATCGAGGGGGTGGGTGCCGGGGAGCTGCGGGATATCCTGGGCGGCGGGGACGTGGGCGCAACCCTGTCCATGGGCTGAAAGAAAGGGGATTATTATGGCAAAGCAGACAGCGGGCCGGGACAGCCTGGGGGAGTTTGCCCCCCAGTTCGCCCATCTGAATGACGACGTGCTCTTTGGCGAGGTGTGGGGCCGGGAGGGGACGCTGTCCCTCAAAACGCGCTCCATCCTTACCATATCCGCCCTGGTGAGCAAGGGGCTCATCGACAGCTCGTTCCAATACCATCTGGCGGCTGCCCGGGAAAACGGCGTGACAAAGGGCGAAATGGCGGATATTCTGACCCATTTGGCGTTTTATGCGGGGTGGCCCAACGCCTGGGCGGCCTTCCGTATGGCGGTGGAGGCGTACAAGGACGGGGGCGGGACTGGCGGCGGGCTGTTCGGGCTGGGGGAGCCCAATACGGCCTACGCGCAGTATTTTGTGGGCAAGTCCTATCTGAAGCCCCTGACAGACCCCAAGCAGGCGATTTTCCTGGCCAACGTCACCTTTGAGCCGGGCTGCCGCAACCACTGGCATATCCACCACGCCGCCCAGGGCGGCGGGCAGCTCCTGCTGTGCACCGATGGCCGGGGCTGGTATCAGGAGTGGGGCCGGGAGGCGCGGGCGCTGAACCCCGGCGGCGTGGTGTTTATCCCAGCGGGGGTAAAGCATTGGCACGGGGCGGCCAGGGACAGCTGGTTTTCCCATGTGGCGCTGGAGGCGCCTGGAGAGGGCTGCTCCACCGAATGGTGCGCGCCGGTGGACGGGGAAGCGTACGATGCGCTGCCCTGACAGGGCTGCCGGGCGGGACAAGCGTGAAAAGGAGGGGACAGGCCATGGCCTGTCCCCTCCTTCTATGTGCAGAGCGCGCTAGGATGAGCCGTCGTTGGGGGGCTCGTCCTGGGAAATGTGACGCTGGAAGGCCCGCTCGGCAAAGAGGGAGTGGGCCAGCGCCAGAAGGCAGGGCAGGCAGCACACCGGCAGCAGAAGCTGGAAGCATATATTCACGCACACCGCCAGCAGCGCCGCCATGGCCAGGGTGGAGGGCAGGTGGGCGAACCAGAACTGGAGGGCCGCCTTGTTCAGCGCCCGGAAGGTGTACTGGAACCGGGAGAGCAGGGGAAACAGCCAGCACAGCATCCCGGCGGGGACCAGCAGGAGCACCAGATAGGCCGCCGCCAGCGCCAGCATGGGCTTAGAGCCGGACTGCCGGGCCAGGTCGAG
This sequence comes from uncultured Oscillospiraceae bacterium, assembly GCA_910587255.1. GTDB lineage: Bacteria > Bacillota > Clostridia > Oscillospirales > Oscillospiraceae > Enterenecus. The sequence continues at coordinate 10,578 of CAJUKT010000005.1, forward strand.
GGCGATGTTATGCCCGAAAAAAAGCAGCAGCAGCGCCGTCCCCCAGGTGAGGGCGCACAGCGCGCCGCTCTTGAACTCCCGGCGGAAGGTGCGCAGGAACCGGCCGTAGGGGGAGCCCTCCCCGCCCCGGACGCAGCGGGCGGAGGCGTCGTACAGCGCGGCGCAGGCGGGGCCGATGGTGACCACCGGCAGGGAGCACATGAACCACAGCAGGCTCAGCCCCACCACGTCCGCCATCTTATCAAAGCATTTCCAGAAGAAGTTTTCCGGGTTGAAGATCTGGTTCATAGCAGCGTGGGCACCAGCCCGGCCAGCATATCCGCCAGCTGGGCGTGGCCTCGCCGGGTCAGGTGCATCCCGTCCAGCCGGTTGAACTCGCACTGCGCCGCGTCCATATAATGGGCCCCCACCAGCCGGGCGGTTTTTTCCAGGTACTGGGGCAGCTCCCGGGACTTTTCCAGGCAGCCCTTACCCATGGGGATGCCGCATTCGCTGCCCTCCATCTCGGGCAGGATGGCGGGGGGGCAGACGATGAGGATGTTGGGGGCGTGATCCCCCCAGCAGTCCACGCTCTGGGCCTTGCGCACCAGCCGCTCCATACCGATGGCGATGCAGGCGGCGTTGGCCCCCAGCCGCTCCTTTACGTCGTTGGTGCCCAGCATGATAACCAGCAGGTCCACCGCCTCGTGGCTTTTCAGCAGGGCGTAGATGACGCCCAGCGCGTCCATGGACTCGTGGAGGGGGTCGGGGAATACGGTGGTGCGGCCGCTCAGCCCCTCCTCCGTCACCAGATAGTCCTCCCCCAGGGCCTTTTGCAGCAGGCAGGTCCAGCGCTCGTCCTCGTTGAAGCGGATGCCGCCCTCGGCGCAGTCGGCCGGATCGGCGCAGTAGCCGTGGGTGTTGGAGTCGCCGATACAGACGATGTGTTTTTTCATATGCCGTTTACCTCCGCGTTCCGAAATTTGTGGTGAGGCTATGATATCACAGGCCGGGGCGGCTGTCACGCACTTTTGCCGAAAAATAGAAGGAATTTTCAAAAAATATATTTCTTGAAAAATTTTGCCCGGAATGGTACAATGCGGATGTGAGCTGTGGAAATCCCACAAGCCGACGGAAAGAAACCAATCTGTTTTGCGCGCAGCGCACAAAGGAAAGGACGGAGATGGGCGATGGACCGGGTAAAAATGGAACAGACCCGCCAATGGGTGCGGGAGGAACTGGACCGCTGCGCCGCCTTCTGGCTGGAGCACGGCATGGACAAGGAGCACGGCGGGGTGTACACCTGCCTGGATCGGAAGGGGGAGATCTACTCCACCGACAAGAGCGTGTGGATGCAGGGCAGGTGCGGCTGGATCTTCGCTTTTTTGTGCCACAGCTACGGCGTGCGGGAGGAGTGGCTGCAGGCATCCAGAAGCTGCCTGGACTTTATGGAGGAACACTGCATCAACCGCGCCGCAGGCAATCGGATGTACTTCACCGTCACCGGGGACGGCAAGCCCCTGCGCCAGCGGCGCTACTGCTTCTCCGAGGCGTTTTACGCCCTGGCCAACGCGGAGTACTACGGCGTCACCGGCGAGCCCGTCCGGCTGGAGCGGGCGAGAAGGGCCTATGACCTGTACTGGGAGCTGAATCACGGCATGGCCGACCCCACCGGCCTGGGCCCCAAGACCATCCCGGAGACCCGGCAGGGCCGCTCCTTCGGCGGGCCCATGATTATCCTCAACGTCACCGGGGTGATGCTCCGGGTGGACCCCGAGCGGAAGGACCTCTATGAGCAGCGGGCCCAGCAGTGTGTGGACGAGATTTTCCAGTACCACGTGAAGCCCGAGCTGCGGTGCGTGCTGGAGAATGTGGACGTGGACGGCACGCCCAGGCTGCACTACACCGAGGGACGCACCGTCAACCCGGGCCACGACATCGAGGGGGTGTGGTTCCTGCTGGAGCACGCCGGGCGCACCGGCGACCGGGAGCTGACGGCCAAGGCCGCGCAGATCTTTGACTGGGCCATCGATATGGGCTGGGACCATGAGTACGGCGGGCTGCTCTACTTCACCGACTGCCTGGGCAAGCCCCCCGAGGCATATGAGCACGACATGAAGCTGTGGTGGCCCCATAACGAGATCCTCATCGCCTCCTCCATGCTCTACCGGGACACCGGGGAGGAAAAATACCTGGACTGGTTCTATAAGACCGTGGACTACTGCAAGGCCCACTTCGCTGACCCGGAGTACGGCGAGTGGTACGGCTACCTGCGCCGGGACGGGCTGCCCACCATGCCGTCCACCAAGGGCTCTACCTTTAAAGGCCCCTTCCATGTGCCCCGCTCCCTGATCCTGGTGGATGGAATTTTGGGCGAACTGCTGGAAAAATGAAAATTTTTTCAGGCATAAGGGAGAATAAAAAATAATTTGCATATCCATATTGACAAGCGCTGGAAATCATTATACAATCTACACAAGAGCCTGCGGGAGAAGCAGGCCGGAATTATCGAAAATGAGGAGGATACTTAGAATGAAGACAATTCGGAAGGCTCTCGCGCTGGTGCTGGCACTATGCATAGTGCTCTCCCTTGCTGCCTGCACCACAGGCAGCAAGGACCCTGATCCCACCAAGGCGCCCGACCCCACCAAGGCCCCCGATCCCAGCCAGTCCGAGCCGGTCAACGAGCCCACCGGCAACGACCTGACCGCCAACCTCACGCTTGCCACCTACCCTGTGGGCAAGATGACCGACGAAACCGTGGTCAAGGGCCTGATCGCCGACTTCAACGCGGTGTATCCCAACGTGAAGATCGAGCTGGTCTACCTGGACTACACCAACGGCGACCAGACCGTCAACGGCATGATCGAGGCCAACAACGCCCCCGACCTGATCTTTGAGGGCCCGGAGCGCCTGGTGGCCAACTGGGGCGCCAAGGGCTACCTGGTGGACCTGAAGGACCTGCTGCCCGCCGGCACGTATGACGTGACCGCCGGCTCCTGCACCAACGCTGCGGGCGCCATGTACGAGCTGCCCGTGTGCCAGACCGCCCACTGCATGGGCATCAACAAGGATCTGTTCACCCAGGCCGGCGCCATGCAGTACATCAATGAGGACACCCACACCTGGAAGTCCACCTCCGACTTCCTGAAGGCCGTGGAGGCCGTGGCCGCCATCCATCCCAACGTGGGCGTGGTGTTCTGCGGCGGCCAGGGCGGCGACCAGGGCAACCGCGCTCTCGTCACCAACATGTACGGCGGCCAGTACACCAATTCCGACTTCACCCGCTACACCGCCAACTGCGCCGAGAACGTCCAGGCCCTCCAGGCCCTGGTGGACGTGAACGGCATCGAGTTTGACCCGGGCATCGTGGGCGGCGACGAGATCAACCTGTTCTGTAACGGCACCCTGGCCATGGCCACCTGCTGGAACGTGGGCGCCGCCAAGAGCGACACCCAGGGCAAGACCGCCAGCTTCGAGATCTTCCCCATGGCCTTCCCCACCGAGTCCGGCGATCCCTCCCTCCAGGGCGGCATCTGGGGCTTCGGCATCTTTGACAACGGCGACGCCGCCAAGGTGGAGGCCGCCAAGGCTTTCGTGAAGTTCATGACCGAGGACGAGGCCCAGTACAAGAAGATCGTGGAGGCCACCGGCTACTGGGCCACCCGCGACGTGTCCGGCCTGTATGCGGGCACTGAGGACGAGGCCCTCATGACCGAGTACGGCAAGCTGGTCCCCTTCATGGGCCCCTACTACCAGATCACCCTGGGCTGGCCCGAGGCCCGCACCGCCTGGTGGAACGCCCTGCAGCGCATCGGCAACGGCGGCGACGTGCAGACCGAGCTGGACGCCTTCGTGGCCGAGGCCAACGCGGCCGCCGAGGCGGCTGAGGCGGGCTGAGCCTTCCGGCAATTGAACGAAACCGGCATATAGGGTAATGCGCGCCCTCCCTGCGTTTTGGCGCTGGGAGGGCGCTTCCCCTTTTCCAGAACTAGAGAGGAGGTCTGTACCTTGGCAAAGTCCAAACCCGGCAGCATGAGCCGCGCGCTGGTCCGCCGTGAGACCATCTCGGGCTATCTGTTCCTGCTGCCCAGCCTGGTGTTTTTCCTGACGTTCGTGGTCTATCCCATGTTCATGTGCGTGGTCACCAGCCTGACCAACGCCACCATGAGCGCCGGCGGGAGCAGCGACTTCATCGGGCTGAAAAACTATATCGACCTGTTCCAGGATAAAACCTTCCTGAAGGCCCTGGTGAACACCGTCATCATCGTGGTGGTGTCCGTCCCTACGGTGTGTGTGTTCTCGCTGTGGGTGGGCGCGCGCATCTACAACATGAAGAACTGGGCGTGCTCCGCCTTCCGCGTCATCTTTTACCTGCCCGTGGTCACCGGCTCCGTGGCCGTCACCGTGGTGTGGAAGTGGATCTACCACTACTACAACGGCGTTTTGAACTATGTGGGCACCAACCTGGGGCTGTGGGAGAAGAACATCAACTGGCTGGGCGACGACAAATTCGCCCTGGGCTGCATCATCCTGATCCTGTTCACCACCTCGGTGGGCCAGCCCATCGTGCTGTACGTCTCCGCCCTGGGCAACGTGGACCAGACCCTGGTGGAGGCCGCCCAGGTGGACGGCGCCACCGACCTGCAGGTGTTCTGGAAGGTGAAGTGGCCCCAGATCATGCCCACCACCCTGTACATCCTGGTCATCACCACCATCAACAGCTTCCAGTGCTTCGCGCTGATCCAGCTGCTCACCTCCGGCGGGCCCGAGCATGCCACGGACACGGTGATGTACTATATCTACTACAGCGCCTTCACCCTGTACAAGTACGGCTACGCCAACGCCATGGGCGTCATTCTGGCGCTGTGCATTGCGGCGCTGTCGGCGGTTCAGTTCAAGCTGGCCAAATCTGAGAGCTGAGAGGAGGGGAAGATATGAATACAGGCGTCAAACGCACATCCGTCTATCGGACCATCACCTTGATCCTCATCATCGTCATAGCGGCGGTTATCTTCCTTTTCCCGCTGTACTGGATTCTCACCGGCGCGTTCAAAACGCCCGCTTCCGTCAACAACTCCATCCCCGAGTGGTGGCCCAAGGAGTGGACCATGCGCAACTTCGACACCCTGTTTGACAAGCGCAGCGCCCCCCTGTGGGAGCTCCACGTTCCCCTGAGCGAGTGGTTTACCTCCGACCACAGCCAGGTGGTGTTCTTCTCCGGGCCGGTGATGCCCGCGGCCTTCCGCTGGCTCATCAACACGGTGTTCATGTCGGTGGCCGCCATGGTGCTCACCTGCGGCACCGCAGCCCTGGCAGGATACGCCCTGGCCAAGAAGCGCTTCATCGGCCGGGCGGTGCTGTTCTCCCTCATCGTGTGCGCCATGGCCCTGCCCAAGCAGGTCATCCTCATCCCCCTGCTGCGGGAGATGGATGGCCTGCACCTGACCAATACCCTCTGGTCGGTGATTTACCCGGTGGTGGGCTGGCCCTTCGGCGTGTTCCTGATGAAGCAGTTCGCCGAGGGCATCCCCGGCGAGATTTTGGAGGCGGCCCGCATCGACGGCGGCGGCGAGCTGAAGACCTTCACCACCATTGTGTTCCCCATGATCAAGCCGGGCGTGGGCGCCCTGGCCATCTTCACCTTCATCAACACCTGGAACGACTACTTCATGCAGCTGCTCATGCTGACGGGCACCAACGTGCTGTCCATGCCCCTGGGCATCTCCAAGATGATGGGTGAGTTCGGGCAGGACTACGGCCTGCTCATGGCGGGCGCGACGCTGGCCTCCGTCCCCATCATCATCGTGTTCCTGGCGTTCCAGAAGTACTTTACCAAGGGCATCACCATGGGCGCGGTGAAGGGGTGAGGATATGATTCTCGCTTCCAATTCCACCGCCCTGGACTACCGGGGCATCCACCCAAACCTGGACCTGGCTCTGGAGCGCATCATGCCGGAATTCCTCTCCCGCCTGGGGGAGGAGCGGGTGGAGCTCAAGGGGGAGGAGGTCTACTGCACCAAGTTCACTTATGAGACCATCCCCGATGAGGAGGCGTTCTTTGAGGCCCACCGGCTCTACCTGGACATACACCTGATGCTCTCGGGCTCGGAGCGGGTGGAGATTGCCTCCCCCGCGGCGCTGGCCCAGTTTGACCAGCAGGGGGATTTCTACGCCTACCGGGGGGAGGGGCGGCACAGCCTGATCCTGTCCCCCGGGGATTTCCTGGTGGTATTCCCCGACGACGCCCACAAGATCAAAATGCGGGTGGGCGGACCCGAGACCGTGACCAAGGCGGTATTCAAGGTCAAAATCAACGAAGGAGCATGACTCAATGAAAGATTTCACCAAATACGAGGGCGTCATCCCCGCGTTTTACGCCTGCTATGACGAGGCCGGCGCCGTCTCCCCGGAGCGGGTGCGCGCCCTTGTCCGCTATCTGGCGGACAAGGGGGTGAAGGGGCTGTATGTGGGCGGTTCCTCCGGCGAGTGCATCTACCAGAGCGTAGCCGAGCGAAAGCTGGTGCTGGAAAACGTGATGGCGGAGGCCAAGGGACGCCTTACCATCATCGCCCACGTGGCCTGCAATAACACGGCGGACAGCCGGGAGCTGGCTGCCCACGCCCAGCAGCAGGGGGTGGACGCCATTGCCGCCATCCCGCCTATATATTTCCATCTGCCCGACCATGGGGTGGCCAAGTACTGGAACGATATTTCAGACGCCGCGCCGGACACCGATTTCATCATCTACAACATCCCCCAGCTGGCCGGGGTGGCCCTGTCCGTGCCCCTGCTGCGGGAGATGATGAAAAATCCCCGGGTCATCGGCGTGAAAAACTCCTCCATGCCGGTGCAGGACATCCAGATGTGGAGGGACGAGGGGGCCATCGTGTTCAACGGCCCCGACGAGCAGTTTGTCTCCGGCCTGGCGGCGGGGGCCATCAGCGGCATCGGCGGCACCTACGCGGCCATGCCCGAGCTGTACCTGAAGGCCCGGGAGCTGTTCTGCGCGGGTGAGCTGGAGAAGGCCCGGCAGGTGCAGAACGAGTGCTGCCGCATCATCTACAAGATGTGCACCGCCCACGGCAATCTGTACGCCGTCATCAAGGAGATCCTACGCCGCACCGGCGGGCCGGATATCGGCAGCGTCCGCGCGCCCCTGGTCCCCCTGGCAGAGGGGGACGGCCCCATTGTGGACGCGTGCGCGGCCATGATCCGGGAGGCCATCGCCCAATATTGCGCGTAAAAAGCAAAACAGCCGCCGGTGGGAGCCCCTCTCGCCGGCGGCTGCTTTTCGAGTTATTTGACGATATAATCATGGCGCTGATAGGGGCCTTCCCGTTCCGGCGGAGGCGCCTGAAAAGAAGAGGAGGCACGCCCATGAACCGATTTGACCTGCCCATCCATAAAAATCCCCTGCGCACCCGGGGGGACGTGGAGCGGGCCCTTTTGCAGCTGCTGGAGCCGGTGCGGGGGCGCTTTACCGGGGGCGGCGCGGGGCTGTGGCTGGGCGGGCACGCCGCCCATTACGGGGCGGGCTCCGCCCGGATGGAGGCGTTTTCCCGGATGCTGTGGGGGCTGGCCCCCCTGTGGGCGGCGGGGGGAGGGGAGGAGTGGCTCCCCCTATTCCGGCGGGGGCTGGCAAACGGCACAGACCCCGCCCATCCGGCCTATTGGGGGAGGCTGTCCCACTACGACCAGAAGGTGGTGGAGACGGCGGCCATCGCCGCCGCCCTGCTGCTGTGCGGGGAGCGGATGGGCTTCAGCCCGGAGGAGGCCCGGAACCTCCACCACTGGCTGGCGGGGGCGGACGGGCTCAGCCTGCCCCAGAATAACTGGCTGTTTTTCCGGGTGCTCATCCAGGCCGCATTCCGGCGCATGGGCTGGGCGTGGAATAAGGGGCAGCTGGAAGAGGATCTGGCCAAGCTGGACGGCTGGTATCTGGGGGAGGGCTGGTACTGCGACGGCCAGCCCACCCAGATGGACTACTATATCCCCTTTGGGATGCACTACTACGGCTTGATCTACGCCTGGGCCATGGAACGGGACGACCCCGGGCGCAGCCGCCTGTTCAAGGAGCGGGCGGCGCGGTTCGCCGGGGACTACCTGTATTGGTTTGAGGACGGCGGGCGGGCGGTCCCCTTTGGGCGCAGCCTCACCTACCGCTTTGCCCAGGGGGCGTTTTTCTCCGCCCTGGCCCTGGCGGGGGTGGAGGCGGTCCCCTGGGGGGTGATGAAGTCCCGGGTGCTGGGCAACCTGCGGGACTGGCTTGCCCAGCCCATTTTCGACTCCGGCGGGCTTTTGACGGTGGGCTACGCCTACCCCAATCTGCTCATGAGCGAGAACTACAACGCCCCCGGTTCCCCCTACTGGGCGCTGAAGGCGTTTGCCTGCCTGGCCCTGCCGGAGGGGCACCCCTTTTGGGCGGCGGAGGAGGCCGTCCCCGCGCTGGAGCCCCTGCGCGCCATTCCTCCGGCCCGGATGCTTGCCGCGCGGGACGAGAGCCAGGTGCAGCTTTTCCCCGCCGGGCAGCGCTGCGCCAACGACATGGGATATTGCGGGGCAAAATATGAAAAGCTGGTGTACTCCAGCCGGTTCGGCTTTTCCGTCCCCCGCGGGGAGTCGCTGGAGGCGGGGGCCTTTGACTGCTGTCTGGCGGTGTGTGAGGCGGGGACGGAGCGCTGGCGGACGCAGCAGGGCTTTGAGGACTTCCGGCTGGAGGCGGGGCGCTGCTGGCGGCGCTTCTCGCCCCTGCCGGGGGTGGAGGTGGAGGTGACGGTGGTTCCGAACTTCCCCGCCCACCGGCGGGAGTATACCGTCACCACAGACCGGCCCATCGACGCGGCGGACGGCGGCTTTGCCATCCCGGCTGAGGACGGGGAGGGGAGGGCCTGCACCCCGGACATGGTGGAATGGGGGCCCTGCTCCGTGACCGTCCGGTTCCCCTGGGGCGTCAGCGCCATCCGCTGCCTGTCCGGGGTGGGGGAGCCCGTGCTGGTGCGGGCGTGGCCCAACACCAACGTGCTCCACCCCCTCACCTGCATTCCCACCATCCGGCTGTCCCTCCCGCCGGGGACCCACCGCTTCACCACCCTGGTCACCGGGGCGGTTCCAAAAGCGTGAACAGGACAGACAAGCCGCCGCTCCATCCGAAGCGGCGGCTTGTTATGCTGGGCGCTTAAAAATTTGAAGCCCTCTCCCCGCTTCAGGCGGATTTTGCGCCCGCGGGGGTGGGGATATCCGTCAGCGGGGCGGCTGCTCCGGGAAGCAGTATTGAATAAACTGGCACAGAGCCTGGACGTGGGGGGCGTTGTAGGGCACGAAAAGGTAATAGCTCCCCTCCGGCAGGCCGGCGTCTTGGAGAAACCGGCTCTGGGACAGCTCAATGGCGCCGGGGACGCTGCACCGCTCCCCGGCGGGGTCCGGGACGGCGTCGATGTAGGGGGCCAGACGGTCATAGACATCCGCCGGAAGGTGCTGGGACAGGTCCAGCAGGGGCACGTCCTGGGCGAAGTGCCGGTAGACCTCCCCGGTGGTGACCACAAAATCCAGGCTGGCGGTGGATATGTAGGCGATGATCTTGCCGTTGCTGGCGGCGGTGTACTCGACGGCCTCGCCGTGCAGGTCCACATAGAGCCCGTCGTCAAAAATTATCCGCTGGCCGCCGTCCAGCCCCAGGTGGTCCGCCACATCCCTCTGGAGCCGGGCGGCGGGGAAATAGTCCCGCTGGTCGTTGGTGAAAAAGCCCTGCAAAACCGTCTCCTTCTGGTTTTGAATCACCACGTCGGCGGCGTAGCCGGCAAACAGTGCCAGTACCAGAAAGCCCAGCATCCAGCCCTTGTAATAGGTGAAGACGTACCCGATCCGTTTGGGCAGGGTCATCCCCCGCAGCTTTTCCCCCTCCCGGTCACGCCAGCGCCGGAGGCGCTCCATCCAGCCCCTCATAGCAGCCACTTGCCGTCGCCGGGCAGGGACTGGGACGCCTTTCCGGCGCACTCCTCCTCCGGCTGCTCCGCGGCCAGCGGGGGGAACTTCAGGAAAGCGCCATAAATGAGGTAGGAGGAGAAAAAGACATACAATGCCACCCAGAAGAAGAACAGGCCGCTGAAAAAGTAGAATAGGACAAGGCACAGCGCCATGAGCAGGCACAGGGTCAGGGTGACGTGGAGCCGGGCCACCGCCAGCAGAAAGCTGTTGGCGATGACCTGCCTGACGGGCAGGCCGTATTCCGCCAGCACCGGGTAAGCGTAGAGGCAGCAGCACAAAAAGGCCAGCGCGCAAAAGCCGCACACCCCCAGCACCGCGATGCCCGCCGCGCCCCCCTGGATGAGGAGGAAATTCCACACCGCCCACAGGTCGGCGGCGAAGAAGGCGGTCCCGGCCGCCTGGAGCAGCCACAGCAGGGTGGCCCGCTTGAAGTGGGCCCGGAAGGCGGAGAAATAGCTCTTCACCAGCGAGCCCTCCTGGTTGGTCACCTGCTTGAGGGTGTAGCTGTAAAAGGCGGCGGTGGACGCCCCGACGGTGACCAGGGGCAGGGAGGTGAGCAGCCACAAAAGGCTCATCAGGGCCGCGTCGGTCACCTTGTTCAAAAACTGCCAGAATTTATTTTCCGGGTCAAACAGCTTGATCATGGCTCACTCCAGAATGTTGGTGGTGATGTAGTCCACCCCTGCGGCCAGGACGGCCCCGGCCTCCTCCAGGGTGTTCACCGTCCAGCAGTTGACCTCCTGCCCGATGCCGTGGACGGCCTCCACCACCCCGGCCGTCACGGCGGTGTGGCGGATGTCCAGGCCCAGGTTATTGTCCCGGAGGAACGCCAGGTCATCCGGCGACCACTCCTTGAGCAGGAACTGGGCGGGGACGCTGGGGAAGCGTCGGCGCAGGGCGGTGAGGTTGGCGGCGCAGAAGGAGATGAACACCACCCGGTCCAGATAGTCCAGCTCCCGGTAGGTCTCCGCGATGCGGTATACGTCCTCCGGCGCAAACTCGTTTTTCAGCTCGCACACGCACACCTTCTCGTACCGCTTGCAGATGCCGATATACTCCTCCAGGGTGGGGATCACCAGGTCGGCCCGGCCCCGGGCGCCGTCCAGGTCGGTGAGCTGGAGGGCGCGCAGGGTCTGGAGGGTGGTGTGCTCCACCACAAGGCGGTCCAGACCCACCCGGGCGGTGTCGTCGTCGTGGAAGACCACAAAGCGCCCGTCGGCGGTTTTGTGCACGTCGGTCTCGATGCCGAAATACTTTGCCCGGTTGCCTGCGGCCACAAAGGCGGCACAGGTGTTCTCCTGCTCCAGGCCGCTCAGCCCGCGGTGGGCGATCATTTTGGCCCGTCCGCTGTCCAGTTTAATGGTATCCATAGCGCAGAACCTCACTTTTCCTTCAATATAACGCCCGGAGGGCGGGGCACGGCCCCGGGCCGCGCCTGTTTTCCATAAAATCCAGTATAACACAACGGGATTTTTTTGCAAGGGGTTAGGGCTTGTTTGAAAATTGCCGGCATACCCAAACGACAGGGCTTTTTCCGCCATATGTCGTTGCTTTGACTTGAAATACACAAAGTATCTCTGCGTCAAACCGCCTTGCCTGGCGAAAAAATCCCTCGCCGCCGGGCATATTGTCAATGTTCGAACAACGCCTGAAAGCGGGAAGCCCGTCCGGACGCCGCCTGGGCCCGGCATTTTACATAAAATGCCGGGCCCAGCATAAATAATTTTCAAATATTTGCACAACTCCCTCTTGCCAGGACTGGAACAGTGTGGTAAAATGGCGACAGCACAAGCTCAAGGGAGGCGGAGGCGGTGAGGCTCCGGCGAACCTGGGCCACATTTTTTTAGTAAAGGAAGGATTTAGGATGAAAAAGGCACTCTCCCTGCTTCTGGCGCTGGCCATGGCGCTGAGCCTGTTCGCGTGCAGCAAGAGCACCGGCGCACAGCCGTCTGCGCCGCCCTCCCAGTCCTCCGGCGGCGCGGGGGACAGCGGGCCCGCGCCCGGCGGCTATGAGGTCACAGAGCCCATCACCATCGTGTGGTGGCACGCCCTGGAGGACCAGTATTCCGCCGACGTGGAACGGATCGTGAAGGGCTTCAACGACTCCCAGGATCTCATCACCGTGGAGCCCCAGTACATCGGCGCGTATAAGGACGTGAACGAGGCGCTGGTGTCCGCCCACGCAGCCGGTTCCGGCCTGCCCGGCGTGTGCGTGGCCAACACCGACTATGTGGCCCAGTACGGCGCCAACGGCGTGTTTGAGAACCTGGACCCCTATATCTCCGGCACCGGCTACGACGTGACCGACTTCTCCACCGGATTGCTGCTCAGCTCCCAGTACGAGGGCAGGCAGGTGGCCATGCCCTTCCTGCATTCCACCCAGGTGATCTACTACAATAAAACAATGGCAGATGAGAAGGGCATCACCATCCCCGAGAAGATCGAGGATTTCGAGGCCTTCCTGAAGGCCGGCGCCGAAGCCTGCGGAGGCTACGGCGCCATGATCCCCGGTTGGGATCAGTGGTACTTTGAGACGCTCTACCTCAACGAGGGCGTGAAGATCATCACCGATGACAACACCTGCGACCTGAACGGCGAGGCCGCCCTGAAGGTCACCAACCAGTTCCGCGCGTGGTATGAGGCGGGTCTCATCGCCTGGCCCTTCGGCCCGGACGCCTCCGCCGATATGCGCCAGACCTTCTACGACGGCAAGACCTTCTGCGTGCTGCACACCTCCTCCCTGTATAACAACTACGTAGACAACTGTGACTTTGAGGTGGGCATGGCCTGGTATCCCGCCGCCTCCACCGGCGACAAGTACTCCGAGGTGGGCGGCTGTGTGCTGGGCATCCCGGCCAAGAACGACCAGGCCACCAAGAACGCCGCATGGCAGTTCTTACAGTACCTGGTGGGCAAGGATGTGAACATGGACTGGGCCAAGGTCACCGGCTACATCCCCACCCGCAACTCCGTGCTGACCACCGACGAGGGCGTGAAGTTCCTGGAGGAGAAGCCCGCGTTCCAGTGCGTGTTCGATAATCTGAACCTCATCAATCCCCGCATCCAGAACGCCGCCTGGAGCGAGCTGGCCACCACCTGGAAGAACTACATGGACAACATGATGAACCAGGGCGGCGACATCAGCTCGGAGTCCGAGACCATGGTGGAGGAAATCGACGAAATTCTGGCGGACCGCGGCTGAGGACAAAAAGCCGCTTCGTAATCCCAGGTCCCCGGCTCCGCGCCCTTTGGAGCCGGGGACTGTCCCCATCCGATTCTAGGAGAAAGGAATGGTTGCTATGACCGACTCCCCGGCGAGGACCCCGGCGGCCGGCCAGGCGGGCGCCCCGGGAAAGAAGCCTCTGTTTACTGCCCGCACCAAGTCCAAGATCATCGACTTCCTCTTTGTGCTCCCCGCGCTGGCCCTGCTGGCCCTGTTCACCTATTACCCGGTGGCCAAGCTGGTGCAGATCAGCTTCACCGACTGGAACCTGCTCAGCCCCACGTGGGACTGGGTGGGCCTGAAAAACTGGATGTGGCTGTTCACGGGCAGCGGCTCGAAATACCTGTGGAATTCCCTGAAGATCACGGCCCTGTACTCCCTGGGCGAGATTTTTGCCACGCTGGTGGGCGGCATGGTGCTGGCGCTGATCTTCAGCCGCATGACCCGCGGCTTCAGCGCCATGCGGGCCATCCTCTTCGTGCCCAAGTATGTGGCCATGTCCTCCTGCGCCGTGGTGTTCATGTGGATTTTGAACACCAACTACGGCGTGCTCAACTACTTCTTGTCCATGGTAGGCGTGGCGCCGGTGGACTGGCTGGGCCAGAAGTCCACCGCCCTGATTTCCGTGCTCATAACCACCTGCTGGCGCGTTTTGGGCTACGGCATGATGATCTACCTGTCCGCCATGATCGGCATCTCGCCCCAGTACTATGAGGCGGCCGCCCTGGACGGGGCCACCAGGACCCAGCAGTTTTTCAGCATTACGCTGCCCCTGCTCTCCCCCACCACCCTGTTCCTGCTGGTGACCACCTTCCTTTCCTCCATGAAGGTGTTCCAGTCGGTGGATATTCTGACGGAGGGCGGGCCGGCACGGTCCACGGAGGTGTTTGTCTACCTCATCTACCGCTATGCCATGGTGGACTTCCGCATGGACCGCGCGGCCACCTCGGCGGTGATGTTCTTCCTGATCCTGCTGGTGGTGACGGTGGCCACCATGAAGTACTCCAACAACAGCGTGAGCTACGATTCGTAAGAGAGGGGGAGGAGAAGCGTTATGACTGTCGGAAGCAGAAAGCGCGGCGTGGGCTACTATGTCATCACCGTGGTGGCGGTTTTGATCACCATTGTCATGATTTTCCCCCTGTATTGGATGGTGGCCACCTCGGTGAAGTCCGCCGCCGAGGCCCAGCTCATCATCCCCACCCTGTTCCCCCGTGAATTCCACTTTGAGAACTACCTCAACGTACTCACCCGGGCCAACTTCCTGAAGTACTACTGGAACACCATCATTATGACCGCCGGCATCCTGATCCTCCAGATCGGCACCGGCACCCTGGCCGCCTACGGCTTTGCCTTCGGCAGGTTCAAGGGCCGGAACGTGATGTTCTATATTGTGCTGGGGGCGCTGATGATCCCCCTCCAGGTGACCTTTATCCCCATCTTCATCATGTGCTCGGGCTGGGGGCTCCAGGACACCTTCCTGGGCCTGATCCTGCCGGAGGCCGTCTCCGCGTACTACATCTTTATGATGCGCAACTCCTTCATGGCGGTGGACCAGAGCTATGTGGACGCCGGGCTGATCGACGGCCTGGGCCGTTTGGGCACCGTGCAGCACGTACTGGTGCCCATGTGCAAGGCCACCATCTTCACCGTCACCCTGGTGACCTTCTCCAACGGCTGGAACGCCTACTTCTGGCCCAAGATCATCGCCAAGAACGAGGTGCGCCGGGTGCTCACCGTGGGCCTGGCCCAGCTGAAGCAGACCTTCGCCGGGCAGGCCGTATCCAACTACCATGAGATCATGGCGGGCGCGGTGCTGGCGGTGCTGCCCCTGGTCATCCTCTTCATGCTGTTCCAGAAGTACATGATGACCGGCTACTCCAAGGCTGCCATGAAATAAGAAGCCGCCGCCGGGGTTCGCAGATGCGCGAGCGGAAACGGCCGCGGGCAAGGCGGAGGCTTGCAGGATTTATGACGCCGCCCGCGGCGGTCTGGGCCGCGAGGATGCGTGCCGGGGCGGCAGGCGCAGCTTCTGAACGGCAAACGGGGCGGACCGGCGGTCCGCCCCGTTTTCGCCCCCAATTCCACAAAGAAAGGAAGCGCGGCATGGACTTTATCTCACCCGGAGCCCGGCAGTACAAGGCCAACCTGCACTGCCACTCCAACCTGTCCGACGGCAGGCTCACCCCGGAGGAGCTGGTGCGGGCGTATCGGGAGCAGGGCTATTCCATCCTGGCCATCACCGACCACGAGGCGTCCTATGACCACACGGCGGCCTCCCAACCCGATTTTCTGCTGGTGACGGGGTATGAGGCGTATATACGCCCCTCCCCCGACTGCCGCCTGGATCACTACGGCCCGGAGATCCACCTGAACCTGCTGGCCAAGGACCCCCATAACACCACCCTCATCGGGTTTGACCCCAAGTTCTGCAAGTACATGCCCCCGGAGGAGGCGGCCCGGCGCGAAAAAGCGGGGGAGCTGGGCCCCCGCCGCTACGACCGGGGCTACATCCAGGCGTTCATCGATCAGGCCCGGGCGAGCGGGTATCTGGTGAGCTATAACCACCCCTGCTGGTCCATGGAGAGCCAGGAGGATATTTTGTCCTGCTCGGGCTGCTTCAGCCTGGAGCTGTTTAACACCGGCTCCATGAAAATCAGCGGCGCGGAGGACAATGTGGCGCTGTACGACGCAATGCTGCGCAGGGGAAAGCGGCCCTATGTCCACGGGGCGGACGACAACCATAACCACCATCCCTTCGGCTCCCCCATGTGCGACTCCTTCGGCGCGTGGACCATGGTGCTCTCGGAGGGGCTGAGCTACCCGGCGGTGATCCGGGCGCTGGAGGCGGGGCGGTTTTACGCCAGCACCGGCCCGGCCTTTACCCGGCTGTCCTTCCAGGGGAAAAGGGTCCTGATGGAATTTTCCGGCGCCCAGCGCGCCATCATGCACATGAGCCCCAAGTGGGCGCTCAACCTGTGGGCCCGGGCCGGGGAGCCCTTTGACCGGGCGGAGTTTGACATCCCGGACCGGGCGCCCTACGTGTACTTCTCCCTGCTGGACGGGGACGGCAGGCGGGCCGTCACCCGAGCCTTCACCCGGGAGGAGCTGGGCATTTAGAAAATACGGAGGAGGTAGTTTGAATGAAAAAGCGGCTTTTCCGGTGGGCGGCGCTGGCGGCGGCCGCCGCGCTGTGCTTGTCTGCGTGGGGCTGCGCCCCGGCAGAGAAGGATATTGATGTGCCCGGCCAGAATGCCCCCACCCCGCCCGCCCAGACGGAGGGCGCCTTCCGCATGACGCAGGAGGGCTCCGTGCGCAACGAGAAATTCCGGGAGCGGAAGGAGTTCGCCGGTTTCATCGGACGGGCGGAGTCCAAATTTCTGATTGCGGGCCTCAACCAGGCCATGACCCCCCAGGGGATCAGCTACAGCGGGGAGACCGGCCTTGCCTACATCACGTCCTACGCCATCACCGACACCCCCTCCGCCATCACCGGCGTATCGCTGGACACCGGGGAGCTGACGGCGGAGTACTACCTGTTTAACCCGGACGGCTCCCCCTTTACCAGCCATGTGGGGGGGATCGCGGCGGTGGGGAATACCCTCTATGTGTCCGCCAAGCTGGACTCCGACGGGAGCTACAGCGTGGCCGTGCTGTCCCTGGACCAGCTGCCCCCCTCCGGCAGCCATGACGTGACGGTGGAGCAGACCATCCCGGTGCCCGTCTCCCCGTCCTTCCTGAACTACTCCCGGGGGACGCTGTGGGTGGGCAATTTCTACCACCCCAAGGCGGACTATAACCTGTCCCCGGAGCTCAACTTCACCACCCGGAGCGCGGACGGCGAGTACGGCTGCTATATCCTGGGCTACCGCATGGGGGAGGACGGGGCGCTTTCCATCCCCGACGGGGAGAAATATCCCGTCCCGGACTGCGCCATGGCGGCCCCTGACCGCATCCAGGGGGTGTGCTGCCTGGGGGACGAGGTGATCCTCAGCCAGTCCTATGGCCGGGGGGCAAACTCCACGCTCCTGTTCTACCAGGTCCCCGAGGGGGATGGGTTTGACGGCACGCTGGACGTGTGCGGCCACGATATCCCATGCTACATCCTGGACAGTGCCCGGCAGAGCCAGGCCATGACCGCAATGCCCATGACGGAGGGGCTGTGCCTCAGCCCGGACGGGGTGCTGGTGCTCTTTGAGTCCGGCTCCAGCCGGTACAGCGACGGAAAATACCGCACCGACCATGTGTGGGAGCTGAAGGGCCAATAGGCGCGCAAAAAGGAGAGGGGGCGTTCCCCCTCTCCTTTGGTTTAGGGCTTGTTTGAAAATTAGAGCTCCTCGGCGACCTCCACGCCCTTGATGTCGTAGAGCTGGGCCAGCATCTGGCTGATCTCCTGCTTGTCGCTGCGCTTGTTCAGGCGCAGGGTGAGGATGACGCAGGAGGCGGATTTGTCCCCCGAGGCGCTGCGGGTGATCTCCATGTCCAGCAGCTTCATCCCCTTTTCCCGGCAGAACTTCAGTACGTTCTCCAGGCAGGGCCGCCCGCTGTACTCCATGTACAGGTTGATTTCCGGGGCGCTGTCCATCAGGCGGTACTCCAGCTTGGCCAGGCAGAACTCCGCCAGGATGATGATGACGGTGGTGATGAGTCCCCCGGCGTAAAAGCCCGCGCCCAGGGACAGCCCGATAACCGCCGCCACCCAAAGCCCGGCGGCGGTGGTCAGGCCCTTGACCCGGTTGCGCCGGGTGACGATGATGCACCCCGCGCCGATGAAGCCCACCCCGGCCACCACCTGGGCGCCCAGCCGGGCCATGTCGGTGTAATACCCCAGGTTCAGATAGAGGTACTGGCTGGTCAGGGTGGTCATAGCCGCCCCCAGGCAGATGAGGATATGGGTGCGGAAGCCCGCCGCCCGCCGCTTATAGGTCCGCTCCATGCCGATGATGCCGCCGCACAGCACCGCCAGCAGCATCCGCACCGCCGCCGAGGTGAAGTTCACCTCCACCAGCCGGTCAAAAAAAGTCAGCATTGTATTCCACCCCCTATACCTCGTCGATGGCGATCACCCGGTCCAGCTCATAGATCGCCATAATCATCCGCCCGTGGGTGCGCGGCTGGCTCAGCCGGATGGAAAACACCGCGCAGGGATACAGGGCGGATTCCTTTCGGTCCTGGATGATATCCACCTCGTATATCCGGGCCCCCTGCTCCTTGATCCGGCCGATGATGGCGCCCACGTCGTCCAGCGAGGTGAATTCCACATAGATGTTCATGTTGTGGGCGCGGGAGACGATGATCGCGTCGATGTGGGGCAGCAGGCAGATGCACAGGAGGATGAGGGCAAAGGCCAGGAACATGCACTCGTAAAAGCCCGCGCCGATGGCCAGGCCCATGCAGGCCGAGGCCCAGAGCCCGGCGGCGGTGGTCAGGCCCTTGACCTCCTGCCGGTCTGTGACCAGGATAGTGCCCGCGCCTAAAAAGCCGATGCCGTTGATGACCTGGGCCCCAAAGCGGGACACGTCGGTGCGGATGCCCACGTCAAGGGCCTTCTCCGCCCAGCGCCCGGCCAGCATCGCGTGCTCGTACTGGCTGAGGAGCATGGCCAGGGCCGCCCCCAGGCATACAAACATATAGGTGCGGAAGCCCGCCGCCCGGCCCTTTTTGGCGCGGTCGATGCCCAGCATCCCGCCAAACAGCATGGCCGCCAGGAGGCGCACCACCACGGAGAGCAGATTGAATTGCCGCAGATAATCGAAAAGATCCGCCATGGAACCATCCTCCCTTGCGGTTGAGGCCGCAAAAGCGGGCCCAACTAATGTGACGGCAGACCACACCCCTACAGGGAGGGTGGTCTGCTTTGTTGGACGGACTGTGAAATTGCGCCGCGCCGTGTGGGGCGCAGGTTTAACCTAGTGTACCGCATAGCGGCGGCTTTGTCAATGGGGGTTTGTGAAAAATATACGAAAGATACGGTGCGGGCGGGGTGGTTTTAATTGCTCTTGCCATATTATGCAAGGGGAGGCTGTGGTGTGCCTGGGAAAGCGGGCCGCGTTATCAGCTGCCAGATCAGGGGAGACGGAAGCTAACATAAGGGCGGCGCTGAAAGCGAGCATCTGATTGGCTCAATGCGGCGAAAATGCTTTTCCCAGCCCATCAAACCGGGGCTGCGCAAAGCCGGATTTTGAAAAACGCCGCCGCGAACGTCATATCGTTCGCGGCGGCGTGGTGGAGGCGAGGGGAATCGAACCCCTGTCCGAAAGCGCTTCCACAGGAACCTCTCCGAGCGCAGACGATCCTTTACATTCCCTTACTCAGACGCGGGTCGTCACGCTGCTGAGCTTGGTAGAGTCATGATGCGTGGCGCGGTCAACTCTTTCCGCACGCACGGGCACCACTGAGATGACGCCCACACCCGGCTCGTGGTCCTTCCGGGCGGGACGGCCGCGTTAAGCCGCGGCGAGAACTACGTTATCGTTGTTCTTTAATTTATAAGTTGCCCGTTTTAAGGATGTCAGGCGCATCCGCTCGCTATTCCTGCTTCTGTACCCCCGTCGAAACCAGTACGCCCCCGTCGGGGCGGCCGAAAGCCGCCGGGACGGCGCTGAGCGCCGGATGCCGTGGGTTATACCTTTTCCGGCGCGGGATAATCCACGCCCTGGGTGTCCACAGTGACCCGCTTCATCACCTGGTCCTGCTTGGGGCGGTCGTTCCAGTCCCGTTTGGCGGAAACAATGGCGTCCGCCGTTTCCATCCCCTCTACCACCTTGCCGAAGGCGGCGTATCCGCCGTCCAGGTGGGGGGCGTCGGCCACCATCACGAAGAACTGGCTGCCCGCCGAGTCCATGCTCATGGCCCGGGCCATGGACAGCACGCCCCGGGTGTGGAGCAGCCCGTTTTGAAAGCCGTTCTGGGAGAACTCGCCCTTGATGGAATAGCCCGGGCCGCCGGTGCCCGCGCCGTCCGGGTCGCCCCCCTGGATCATGAAGCCGGGGATGACCCGGTGGAAAACCAGCCCGTCGTAAAAGCCGGACTGTACCAGGGAAATAAAATTGTTTACCGTGTTGGGCGCGACGTCGGGATAGAGCTCCGCCTTCATCACGCCGCCGCTCTCCATCTCAATGGTGACGATGGGATTGCTCATGGTTACCATCCCTTTCTCTTTTCAATACCGGCCCCGTGAGGCCCGGTCCATCTCGCGCTTGGCGTCCCGCCGGGCGGCGGCCTCCCGCTTGTCGTAGAGCTTTTTGCCGCGGGCCAGCGCCAGCTCCACCTTCACCCGGGGGCCGGAGAAGTACAGCGAGAGCGGGATCAGGGAATAGCCGTCCTGCTGCACCCGGGCCTGGAGCTTGCGGATCTCCCGGCGGTGGAGTAGCAGCCTTCTGGTGCGCCGGGGGTCCTTGTTGAAGATATTGCCCTTCTCATAGGGGGATATGTGCATCCCGTACAGGAACATCTCCCCGTCCTTCACCGCGCAGAAGGAGTCCCGCAGGTTCACCGCCCCCAGCCGGATGGACTTGACCTCCGTGCCGGCCAGCTCGATGCCCGCCTCGTACTTGTCCTCGATGAAATAGTCGTGGAACGCCTTCCGATTGGAGGCGATCTGCTTGGTAGACTGCTTGGCCATGGGGCGTCCCTCCTTTCTCCCACCGTAGTATGATAGCATACCACACCATTTGCGGGAATGCAAGGGAAAATACGCCCCGTAATATTACAATTATATTACGGGGAATTCAAAAAATCCGCTCTTGTTTTTATGCCGCCGGTAGCATATAATATCATGGTTTCAACTCAGCCGCTGTTTGGACATATTGGCAATGTTTCAACAAGCCATAGAATGCGCGCCCGGTCCGGGCGCGGCACATCGCCCGAAAAGGGAGGATATCCATGGATACAAGGCCCATCGGCGTATTTGACTCCGGCCTGGGGGGGCTCACCGCCCTGCGGGAGCTGGCCCGGCTGATGCCGGAGGAGGACCTGGTTTATTTCGGCGACACCGGGCGGGTGCCCTACGGCGGCCGTTCGCCGGAGGTCATCGTCAAATACGCCCGGCAGGACGTGGCCTTCCTGCGCACCTTTGACCCCAAGGCCATTGTCATCGCCTGCGGGACCGTGTCCGCCACCGCCCTGGAGGTGCTGCGGGAGGAGAACCCCATCCCCATCTTCGGCGTGGTGGGGCCCACCGCCCGGGCCGCCGCCCATGTGACCCGGAACGGGCGGGTGGGCCTCATCGGGACCCGGGCCTCCATCCGCTCGGGGGCCTACGAGCGGGCGCTGAACCAGCTGCATCCCGGCGTGGAGGTGACGGCCCGGGCCTGCCCCCTGCTGGTGCCGCTGGTGGAAAACGGGCGCTTCCGCCCGGGCGACACGGTGGCGGAGACGGTGGTGTCGGAGTACTTAGCCCCCGTGAAGGCCGCGGGGGTGGACGCGCTGATCTTGGGCTGCACCCACTATCCCCTGATGAAGGATATCATCGGCGGGTTCATGGGGGCGGAGACCGCTCTGGTGGACGCGGGGGAGCAGTGCGCCCGGTGGGTGAAGAAGCAGCTGGAGTGGGACGGGCTGCGCAATGCCCGCCCCGGCGCGGGCCGGCACCGTTTTTTTGTCAGCGACAGCGCCGGGGACTTCTCCGAGCTGGCCTCCGTGTTTTTGGGGGAGGATGTCCACGGCGGGGTGGAGCAGATCGACATTACAGCGTACTAAGAACCTGTATTCACAGCCGAAACCGCCGGATGACTGAGGGATTTTTCCGACAGGCAAGGCAAATTTTCGCAGGAATAATTAGGTCTATTTCAAGAAAATTTAACGCCGCATGCCGGGAAAAGACCTGGCCGGACGGTGAATTGAGGTTGTGAATACAGGTTCTAAAGGTACGGCAGCCTGATATCGTAGCGAGGGAAAGCCATGACGACAGACAACGTAATCATATCCATCAAAGGAAAGCAGCTCTATGCCGAGTGCGCCCCGGAGGAGATCGAGCTGGTCACCGCGGGCACCATGGAGCGGGACGGACAGGGGGGGTGCACCATCTCCTACCAGGAGAGCGAGCTCACCGGCCTGGAGGGCACCACCACAAGGGTGTGCATCGACGGGAGCCGCGTCACCCTGCTGCGGGAGGGGAATACCAACTCCCAAATGGTGTTTGAGGAGGGCAGGCGCCACCTGTCCATGTATGAGACGCCCTATGGGGCGCTGTCCATCGGGGTAAACACCCGGCGGATGCGCTCCACGGTGGACGAGGCGGGGGGCGATCTGGAGATCGACTACGCCATTGAGATCGACAACCTGGTGGCGGGGCAGAACCTATTCCGCATGAACGTGAAAAAGCACCCGCCGCTTCAGCAGTAGGGGGGAGCGGGAGTGAACAGGGATCTGACCCGCGGCCCGGTGATGGGCTCCATGCTGGCCTTTGCGGTGCCCATGATCCTGGGCGACCTGCTCCAGCAGTGCTATAATGTGGCCGACACCCTGATCGTGGGGCGCTACCTGGGGAAAAACGCCCTGGCGGCGGTGGGCTCCTCCTTTACGCTGATGACCTTCCTCACCTCCATCCTGCTGGGGCTGTGCATGGGCAGCGGGGCGGTGTTCTCCATCCGCTTCGGGCAGCGGGACGGGGACGGCCTCCGGGAGGGGGCCCACGCCGCCTTTGCCCTCATCGCCGCCATCACGCTGGGGCTGAACCTGCTGGCCTTCGCCTGTCTGGACGGCATTCGGGCGTTCCTGCGGGTGCCCGATGAGGTGTGGCCCATGATGCGGGAGTATCTGGCCGTCATCTTCTGCGGCATCGCGGCCACCTTCCTTTATAATTATTTCGCCTCCTTCCTCCGGGCGGTGGGCAATTCGGTGGCGCCGCTGGTGTTTCTGGCGGTGTCGGCGCTGGTGAACATCGGCTTGGATTTGTGGTTTGTGCTGGGCCTCAAGCGGGGGGCGGCTGGGGCTGCGGAGGCCACCGTCATCGCCCAGTACCTGTCGGGGGCGGGCATCGCCGCTTACACCCTGGCCAAGCATCCCGGGCTGCGCCCCGGCGGGGGCCGGTTCCGGCTGCGCTGGGGCCGGGTGCGGGAGATCGCCGGATTTTCTATCCTCACCTGCGTACAGCAGTCAGTGATGAACCTGGGCATCCTGCTGGTGCAGGGACTGGTGAACAGCTTCGGCCCCACGGTGATGGCCGCCTTTGCCGCCGCGGTGAAGATCGACGCCTTCGCCTACATGCCCGTCCAGGATTTCGGGAACGCCTTTTCCACCTTCATCGCCCAGAACTACGGGGCCGGGGAGGAGGGCCGCATCCGGGCGGGGCTGCGGGGGGCCGTGGCGGTGTGCATGGCCTTCTGCCTGGCGGTATCCGCCCTGGTGTGGGTGTTTGCCGCCCCGCTTATGGGCCTGTTTGTGGAGGCCGGGGAGACGGCCACCATCCTGGAGGGGGTGCGCTACCTGCGCATCGAGGGGGCGTTCTACTGCGGCATCGGCTGCCTGTTCCTGCTCTACGGCCTGTACCGGGCGCTGGGCAGGCCGGGGATGTCGGTGGTGCTGACGGTGATTTCCCTGGGCACCCGGGTGGCGCTGGCCTACCTGCTGTGCGCCATCCCGGCGGTGGGGGTGGTGGGCATCTGGTGGTCGGTGCCCATCGGCTGGGCGCTGGCGGACGCCGCCGGGCTGGGCTACTACCGGGCCCGCCGGGGGCGGCTGCTGGCCTGGGAGGGCGTCCCGGGGCAGAAAAATGCTCCAGCGGCCCAAAATGGGGAAAGAAAAGGATGAAATCCGCTTGACGGGGACAAAACGATATGCTATAATTTCAAATTGCGCTGGTGCGCGGAAAGGGGCCCTGGCCGATGCTGAACGAACTGGAACACGCGGCCAAGGTGGTGGGCGTCAAGCAGGTCCGCCGGGCGCTGGCAGGCGGCCGGGCCGGGCGCGTCTATCTAGCCAAGGACGCCGACCCCCAGCTCATCCGGCCCCTGAAGCTCCTGGCTGAGGAGCGGGGGGTGGAGGTGGTCCAGGCCGGGTCCATGAAGGCTTTGGGCCGGGCCTGCGGCATCGCCGTGGGAACTGCGTGCGCAGCCGTCGTGAGCAGCGCGGATGGAGCGGAGCGAGAGCAAAAGTCCAAGGCCCGCTAGAGGCGGGACTGAGTTTTGCTCGAGCCGGAGCGAAGCCGCGCGTTGCGAGCAGGCGGAGCATGACAACTTGAGAAGAGCGCAGCCGTCGTGAGCCCCGCCCCAACTTTTTCCGGTTTTAGCGAATAATCCCCGGATGATTCGTTAAAATATATATTCATTGAAAGGAGGAAAATCATGCCTACTTTTAACCAACTGGTCCGTAAGGGCCGCGAGAAGAGCACCTACAAGTCCAACTCCCCCGCCATGCAGCACGGTCTGAACACCCTGAAGAATAAGGAGACCGACCTGCCCTCACCCCAGAAGCGGGGCGTGTGCACCGCCGTTCGTACTTCCACCCCGAAGAAGCCGAACTCCGCGCTGCGTAAGATCGCCCGTGTGCGCCTGACCAACGGCTACGAGGTCACCGCCTATATCCCCGGCGTGGGCCACAACCTGCAGGAGCATTCCGTGGTGATGATCCGCGGCGGTCGTGTCAAGGACCTGCCCGGCGTTCGTTATCACATCATCCGCGGCACGCTGGACACCCAGGGCGTCAACGGCCGTATGCAGGCCCGCTCCAAGTACGGCGCCAAGCGGCCCAAGGCGGCCAAGAAGAAGTAATTTCTTCACCCACAACGAGTTTTGCGCACACGCGCAAGGCAAACCGCCTTGCCGAGCGTTTATTCCATATTTTTATGGGTAGGCCTCGGACAGGCATTGCACGAGGTATTGCTTGGGCATGGCGCGGCAAGGCGCCGCTCAAGGCTTCGAGTACCTGTGAATTCTAATTTTATATAGAAGGAGGGAAGCGAAGTGCCCAGAAGAGGAAACGTACCCAAGCGGGAAATTTTGCCCGACCCGCTGTATAATTCCGTCCTAGTCACTAAGCTCGTCAACAGCATCATGCTGGACGGCAAGAAGGGCGTCGCCCAGAAGGTCGTCTACGGTGCCTTTGACATCATCAAGGATAAGACCGGCAAGGAGCCCCTTGATGTCTTTACCACCGCCATTGAGAACATCATGCCTTCCCTGGAGACCAAGTCCCGCCGCGTGGGCGGCTCCACCTACCAGGTGCCCATGGAGGTCCGGCCCGAGCGGCGCCAGACCCTGGGTCTGCGCTGGCTGACCAGCTATTCCCGCAACCGCGGTGAAAAGACCATGAAGGAGCGCCTGGCCGGCGAGATTATGGACGCGGCCAACAACACAGGCTCCGCGGTGAAGAAGCGCGAGGACACCCACAAGATGGCCGAGGCCAACAAGGCATTCGCCCACTACCGCTGGTAAGGACGGAGGCAAACAGAACCAATATGGCAAGAAAAGTTACTCTGGAAAATACCCGGAATATCGGCATTATGGCCCATATCGACGCCGGCAAGACCACCACGACGGAGCGTATTTTGTACTACACCGGCGTGAACTACAAGATCGGCGAGACCCATGACGGCACCGCCACCATGGACTGGATGGCCCAGGAGCAGGAGCGCGGCATCACCATCACCTCCGCCGCCACCACCTGCTATTGGAAGGGCACCAAGGACCAGTTCCCCCAGACCCGGATCAACATCATCGACACCCCGGGCCACGTGGACTTCACCGTGGAGGTGGAGCGCTCCCTGCGCGTGCTGGACGGCTCTGTCACCGTCATGTGCGCCAAGGGCGGCGTGGAGCCCCAGTCCGAGACCGTGTGGCGCCAGGCGGACCACTACAAGGTCCCCCGCATGATCTACGTCAACAAGATGGATATCATGGGCGCCGACTTCTACAACGTGCTGAATATGATCCACGACAGGCTCAAGGCCAACGCCGTGCCCATTCAGCTGCCCATCGGGAAAGAGGAGACCTTCAAGGGGATCATCGACCTGGTGGAGATGAACGCCGACATCTATTATGATGAGATGGGCAAGGACATGCGGGTGGAGGATATCCCCGCCGACATGATGGAGCTGGCCAACGAGTACCGCACCAAGCTGGTGGACGCCTGCGCCGATATCAACGAGGAGATCATGGAGCTGGCCCTGGAGGAGCAGCCCATCCCCCAGGAGCTGCTGCGCCGGGCCATCCGCAAGGGCACCATCGACAACCTGATGGTCCCCGTGGTGTGCGGCACGTCCTACAAGAACAAGGGTGTGCAGAAGCTGCTGGACGCCATTGTGGACTATATGCCAGCCCCCACCGACAT
Organism: uncultured Oscillospiraceae bacterium; assembly: GCA_910587255.1. Lineage (GTDB taxonomy): Bacteria > Bacillota > Clostridia > Oscillospirales > Oscillospiraceae > Enterenecus. The sequence continues at coordinate 37,036 of CAJUKT010000005.1, forward strand.
CCCCCCCATCAAGGGTATCAACCCCGACACCGAGGAGGAAGAGGAGCGTCCCTCCTCCGACAGCGAGCCCTTCTCCGCCCTGGCGTTCAAGATTGCCACCGATCCCTTCGTGGGCCGGCTGTCCTTCATCCGCGTCTACTCCGGCACGCTGAACACCGGCACCCAGGTGCTCAACTCCACCAAGCGGCAGAAGGAGCGCATCGGTCGGATTCTGCAAATGCACGCCAACCACCGGGAGGATATTGAGACCGTCTACTCCGGCGATATCGCCGCCGTCATCGGCCTGAAGAATTCCACCACCGGCGATACCCTGTGCGATGAGAAGCACCCGGTCATCCTGGAGTCCATGGAGTTCCCCGAGCCCGTGATCCGGGTGGCCATCGAGCCCAAGACCAAGGCCGGCCAGGAGAAGATGGGCATTGCCCTGATGAAGCTGGCGGAGGAGGACCCCACCTTTAAGACCTACACCGACGAGGAGACGGGCCAGACCATCATCGCCGGCATGGGCGAGCTCCACCTGGAGATCATCGTGGACCGCCTGCTGCGCGAGTACAAGGTGGAGGCCAACGTGGGCGCGCCCCAGGTGGCCTACAAGGAGACCATCAAGCAGTCTGTCAAGCAGGACACCAAGTACGCCCGGCAGTCCGGCGGCAAGGGCCAGTACGGCCACGTGGTCATCACCGTGGAGCCCAACGAGCCCGGCAAGGGTTATGAGTTCCTCAACGAGATCACCGGCGGCGTAATCCCCAAGGAGTTTATCCCCGCCGTTGACGCGGGCATCCAGGGGGCCATGCAGGCCGGCGTCATGGCCGGCTACCCCGTGGTGGATGTCAAGGTCCACCTGACCTTCGGCTCCTACCATGAGGTGGACTCTTCTGAGATGGCGTTTAAGATCGCCGGCTCCATGGCCTTCAAGGAGGCCTGCCGCAAGGCCGGGGCCTGCCTGCTGGAGCCCATCATGAAGGTGTCCGTCATCGCCCCCGAGGAGTACCTGGGCAATGTCATCGGCGACCTCACCAGCCGCCGCGGCCAGATCCTGGGCCAGGAGGCCCGGCCCGGCGCGCAGCAGATCGACGCCTTGGTCCCCCTGTCCGAGATGTTCGGCTATGCCACCGACCTGCGTTCCCGTACCCAGGGACGCGGCCAGTATACCATGGAGCCCCACAGCTATGTGGAGATTCCCAAGAACATCGCCGAGAAGATTGTCGCCCAGCGCGGGCGGAAAGAGGACTGACCGCGCCGCCCCGCCGGCTGCGCAAATTAATAGTTGCAATTTCTGCCGCTATAGGATAGAATAAGCCCATAAACCTGTTCCCACAACCTATTTATCTAAACAAGTACAAGGAGGAAAACCCAAAATGGCCAAGCAAAAGTTTGAGCGTACCAAGCCCCACGTCAACATCGGCACCATCGGCCACGTTGACCACGGCAAGACCACCCTGACCGCCGCCATCACCAAGTGGCTGGCCCTGAAGGGCCAGGCCCAGTACGAGGATTATTCCAGCATCGACAAGGCCCCCGAGGAGCGCGAGCGCGGCATCACCATCAACACCGCCCACGTGGAGTACGAGACCGACGCCCGCCACTATGCCCACGTCGACTGCCCGGGCCACGCCGACTATATCAAGAACATGATTACCGGCGCTGCTCAGATGGACGGCGCCATCCTGGTCATTGCCGCCACCGACGGCCCCATGGCCCAGACCAAGGAGCACATCCTGCTGGCCCGCCAGGTGGGCGTGCCCGCCATCGTGGTGTTCCTGAACAAGTGCGACCAGGTGGACGACGAGGAGCTGCTGGAGCTGGTGGAGATGGAGGTCCGCGAGACCCTGTCCGGCTACGAGTTCCCCGGCGACGACATTCCCATCGTCAAGGGCTCCGCCCTGAACGCCCTGACCTGCGAGTCCGGCAACGTGGACGACCCCGACTTCGCCTGCATTAAGGAGCTGATGGACGCTGTTGACAGCTACATCCCCACTCCCGACCGCAAGGCCGACCTGCCCTTCCTGATGCCCGTGGAGGACGTGTTCACCATCACCGGCCGCGGCACCGTGGCTACCGGCCGTGTGGAGCGCGGCCAGCTGAAGGCGGGCGAGACCGTGGAGATCGTCGGCCTCACCGAGGAGAAGAAGTCCACCGTCGTCACCTCCATGGAGATGTTCCGCAAGACCCTGGACTATGTTGAGGCCGGCGACAACGTGGGCTGCCTGCTGCGCGGCGTCAACAAGGACGAGATCGAGCGCGGCCAGGTGCTGTGCAAGCCCAACTCCATCCAGCCCCACACCAAGTTCGTGGGCCAGGTGTACGTCCTGTCCAAGGACGAGGGCGGCCGTCACACCCCTTTCTTCAACAACTACCGTCCCCAGTTCTACTTCCGTACCACCGACGTGACCGGCGTCATCACCCTGCCCGAGGGCACCGAGATGTGCATGCCCGGCGATAACGTGGACATGAACGTGGAGCTGATCACCCCCATCGCCATTGAGAAGGGCCTGCGCTTCGCTATCCGCGAGGGCGGCCGCACCGTGGGTTCCGGCGTTGTCATCGCTGTGAACGAGTAATTGAAACGCGCGATAAAAAACCAGCCGCTGCAAAGCGGCTGGTTTTTTTGCCCTGACGGGGAAGGCGGATCTGTTAGACGCTGTCAAAACACCGCCTGGACGAGAACCATATAGAGGATCGTGCCCCCCACAATGGACAGCATGTTGTTTTTCCTCCAGATGTGGAGGAGCACAACCGCCGTCCCGGCGATGAGGCCGGGGGCCCAGCCGCCCACCTGGGCGAGGCTGAGGCCGCGGTAGCAGTAGACGATGAGCATGGCGATCACCGCCGGGGGCAGGAACCTGCCCAGGTAGAGTACCACTTGGGGCGGCTCCCCGCCCCGGCCAAACAGCAGGAAGGGCAGCGCCCGGGTGAGAAAGGTCACGATGGCCATCACCGCCACCAGGGCGGCAATCTGCATGGCGGTCATTGGGCTGCGCCCCCTTCCAGCCGGGGCCGCATGACCAGCAGCCCCGCCACCAAAATGGCCAGCGCCGGGATGAGGAAGCGCCCGTTGTCCGGCCCAAAGAGGAGCAGGCACCCCAGCGTCCCCGCCGCCCCCAGATAGACCGGGGCATGGCGGTCATTGGACTGCCACTGCTCCACGGCGATGACCAAAAACAGCGCCGTCATGGCAAAGTCGATGCCCTCGGTGTTGATGGTGATGAGGGCCCCCGCCACCGCGCCGATGATGGACCCGGCGATCCAGTACAGGTGGTCCAGCAGGGCGATGGTGAAATAGAAATCCCGCTTGTCCACGCCCTCCGGGGCCTCCACCCCGGCCAGAAGGGCATAGGTCTCGTCGGTGAGGGAAAAGATCATGTACAGCTTGCGCCAGCCCATCCCCTTGAACTTCTCCAGCATGGACAGGCCGTAGACCAGATGGCGGAAATTGATGATGAGGGTTAAAAAGGCGGCGTCGCCCAGGGGGGAGGCGTTGGCCAGCAGCTCAACCCCCAGATACTGCCCGCTGCCGGCGTAGATGGTGGACGACATGACAGCGGCCCAGGTGGGGGCAAAGCCCGCCGCCGACAGCATCCAGCCGAATACCACCCCGATGGACAGATAGCCCATGAGCACCGGGACGGTGTGGGGGAAGGCGGCGGCCAGGGTTTTTCGGTTCATTGGTATCACATCCTTCATGAGAAGCGCGGAGAAGCGGCCCAGCGAGTGAGCTTGGACCGGAGCGAGGGGAAAAGCCCAGCCACCGCGCAGCGGGGCGGGTTTTGCTCGAGACGAAGGGAAAGCGAGTGAGCGGCCTGGGCGCTTCGCAGCGTGACAATCATGAGAAGCGCGAAGAAGCGGCCCGGCCGCTTCGCAGCGTGACAACGCAGCGCGGCAAGAGCGTCGGCGGGCGCTTTTTACATTATAGTCTGAGTGTTCCGCCATATCAAGAGGGTTTTACAGATTGTTCATTGTATTCCCGGAAGGATTTGGGTATAATACTCTTCACTACATCCGGCCGCCCTGCGGGCCGGAGAGAGTGTGGAGTGATCTGCCGTGAAAAAGCTGCTGTACATCTATAACCCCGCCGCCGGCCGCAAGAGCGCCAAAATCAACCTGTCCGACGCGCTGGAGGTATTTACCCGTCAGGGCTACGAGATCACCGTGCGTCCCACCCAGGCCAGGGGAGACGCCGCCGCCGCGGCCCGGGAGCAGGGGCCGGATTTTGACCGGGTGGTGTGCTGCGGCGGGGACGGCACGCTGAACGAGACCGTCCGGGGGGTGCTGGAGCTGCCCCGGGAGCGGCGGCCGGTGCTGGGCTACATCCCGGCGGGCACCACGAACGACTTTTCCCGCACCCTGGAGCTGCCCCGCACCCTGCCGGAGCTGGCGGAGGTGGCGGGGGAGGGGGTGCTGCGGGACATCGACGTGGGCCTGGCGGAGGGGAACCCCTTTACCTATGTGGCCGCCTTCGGGCTGTTCACCGACGTGTCCTATTCCACCCCCCAGGTGAATAAAAACCTGCTGGGGCACTTCGCCTATGTGCTGGAGGGGATGGGCAAGCTGTCCAACATCCCCAGCTACCACATGAGGGTGAGCGCCGATGGCGGCAGGGAGACGGAGGGGGACTTCATCTATGGCATGGTGGGCAACACCGTGTCGGTGGGGGGGCTGGTGAGCCTGCCCCGGGATAAGGTGCTGCTGGACGACGGGCGGTTTGAAGTCATCCTGATCCGGCGGCCTGAAAACGGCAAGGACTGGCAGTCCATCCTCACCGCCCTGACCACGCTGGAGCTGGCCCAGGACGGGGCGGTGACGGGCTTTGCCGCCAGTGAGATCACCTTTGAATGCGGCCAAAGCACGGCCTGGACGCTGGACGGCGAATTCGGGGGGGAGCAGGCGGTGACCCATGTGAAAAACCTGCCGCAGGCCATCACCATCGCCTGCGGACCGGGAAGCGCGGAGAAGCGGACAGCGTCAAAGGACGGCCTTGCGGGGGCCTCCAAAAGCACACAGCCATCATAAATAAAAGCGGCCCGGCGGAGAGTGATCCGCCGGGCCGCTTTTCGTTACGTGGGTTCCTCCGCCGCCTGGAGCACGGCGTAATAGTCCTCCTGGATGATGAGCTTGGCGTAATTTACCTTGGCCGCAACCAATCTGTGAACCCGCTTGACATAGTCCTCGTCTACCTCTACGCCCTCGTTGGGGGTGAAGGCTTTGGTGGACGCCTCGTAGGTGCCCGCGGCGGTGATCCAGCTGTTCCCCTGCCCCTTGTTGTTGGCGAATACCGCCAGGGGCATACAGTTGGAGTACTGGTCCGGCTGGTAGTTGCCGGCGAACACGTCCCGCCCGGAGTAGAGCCGGGAATCGTAGGGGAGGGCGAACAGGTTGCATAGGGTGGGCACAATGTCCACCGAGGTGCAGGGCACATCCACGTCGATGGGCTCCTCGATGGCGGCGGACCACATCAGCAGGGTGTTGCGGTAGCGGGAGGTATCCCCCTCCTTGTCCTCAAAGCCCCGCAGCTCGTTGTAGTAGTCGGTGCCGTCCTCCATCACCATCAGATAGGGGTAGTGGTCCCCGGTCATGACAATGAGGGTGTCGCCGGCGATGCCGGCCTGCTCCAGCTTGTCCACCAGATATTCCAGCGCCTGGTCAAGCTCCATATTGCAGGCCAGGTACGCCTGGGAGGTCTCGGACAGGTCGGGGTATTTTGCCTCCACCTCCGCGCGGTGCTTGCGGGACATGGCGTTGCCGTTCCAGCTGTAATAACCGTGGCCGCTGACGGTCATATAGTAGGCGTGGAAGGGCTGGCCGTTTTCCACATAGTCGCTGATATAGCCGTCCACCGTGGCCTGCATCATCTCCAAATCGGAGTTGGGCCACACATTGTTGGGCAGCTCCAGGCCGCCGCCCACCCCCGCGTAATCATAGCCCATGTTGGGGTGGGTGCGGTCGCGCCCGTAGTAGTCGTGGGTGTGGTCGTGCCAGGCGGGGACGCTGTAGCCCTCCTCCCGGAACTTCCAGCCCAGGGTCTGGGACATGGTGCGTTCCACGCTCATGCTCATGGCGGTGCGCTTGCCGAACCAGTTGGGGATCACGCCGGTCATCACCGCAAACTCGCCGCCCACGGTGGACTGGGTCCAGTCGGGCTGGTAGAAGTTGTGGAACACAAAGCCCTCCCGGCTGAGCTTGTACAGGGTGGGGGTGAGCTCCTGGTCGATGGCGGCGGTGGAGAAGCCCTCGGCGGTGATGAGGATGAGGTTTTTGCCCTCAAACATCCCGGTGTACTCGTTCTGCTGGGACGGGGTGAGGGAGGCCAGATACTGGTGGATGCTCTTGATATTCTGGCTCTGGTCGGTATCGCCGGGCTCGGCCTCGGCCAGCCCCTCAAAGTCGAAGTCCAGGGTGTTGAAGCCGTACTCCCTCGGGGCCTGGGAGGGCTGCTCGGAGGGCTGGGCGGTGGGCTCCGCGGTGGGGACGGGGTCGTCCAAAAACTCCCCCAGGGGCGGGGCGGGCGTACCGGCCACGGCGTACTCCAGCTCCAGGCGCAGGGCGGTGGTCAGGCCGAAGTGGGGGACGGCGGTGTTGGGGGTAAACTCATAGGTGTAGTAGTTCTTCACCGGTCCCAGGGTGGACAGCAGGAAGGCGGTGAGCTGGCAGGCCACCAGCGCTGCGGCCATGATGATGCGCACCGGGCTGTCCTTTCCCTGCTGGGGGATCACGCTGGCGCGGAGGAGGATATAGGCGGCCAGCGGGACAAAGGAGAGGAGGATGAAGGGGATGAGGTTGATGACGACCCGGCCCACGGTGGAGCCGAAGCCGCCCACCACGTCCCCGGCCATGACGCCCATGAAGCCCACGCCGTAGTACAGCCCGAACATGGCCCGGCAGCCCCGCTCCACGCAGAAGAGCACGGCGCCCAGCCCCAGTACCGCCCCTCCGGCGATCCGGGCCGCCCGCCGCCAGGGCAGCAGGTCCAGGATGAGGGACAGCGCCAGCCCCGCGGCGGCGGAAAAGAGCACAATGCGCAGCAGGGCCAGCTCAAAGAAGGGCGCGTCCCGGTCAAACAGGCGCAGCAGCAGCTCGTGGTAGAGGACGGCGGCGGGAAAGAACAGGACGGACAGCGCCGGCCCGCCCAGGTTCCTCCGGCCGGTGTAACCGGCGCCGCCGGAGAGATAATGATTCATCAAACGGTCACTTCCTAATGGTATTATGTGACAAAGGGCTGGGGAGCGCCCGGTTTTGCCAACGTTCAGCATACCACAGCGGCGGAAGAAATGCAATGAATCCGCCGAAACTTATAAAAGTTTTCCGTAAATTTAAGAAACTGTACCAATAGCCGAAGTATACAGCCTGGCGGCAATTTGGGCCGCAAGGATGTGTGCTGGGGTCTATTGGTACAGCTTCTAAAGAATAGCGTTGACCCGTTTGCGGTGCAAAGGGGATTCCGGGGCGCTCACGCCCCGGTCTGGAGCTCCGCCCCGGTGTAGTAGTGGGCCAGGATATCCCGCCAGCCCGACCCGGCCTTAGCCATGGCGTTGGCCCCGTACTGGCTCATGCCGACCCCGTGGCCGTAGCCGGTGACGGAGAAGGTGAACACCCCGTCCTGCTCGCTCACGTCGAAGCAGGCCGAGCGCAGGGCGAACAGGCTGCGCGCCGCGCCGCCGGACAGCTCGGCGCCCCCCAGCTCCAGGCTGGCCACCCGGCCGGAGGCGGTGCGGGTGAGGTTTGCAAACCATGTGGACGGCTCGCCGGACAGGTCGGCCCCCAGCCCGGCCTCCCCCGCCGCCTTTTTCACCTGCTCGGCGGTGAGGGTGACGGTGGAGCGGTAGTTGGGCACCTCGTCCCCCTCGGGGCTGTCCACCGACACCAGGTAGGGCAGGGACTTGCCCCACACCGCCGCCGCGTCCTCGGTGGCGCCGGAGGCGGAGGAGAAAAATACCGCCTGGATGGGCCCGCCCTCATAGGTGAGCACCTGGCCGTCGGTGTCCGCCACGGCGGCGGCAATTTTGGCGGTGTAGGCATCGGCATCCCCGCCCCAGCGCTGGGCGGCGTCGTCCTGGGAGAGGTAGGCCTGGCAGCAGGTGGAGTCGGCGCAGATATCCGCGCCCTCCTCCTGGTGGCTTTTGGCCCGCAGCTTCCACAGGGAGTAGGTCCGGGCGCACACCGCCTGGGCCCGGAGGGCCTCCGGCTCGAAGGCGGCGGGCATCTCCGCCGCCACCACGCCCCACAGGTAGTCCCCCATGGTCAGCTCGTCCACCTGTCCGTCCCGGTTCAGCAGGCGCAGGGTCTGGGCGGCGTCCCACTGCCCGGGGGAGGGGACGGGCTGGGGGGCCGGGGTGGGGCTGGCCGGGAGGGTGAGCAGGCCGGGGGTGGGCTGGACGGGGGCCCGGCCGGGGGGGTCCCCCAGGGCGGCCAGGGGCAGCAGCAGCAGGGCCGCGCCCAGCGCCAGCCCGGTGAGGAAGGGGGCGCGCATAGGCCGCCAGCTCTCCTTGTTTCGCAAGTCAAACACCTCAATTATTCAAAATTCGGGAGCGCGAACGGAAAAAATTCTGATTTGGCAAGGGGGGCAAGCATAAAATTTGCATTGACGGAATGGGAAAATTGCGTTATAATGAGATTTACAGTCATTGGAAGAGGACGTATGGACACACGAAGGAGGCGGACTATGCTGAACATGAACATCATCGACAACCTGATCGAGGCGCGCAGGAAGGCCGTGGAGCAGTACAATACCTCAGTGGACTTCATTCAAGGGATATGCGGGGAGTTTGAGCGTTATACCCAGATATCCCCCAAGTACTATGAGAAATACGATGTAAAGCGGGGGCTGCGCAACCATGACGGCACCGGCGTGATGGCCGGGGTCACCCTCATCGGCAACGTGCGGGGCTATGTGGTGCAGGACGGGGAGAAGGTGCCCGCCCCCGGCCAGCTCTTCTACCGGGGCATCAACGTGGAGGAGCTGATCGACGGCTTCACCGGCGCGGACCGCTTCGGCTTTGAGGAGACGGCGTACTTACTGATGTTCGGCGGCCTGCCCACCAGGGAGGAGCTGGAGCAGTTCCGCAGCATCCTGGCCTACTACCGGGAGCTGCCCCCCAACTTCACCGAGGACATGATCCTCACCGCCCCCAGCCACGACGTGATGAACAAGCTGGCCCGCTCGGTGCTGGCCCTGTACTCCTACGACCCAGACCCGGATAACAACACCTTGCCCATTGAGATGCTCCAGGCCCTGCGGCTGATCGCCCGGTTCCCGGTGATCGTGGCCCACGCCTTTGCCGCCAAGCAGCACTACTTCGACCGGGGGTCGCTGTACCTCCACCGGCCCCAGCCCGAGCTGTCCGTGGCGGAAAACTTCCTCTACTCCATGCGCCACGATAACCAGTTCACCGCCGAGGAGGCCCACCTGCTGGACCTGTGCCTGGTGCTCCACATGGAGCACGGCGGCGGCAATAACTCCGCCTTCGCCTGCCGGGTGCTCTCCTCCTCCGGCACGGATATCTACTCCGCCATCGCCGCAGCGGTGGGCTCCCTGAAGGGCCCCAAGCACGGCGGCGCTAACGCCCGGGTGATGGCCATGTTCGACGAGATCGAGGCCAACGTGAAGGATTGGAAGGACGATGGCGAGCTGTCCGACTACCTCACAAAGATCCTGAAAAAGGAAGCGGGGGACGGCTCCGGCCTCATTTATGGCATGGGCCACGCCGTCTATACCCTGTCGGATCCCCGGGCGGTGATTTTGAAGAGATTTGCCAAAAAGATGGCGGCGGACAAGGGGATGCTGGAGGAATTTGAGCTGTTCGAGCGGGTGGAGCGGCTCACCCCCGGGCTGTTCCACGCCATTACCGGCCAGGACAAGGCCATGTGCGCCAACGTGGACATGTACTCCGGCCTGGTGTACAAGATGATGGGCATCCCGTCGGAGCTGTACACCCCGCTGTTTGCCATCGCCCGCATCGTGGGCTGGTGCGCCCACCGGGTTGAGGAGGTCTACAACCCCTATGGCCGCATCATCCGCCCGGCCTACAAGGCGGTCATGCCCACGCGCTCCTTTGTGCCGCTGGAGGAACGGGGCGCAAACTGAACGAATGTTTCACGTGAAACATAAAAGCCTCCCCGCCTGGAACACCAGGCGGGGAGGCTTTTTCGTCAGGAGGCGGGGACGGCGAACTCGCTGTAGGGTTCCGCCCACAGCCTGCCGGCGTAGAGGGAGCTGCCGCTGTACTCCACCCGGAAGCCGGCGGAGGCCACATAGACGGCGTTCCCCACGCTGTCGGTGAGCGAGATAAAGGTGCTGATGCCGAAGGGCGGGGTGAGCGGGCTCTCCGCATCCAGGCCCACGTAGAGGTACCCGGGGTCCATCACGGCCCGCAGCTCCCCCTCCCTCAGCCACTCATTGCCCTCAAAGATCTGGGCGGACAGCTCGATGGTGGTGGTCTCCCGGGGGGCGCTGTGGGTGATGGTGATGCCGCCCCGGTCGTTGCGCTCCACCTGGGCATAGTCGTTGAAGGACTGCGCCAGCTGGGCGGTGTTGAAGGTGCGGCGCTGAAGGCCGGTTTCGGTGCGCTCATACACGGCGATGATGGGGTCGCCCTCGTCCAGGTAGACCAGGGAGGCCTCGGTCTGGCCGTCCCCGTCCACATCCAGCACGTACATCCGCCCGGTGAAGGTGGCGGCGTTCACATCGCTGTCGATCTGATAGGTGGTCCCGCCCCAGTCCAGCAGGGTTTGGGTCCCCAGCTGACGCAGGGTGGCCGCGTCCATCTCGCCGTTGAGGGCGGCGCGGGGCTCGGTCTCCCAGAGGATGTGGCCCAGGATGTACTCCCGCTGGTCCGTCCGGCCGTAGTGGAATTCGTCCAGCCGCCAGCCGTCCGCCGTGTTCACGTACCGGATGGGGTAGTCCACCGTGTAGTCACAGCCCTGGACGATCCGCTGGCCCCAAGCCGTCTCGTCCTCCCCTTGAGGACGCCAGTACCGATTGGTCAGGATAAGCTCCACGGCGTTTTCGCTCTGCGCCACCAGGGTGAAGGGGGCCACCTCGGCTCCATAATAGTCCCCCTTGGGCCGGGAGGCGGGGAGGAAATAGGTGTCCCCGTCCACGTTGAGGAACAGCTCATGGCCGTCCCACTGGTTGCAGGAGTTCCAGAAGTCCCGGGTGAACAGTCCGTCCACCGCCGCCATCAGGTCGTCCCACCGGGCGAACTGCCCCGTGGCGCGGATGTAGGTCAGGCCGTCCCGCTCCACGGTGGCCGCGGGGTCGTAGAGGTAGGGGTCCCCGGGGGACGAGCTTCCAATATGGCAGATCTCCCAGGTGCTCTCCCCAAACAGGTGCCAGTAGAGCGTGCTGGCCTGGCGGTACAGGGCGCGCAGGCCGTCCCCCAGCATCCGGGGGGTGTAGGTGGACTGGTCCTGCATCACGTCCACCGCCCGCTGGAGGCCGGTGTCCTCATACCAGCGGTACCACACCGGCTCGGGCTTGGCGTCCTGGGCCTCCTGGGCGGCCTCGAATTCCTCCTGGGAGACCCGGACGCCGTCCGCATAGAAGCGCGGGTCGGCCACGCCGTGGTTCAAACCATCTTTGCACCAGGAGATCTCTTCCACGGCGAACTCGCCCCCGTCAAACCGGGCGCGGCCGGTGCCATTGTTGAAGGCGCTGCTGCTCCAATGAAAGGTGCCGTCTGACTTCAGATCGCCGATGGAGCGCCGGCCGGGGGCAAAGGCGGCAATTTCGTCCCCCTGCTGGCGGAGGATCAGGTAGCCCACAATGTTATACAGAGGCTCGGGGATGACCACCAGCTCGTTTTCCCCGTCCTGGTCCAGGTCCATTATGGTGATAGGGCCCGCCTCCATCGTGATCTGAACCTCGCTGGGGTCCCCGTAGAAGAAGGAGCGCAGCTGGTGGATGGTATAGCCGCGCTCCCCGCCCGGACGGCGGAATTCCCGCTGTCCGCTGAGCACCTCCAGCATCCACTCCTCCAGCACCGGGGACGGCTCCGCCGGGGCGGGGGTGGGCTCGGGCGAGGGGGTGGGCAGGGGGCTCTCCGGGGGCTGGGACACGGCGGCGCTGGGGACGGGCTCGTCCTCCGGGGTCTTGGCGGAAACCGGGTCGGTGAGCAGGCACACCGCCGCCATCAAGGCCATGACGGCGCTGACCACCACGATCCAAAGGGTGGGGCGCTGGTAGCGCAGCACGTTGTGGATGCGGCCCTTGGCGTCCCCCTCGTCAAAGGCCAGGGGACAGGGGGCGGGGATGCGCCCGCCGGTGGCCAGGGAGAGGAGGGTGGCGGAGTAGTCCGCCTTCACCGCCGGGCCCAGGGTGCGGATGACCGCCTCGTCGCAGGCGGCCTCAATGTCCCGGCTCATAAGGACAAAGGCCAGCCACACTGCCGGGTTGAACCAGTGGACGGCCAGCGCCGCCCAGCACAGCGGCTTGACCAGGTGATCCAGCCGCCGCAGATGGGCCCGCTCGTGGCACAGGATGAACTGCCGGGGCTGGCCGCGCAGCCCGGCAGGGAGGTAGATCCTGGGCCGGAATACCCCCAGGATGAAGGGGGAGCCCACGCTGGGGTGCTCCCAGGCCCCGTCCGGGGCGCGGATGGCGTCAAACAGGCGGCGGCGCAGCCGCAGGTAGGAGACCAGGGCGCCCCCGCCCATGGCCAGCGCCCCTGCCAGCCACATCCCGGCCAGCACCGTGGACCAGGGGAAGGGGGCGGGGGCCTCCGGCTGGGGCGCGGCGGGAGAGGGCGCCTCCGGCACGGCGGAGACGGGGAGGCCGCCGGGACCGCCCTGGGTGGCGGGGGTGGGGTTCGGGCCGGGGCCCCCCCAATGGCTGCCGGCCGTCCCCTGCGCCGGGCCGGGGACTTGGACGGGGGCCGTCTGGAGGGGAGGCTCAGGCCCGTCCTCCAGCTGGGTGAGCGTCCGCGGGGGCATGGCGTCCGGGACGATGGAGAGGGGGCTCTCCAGGGACACAGGGATCAGGAGCCGGGCAAACACCACCAGCCACAGCAGCGACAGCACCCGCTTGGGGGCCCTGCGCCGCAAGGCCAGCCGCAGCGCCGCCACCACGGCGGCGGCATAGGCGGCGGTGAGGCTCATCTCCCCCAGGACGGGCAGGGCGCGGGACAGGGGGACGAGCAGGTCAGTCATGGCCCTCCCCCTCCCGGAAGCGGTCGATAATGGCCTTGAGCTCGTCGGCCTCCTGGTCGGAGATGGTGCGCCCCCCCATGAAGTGGGCCAGGAAGGAGGGCAGCGAGCCGTCGAAGGCCCGGTCCACCACCGACCGGCTCTCCTCCCGCAGCACCGCCTCCCGGGGGACGGCGGCGGACACCACCGCGTTTTCGTTGCGCAAAATGCCCCGGTCCACCAGCTTTTTCAGCACCGTATAGGTGGTGGACTTCTTCCAGCCCAGCTCCTTCAGGGACAGCTCCACCAGCCTGCCCGAGGGCAGGGGCTCGTTTTCCCACACGATGCGGGCGAAGCGGTACTCGCCCTCAGCCAGCTTGAGATGATTCATGGCGCGGCCTCCTTAAAGGTCTATGATGGTCGATCTACGCTTAGTCTATCATAATAGACTAAGCGTGTCAACACCGGGCGGGCAGATTTAGGAAGATTTTGTCTGGGCGGGCCCTTCCATGTCCGGCAGAAGGAGCAGGCGTTTCTCAAAGGACGGCCAGCCGGGGGAGCGGCTGGGAAAAAGGGAAGTCCCTCGCGCCTGCGGGGGACTTCCCTTTTCTGATTTACACCCGTTTCCACACCGCCCCACCGGGCACGTCGGTGATCTCAATGCCCTGGGCCTTCAGCTCGTCCCGGATGCGGTCGGCCTCGGCGAAGTTCTTCGACTTTTTGGCGTCCGCACGCTGCAATACCAGCGCGTCGACGGCCGGGTCGCCCTCGCCCTGGACGGTGAAGCCGCCGGAAGCCGCCGCCGTTTTGGCCTGGGCGGCCTCCTTCTCCCGCAGGGCCGCCGCCCGCTCCAGCAGGGACAGGGAGAGCACCGTGTCGAAGTCTGCCAGCACCGCCAGCTTGGCGGCGTCGTCCACCGGGGCCTTGAGCACGTCGTACAGGCAGGTGACGCCCATGGAGGTATTCAGGTCGTTGCCCACCAGCTCCAGAAATTTTTCCCGGTACTGCCCGAGCACGGCGGGGTCCGCCGTCCCCTGGCCGGGGTCCAGGGCGGCGATGCGGCGGATGAGCTTGCCGTAGGCCCCCGCAGCGTTGTCCAGGTTCTCCCAGGAGAACACCAGCCCCTTGCGGTAGTGGCTTTGCAGGCAGAAGAAGCGGTAGGCCAGCGGGTCGTACCCCTTCTCCTCCAGCAGGGAGACGGTGAGGAATTCCCCCTTGGACTTGGACATTTTGCCGCTGTTGGTGTTGAGATGGTGGACGTGGAACCACTGCCGGCACCAGGGATGGCCCAGGTACGCCTCCGACTGGGCGGTCTCGTTGGTGTGGTGGGGGAAGGCGTTGTCCACCCCGCCGCAGTGGAGGTCCAGATACTCCCCGTTGAACTTCATGGAGATGCAGGAGCACTCGATATGCCAGCCGGGGTAGCCCACCCCCCAGGGGGAGTCCCACTTCAGGGCCTGGTCCTCAAATTTGGACTTGGTGAACCAGAGTACAAAGTCGTTTTTATTGCGCTTGTTGGCGTCCTCCTCCACGCCGTCCCGGACGCCCACCGCCAGATCGTCCTCGTCATGGTCGTTGAACACGTAATAGCGGCCCAGCCTGGAGGTGTCGAAATACACGTTGCCCCCGGCCACGTAGGCAAAGCCCTTGTCGATGAGGGAGGACACCACCTGGATAAATTCATCAACCAGGCCGGTGGCAGGCTGCACCACCTCGGGGGTCTTGATATTCAGCTTGGCGCAGTCGCTGAAAAAGGCGTCGGTATAGAATTTGGCGATGTCCATGACGGACTTGTTCTCCCGCTTGGCCCCCTTGAGCATCTTGTCCTCACCGGTGTCCGCGTCGGAGGCCAGGTGGCCCACGTCGGTGATGTTCATCACCCGGTTGACCCCATAGCCCTCGTAGCGCAGGAACTTCTCCAATACGTCCTCCATGATGTAGGAGCGCAGGTTGCCGATGTGGGCGAAGTGGTAGACGGTGGGGCCGCAGGTGTACATTTCCACCCGGCCGGGGGTGTGGGTGCGGAACTGCTCTTTTTTGTGGGTAGCGGAATTGTAAAGATACATGATATTTTATCCTCCGTTTTGTAATGTTGTCACGCTGCGCCTGTTCGAGACGCGCGGTTTTCGTCGAAGCAAAGTCCGCTTTACTCCGTTTCCGCCTGCGGCGAAAACTGCGTTCGCTCCCTTGCTTTTCCTCTCCCCACAAAGCCAAAGGGCGGCTTTGCGGGGGCCCCGTCTTAGGTGTTGCAAGCTCCATCCGCGCTGCTCACGACGGCTCCGCGCTTCTCGTCCAGCAGCTTTTCCAGCGCCTCCACCCGGTCCGACAGGGCGGCCAGCCGCTCCAGGGTGGGGTTTTTCACGCTGGTCTGGTCCACCTCGTCGGCGTAGTGGGTGGAGCGGCCCGCGATGCGCACGATCTGGGCGGGGATGCCCACGGCGGTGGCGTCGGGGGGCACCTCGGAGAGCACAACGGCGTTGGCGGCGATGCGGGCGTTGTCCCCCACCCTGAAGGGGCCCAGCACCTTGGCCCCGGTGGAGATGAGCACGTTGTTGCCGATGGTGGGGTGGCGCTTGCCCTGGTCCTTGCCGGTGCCCCCCAGGGTGACGCCGTGGTAGATCAGGCAGTCGTCCCCCACCTCGGCGGTTTCGCCGATGACGATGCCCATGCCGTGGTCGATGACCAGGCGGCGGCCGATTTTCGCGCCGGGATGGATCTCAATGCCGGTCCAGAACCGGCTCCACTGGGATATCAGACGGGCCAGGAATTTCAGCCGGCGGCGGTACAAAAGATGGGCCAGCCGGTGGTAAAGGGTGGCGTGCACGCCGGGATAGAGCAGAAAAATCTCAAGCCTGCTGCGTGCCGCCGGGTCCCGGGCCTGGTAGGCCCGCAGAGTCTCGCCCAATCGGGTCATGAATATGGTTCCCTCCTTGAAGCTGTCGCGCTTCCCAAAATAAAAACCCCCCATGCCCGACGGCATGAGAGGCGGCGTTACCGCGGTTCCACTCTCGTTTCTCGCTCATGGCCGTGACGTGGCCGGACGGGGGGCTCCCAGGTCCCCCCGCGCTCCCGCTCGCATTTCGTCCGGCGCATCCCCGAGGGCCGCTTTCAGCCTGGACGGCCCCTCTCTGACGGCTACGCTTCCGAACTACTTCCCGCGTTCATCGCGCTATTTCGTTTTCATACTGTTTCAGTATATTATCACACCCCTCGGAGGGTGTCAAGAGAGGGAAAGATTTTTGCCCCCCTGGGGGAATGGGCCGCCGGGAACGGGGGAAAGAACCCGGGAGCGCCCATGGCTGAGAGGCTTCGGGCGTTCCCGGGCGCGCGGGCCCTTGCCAAGCGGGGGGAAGTCTGCTACAATGGAAGGAACAATTCGACACTGTTCGACAAAATTCGACATAAGAGGAAGCGATTCCCAGGAGAGGCCGGGGGAAATCTGCATAGCATAATACAGACGCAAAGGCTGTGCGCCGCGGGGCGCGGAAAGGAAGCGGTTTATAGGATGGAGCGGCAGGAGCTGGACCAGGGGGCCGCACGGACGGCGGCAGAGCTGCGCATGCAGCTGGCCCAGATAACGGCGGCCAGCCAGCTGCTGGAGCGCACCGCCCGGGATGAGAAGAGCCGGAGCTATCTGGCGGCGATGAACCAGGGGATCTGCCGGATGCTGCGCATCGTGGGCCGTTTGGAGATCACCGGCCGGCTGGGAGGAAAAGACCCCCGGCTGGAACGCGCCCCCGCCGACCTGGGCCGGCTGACGCAGGAGCTGGGGGAACGGCTGGCGGGGCTTTTGGAGTGCGCGGAAGTGAAGCTGGAGGTGAGCGCCCCGGAGGGGCTGTGGGCCTGGGTGGACGTGGAGCTGATCCGGCAGGTGCTGATGGAGCTGGTGGCCAACGCCGCCGCAGCGGGCAGGCGGGTGAGGCTCAGCGTGGAGCGGCTGGGGGAGAGCGCCGTGTTCACCGTGGAGGACGACGGGCCGGGAGTGGAGCCGGAGCGGCTGCACTACCTGTTTGACAGCGGGGGCCAGACGGCGCCCGACTGGCGGCGCGGGGGCGTGGGGATTGCCGTGGCCCGGAAGGCGGCGCAGCTCCACGGCGGGACGGTGATCGCCGACTGCGCGCCGGGTCAGGGGCTGCGGGCGGTGGTGTCGATCCCCCTGGGGGAGCCCGGAGAGGGGCTGCTGCGGGAGCCCGGCGCGGACTGGGACCGGGGCGGCTTTGACGACGAGCTGGTGGCGCTGAGCAAGCTGCTGCCCGCCTGGGTCTTTGGGCCGGAGCCCGGCGGGGACGAGCGTTTGAAATGAAACCCATGCGGAGAGGCGCGCCTTCGGCGCGTTTCTTTTTGCCGTCAGGCGGAGAAGCCCGCAAGAAGGGGGCCCCGCAAAGCCGGTGTATGGCTTTGTGGGGAGAGGAAAGACGGCGGAACGAGCGAGCTTTCGCCTTTAGGCGGAGGTGAGGGATGTGGAGTCCGCCTTGACGACGTTGGCTACCGCCGCCAGCACCTCGCCGTGGGTCTGGTCAAACAGGTGGGTATAGATGCGCTGGGTGATGCCGGGGCTGGCGTGGCCCATGGCCCGGCTGATCTGGTACATGGGCACCCGGGCGCTGTTGGCCATGCTGGCGAAGGTGTGGCGCAGGCCGTGAAAGGTGATGGGCGGCAGGCGGTGCTCCCGCACAAAGGCGGCCAGGGAGGAGGACAGCGCGCTGGGACGGATGGGGCGGCCATCCATCCCCAGCAGCAGGAAATCGTCGGGGGAGCAGGGGAGGCCCTCCTGGCGGCGCTGGGTGCGCAGGGCGCGCAGGAGCTCCAGCAGCTCGCCCAGGGCGGCGATGGACAGGGTGCGGCAGCTGCCCGCGGTCTTGGGGGGCTTTTCCACCACCCGGGCCCCTGCGGCGGTGCGCACCCAGCGCACCGAGAGCTGGCCGGATTGAAGGTCCACATCCCGCCAGCGCAGGCCCAGGAGCTCGCCCCGGCGCAGGCCCAGGAAGCAGGCCAGCCGGACGGGCACCTCCAGGGAGGTGCCGTCCACCGCCTGGAGAAGCCGGGCCAGCCGGGCGGGGGTGTAGTAGACCGCCTCCGGCTCGGTGGGCCGGGGCGGGGTGGCCCGCTGGATGGGGTTGAGGGGGACGACCCCCTGGCGGAAGGCGGACTTCAGGGCGGTGTGGAGCAGGATGTGGTGCTTGCGGATTGTGTTGGGGGACAGGCCCTTTTCGTCCGACAGCCATTGGTAGTAGCCGTTTACCAGCTGGGGGGACAGGTCGGACAGCCGCACCCGGCCCAGGGCCGGGACGATGTGCTTACGGATGATGCTGCTGTAGCCGCTGACGGTGGTATCTGCCCGGAAGGGCTCGATATCCCGCTCCATCCAAAGCTCCAGCCAGCGCTCCAGGGTGACGCCGGCGCCGACGGGAGGGGCGCAGGGAGGCAGCGGAAAGCCTACCGCGGGAACGGGGGGGATGGGACGCAGAACCATGCGGCCGCTGCGGGGGGTGGTGTGTGACATGGTAACAGCTCCTTTTTCTCTGTTTTGCGGCGGGCCGCAGGGTCCCCGGTGACGCCGCGTTATGATGGGATCTCTTGATTATAGAACGCAGGGAAGGGGGAGGGGAAGAGAAAAGGGCTTCCCTCTTGACTTTTCCCCCGTTTGGCAATACAATAATGTGCACCTCTTTAGGATGTGGAGAAATCCTCATTTTAAAATATATAAAGGATGGATAGACATGGCACAGGACAAAAGCAAGCAGGTCAGCCAGATCACCGACATGGATGTGGATTTTGCCCAGTGGTACACCGACGTGTGCAAGAAGGCGGAGCTGATCGACTATTCCAGCATCAAGGGCATGTTCATCTACCGGCCCTACGGCTACGCCATCTGGGAGAACTTCCAGCGCGTGCTGGACGGGATGTTCAAGGAGACGGGCCATGAAAACGTCTACCTGCCCATGCTCATCCCCGAGTCCCTGCTGCAAAAGGAAAAGGACCATGTGGAGGGCTTTGCCCCCGAGTGCGCCTGGGTCACCTGCGGCGGCAGCGAGAAGCTGGAGGAGCGTATGTGCATCCGCCCCACCTCCGAGACGCTGTTCTGCGAGCACTATAAGAATGTGATCCACTCCCACCGGGACCTGCCCAAGCTGTATAACCAGTGGACCTCCGTGTTGCGCTGGGAGAAGACCTCCCGCCCCTTCCTGCGCCACCGGGAATTTTTGTGGCAGGAGGGCCACACCATGCACGCCACCGCCGAGGAGGCCGTCCAGGAGACCGAGCGGATGCTGAACATCTACGCCGACTTCTGCGAGCGCTACCTGGCCATGCCGGTGGTGAAGGGCCGCAAGACGGAGAAGGAGAAGTTCTCCGGGGCCGAGGCCACCTATGCCGTGGAGTGCATGATGCACGATAAGAAGGCCCTTCAGGCGGGCACCTCCCACTACTTCGGGGACGGCTTCGCCCGGGCCTTTGATATCACCTTCGCGGGGAAGGACAACCTGCCCCACCACCCCTTCCAGACCTCCTGGGGGGTGTCCACCCGGCTGATCGGCGGGGTGATCATGACCCACGGCGATAATAACGGACTGGTTCTGCCCCCCAAGGTGGCCCCCGTCCAGGTCATTGTCATCCCCGTGGCCCAGCACAAGGAGGGCGTCGTCGCCGCAAACGAGGCGGTGATGGAGCGGCTGAGGAAGGCGGGCTTCCGGGTGAAGATGGACGCCTCCGACAACTCCCCCGGCTGGAAGTTCGCCGAGTACGAGATGAAGGGCGTGCCCCTGCGCCTGGAGCTGGGCCCCAAGGACATGGAGAAGAACCAGTGCGTACTGGTCCGCCGGGACAGCGGGGAGAAGTCCTTCGTGTCCCTGGACGGCATTGAGGACACCGTGGCCCGGATGCTGGAGGATATCCACCAGGGCCTGTACGCCAAGGCGAAAAAGAACCTGGAGGACAACACCTACCCCTGCGCCACTCTGGAGGAGGTAGCGGAGAAGATGGCCTCCCGGGGCGGCTTCGCCAAGACCATGTGGTGCGGCGACCTGGCGTGCGAGGTGCGGATGAAGGAGGAGGCGGGGGTGTCCTCCCGGTGCATCCCCTTCCAGCAGGAGCATTTGGGCGACGTGTGCGCCTGCTGCGGCAAGAGCGCCAAGCACATGGTCTACTGGGGCGTGGCTTATTAAAGGATAAAGGGAATATTTTGAATGGGGCCAAAGCCCGGCGAAAGCGGGCGTGGGCTCCGAAGGGCTTTAAACGCCGTCCTGCCTAGGCAGGACGGCGTTTGGCAATGTTGCACAGACGGCTTTTTGCCAAAAGGGCGAAAACCGTGAAAAAACTTTGCCTTCCGGGCAAAAAAGTGCTTGACTTTCTGTGCGCCCCTGTTGTACAATAGTCAAGCGCCTGTAAAGGCGCACTGCGATGATGCGGGAGATTGCTCGCCTGGCGAGGTAACTTCCGCGGAGTATGTCCGTAAGATCGGGCGGCTGAGAGGCTCATTCCACGGCGTATATCGCCCTGGGTGGGTAGAACCGGCCTGCTTTGCGCCGGTTTTATTCATGCCGGGGAGTGATACGCACGGAAACGTGGACTGAATCGCTCTCACCGTACGAAGCAAGGAACGCCCGAGCCGCCGTGAGCAGGCGGGGCGTGCCCAGAGGACGAAGCTCGAAACGTCAACTTCGTATGTCAAGGAGGAAACACAATGGCAGCAAAAGAAATGATCCGCATCCGGCTGAAGGCCTATGACCACCAGCTCATCGACCAGGCCGCCGAGAAGATCGTGGACACCGCCAAGCGCAGCGGCTCCGCCGTCTCCGGCCCCATCCCCCTGCCCACCAAGAAGGAAGTGGTCACCATCCTGCGCTCCCCCCACAAGTACAAGGACTCCCGGGAGCAGTTCGAGCGCCGCACCCACAAGCGGCTGATCGACGTGGTGAAGCCCTCCCCCAAGACGGTGGAGGCGCTGATGAGCCTGGAGCTTCCCGCCGGCGTGGAGATCGAGATCAAGCTCTGAGCGTCCAAGCCGTCGTGAGCAGCGCGGATGGGCCGAAGCGAGGGCAAAAGCCCAAGGAGGGCCGGCGGCCCGGATGGGTTTTGCCCGAGTCGGAGGGAAGCCGCGCGTCGCGAACAGGCGAGGCGTGACAACAGCGGGCGGCGGAACGGGGCCGGAATGTACGCCTCTCGCAGTCCCCGCCGCCAACCAAGTGAGTACCGCAGTCCGCCGCGTTTTGAGGCGGACGGGTCAAGTTGAAAAACCAATGGGAGCCCAATGCCCACGTTTTTCAACCAATAACCTAATCAAGGAGGAATACACATGGAAAAGGCCATCATCGGCAAGAAGGTGGGTATGACCCAGATCTTCGACGAAGCCGGTAAGGTCATCCCGGTCACCGTCATTCAGGCGGGCCCCTGCACCGTGGTGCAGAAGAAGACCGAGGAAAAGGACGGCTACACCGCCGTCCAGCTGGGATTTGAAGAGGTCCCGGAGCGCAAGCTGTCCAAGCCCGAGGCGGGCCACAGCAAGAAGGCCGGCAAGTGCCTGCGGGTGCTCAAGGAGTTCAAGCTGGACAAGGCCGCCGAGCTCAACGTGGGCGACCAGCTCACCGCCACCGTGTTCGCCCCCGGCGACCGGGTGGACATCACCGGCATCAGCAAGGGCCACGGCTACCAGGGCGCTGTCAAGCGCTGCGGCGGCCATGTGCAGAAGAACAGCCACGGCGGCGGCCCCGTCCACCGCCACTCCGGCTCCATGGGCTCCAGCACCGACCCCTCCCGCATCTTTAAGGGGCACAACGGCGCGGGCCAGATGGGTAACGAGCAGGTCACCGTCATGAACCTGGACGTGGTCCAGGTGGATGAGGAGCTGGGCGTCATCGCCGTGCGCGGCGCGGTGCCCGGTCCCCGCGGCGGCGTGGTGGCCCTGCGCTCCAGCGCCAAGAAGCTGGCCGTGAAGCACACCGCCGAGGCCGCCGGGCGCGTCAATCCCCAGAAGCAGTCCGCCCGTGTCAACCCGCAGAAGGCCTCTGCGCGTAACAAGTGAGAAAGGAGAGAATGACAAATGCCTAAAGCGAACCTTTATGATATGGCCGGTAAGCAGATCGGCGAGGTCGAGCTCTCCGAGGCTGTCTTCGGCATCGAGCCCAACCAGTCCGTGGTCCACGACGTGGTTAAGAACCACCTGGCCAACTGCCGTCAGGGCACCCAGAGCAGCCTGACCCGGGCCGAGGTGTCCGGCGGCGGCAAGAAGCCCTGGCGCCAGAAGGGCACCGGCCGCGCCCGCCAGGGCTCCACCCGCGCCCCCCAGTGGACCCACGGCGGCATCGTGTTCGCCCCCAAGCCCCGCACCTACCGCTACACCCTGAACAAGAAGGTGCGCCGCCTGGCGCTGAAGTCCGCGCTGAGCGCCAAGGCCGCCGCCGGAAACGTGCTGGTGGTTGACAAGCTGGAGATGGGCGAGATCAAGACCAAGACCTTCCAGAGCTTCCTGAATACCGTGGAGTCCAAGAAGGCCGTGGTGGTCACCGGCTGCCCCAACGTGGTCAAGTCCGCCCGGAACATCCCCGGCGTGGTGACCAGCCCCGCCGCCCTCATCAACGTCTACGACATTGTCAACGCCAACCAGGTTATCATCGACCGGGGGGCGCTGGCCGCCATCGAGGAGGTGTTCGCCTGATGAAGACCGCATACGACATCATCAAGCGCCCCATCATCACCGAGCAGTCCATGGCCGCCGCCACCGAGAAGAAGTACACCTTCGAGGTGGCCAAGGACGCCAACAAGATTGAGATCGCCAAAGCCTGCGAGGAGATCTTCGGCGTGAAGGTGGCCAAGGTCAATACCCTGAACATGCAGGGCAAGGTCAAGCGCATGGGCCGCTATCCCGAGGGGCGCCGCCCCAGCTGGAAGAAGGCCATGGTCACCCTGACCGCCGATTCCAAGACCATCGAGTTCTTCGAAGGCATGGTGTAAGGAGGAGATTAGAGAATGGCTATCAAGACTTATAAGCCCACAACGCCCTCCCGCCGCCACATGACCGTGTCCGCCTTCGAGGGCATCGACAAGAAGGCCAAGCCGGAGCGTTCGCTGCTGGAGAGCCTGAAGAAGCACGCCGGCCGCAACAGCTACGGCCGCATCACCGTGCGCCACCGCGGCGGCGGCAACAAGAAGAAGTACCGCATCATCGACTTTAAGCGGGACAAGGCGGGCAAGGCCACTGTGATTAACCTCCAGTACGACCCCAACCGCTCCGCCAACATCGCTCTCATTGAGTACGAGGACGGCGAGCGCCGCTATATCCTGGCCCCCGTGGGGCTCAAGGCCGGCCACGCCATTATGACCGGCTCCGGCGCGGATATCCTGCCCGGCAACGCCCTGCCCATCGCGGAGATCCCCGTGGGCGAGACCATCCACTGCATTGAGCTCTACCCCGGCAAGGGCGCGCAGCTGGTGCGCTCCGCCGGCACCGCCGCCCAGCTGATGGCCAAGGAGAACGGCATGGCCCAGGTCCGCCTGCCCTCCGGCGAGGTCCGGCTGGTGCGGGAGAACTGCCAGGCCACCATCGGCCAGGTGGGCAACACCGATTGGGCCAACATCCACATCGGCAAGGCCGGCCGCAGGCGCCACATGGGCTGGCGGCCCACCGTGCGCGGCAGCGTGATGAACCCCAACGACCACCCCCACGGCGGCGGCGAGGGCAAGAGCCCCGTGGGCCGGCCCGGCCCTGTGACCCCCTGGGGCAAGCCCGCCCTGGGTTACAAGACCCGCAAGAAGAAGAACCGCACCGACAAGTTCATTGTCCGGCGCCGCAACGGCAAGTAAGGAGGGAGTGTAACAGATGAGCAGAAGCATCAAGAAGGGCCCGTTTTGCGCTCCCGAGCTGCTGAAGCGCGTGGATGAGCTGAACAAGAAGAACGAGAAGAAGGTCCTCAAGACCTGGAGCCGCGCCTCCACCATC
This sequence comes from uncultured Oscillospiraceae bacterium, assembly GCA_910587255.1. Classification (GTDB taxonomy): domain Bacteria; phylum Bacillota; class Clostridia; order Oscillospirales; family Oscillospiraceae; genus Enterenecus. Next base: position 61,085 of record CAJUKT010000005.1, read on the forward strand.
TTCCCCTCCTTCGTGGGCCACACCATCGCCGTCCATGACGGCCGCAAGCATGTGCCCGTCTACGTCACCGAGGACATGGTGGGCCATAAGCTGGGCGAATTCGCCCCCACCCGCACCTTCAAGGGCCACGCGGGCAGCAAGACCGGTAAGTAAGGGAGGAGAGAGACAATGGAAGCGAAAGCGACACTGAGATACATCCGTATCTCTCCCCGCAAGGTGGGCATCCTGTGCGACCAGATCCGCGGCAAGAGCGTCAAGGACGCCGAGGCCGTGCTGGCCCTGATCCCCAAGGCGGCCTCCGACCCCCTGGCCAAGCTGGTTCACTCCGCTGCGGCCAACGCCGAGAACAACCACGGCATGGATCCCGAGAAGCTCTATGTGGCCGAGGCCTTTGCCTGCCCCGGGCCCATCATCAAGCGGTACCGTCCCGCGTCCAAGGGCCGCGCCCACCACATCATGAAGCGGACTTCTCACATGACCGTCGTGGTCAAAGAGCGCTGAAAAGGAGGTCGAGAATAAATGGGACAGAAAGTGAATCCCCACGGCCTGCGCGTGGGCGTCATCAAAGACTGGGACTCCCGCTGGTACGCCCGTGACGAAAAGGTGGGCGACCTCCTGGTGGAGGACTACAACCTCCGTAAGGAGCTGAAGAAGAAGCTGTACGCCGCCGGTGTGCCCAAGATTGAGATCGAGCGTGACAGCGGCGCCAACGGCAAAGTGCGCATCTATGTGCACTGCGCCCGTCCCGGCATCGTCATCGGCAAGGGCGGCGAGGAGATCGAGAAGCTGCGCGTGGAGCTGGAGAAGAAGCTGGGCAAGAGCGTGGCGCTGAACATCGTCGAGGTCAAGAACGTGGACACCAACGCCCAGCTGGTGGCGGAGAACATCGCCCAGCAGCTGGAGAAGCGCATTGCGTTCCGCCGGGCCATGAAGAACGCCATGGGCCGCGCCATGCGCATGGGCGCCCTGGGCATCAAGGTCCAGGTGTCCGGCCGCCTCAACGGTGCCGAGATCGCCCGCACCGAGCATTACCACGACGGCACCATTCCCCTGCAAACCATCCGCGCCGACATTGAGTACGGCTTTGCCGAGGCCCACACTACCTATGGCCGGCTGGGCGTGAAGGTGTGGATTTACAAGGGCGAGGTGCTCACCCAGACCCTGCGCACCACCCCCCGCACCATTGACACCAAGAACTACAAAGAGCGCGAGCAGCGGCCCCGCCGCCGCGACGGCGACCGCAGGGGCGGCTTCAACCGCCAGGGCGGCGACCGCAGGCAGGGCGGCTTCAACCGCGACCGTCAGGGCGGCCCCCGCCCCAGCGGCCCCCGTCCCTCCGCTCCCGCTCCTAAGGAAGGAGGCGCCCAGTAATGCTGCTGCCTAAGAGAGTAAAGTACCGCCGCGTCCACCGCGGCCGCATGACCGGCACCGCCAGCCGCGGCAATAAGGTCGCTTACGGCGAGTGGGGCCTCCAGGCCGCCGAGCCCGCCTGGATCACCGGCAACCAGATCGAGGCCGCCCGTGTGGCCATGACCCGCCACACCAAGCGCGGCGGCAAGGTCTGGATCAAGATCTTCCCCGATAAGCCCATCACCAAAAAGGCGCTTGGCACCCGTATGGGTTCCGGTAAGGGCGCGCCCGAGGGGTGGGTGGCCGTGGTGAAGCCCGGCCGCGTCATGTTCGAGATCGCCGGCGTCTCCGAGGAGGTCGCCCGGGAGGCTCTGCGCCTGGCAGGCCACAAGCTGCCCATCAAGTGCAAGATCGTCAAGAAAGAGACCGAGGAGAAGGGTGGTGAGTGAAGATGAAGGCAAACGAAGTGCGCAAGCTGAGCGCGGCTGAGCTGGACGCCAAGCTGGTGGAGCTGAAGAAGGATCTGTTCAACCTCCGTCTTCAGCACGCCACCAATCAGCTCGACAACCCCATCCGCATCGCGGAGGTCAAAAAGGACATTGCCCGCGTGAAAACCATCCTGCGTGAGCAGCAGGGCCGATAAGGAGGAGTAAACGATGAGTGAAGTGAGAGCCTCTTCTCGTAAAACCAGAGTCGGCCTGGTGGTTTCGGACAAGATGGATAAGACCGTTGTGGTCGCCATCGCCGACCGCGTGGCCCACCCTCTGTACAAGAAGATTGTAAAGCGGACCTACAAGCTGAAGGCCCATGACGAGAACAACCAGTGCGGCGTGGGCGACCGCGTGCGCGTGATGGAGACCCGCCCCCTGTCCAAGGACAAGCGCTGGCGCGTGGTTGAAATCATCGAGAAGGCGAAGTAAAAGGAGGTGCCAGTATGATCCAAGAAGAAAGCTATCTGAAGGTGGCCGATAATACCGGCGCCAAGGAGATCAAGACCATCCGCGTGCTGGGCGGGTCCCGCCGCAGGTTTGGCAACATCGGCGATGTCGTCGTGGCCTCCGTGCGCAAGGCCGCTCCCGGCGGCCAGGTGAAAAAGGGCGAGGTGGTCAAGGCCGTTATCGTCCGCTCCGCCCGGGGCGTGCGCCGCGCCGACGGCAGCTACGTCCGCTTTGACGACAACGCCGCCGTCCTCATCCGCGAGGACAAGAACCCCCGGGGCACCCGTATCTTTGGCCCGGTGGCCCGTGAGCTGCGCGACAAGGATTATATGAAGATCCTGTCCCTGGCTCCCGAAGTGCTGTAAGGGGGGAGCGAGGTATGAGTATGAACGTAAAGAAGAACGACACCGTGGTCGTCCTGTCCGGCAAGGACAAGGGCAAGCAGGGCAAGGTTCTGTCTGTGGACCCCAAGGGCGGCAAGGTCGTGGTGGAGAAGGTCAACGTGGCCTCCAAGCACCAGAAGCCCCGCCAGCAGGGCCAGGAGGGCGGCATCATCCAGAAGGAGACCCCCATCTACGCCTGCAAGGTGATGACCGTGTGCCCCAAGTGCAATAAGCCCACCCGCCCCGCCCATAAGGTGGAGGACGGCAAGAAGGTCCGCGTGTGCAAGCACTGCGGCGCCGAAGTCTGAGAGAGGAGGAGTATCACAGATGGCTGAGAAAAAAGTGCCTAACCTGAAGGCGAAGTACGCCGCCGACGTGGCTCCCGCCCTCATGCAGAAGTTCGGCTACAAGTCCACCATGGAGATCCCCCGCATCGCCAAGATCGTGGTCAACTGCGGCTGCGGCGAGGCCAAGGATAACGCGAAGGTGCTGGACAGCGTGGTGGCCGACCTGACCGCCATCACCGGCCAGAAGCCCATCATCACCAAGACCAAGAAGCCCATCGCCAACTTCAAGATCCGCAAGGATATGCCCATCGGCGCCAAGGTCACCCTGCGCCAGGACAAGATGTGGGAGTTCATGGACCGGCTGTTCAACGTGGCGCTGCCCCGCGTGCGCGACTTCCGGGGCATCAATCCCAACGCCTTCGACGGCCGGGGGAATTACGCCCTGGGCCTGAAGGAGCAGCTGATCTTCCCCGAGATCGAGTACGATAAGATCGACAAGATCCGCGGCATGGACGTGGTGATCTGCACCACCGCCAAAACCGACGAGGAGGCCAAGGAGCTGCTGATGCTTCTGGGCGCCCCGTTCAACACCAACGGCTGAGAGAGGAAGGGAACAAGCTATGGCCAAGAAATCCATGATCAACAAGCAGCAGGCTGAGCCCAAGTTCTCCAGCCGCCGCTACAACCGCTGCAAGATCTGCGGCCGCCCCCACGCCTACCTGCGCAACTACGGCATCTGCCGTATCTGCTTCCGCGAGCTGGCGTACAAGGGCGAGATCCCGGGCGTGAAGAAGGCGTCCTGGTAATTTCATGGTAACTCGTCCAAAGGCGGGAGTTTCGGCTCCCGCCTATGGGCCTGTTATATGGCACTTACAAAATCCAGCAAAAAGTGCCCTATTCAGAGACCCCCAGCGAGGGAAAAGGCGGATAACAGGTCGGCGGATGATGCCTAACCGGCGATACCTTTCCGCCTCCACCGAGAAGCGTCCAAGTGGTGCCGCGTTCACGCCAAAACGAAGCCCAGCGAAGCGGGTTCGTTTTGGAAAGGAGGAGCAAGGAAGCGAACGAAGTTTTCGCCGTAAGGCGGAAACGCAGTGGAGCGGACTTTGCGACGACGCGGCGAGGCGTGACAACAAAGCGTCCGAGCGGCTGCGACGCTTTCGGTAATCTAAATAGGAGGTAAAGTCTCATGCAAATCACCGATCCCATTGCGGATATGCTCACCCGCATCCGCAACGCGAACAACGCCAAGCATGACACCGTGGATGTCCCCGCGTCCAACATGAAGAAGGCCATCGCCCAGATTTTGCTGGACGAGGGCTATATCAAGAACTTCCAGACCATCAGCGACGGGACCCAGGGCGTCATCCGCATCACCCTGAAGTATGTCCAGCCCGGCAAGGAGAAGGTCATCACCAACCTGCGCCGGGTGTCCAAGCCCGGCCTGCGCGTGTATGCCGGCGCCGAGGAGCTGCCCCGGGTGCTGCGCGGCCTGGGCATTGCCATCGTGTCCACGTCCAAGGGCGTCATGACCGACAAGAAGGCCCGCCAGGCCCATGTCGGCGGCGAAGTCCTGGCATTTGTCTGGTAAGGAGGGTTATAGGAATGTCTAGAATTGGCAGAGCTCCTATCGCCGTCCCCGCCGGCGTGGAGATCAAAATCGAGGATAACAACCTCGTTACCGTGAAGGGCCCCAAGGGCACCCTCACCCAGCAGCTGCACCCCGCCATGACCATCAAGCAGGATGGGGCCGAGCTGCACGTCACCCGTCCCAACGACCTGAAGGAGAACCGCTCCCTGCACGGGCTCACCCGCACCCTGCTGCACAACATGGTTGTGGGCGTCACCGACGGCTTTAAGAAAACCCTGGACGTGAACGGCGTGGGTTACCGCGTCGCCATGGAGGGCGGCAAGCTGGTGATGAACCTGGGCTACTCCCATCAGGTCATCATGGAGGCCCCTGAGGGCATCACCATTGAGACCCCCAGCGCCAACCAGATCACCGTTTCCGGCTCCGACAAGCAGCTGGTGGGCCAGTTTGCCGCCGAGGTCCGGGAAAAGCGCCCCCCCGAGCCCTATAAGGGCAAGGGTATCAAGTACTCTGACGAGGTTATCCGCCGCAAGGTCGGTAAGACCGGCGTGAAGAAATAAGAAGGAGGTGTGCCGATTATGATTAACCGTCCCAATACAAAGGCTCAGCGCCTGCACCGTCATAAGCGCGTTCGCGGCAAGGTGTCCGGCACCCCCGAGCGTCCCCGCCTGAACGTGTTCCGCAGCGAGACCAACATCTATGCCCAGATCATCGACGATACCAAGGGCATCACCCTGGTCTCCGCTTCTTCCCAGGAGAAGGGCTTCGAGGGCCCCGGCAGCAATTGTGAGGCCGCCAAGAAGGTGGGCGAGGCCGTCGCCCAGCGCGCCCGCGACAAGGGCATCGAGGCTGTGGTGTTCGACCGCGGCGGCTACCTGTACCATGGCCGCGTGAAGGCTCTGGCCGAGGGCGCCCGCGAGGGCGGCCTGCAGTTCTAAGGGAGGAGGAAAAAAGAATGGCTCGTTTTGAAAGAGAACCCAAAGAGTTCGTGGAGAAGGTCGTGTACCTGAACCGCGTTTCCAAGACCGTCAAGGGCGGCCGCGTGGCCAAGTTCTCCGCCCTGGTCGTCATCGGCGACGAAAAGGGTAAGGTGGGCTACGGCCTGGGCAAGGCCGCCGAAGTGGCCGAGGCCATCCGCAAGGGGATTGAGGACGCCAAGAAGAACATGGTGAAGATCACCCTGTCCGGCACCACCATCCCCCACGAGGTCATCGGCGAGTTCGGCGCAGGCCGCGTCCTCCTCAAGCCCGCCAGCAAGGGTACCGGCATCATTGCCGGCGGCCCCGTGCGCGCCGTCATGGAGGCCGCGGGCGTGTCCGACATCCGCGCCAAGTGCCTGCGCACCAACAACCCCCAGAACGTGGTGGCCGCCACCATGGCGGGGCTCAAGTCCCTGCGCAGCCCCGCCGAAGTCGCGCGCATCCGCGGCAAGAGCGTGGAAGAGATCTTAGGTTAAGGAGGCTGGCGACAATGGCTAAAACCATCAACATCAAGCTCGTCAAGAGCCTGAACGGCCGTCTGGCCAAGCATAAGGCCACCGCCGAGGCCCTGGGCCTGCGCAAGATCGGCGACACCACCGTGCAGCCCGACAACGAGGCTACCCGGGGCAAGATCGCCCACATCGGTTACCTGCTCCAGGTGACCGAGAACGCCTAATGGAGGTGCTGACCATGAATCTGCATGAACTGTCTCCCGCCCCCGGCTCCACCCAGGTGGGCAAGCGCAAGGGGCGCGGCCCCGGCTCCGGCAACGGCAAGACCGCCGGGCGCGGCCACAAGGGCCAGTGGGCCCGCAGCGGCGGCGGCGTCCGCATCGGGTTTGAAGGCGGCCAGATGCCTCTGGCCCGCCGCCTGCCCAAGCGGGGCTTCAACAACATTTTCGCCAAGCGGCTGGAGGCCATCAACGTCTCCGCCCTGAACAAGTTTGAGGACGGCGCCGTGGTCAATGTTTGCGACCTGCTGGAAAAGGGTATCATTTCCAAGTGCGAGTATGGCGTCAAGATCCTGGGCAACGGGGAACTGACCAAGAAGCTCACCGTTCGGGCTTCCGCGTTCTCCGCCTCTGCCAAAGAGAAGATCGAAAAGGCGGGCGGCACGGCGGAGGTGATCTGAGATGATTCAGACCATGCGCAACGCCTGGAAGGTGCCAGAGCTGCGGGGTAAGCTGCTGTTTACCGTGTTCGCGCTGCTCATCTTCCGGCTTGGCTCCGCCGTCCCGGTGCCCTTCATCAACGTGGATATGCTTAGCGACTATATGACGGCCCAGTCCGCCAGCATCTTTGGCCTGCTCAACGTGATGAGCGGCGACGCCTTTGCCCAGGCCACGGTGTTCGCGCTGTCCATCCAGCCCTATATCAACAGCTCCATCATCATTCAGCTGCTGACCATCGCCATCCCCGCTCTGGAGCGCCTCCAGAAGGAGGGCGGCGAGGAGGGCAAGAAGAAGCTGGCCGCCATCACCCGGTACGCCACCGTGGGCATCGCGCTGATCCAGGCTTTCGGCTTCTACACCATGCTCCGGGTGGGCTCCGGCGGCACCAGCTTCCTGTCCACCACCGGCATCTGGCCCGCCTTCGTCATCATTGCCGCCTTTGTGGCCGGCTCCGCCTTCCTGATGTGGCTGGGCGAGCAGATCACTGAGTTCGGCATCGGAAACGGCATTTCCATCATCCTGTTTGCCGGCATCGTGGCCCGCGGGCCCAGCATGGTGGGCAGCATGATTGACGGCGTGAGGGGCTGGATCGCCAAGTCCGACCCCGCCGCTTCCCTGGTGCTCCACCCCGCGTTCATTCTGCTCATCGTGGCCGGTATGCTGCTGCTGGTGGCCTTCATCGTGTTCATGGACAACTCCGAGCGGCGCATCCCCGTGCAGTACGCCAAGCGGGTGGTGGGCCGGAAGATGTACGGCGGCCAGTCCAGCCATCTGCCCATCAAGGTGAATATGTCCGGCGTCCTGCCCATCATCTTCGCCCAGTCCATCGCGTCCATCCCCGCCACCATCGGCATGTTTGTGCCCTCTGCGCAGACCCCCGGCAGCGGCTGGTATACCTTCCTGCAGGTTTTCGACTCCCGGGGCTGGGTGTACTGCATCGTGTATTTCCTGCTGATCGTTTTCTTCAGCTATTTCTACAACACCATTCAGTTCAATCCCATTGAGGTGTCCAACAACCTGAAGAAGAACGGCGGGTTCGTCCCCGGCTTCCGTCCGGGCAAGCCCACCAGCGATTTCCTCAGCAAGGTGGTGTCCCGCATCACCATGTTCGGCGCGCTCTATCTGGCTGTGGTGGCCCTGCTGCCCACCATCGTCGGCAACATTATGCTGCTGGCGGGGAGCAGTGCCGGCCGGAGCCTGGCCATCGGCGGCACCTCCGTCATCATCGTGGTGGGCGTGGCGCTGGAGACCGTCAAGGCGCTGGAGGCCCAGCTCATGATGCGCCACTACAAGGGCTTCCTTGAGTGAGCGTTGAGGTAAGGCTATGAAGCTCATCATGTTCGGCGCCCCCGGCGCCGGTAAGGGAACCCAGGCCGCCATCCTTGGCGAGCGGCTGGACGTGCCCACCATTTCCACAGGCAACATCCTGCGGGCTGCCGTGAAAAACGGCACGCCCGTGGGACTCCAGGCCCGAAGCTACATGGACGCGGGCAAGCTGGTCCCGGACCAGGTGATCATCGGCATCATCGCCGAGCGCCTGGCCGAGCCGGACTGCCAAAAGGGCTACATCCTGGACGGGGTGCCCCGCACCATCGCCCAGGCCGAGGCCCTGGAGGAGGCCGGTATTCAGTTCGACTGCGTGCTGGACATTGAGGTTCCCGACCAGGAGATTCTCCATCGGATGATCGGGCGGCGGTCCTGCCCCATCTGCGGGGCCACCTATCACCTGGAAGCCGCCCCTCCGAAGGTGGAGGGCAAGTGCGACCACTGCGGCAACACCCTGACCCAGCGGGAGGACGACAAGCACGAGACGGTGATCAGCCGCCTGTCCACCTACCACGCCCAGACCGAGCCGCTGAAAAAGTTCTATGCGGACCGGGGAATCCTCAAAGTGGTGGCGTTTCAGCCCAGCATTGAGGCGACCACCCAGGCGATCGCCGGAATTCTGGGGATCTGAGAGATGGAGCTCATCACTTTGAAGTCCCCCCGGGAGCAGGACGCCATGCGCAGGGCCGGACGGATCACCGCCCAGGCCCGGGCGCTGGCGGGCAGTATGGTCCGCCCCGGCGTCACCACCAAGGAGATCGACGACGCGGTGCGCAGATTCATCCGCGGCAAAGGCGGCCAGCCCTCCTTTTTGGGGTATGGAGGCTTTTCCGGGTCCGCCTGCATCTCGGTAAACGAGGTGGTCATCCACGGCGTCCCCTCCCGGCACATCGTACTGAAGGAAGGGGACATTGTGAGCATCGACGTGGGGGCGGTTATCGACGGCTTCCATGGCGACTGCGCCGCCACCTATCCCTGCGGCGCCATCTCAGACGAGGCCCAGCGGCTGATCGACGTCACCCGGCAGAGCTTCTGGGAGGCTTACGAGAAGGCCGCGCCGGGGAACCGGGTGTCCGACATCTCCCACGCCGTCCAGGCATATGTGGAGAAGCACGGCTATTCGGTGGTCCGGGACTTTGTGGGCCATGGTGTGGGCGCCAAGCTCCACGAGGCCCCGGAAGTACCCAATTTCGGCCCCGCCGGCCATGGCGCCCGGCTTCAGCCGGGTATGGCCATCGCGGTGGAGCCCATGGTGTGCGCCGGGGACTGGCACGTGAAGGTGCTCCGGGACGGCTGGACCACCGTGACGGTGGACGGCTCCCTGGCGGCCCACTATGAGAACACCATCCTCATCACCGAGGAGGGGCCCGAGATCACCACTGTCACCGAGGACGGGGCCTATGTTTGACTACACAGGCCGGATCGTCCGGGCAGCCGCAGGACGGGATAAGGGCGGGCTGCTATGCGTGGTAGGCGTAGACCAGGAGGGACAGCGCCTGCTGCTGGCAGACGGCAAGCGGCGCAAATACGCCCGGCCCAAGGCCAAAAAGCTGGGGCACGTGGAGATGCTCGCCGATGGGTTCCGCCATCCCGCTATTCAAAAGCTGAAGCAGGGCGAGACCCTGTCCGACCGAGAATTGAGAAGGGCGCTGGCCGCCTTCCGAGATCAACTGGAGGTATGACGCTTTGGCAAAAGACGACATGATCGAGTTGGAGGGCGTCGTCACCGAGGCCCTGCCTAACACCACATTTAATGTGGACATTGGAAATGGACACATTATTCTGGCACACATTTCCGGGAAGCTGCGGATGAACTTTATTCGCATCCTGCCCGGCGACAAGGTTACGGTTCAGATGTCGCCCTACGACCTGACCCGGGGCCGCATTACCTGGCGTTCCAAGTAAACAAGAAGTGCGGAGCCGTCGTGAGCAGCGGGCGAAGACCGAAGTGGAGCAAAAGCGGGAGGCCCCAAAGGGCCGGACAGCTTTTGCGGAATCGGAGGGCTTAGAACCGCGTCGCGAACAGGCGAAGTATGACAACTATCAACGACCGAGTTTGGAACAAGCTTTTCCCTCAAGGGGCCTTGCCTCCGAAAGGGACCGTGAAATTCCCCCTCCCACCGCAGGCCGCCCCCAACCCCGAGCCCAGCGAAGCGGGTCGCGGTTGGAGAGGAGGAGCAGCGGAATGAGCGAGCTTTCCCAGTATGGGGCCCCAAAAAGCTGGTCTATCGCTTTTGGGGAGAGGAGGAGCAAGGAAACGTAATGGGGAAGCCCCGAAGGGGAGTTCCCATGAAGTGGACTTTGCTCCGACGAAGCGAGGGATATGGAGCTTGCTCCGACGAGGGGCCATCAAGGCATTAACAGGAGGTTAAACGATATGAAAGTCAGACCGTCTGTCAAGCCCATGTGCGAGAAGTGCAAGATCATCAAGCGCAAGGGCAGGGTCATGGTCATTTGCGAAAACCCCAAGCACAAGCAGAGACAAGGTTAAAGGAGGGGCATAGAGTATGGCACGTATTGCCGGCATTGATCTGCCGAAGGAAAAGCGAGTCGAGATCGGACTCACCTATATTTATGGCATTGGCCGCACCAGCGCGAGCAAGATCCTCAAGGAGGCGGGCATCAACCCCGACACCCGGGTGAAGGATCTGACCGACGCGGAGGAGGCTAAGCTGCGTGAGATCATCAGCCACGAGTACACCGTGGAAGGCGACCTCCGCCGCAATGTGGCGATGGATATCAAGCGCCTGACCGAGATCGGCTGCTACCGTGGCATCCGCCATCGCAAGGGCCTCCCCGTCCGCGGGCAGCGCTCCAAGACCAACGCCCGCACCCGCAAGGGTCCCAAGCGCACCGTCGCCAACAAGAAGAAGTAAGGAGGGATAAGTTCACATGGCTGCTAACAAAAAAGTTATCAAGCGCCGCCGCGAGCGGAAAAACGTAGAGAAGGGTCAGGTGCATATCCGCTCCTCCTTCAACAACACCATGATCACCGTCACCGACATGCAGGGCAACGCCCTGTCC
>CAJUKT010000006.1 GCA_910587255.1 uncultured Oscillospiraceae bacterium
GAGTGCGGGGCCAGGATGTATAACCACAAACGGGGCGGCAGGGCATTGAGAGAGGGCTGGACGCCAGACCCGGAAAGCGGTCTTTACGCTGGCGATAATTATAATTGCGCCACTTATATGCTGACCGCCAAACAGTCAGAGCAGAAGTGTTGTAGCCACTATATATCCACGAAAGCGGTTCGGGCGTTGATATTGGATACCATCCGAACAGTCAGCGCCTATGCAATCTCCGATGAAAAGGGCTTTGTGGAGAAGATTCGCGCCGCCTCCCAGCTTCGGCAGGACAACGCCGCGAAGGAATTGAAACGCAAGCTGAACCGTGATCGCAAGAGGTCCGCCGAGTTGGACGGGCTGATAAAGAAACTCTATGAATCCTTTGCCACGGGCAGTTTGACGGAGAAGCGGTTTAAGCTGCTGTCGGACGGCTATGAGCGTGAGCAGGAGGAATTGGACGCCGCGATCAAGCATGAGCAGGCGGAACTTGATGCGTTCAACGCCGACACGGACCGGGCCGGGCAGTTTTTGGATTTGGTCAAGCGGTACACCGATTTCTCGGTGCTGACCACGCCGATGATTTTTGAGTTTGTGGACAAGATCGTCGTCCATGCGCCGGACAGGTCCAGCGGCGAACGGATGCAGGAGGTTGACATTTACCTGAAGTTCATCGGCAAGTTTGATGTGCCTATCCCGGAGCCTACGCCGGAGGAACTGGCAGAACAGGAGCGGTTGCGGAAGAAACGGGAAAAGCAGAGGGAATACTCAAGGCGTTCCCGTGAAAAGAAGAAACGGGCGGCAGCCCAAAGTTGAATATGTCATGCCAGAGGGCGGTTTGCGTCAAGCAGACCGCCCTTTTTGTGTCCTAGATTTCAATCCATGTGAAATCAGCGAACAAAACAGCGTCAGAATTGCGATTTTTCATGGAAACACGCAACGCTGGACAGCGAACACGGTACGTTGTCCTCTGCTGGTTTTCACGGTTTCGCATGACTTCACGCTGAACGCTGAAATCCTATGTGCGCTCCTGTGATCTGGGCATTGTGAACAGCTTGCCCAGGCCGCTGGGGGCGTTTTCAAATTCTACGCCGGATGGCGAATACGATTATCGAAGGAGATATGATTATGAATATCAGGAACGAAATCAAAGCCTACATTGTCCGGGAGGGCTTCACCATGAGCGATTTGGTGGAGAAACTGGCGGAGCAGTATGGATGGAGTCCCAGCGTCCCCAACCTCTCCGACAAGTTGCGCCGGGAATCCCTGCGCTACAAAGAGGCGGTGGAACTGGCTGACGCTCTCGGCTATGACCTCGTTTGGCAGAAGCGGCGATAAGGAGGACTATGGCGAAAAGTAAAACCAGCGGTATTTATTTCAAGGTCACGGACGAGGAACGGAAGTTAATCGAACAGAGGATGGCGCTGATGGGCGTTCGGAACATGAGTGCCTACATTCGGAAGATGTGCATTGACGGCTACATTGTGCAACTGCAAATCAAGGAGCTGGATGAGTGCGCGAAGCTCCTGCGCCATACTTCCAACAATGTGAATCAGATTGCCCGCCGGGTAAATTCCGGCGGTGGGGTCTATCCTGACGAGGTGGACGAAATCTGCGGCAAGCTGGCAGACGCCAGCGGGCTGTTCGGAAACATTTTGGAGCAGCTATCGAAAATCAAATAACAATCTGGTGGTAGGCCGCATTTTACGGCCCACCACTTTTTCATTTGAGGGGAGGATGTGAAGATGGCAACAACACGATTGATGCCGCTGCATAGTGGCAAGGGCCGGACCGTGGCCGAAGCCCTGGGCCGGGTGACGGACTATGTTGAAAATCCTGAGAAAACCAACGGCGGCGACTTGGTCACGGCCTACCAATGTAACCCGTCCATTGCTGACCAGGAGTTTCTATTTTCTAAGCGGCAGTATGCCGCCATTACCGGCAGGGAACGGAAGGACAATGATGTGATTGCTTACCATCTGCGGCAGTCCTTCAAGCCGGGGGAGATTACGCCGGAACTGGCGAACAAAATCGGCTATGACCTCGCTATGTCGCTGACGAAGGGCAAACACGCTTTTATCGTCTGCACCCACGTTGACAAACACCACATTCATTCTCATATCGTGTTCAACTCAACTGCCCTGGATTGCACTCGGAAATTCCGAAACTTCTGGCGGTCCTCGTTTGCAATTCGGAGAATCTCCGATATGCTGTGCCTTGAAAATGGCCTGTCGGTGATTGCGGAGCCGAAACCCAGCCGGGGCAGCTACGGCATATGGTTAGGTGAGGGCAAGCCTCCTACCATCCGGGAGCAGTTGGAGCAGATCATCGACACCGCCCTCGGTCAAGGCTGCAAGGATTTTGACAGCTTCCTCGCCGCTATGAAAGTGGCGGGCGTGGAAGTAAAACAGGGCAAACATCTTGCGTTCAAAATTCCAAATGGCAAGAGGTTCGTCCGCTGTGATTCTCTTGGTGACGATTACACCGAAGCGGCGATTATAGAGCGAATTTCCGGCAAGCGAATTGTCGCTCCCAAAGCAAGAGCGGTAGCATCCTCCAAGCCGAATATGCTCATTGATATTCAAGCCAGGATGCAGAAAATCAACTCTCCTGGGTTTGAGCATTGGGCAAAGATTTTCAATCTCAAAGAGATGGCAAAGACCGTTATGTACTTGCAGGAGAACCATCTGACCGACTTGGGAGAATTGGAAAAAGCCTGTGATGCGGCAGTTCAGAAATTCAACGATTTAGCTGACCAGTCGAAAGCCGCCAGTGCAAGAATGAAAGATATTTCTGAACTGCAAAAGCAGATCGGAACCTACGGTAAGACACGGGAGATTTACGCACAGTATCGGAAATTGACGGGCAGGAAAAGAGAAAATTTTTATGAACAGCATAGCAGTGAAATCACGGCCTGTCAAGCGGCGAAGCGGTACTTTGATTCTCTCGGTTTGAAAAAGCTGCCGTCTATGCAATCGCTGAAACAGGAGTATGCCATGTTGCAGGCCGAGAACAAACAACGGTATCCAGAGTACAAGCAGGCAAAGGCAAAAATGATAGAACTGCTCACCGCCAAAAACAACGTGGAGCGGATTTTAGGCGTGACGGAAAAAGAGAAAAGTCGTGACCGCCAGCAGGAGGCGCGTTGAAGATTTTTCTCTCCCTGCGGGTAACAGCAGACGCCGAAGGCGGCTTAAAAAACCGGGCGCACTTGCGCCCGGTTTTACAGGGGTTTGGGGGCGGTCAGCCACCAACAAGCACGCGCCGGGTATATACCGGCGCATTGCTTGCTACAATGGTGACACCCCCCCAAAAAAGGGGGGAGATCGCCCTATGCGGCGGCCCACACCCAAGCTACAATGGGAGGGAACCGGACTGACGAGGCATTGCTTGAGCTATCCACGCTCGTTTTGGCAAACTGTCAGCCGGCCCTCCCATTGCGGCGTTCGATTTGCGCAGGTTGAGAAGCGGACAACAACGCACACTCGTGTCACAAAGCAAGCTGAATGGCAGTGGGCAGCGGCGGGCGCCGGTTGAAATTATGATTTGGGAGGCTTGTAAATGGAACATAAAACAATCACCGCTGTCGGCATTGATGTTTCCAAAGGAAAAAGCACCGTTGCTGTTCGCAGACCGGGCGGCGAAGTGGTGCTGACGCCGTTCCAGGTAGAGCATGATGCCGCCGGACTTTCCGGGCTGGTCAGGACACTGCAGAACCTCGATGGGGACATCCGCATTGTCATGGAACACACTGGGATGTACTGGCGTCCCATCGCACTGGCTCTGAAAGAGGCTGGCTTTTTCGTCAGCGTGGTCAACGCCATACTCATCCACGATTTCAGCGACAACTCTCTGCGCAAGGTCAAAACGGACAAGGCCGACTCCATGAAGATTGCCAACTATGCCCTCTCCTTCTGGGCGGAGCTGCGGGACTACTCACCGGAGGACGAGACCCGGCAGATGCTGAAAATGCAGAACCGGCTGTATCTACGCACCAAGAAATCCAGCGTGGTCCTCCGCAACGGCCTGATCTCTCTGCTGGATCAAACATTTCCTGGCGTCAACACCCTTTTTGACAGCCAGCCCAAGCGTTCCAACGGGCATTTCAAGTGGGTGGATTTTGTAAAACGGTTCTGGCACAAGGACTGTGTGGCAGATGTTTCCCTTGCCGCTTTCTCGGATGCTTACCGCAAATGGTGTACCAGATCCGGCTATCGCTTCTCTCAGTCTGACGCTGAAAGGCTCCACGCCGCTGCCAGAAACTCCGTGGCTACATTTCCCAAAAACGACAGCACCAAGCTGCTCATCACTCAGGCCGTAGACAGCCTGAACGCCGTCTATGACGCGCTGTATATCCTGCGCGGGGAGATGCTCCGTCTGGCCTCCCTGCTGCCGGAATTCGATGTGGTCATGGAAATGCAGGGCGCAGGCGAGGTCACCGGACCACAGCTCATGGCGGAGATCGGCGATGTGCGGCGGTTTACCCACAAGGGCTCTCTGGTGGCCTTCGCGGGCATGGATGCGCCGCCTTTCCAATCTGGCACATTCGACTCCAAATCCCGCCGCATCTCCAAGCGCGGCTCCCCCCATTTGCGAAAAACACTGTTCGTGGTCGCCAGCACGGTCCTCCAGCACTCTGACCCGGCCAATCCCATATTTCAGTTCATGGACAAAAAGCGAGCCGAGGGTAAGCACTTCTATGTTTACACTGTGGCCGGCGCAGCCAAATTCCTGCGCATCTACTATGCCAGAGTGAAGGCGCATCTGATGGCGTTAGATGCAGGGACAAGCACCGCCGCTTAACCGGAAATAATAGTCCTGCTCAGTCGGTTCGCAAAAATTCCTCGCTGACCGGCTTGGTTTGTCATGCCCTTTTTGCCCTTGCTAAAACCTTTCCAACTTTTTTCATTTTGGGGCTTGACATGTATTTGCAGGTTTGCCGCTACCTTATTTGGGTAGTACGTTTCGCTTCAAACTGGTATAGGCCAGCAGAATGTAAATCGCATAAATCAGGAAGAAAATCCCCAGCGAGATCGTCACAATGGCCAAAGGACTGCTCATTCCCACCATCACCCCTGGCTCGGGCGCACTGGCCAGATGAAGGATAAAGGGCGCACCGATCAGCACCGGGGGGACGGCAGGCAGGACGTAGTAAATGGCGAACTGGTTTCGCAGAGTCCTTGCCATCTCCCGCCGGTCCATGCCCAGCTTTTGCAGGAGCTGGAACTGCCGCTTGTACCGCTCTGTTTCGCTGAGCTGCTGGATGGTGAGAATCGTGGCGGCGGTCATGGTCAAGGCCAGGGCCAGATAGAAGAGGGGAAAGACGAACAGGACCGTCTGGACCGCCTCTTCCGCGTTTTCCGAGGCTTTGGTGTGAATCTCATCATAGCTTGGCTCCAGAAGATTCTGTTCTCCCAGTCTGTAATTGATGTCACACAGGACGTCAAATTGGGCCTCCGTCACTGGCTGAGTAGTCTTGGCCGCATAGGCGTGGTGAAACACCGGAAGGTCCTCCGCCGCCTCGTCCGGCACCACGAGGATATACCGAGCCCCGTTGCCCGTGTCGTAATTTTGCAGCAGGTGTTCCGTATGGACCCCGCCGGGAATCAGGCTGGCGCCTCCCAGGGAGATGGGCTGGGTGTAGCCGGTCAAGTGCTTTTCCAGGTAGGCCCTACAGTGGATGAGATACTCCCCCGGCGTCAGCTCCACCGGCGGGTATCCGGCAATGGCGCGGAGCGCGGCGTAGTCGCTGTACCGCAGCACCGGGTCCCGGTCAAAGTAGCGGTAATAGTCCTCTCCCATGCTCTCCACATAGTCCATGACCCGGCTGTCCTCCGCTTGGTAGACGCAGTAGTGTAACTCCTGTTCTACGGAAATATTGTCCTGGATGAAATCGAAATAATCCCGGCTGACCGGCCCGTCGCCGGCAGCGCCGATATACAGGTCGAAGCAGGCGTTTTCCGCCGCACGGCCCGCGAAAAGCCCCCGGAAAACCAACCCGGCCCCCTCGGAGATCAGGGTGGCCGTAAAAATCATGGAGATGGTGGCCATCAGTATCCCCATGGTGGCTAGCTTGGCCGTCAGGGTACGAAACACCAGCAGGCTTTGTCCCTGGTACTTCCGGGCGGGCCGCCTGTCGAAAAAGGCGGGTACACCGGAGGCGAAGCTGAGAAAGAATCCGAACAGGAACGCAATGACGCATCCCGCCCCGATGATGCCGAAGATGGCCCCGCCCGCCATCAGAAGGCAGGTTCCGGCCACACCCAGCACAATGGAGAAAGAGAACATCCAGCGGCGCACATTTCCCGTTTGAATGACCATGCCCTCGTTAGCACGGTCAGCATAGATCAGGTCGTGAATATTCGCCCTGCGGATATATTTGCGGCTGCGGCGAAGGGCAAAGAGATAGATCAAGGTAAAATAGAGGACCGTCAGTCCCAAGGCGGGGAGGGAAAAGCCGAATGAGAAAGCGTAGGGCAGGCCGAACAGCGCCAGCACAATGGCGCGGAAGACCTGATAGAGCAGCCCGCCCAGGGCAGTCCCCAGCACCAGGGCACAGCCGCCCACAGCCAGATTTTCCAGAAAGAACAGCCGGGCCAATTGCCGGTTCTCCAAGCCAATGAGCAGATAGAGCCCCAGCTCCCGGCCCCGGCGCAGAAGCATGAACTTTGTGGCGTAGGCCACCAGCCAGCCAAAGACGCACACCACCACCACGCTGGCCAGCACGATCATCAGAGGAAGTACGGAGATACCCTTGGACAAGGTGATGATCTCCTGAGAGAATACCAGCCCGTTAAACGAATACAGCAGGGCCGCGGCCATGACCACTGTGACAAAGTAGACCAGATAGTCCCGGGCCTGCCGCTTGGCGTTGTGCAGGGAAAGCTCAGATAACGTCACTGACGTCACCCCCCAGCGCGGCCAGCACATCCAGGATTTCGTGGTAAAACACAGGCCGTCCCCGTTCTCCCCGGAGCAGCTCGTTGAACACCCGTCCATCCTTGAGGAACAGCACCCGTTTGGCATAGCTGGCACTGTAGGCATCATGAGTGACCATGAGAATGGTAGCGCCCATATCCTGGTTCATGGTGGTCATGATCTCCAACAGGTTCTTGGATGCCTTAGAGTCCAGCGCCCCGGTGGGTTCATCGGCCAGGAGCAGGGATTGTCCTGCAACCATGGCCCGGGCGCAGGCGGTCCGCTGCTTCTGGCCCCCGGATACCTGATAGGGAAATTTCGCCAGGATGTCGGTGATGCCCAGTTTTCCAGCCACCTCTCGCACCCGGTTCTGTACCGTTCCGGGGTTCTGGTGATTCAGAGAGAGGGCCAGGCCTATGTTTTCCTCAATAGTCAGGGTATCCAGCAGATTGAAGTCCTGGAACACGAAGCCCAGACGTTCCCGGCGGAACTTTGCCAACGCTTCTTCGGACAGATCGGCAATGCTCACGCCGTCCAGCAGGATACTCCCAGCGCTGATGGTGTCGATGGTGGAGATACAGTTGAGCAATGTAGTCTTACCCGAACCGGATGCTCCCATGATTGCCAGAAACTCCCCGGCCTCCACGTTGAAGTTCACCCGATCCAGCGCCTTGGTGACGTTGTTTTTGCTCCCATAATATTTTTCGATATTCTGTACTTGTAACATAGCGGTTTGCCTCCTTTGCTTGTGGCTCTATGGTACACCAAAAGCGAAGGCCGTTGTATCGAAATTATATTGATTTCCCTTACAATTTTGTAAGGTTCTCTTTCGCCGGAAAGATCAGGGTAACCGTGGTCCCTTTTCCTTCCTCAGAGGCAATCTCCAGCCCAAGCTCCAGGAAACCGGCCAGCTTTTTGCACAGATACAGGCCCATGCCGGTGGAGCCGCCCCGGTTGCGCCCGTTGCTGCCGGTGAAGCCCCGGTCAAACACACGGGGCAGTTCATGGGCGGGGATTCCAATGCCATTATCATGAACAATGAGCTGTGTCTGTTTCCCCAGCGGCTTCGCGGAAAGTGTGATGACCGGCGCTGTCCCCCGGTAACGGGCGGCATTTTGGAGCAGCTGCCCCAGAATAAACACCGCCCACTTTTCATCGGTATAGACGGTACAATCCAATTCCTCCGTTGCCACCTGAACGCCGCTTTGAATCAACAGAGATCGATGATTTTCAATCGCCTGGGCAGCAACTTTTCCCAAATCTATCTGTCTAAGCAGGCAGTCTTGTTCCGGGTTCTCCGCACGGGCGTAGAACAAGGCTCTCTCTATGTGGGCCTCGACTTGTGCCAATTCTGCGATCAGCTTCCGGCGGGTCTCCCCGTCCAAGTCCCGGCAGATGAGCCGGGCGGCGGTGATAGGAGTCTTGATTTCATGCACCCATTGTTCCACATACTCCCGGTACTCCCGCTGTTGAGCCTGTGCGTCGGACACCGCTCCGGTCATAGCCCGTCCCGCCCGGCGGGTCAGGTCAAAGAGCCGCCGTTCATAAAGATTTTTGGGAGGCGGGACGCATTCAACAAACAGATATTTCCGATACAATCCCTCCAAAATGGTTTCTAATTCCAGCAAGCGGGCACGTTGTTGAAAGAAATCGAACGCATTCACACTCGCGAAAATCATCAGAAGCGTGAGCAGCAAAACTAAAAGGATTCCTGATTGCGTTCCTGTGGCGAGAAGGAACAGTGCCGCCAATCCGGTGCAAATCAGTTGGAGGGCAATCCGGCCCAGCCGGTCAGATAAAAATTCTCGCAGGGTCATAGCTGATACCCCATTCCCCGCCGGGTCTTGATGGCGTCAGGCAAACCGATCTCCGCCAATTTTCCCCGCAGCCGGGTCATGTTGACGCTGAGGGTGTTGTCATCAATGTAAATCTGGTTGTCCCATAACGCATCAATCAGATCAGCACGAGAGACGATTTGCCCCGTGTGCGCCATCAGGCAGGCTAAAATCTGAAGCTCGTTCCGGGTCAGCTCCGCAGTTTTTCCGTTGGCCGACACAACTCCCTTCGTCAGGCTCAGGCGCAGCCCTCCAGCCTCCAGTATGTCAGCCGGTTCCGGCTCACCGAAACTCCGGCGCAGAACAGCCTTGATGCGGGCCAGCAGAACAGGGACGCTATATGGCTTGGTGATGTAATCATCTCCGCCCAGGCTCAGCGCCCGCACCTCGTCCGTACTGGCATCCCGGCTGGTGACAAAAATCACAGGCGCTGAAACGGCTTTCCGCAACGCGGCACACAAGGAAAAGCCGTCCCGCCCCGGCAGTCCAATATCCAAGAGAATCAAATCCGGGCGCTCCAAGACCGCCTGCCCCGGTATATCTGTAAAATTTGTAACCACCAGAGGCATATATCCTTCGTTTTCCAGAAGCAGAGCCAATTCCTCCTGGATAGCGGTATCGTCCTCTATAACCATTATTTTTTGCATATTACCATTACCGCCCTGTCGTTTTCCCTATACTAACACGAACGGAACGCACTTGTCCAGAAGTATCTGCCCTCATGAAAATCAAAAAATCTCACATTCCCCCTTGACAACAGCTTTAGAATGACAGCGATACGGTGCAGTGAGGCCTCACGCACTTGCTGTGCCATTTTACCAGTGGACGGGCGTGTGAGCAATTCGATTTTGTTTATTTTGACAAGACTTATTCTGCCCGCAAGCCGGGATGAAACACAGGCATAATTCAAAACACAGCGGAATAAGTCACTTGATTTATTCCTAAATGCAAAAAGCGGAGAACGCCCCAGCGCTCTCCACTTAATTTGTATCAAACAAGCTATTCGATTTCTATGCCATCCTCCGGCGGCTTGGCTTCGTTGGCTGCCATCGCATATTCCAAATGGTTTTCCATCAGACCAATCAGAAACATCAGCGCCCCGCCCCCGGCAAAACCGGCGGCACAAAGCAGGTCGCTTATCGTCCCCGTCTCAAGATGGAGAATAAAGCACGCCAGAGCCCCGGCTCCGGCCAGCCACATGCACAGCGCCGTCAGCGTGGACGCCCGGATCAGCGGCTTGTGCAGACTGTTGTATTCGCCTATCGTCAGCTTTCCTGTGGCGGGAAGGTAGAACACCAGGACATATGCGCACCACAGCAGCATCGGAACCGCCAACGCCTGGAACAGGTTAACATAGGGAGCGGTATTGCATGGAACGGTCCTTGTGGCGCAGAACAGAAACAGCGCCGTACCGCCCAAAAAGAAGATGACGTAAAACATCCGCAAAGTGAGCCGGCGGTGCGGCGCCAGTTCCGGCTCATAGTATTTTCCGGTGTAGACACGCTCGATCACGGTCCGGCCCCGCTCGTCAACCCGTTTAACTTCCGTGTAGCCTTCAAAATGACGGTGATAAGCCTGGCGGTGAAAGGAAGCTGTCTCAGGCGTACCCCCAGTGTATTGGAGTTCTTTCCGTTTGGCCCGCTCGGCCATCCGATGTTTCCAGCTATCCAGCACCGGCTTTCACCTCCAAGCCTTTGCTCTCCAACAGCTCTGCAAACGCCTTATAAAGATGGGCTGTGGCGTCCGCATCCTGGTAATTGAAAACCACGAAACCCTTTGCCGTATCCAAAACGATGTACTCCGGCAGCTCCGCGCAGGCACACAGTGTATATTGGTCAAATTCCTCGTTCCGCCATGCCCCGAATCGAAATGCCGGACTGTCCAGGCCGCCCTCGCACCTCCCCGGTTCCAAGTCTGAACGCAGGGAGATAGATCGAATCGACATGTAGTCTACCGTAACCGGGGCCGATGCCCCTTTGGGTCCGAATATCGTCAGCTGTGTTTGCCCGAAGTCAAACTCTACGCCATCTGTCCGGCGCTGTGCGGTAAAGATGGTAAACAGAACGATTACCGCCAGCGCCGCAATGATCTCACGCCGACGGACGCTCCAAATACTTTGGTTTTTTTCTGCCGGCATTGCCCTCGCCCCTGCCTTAAAACTGATAGCCCTTCAGGAAATCCAGAAATGCCCTGCCCGGATCGGTAAGATGGTTTTTTTGTAGGCAATGTTAATGTGGGCGGCCACCTTCGGTTCCAGCGGGACACACACCACCGCATCGGCGAAAGCGGCCAGCTCGGTGGGGTTGCTGAACATCAGCCCCACCGCCAGACCGTGGGTGATGTAATTCATCACCTGCGGACCTGTGCCCTGGTAGATGATGCTGGGCTGGAAACCCGCCTCTCCGCAGGCACGAAGGCCCAGTCTGTGGGACAGGCTCCCATCGGCACCCATGATAAACGAGTCCCCGCGCAAGTCTTCCAAAGATACGGCGGCACGCCCCGCCAGGGGATGGGTTTTGGGCAGGAATACAAAGAGCAAATCCTCGCACAGCGGCACACGGCTCAGTCCATCCTCTGGGGGCGCTTCTTCCTCCCGAACGATGACAAAGTGGAACATATCTCGCTGGAGCATGGACAGCAGCTCGTCCGACTCGCCGGTGGTGATTTGGATGCGGGTGGCTGGGTAAATCTCTCTAAAGTCCATGGTCAGTTTGCCCAGGTCAATCACGTCCCAGTGGTTGATGCAGCCCACCGCCAAACTGTTCTTCAGCCGCTCCTTGTATTCCTCCACCTCGCCGGTGTAGGCCTGGAACAGCTCCGCCATCTTCCGGGCATAGGGAATGGTGCGCACACCCAGTTCGGTGAGTTCTACCTTACGGGTAGTGCGTTTGAACAGGGGCGCTCCCAACTCCTTCTCCATCTCCCGGATGTGCTTGGACAGCGTGGCCTGGGAAATATAGAGATCGCTGGCGGCAGCGAGAAAGTTCAGCGTTTCCGCTAAAACTAAAAACTCCTGCAACATTTGAACCTGCATCAACGCATCCCTCCCGAAAAGTTGTGGCGGCAGTTTATGGGAATAAATCTAAATAATTTATTCTCATAAACTATATCAAAGAAGCCGGCCTTTGTCAACATCAACAGGGAAAGGAGAAATACAGAACTCTATTTTGGCAACTTAGCCGGATTTCTCGCTTCCAGCTTCCGATAGGTGTACACGATCACAGCCACGCAGATGACGAAGGTGAGTATATCGGCCACTGGGAAGGAGTATAGCACCCCGCTCAAACCGAAAGCCTGGGGGAGCAGGATGGGCAGGCCCACACCGAACACGATCTCACGCACCAGGGACAGGCCGGTGGAGGCCGCTGCCTTGCCCAGGGCCTGGAGGTAGATAAAGGAGCCCTTGTTCACCGTGGCCAGGGGCATCATACACAGATAGACCCGGAAGCAGCGAATGGCGAAGTCGGTGTAGTAGGCGCTCTCGTTGGCAGCCCCGAAAATACCGATGAGCTGCCGGGGAAAGAACTCCACAATGACCAGGGCAGTCGCGCCCACGATGGCCTCCGCCGCCAGCAGACGGGTAAACAGCTGGCGGGCCCGGTCTCCCCGCCCTGCGCCGATGTTGTAACCCACCACCGGGATGCACCCGGCCGCCAGTCCTACGGAGATTGAGATAACGATTTGGAAAAATTTCATGACAATTCCCAGCACCGCCAGAGGGATGTGGGAAAATTCAGCCTGTCCGAATACCGGGTCCAACGCCCCGTACTTAGTGCACATATTCTGAACCGCGGCCATGGAGATCACCAGAGAGAACTGGGATAAGAAGCTACATATCCCCAGAGGGAGATACTGGGCAGCGATAGGGCCGTACAAACGAAAGCTGGAACACTCTATGGATACGGCCTTCATGCGCCGCAGGTACCAGACCGCCAGTGCGGCGGTGAGCACCTGGCCCGCCACGGTGGCCACCGCCGCGCCCATCATGCCCCATTTAAAGCAGTAGATAAAAATAGGATCCAAGATGACGTTGACCACCGCCCCGGCCACTGTAGACACCATGGCGAATTTTGGGCTGCCATCGGAGCGGATGATGGGATTCATGGCCTGACCGAACATATAAAAAGGGATGCCCAGGGCAATATAGAAGAAATACTCTTTGGCGTGGCGGAAAGTCTCCTCATTCACCCGCCCGCCGAACAAGGTGAGAATAGGCTCCCGCAAGGCCAGGTAAATGGCGGTTAGACCCAGGCTCACGATGACGCACAGCAATATCGCGCTGCCAATACTCTTGTGGGCGTCGTCCTTGCGCCCCGCCCCCAGGCTGATGCTGACAAACGTGCAGCAGCCGTCCCCAATCAAGGTTGCAATGGCCAGGGCCACCACTGTTATGGGGAATACGGCGGTGTTGGCTGCGTTTCCATAGGAGCCCAAGTAGTCCGCGTTGGCGATGAAGATTTGATCCACGATATTGTACAGCGCCGCTACCAGCAACGAGATTACGCAAGGAACGGCATATTTGCGCATCAAAACACCGATTTTCTCTGTCTCCAAAAACGAATTTGCTTTTTCCCCCATAGCTGCCTCCATCCTTTCAATGTGTGGCGGTATTCCCGCAAAATAAAACAATGAGCAACTGAAACAATCGGCTTTACGCTGTTTCAGCTACTCATTGCCCTTTCTTTTTACCACAACTTCAAGGATTTGTCAAAGGCGGAAATGCACAAGTTCCTATTTTTTTACTGTGCTGTGCCTGTGCTGATTTCCGATTTTCGGTTCTCAGGCGGCAAATGATACGGCTCCTTCTTGACAAATCCAGACTGAGTTAGTATTATCTAACCAATGATTAGCCGCCGCTAACTGTTTGCCCTGTCCGCAGGGTTTTTATTTGGTCCGGCGGGTTAGCGGTGGCTAATACCTGTGATACGAAAGGATGGAACGCCCATGATGATTAACAAACGGCTGATTTGCACGCCCAGCGAAAGCAAAAAGTACGTCGCCGCAAATGTAGCCCTTCAATGGTGCTCCCTGGCGGCTAACATCGCCATGATGTGGTCCATCGCCGGCCTGCTGGCGGCGCTGTACGGCGGCACGGCCGGCCCGGAGCGTCTGCGGGGGACGGCGGCAACGGCAGTTATCGCTGTAGCGGTGCGGTTCGCCTGCACCGTGGGGACCTCCCGGATGGGCTGGCTATCCTCCAAAGCGGTGAAGCGCACCCTGCGGGAGCAGATTTACCGCAAGCTCCTCCGGCTGGGAGCCTCCTACCGGGAGCAAACCGGCACCTCTGAGATCGTCCAGGTAGCGGTGGAGGGGGTGGACCAGCTGGAGACTTAGAAGCTGTACCAATAGAGGGAAAAGTAGTATAATGAGGGAATGATACAGAAAAATGAGCGACGCGGCTATGCGAGCGATTTAAGCGACAGCCAATGGGCGATGATAGAGCCATTATTTCCACCAGCCGGGAACAGA
>CAJUKT010000007.1 GCA_910587255.1 uncultured Oscillospiraceae bacterium
GTTCTTTGGCCTGGATCAACAATTCCCGCCGTCTTTCCAAAGACTATGAAGTGTCTGTCCGTTCTGCACAAGCTGTTTGCACCATTGCTGCTTTCAGCACTTTACTCAAGCGGTTTTAGCCTATTGGTACAGCTTCTTAATCCAGAGGGATAACAAAAACGTGGGAGGTGCTGTGTACGCCGCGCGTCATTTTCAAGTGCCCGCACATCAAGGGCGGCGGCGAAAAAGCCGCCGCCCACCTGGGCAACTATGTCAAGTACGCCGCTACCCGTGATGGCGTAGAGCGTATCGATCCCGGCAAGACCACACTCCCTGCCACGGACAAACAGGCCAAGCTGGTGGCGCAAATCCTCCGGGAGTTCCCATCCAGCCGTGGAATGTTCGAGTACGAGGACTACCAGGCCGCGCCGACCCGGGGGAACGCCTCGGAGTTCATCACCCGCGCCATTGAGGACAACTATGAGGCCATTGCCAAGCGGGAAAACTACATGGACTATATCGCCAGCCGTCCCCGCGTACAAAAGATGGGGGCGCACGGCCTATTCACCGCCGATGACGACCCGCTGGTGCTGTCCCAAGTAGCAGACGAGGTGGCACACCACCCTGGCGTGGTGTGGCTGCCCATCATCTCCCTGCGCCGGGAGGATGCCGCGCGGCTGGGCTTCGACAATGCCGAACGGTGGCGCAAGCTGCTGTCCGCCCATGCCATGGACATGGCAAAGGCGATGAAGATCCCCGACGCGCAATTCCGCTGGTACGCGGCCTTCCATGACGAGGGCCACCACCCCCACGTCCACATGGTGTGCTACAGCGCCGATGGCAAATCCGGCTTCCTCACCAAGCAGGGGATCGCGGAGGTCAAGTCCATGCTGGCGAAGGAGATCTTCCAGCAAGACCTGATTGCAATCTACCAGCGCCAGACCCAGCGGCGGGACGAGCTCACCAAAGACGCCGGGGAGGTCATGGCACGGCTCGTCACCGAAATGCAGGCTGGTACGCTGGAGAACCAGCGCGTCGGACAGCTTATGGTGGAACTGGCCCAGCGCCTCCAGCGCTGCTCCGGCAAAAAGCAGTACGGCTACCTGCCGCCAGCGGTGAAGTCACTGGTTGATGAAATCGTGACCGAGCTGGAGAAGGATCCCCGCATCGCCGCCTATGACCTGTGGTACCAGGAGCGGGAAGAAGTGTTGCGGACGTACAAGGACGACCTGCCACCGCGTGACCCGCTCGTCCGGCAAAAGGCGTTCAAGCGGATCAAAAATATCGTGGTGGAGGAGGCGGTGCGGCTGGGTGAGGCGGCGCAGGCTGTTTCGTCGGGCACATCCGACGATGCAGATCAGCTGCGCCATCAGTCCACCACACCCACTGCGCCAAACAAACCCAAAACCCCGCCGCCAGGGCTGATACTCAACTCCACCGCCTCACTCCTGTACCACATGGGCCGCATCTTCCAGGAACAGCGTCCCCAGCCAGTGGCCGGGATCCAGGCAGCGGTGGACAGTAAGCTCAGACGCAAAATCCGGGAAAAGAAGATCGCCATGGGCCACAAGCCGGACGATCACGGGGAGGAGCAGCGCATGGGCTGATCACTGTGCTTCTTTTCGGCCATGGCAGTACCAATACAGCGCGCCCATGGCCGCGCCGCCGATGATGTTCCCCGCCGTCACCGGGAGCAGGTTGCGCAGCAGGAAGTTCCCCCAGGTCAGGGCGGACAGGTCAAGGGTCGCCTCCTCCGCCAGCACCGCATAAGCCGGTATCGCTTTGGCAAGCAGCCCCACGGGTATGTAGAACAGGTTGGCGATGCAGTGTTCAAAGCCGCAGATCACGAAGAACGCCACCGGAAGATAGGCGCCCACAACCCGGCCCGTGAGATCCTTGGCGGACAGAGACAGCAGCACCCCCGCCGTCACCAGCACGTTGCAGAGGATGCCCAGGATAACAGCACCGCTCATCGGCAGGGCGCACTTGCCCGCCGCCAGCTTCATGGTGAACACCGCCAGCTGGCCCCCGGAGTAGTTGAGCTGTCCGCCGAAGGCGCAGCCCGCCGCCACCAGCATGGCCCCTGCGGCGTTGCCCAGGTAGACCACGCCCCAGTTTCGGAGCATCCCCGGCACGACGGCCTGACCGTCCAGCACGGAGATGGTGATGAGGGTGTTGCCGGTGAACAGCTCTGCGCCGGTGAGCACCACTATGGCCAGTCCGAAGGGGAACAGCAGCCCGCACACCATCCGGGCCACGCCCACGTTGTCGATGGAGTGGGCGGCGGTATTGGTGACCGCCCCGCCCATGGCGATGAAGAATCCGGCCAGTACCGCCAGCAAAAACATTTTCAGGATGGGCATCTGCGTCTTGGCGCGGCCCGCGGCGGCGTAGTTGGCCGCGCACTCTTTTGGCGTAAACAGGTTCATTGTCCGTCCCCTCCCGATGCGCGCAAGAACTCCACGGTGGCCTTTTTGCCCGCGGCAAAGCCGCTGAAGATAAAACCGTGGTCGCCTTTGACTTCCACCAACCGGCAATCCGGGTAGCCCTCACAGGCGCGGCGGGAATAGCGGATATCCACCAGCTTGTCCTTGGTGCCGTGGACGATCAGGACGGGCTTTGAGAAGCCGCAGATCTCCCGGTAGGGGTCCAGGCCCTGCGCGTCTAAGGCGTACTTGGTGCCCAGCCGGACGAACAGCGCCCGGAACTGCTCCGGCACGTGGTCCGGGTCAAATTTCGCGTTGATCATCTGGCCGCGCCGGGCGTCATCTGGGATGCACAGGGCAGGATAGTACAGCACCAATCGCTCCACCTCGGCCTCCCGTTCCGCCGCGGCCAGCGCGGACACCAACCCGCCCTGGCTGCACCCGGCCAGGGTGATATGGTCCGGGTCCACGAAATCCAACCTCTTCACGTAGTCCAGCACATTAAGTAAGTCCGTTTTTTCCGTCAGCACGCTCATGCCCAGGCTGGAGCCGGAACTCTTTCCGCTACCCGACATACAGAAGTCAAAGCAGACGGCGGCAAAGCCTTCGTCCGCAAAGACGCGGGCGTATTTTTTGGTGTCCCGCGTACAGCTGCCAAACCCGTGGCTGACGATGACTGCGGGCAGCCTGCCCGCCCGCTGGGGCCGTAGGATGAAACCCCGCAGTTTGCAGCCCTGGCTGTCAATCTCAAACGGGATCTTTTCAACGCTGGCAGATGGTATATGGGATCGAACCGTGATCTTTATTTTTGGCAAGTCAAACATAGGCCGCTCCCCCTCAGATCGCTAATTTATAGTGACATTATACCGTGGGCGGTCCCCAGACGCAAGAGAAGGAGGCGTCAAAATGCCCTACATCCATTTCACAGAAGAACAAAAGCTCCGGGCCAACGCGGCAGACCTGGTGGAGTTCCTCCGCTTCAAGGGGGAGCCCCTCATCCGCTCCGGGCCGGAGTTCCGTATGTCCAGCAATCATAGCGTCACCGTTCAGGGTAATGAGTGGTACGATCACGCCACGGAAAAGGGTGGCGGGCCAGTATCCTTCCTCAAGGAGTTTTACGGCATGAACTACCAGGAGGCGGTGCTGACGCTGCTCAGCGAGGACACCGGCCAGCTCTGCCCCCAGGTGGCCGCACCCAAGAAAAAGGTGAAAAAAGAGTTTGCCCTGCCGCCCGCCAATGACACCAACAAGCGGGTGTTCGCATATCTCCTCAAACACCGCCGCCTGGATCGGGACGTGCTTACCGCGTTCGTTCGCATGGGGCTGGTCTATGAGGATCAAAAGTACCACAATGCCGTGTTCGTGGGTCAGGACAAAGACGGCGTCGCCCACCATGCTCACAAGCGCAGCACTAACAGCCAAGGAAAGTCCTTCCGCATGACGGTGGAGGGCAGCGACTTTCGTTACGCCTTCAACTGGCCTGGGCATAACAGTCACCTGCTGGTGTTTGAAGCACCAATCGATATGCTCTCGTTCATTTCCATGCACACAGATGGATGCTGGCCCAAGTATAGCTATGTGGCGCTGTGCGGCACATCATCTCAGCCCATGCTGGGGATGCTGGAGCGGTATCCCCAGATCGACACTGTCCACTTCTGCCTGGACAACGACCAGGCGGGGCAGCTCGCCACAAAACGGTTGGCGAAACTGGCGCGGGACAAGGGGCTGACGGTGGACGCGCTGGTGCCTGTGCTGAAGGATTGGAACGAGGACCTGTGCGCGAATTTTCAACAGTCGATAGAGGAACAGCAAAATGAACAGAAATTATCGTAGCTATTGCCGCAGGATGGGAGAGGCCATGTTCCTGCGGCCCATTTTTCCCAGGTCGACGCTGAGCAATGATGAGTTGATCCGCGTCTATCAAGCCGCCCAGACCACCGACCTGGACATCCTGCGGCAGACCGCCGTCGAACTGTTCCCGGAGCGGTTCCAGGATGAGACAGCCCCAAAGGAGCAGGTCTTGGTCGATGGGCAGGGCGAAAGATACCGCATGGCCCGTCTATACTGAGGTGCGCCATGCCCCAACAATTTTTTATCCTGATCGTTGCCGCGATGGCTCTGCTGGTCATGGTTGGCGCTTCTCTTTTGTCTGGCCGGGGATCACTGGACAGCATCAAGTCCAAACCCGTGGGCGATGGTCAGCATGGCACCGCCCGCTGGGCCACGTCCAAGGAGATCGGAAAGACCTTCCACCGCGTACCTTTCCACGCCGCCCAGTGGCGTAAGGGAGAAAATCTTCCCGCAGTACAAGGGCTGGTGCTCGGCTCTCAGGGGAAGAAGGGCAATGTCACCGCCCTGGTGGACAGCGACGACATCCACTGTCTGATGATCGGCGCGGCGGGCGTGGGCAAGACGGCCTTTTTCCTCTATCCCAATCTGGAATACGCCTGCGCCTGCGGGATGAGCTTTCTGGCTCTGGACACCAAGGGCGATCTGGCTCGGAACTATGGAGCCATCGCGGAAAAATACTATGGCTATCAGGTATCCATCATCGACCTGCGTAATCCTACCCGCTCGGACGGGTTCAACTTTTTGACTTTGGCAAACGCCTACATGGATCAGGCGGTGGAGCACCCGGATGATCTGGCGGCGCGGGCAAAAGCGGAGAAGTACGCCAAGATCCTCTCCAAGACCATCATCAGCCCGGACGGGGACAGCGGCAGCTACGGCCAAAACGCCTTTTTCTACGATTCCGCCGAAGGACTCCTCACCGCCGTGATCCTCCTGCTGGCGGAATTCCTGCCCCCAAAAGAAATCGACGGCACTATGCAGGAGCGCCGCCACATCGTATCCGTGTTCAAGCTGGTGCAGGACCTGCTGGAGCCGTCCGGCACCAAGGGCAAGAGCTGTTTTCAGGTGCTCATGGGCCGTCTGCCCCCGGAGCACAAGGCCCGATGGTTCGCCGGGGCGGCGCTGAACACCTCGGAGCAGGCCATGGCCTCGGTGCTGTCCACCGTGCTGTCCCGGCTGAACGCTTTCTTGGATACGGAGCTGGAGCAGACCATCTGCTTCGACAGCCCCATTGACGCCGAGAGCTTCGCCAGCAGGAAGTCTGCCATCTTTTTGGTGCTGCCCGAGGAAGATCAGACGAAAAATTTTATGGCGGGTCTTATGATCCAGAATTTGTCACACGAATTATTCTCCGTAGCGGATGAGAATGGTGGCAAGCTGAAGAACCGAGTGGTGCTGTTTTGTGATGAGTTCGGAACCATGCCCCCTTTCGATGTGCTGTCCCTGTTCAGCGCTGGCCGGTCCCGGAAATTGACCATGCTCCCCATCATCCAGTCCTTGGCGCAGTTGGAGAAGAACTATGGGAAAGAGGGCTCGGAGATCATCCAAGATAACTGCCAGGATACGATTTTTGGTGGTTTTGCGCCCAACAGCCAGACCGCCGATGTACTCTCTCGGGCCCTGGGCAGCTACACGGTACAGTCCGGCTCCATCAGCCGGAGTAAGGGGGAAAACAGCCAGTCCCTTCAGATGTCTGAGCGGGCGTTGATGACACCGGACGAGCTGAAGTCCATCCCCAAGGGCGAGTTTGTGGTGATGAAAACCGGCGCCCACCCTATGCGAACGAGGCTTCGGCTGTTCCTGGACTGGGGAATCACCTTCGGAGAGCCTTATCAAATGCCGGAGCATGGTCAGCGCAAGGTGTACTATGCTGGGCGGCAGGAGCTGGAGGCCGCTATCATCCAAAGGTTCTGGACAGAGCCGGAGGCGGAAGCGGACGAAAAAGCCCGTCCCCCATACAGAGGACGGGCTGGGCAGAGAGAGGACAGGCATAACCGGCAGCAAGGACAAGCAGGGCCGCCGCTGGCAACGATCCCTGACTGTGTGAAAAAACAGGATGGGTCGCCGCTTGGGGAAGGAGGATGATACGTTGGCCTATTACGAGACCATCTACAAGGACCAGGAGCTGGGCCACCGGGCCAAAGCGGTGTACATCTACCTGTTAGATCACGCCAACAAGGAGGGCACCTGCTGGCCGGGAATCAATACCATCGCGTCCGGGGTGAGCCTGTCCCGCTCCACGGTGAAGCGGGCACTGGATGATCTGGCACGGGCCGGGCTGGTGGAGAAATCCAGCCGCTGGCGGGAGAATGGAAGCCTGACCTCCAACATCTATCAGGTCAAATGATGTTATGCAAGAAAAATTCGACATACTGTCTACAGTCCTCATAGTCAAGCTCTGGGTATGCCCATTTTTGTGGAATCATTTTTTCAGATTTTTATGCTTTTTGATCTTGACAGCTCTTGGCAGGTTTAGCGTGTCTCATTTGATTTGTTCCACCAGCGTCCACGCTACGCGTGCATACTGCTCCTCATCCTGAAGCAACGGAGATTCCGCCGTTCGTTTTAAATCGATGCCTTTCTCGTTATTTCATTCCTTTTGCGCGAACCTCGCTTGTTACTGGGCAACCGGTGGCATAGTCATACCGCGTCGTACCGTCCTCGCACCGTTGGCGGGTGCAGCCAGCGTTGGTGAAGGAAGGCTTCTTGCCCTTTCGCCAGGGGCGGCATTCCCAAGGATATCCCCGAAATGGATCCACAATTTCATTCTGATGGGCGATAATCTTATCATGTAGGGCATCTCGGAGTTTTGCCAGTGCCTTATCGTTGATCAGATTCTTGGTTTCATAAGGATCGTTTTCCAGATCATACAGCTCATCCGTGGAGAAAAGATTAATGTTCAACTTGTATCTGCCGTCAAAGACGGAGCGGATGGGCATAAAGCCTAGGTAGCCGTCTACTTCTGCTTCAAAGCGGCCAAACTGCATATAGATTTCCCGGGAATCGTCATCCCCTATGCTATACAGACTATGTCCTTCCAGCATCCGGGGTTTTTGCAGACCAAAAAATTCCATAACGGTGGGCAGAATGTCGATGTGGCTCACAGGTGTAGTGATATTGCGATTCCGAAAGGGACCGCCTTTGATGATGTATGGAACATGGGTAATTTCTTCGTACATCGCCGGACCTTTTGCCATCAAACCATGGGCATTCTGCATATCTCCGTGGTCTGCAGTGTAGATGATCATAGGGTCTTTCAGGGCATCAATGGCATCCAAAATACGCCCGATCTCGTAGTCCACAAAGTAGTTGCATGGAAAAAAGCCCTTCTGAAAGCCCATTTTCAGGAAGGGCCAGGGAATCTTGAAAGCATCAGCCCACATTTTCTGAATGTCCGGCTTGTCCTTCAGAGAAGCGTTGGTGTTGGGGTAGTCTTTAATTTTGAAGCCGGTTTTATTCAGCTCGGAGATAAATGCCTTGGGACACTGGCTGGGGTCGTGGGGTTCATCGAAAGATACAGTTAGAAAGAAGTCCTCGTCCTTATGCTCCCGGATATACTTCAGAGCCCGCTCCGTTACTCGATGGGCATAGGTATCCTCTTCCTTGATCTCCCCGAACATAATGGAGCCCATGTTTTTTCGGCTGAATTTTCGAGTGTCATCATTGGGAAGCTCATCCACGAAATTGCGCATATCGTACCAGTAATTCGGGTCATAGCCGGGTGCACAAGTACCCTTACCAAAATAGTCACCGCCGTCCAAGTGCCATTTGCCAATATAGGCACAGGGAACACCAGCCGGCATAAGCCGCTGGGCCGCATTTTGAATATCCTGCCCCAACTGCTGGCCGTTGGCCCAGACGCCATTGGTGCTGGGGTACTGTCCGGTAAAAAGTGCAGAGCGAGCAGGGCCGCACACCGGGCTAACAGTATAGCCGTTTTGGAAAACGGCACCATTCTGTGCAATGCGGGAGATATTCGGGCAGGGAACGCCTGCTTCATTATAAAGCTGCAACATTGTTGCGCTTTGCGTATCAACCATGATCAGGATTGCCTGCTTATTCATGATTATTTTTCTCCACCTGCCCGTCTGGCGCTAAGTTCTTCACGGAAATTGGGGTACTTTTTGTCAAGATCATAAACGAACATCAGAACCAATAGGATTGCCACCATAATGCCGGGAATCCAGTTACAAACCACTAGCACACCCTGGATGGCAGTTGCGGTCTGCTCTGCCGCCTTGCTGACATAACCGAACATACCCAGCACCCAAAGAATGAGCCCGGAGCCGATGCCACCACCGACCTTGGCGCCGAAGGAGCTGGCACTGTTGATCATACCCACCATGGGATCGCCGTTCTTCCACTCCTCAAAATCTGCGATCCCCGCAATAAGAACCATGCCGACCATCATAAAGGGCATGGTGGAAAGGGAGATCAGTGCACCGCCTGCACAGACGGCGATAAAGCTGTAAGGGAAAACTATACGGATGATAGCGCCCATGACACCAATGGCAAATCCGATACGAACAACTTTAATGGGGCCAAACTTACGAACGAGAGGAGAGATTACAAAGAAGCCAAGCATGGTTGGAATAAAACCAATGATTCCCATGACAGCCATCAGGTTTTCACTGCCGAAGATCCACTTGGCATAGTAAACCGTTGTAGAGGCGGTAAAAGAATAGATAATATTGGAAATCAACTGTGCAATCGCCATAATTACCCAGTATTTGTTGGAAAACAGGCGATGGACGCTGGTTCCAAAGGGAACAGTGTCTGCCCGGTTTTCTTTTTTGCTGGTGTCTTCTCCAATAGAAACCTCAGGTGTTTTCCAGAAGCAGATCAGCATACCGGCAACCGCTACGGCACCAACCATCACACCGACTTTGATCCATGCAGCCTGTGTTCCGCCCATCAGATTGGTCAGAGGAATGAATCCGACACTGAAGAACATACCTGTTGCAAAATTACAGATGGTTCTATGAACATTCATAGAAGTCCGTTCATTTTGATCAGTGGTACGGAAAGCCAGAAGACAGGCATAGGGAACACTGATGGCCGTGCATATCACAGCCGTGGCAAGAATATTGGAAACAACAGCGTAAATGAACTTCCCGGTATCACTTAGGCCCTGAGGCATACATAGAAGGCCCAGAACGGCAAGCAATGCAGGAAATGCCATCCAAAGCATCCAAGGACGCGCCTTGCCCCACTTGGAATTTGTACGGTCAACGATCTGACCCATCACCAGATCTGTAACAGCATCCGCGATTTTGGTAACCGCCAGCGCTATACCAGCAACTGTTGCTGCCATGCCGACCTTGTCAGTGTAGAAAAAGGAAAGCTGTGAGATGAGCTGAGTTGTGACCGAAATACCAAGCACACCCACACCGTATGCCCAGAAATCCCGTTGCCGCATTTTCCCGATGGTTTTCTCCATAAGTACACCCCTTAATTATATTTTTGAACGGAATGGGGAAAATGATATCTTTTCCAAGTAGAAGATATCAAAACAACAATAAATTATATTGTCAAAAATGACTTTATATTGTATTATTATGTTGTTCTTGAGAAAGAAGGCTGCTAAAATGGATTCTATACAGTCAATTCATGAATGGGCTACGGCATTGTTCCGCCTTTCTGCTCATTATCTATCTGACACAGGCGGCGGCTCCAGTGAAGGAGGCTATGACAGCCTTCTGCTTCAAAACTTTGCTGCATCTTTTGACGGTTCCAACCGAAAAACGACTGTCTACAGACATGACCACTTTATTGGATTTCTTTCGGTGTTCGACCGTTCCACGGGCAGAAATATTATTTTTGGCCCGGCGTTACTTATCCATGTGCATAATTTTAGCAAAAGCGGCTATGCTGACCGATACCCGATCCCGCACAGTAAGAGGAAAGCCTTTTACGAATATCTGGAAGGTCTTCCTACGTATGATGCCGACGAATTTTTGTCTATGGCAACCTATCTCCACGAACGAATCAATGGAACTGCTTTGGAACGAAATGACATTTGTGTCATTGACCGAAACTGGAAACGCAACAAAGCGCAGCCATTTCTTAAGGCAGAACCGACCCCCGAAGCTGACTATGAAGACTATGATGAGCTGCACAGAACGCAGCAAAGAATTTGTTGCTGTATTCGGGACGGAAATCCGGAGCAATTGTCACTTCTATTCAAAAAAAGTGATATGTCCTTTCACCTTGGAATGATCAGTGATGTGGTGGAAAACTATAAAGCTACTGCGAGCATGGCAATTACTCTGGCTATGCAGGCCGCAGTGGAGGGTGGATTGGATTATGCAATTGCAATGCATACATTTGACTTCTTCCTGTTTTATTTGCAGCGGTTAACAAACATACGGGAGGTATTAGATCTGACGGCAGCCGCCCAGCAGGAATTTGCGGCAAAGGTGGAACGGATCAAACTCCCGGAAACATATCCTCCTGTTCTGATAAAAGTGATCCTATACATTCGCCGGCATCTACATGAGCCCCTCACTGCGGCCGAGGTCGTGAAAAAGGCACATGTCAGTCAGTCCTATACTTCCAAGCTGTTTGTAAAATATACCGGAATGGCCATCGGTGAATATATCCGAACACAGAAAATCGAAGCAGCTAAACGGTTGCTGAGACAAACCGATGAATCCATCGCGGAGATTGCATATCATCTTTCTTTTTCTTCTCAGTCTCACTTTCAAAAGGTTTTTAAAAAGTGTATCGGAACAACACCGAACCGATATCGGCAGAGTATTGAGTAGCCTCCACTTAAAAGTGCAGGGAAAGGCTGCGCCCTCCCGCCGGAACAGGTGGCAGGGCTGATCGACACGCTCATTGGGCGGGTCGTGGGCGCATAGCGAAAACGCAGAAACAGGGGATGGGTCAAAGCCCGTCTCCTGTCTCTGCGTTTTGCTTCTTACGGTATTCCCCCGGAGTCATACCCATCGTCTTTTTGAACACCCGCTGGAAATGGCTCTGGGAGGAATACCCCAGATAGGAGCCCATCTGCGCTACCGTCTTTGCCGTCGTGTTCAGCAGACGGCTGGCCTCGTCCATTTTTATCCCCGTGACGTAGTCCTGCACCGTCTTCCCCGTCTCCTCCCGAAACATCCGGCACAGGTAGGTGCGGTTGGTACCCAGGGCCTGGGCCAGCTCCTTCGTAGTAATGGGGCGGCTAATATGGTTCAGCACGTAGTCCCGCACTGCCCTCACTCGACACGAGCCGTGGACGCCGCACTTGACCTGCTCCACCCGCCGGGTAAACTCCCGCACCATCCGGGCATTCAGCCGGGTCAGCTCCACATATCCCGCCAGCAGTTCGGCACGCTGGATGTAGTCGTCGCTGAGAGCGAAGGCGGTCTCCTGATCCAGCCCGCCTCGGATAGCCGCCCGGGTCACCAGGGTGGCGGTGCAAATCACCAGGTTCTTCTGCTGCCGCAGGGCGTCCGCAGCCAGCACGCCTGCCCGACCCATTGCCGGCCGACGGAACATCTCCTCGATCTCGTCCACCCGCCCATACTCCACACAGGATAGCATCTGTTCCTCCAGCTCCAGAGTGTTATGGGGTGCGCCCGCCGGGGGCGCAGGAGGTGACTCCGGCGGATTCGGTTCGTCCCCTAAAAGCAGCTGGCCCACGTCCAGCTTTTCCCCATTGAGAAAGTAGTTCACGGTACACAGGATCTGGAGGAAATTCCGCAGGGGATAGGTGGGCATAGCGGAGAGGTAGTTCATCAACTCCCCGGCCCGGCCGATGTTCTCCCCCATGGCACGCAGAACCCGCACTGCCAGGGTGTAATCCAATGGGCTCTGAACCACTGGGCCAATGATGAGGGCGATTGCCCCGCTTTCTGCCCGGAACAGACCGTAGTAGAGAAAATTTTCGTCCATGTAATAGTTCACATTGCCCGGATTCTGAAAGATGCGTTTTTCCTCCAGGATAGCAAGATCCGGCTTGAACATGGTGTGGTGGTATAGGCCGGCGAACTTCCCCCCTCGGTATAGCCGGACGGGCAGCCCCGCCAGCGAGGACAGGGAATCCGCCAAGTATTCATAGTCCCTCTCCATATGTTGCTCCTCCCAGTTTTCTTCAAATTTTTTGTTGATTATACCAAATTAGAGACGAAAATGCAAGATAGGAGAAGGCGGAACCTGTATAATTGTCACAAAGCAAGGGCGTGTTCCGCCCCGGTTGGAGGGAAAAATCATGAAGCAGAGCTGGATTGATCGGAGTATATGGCGGACAAAGATCACCAGTGGCCAAGTGACCACCAAGGAAAAGTGGCTGGGTTACCTGCTGGGCCCCGCCGGAGCGCTGCTCTTAAACGCGGTGCTGGCCACTTATCTGAACGTCTACTATACCGATGTACTCAAGCTGACCTCGGTGTGGGGTGGGGCGTTCCTGGTAGTGTTCCCCATTGTCAGCAAGGTCATCGATGCCGTCACCAACGTGGTCATGGGTTACGTTATCGACCACACGCGCAGCCGGGAGGGCAAGGCCCGGCCCTGGTTGCTGCTGTCCGCGCCCCTTGTGGCAATCACCGCAGTGTTGCTGTTCACCGTCCCCAACGCCTCGAAGACCGTGCAGGTGGTCTGGGTCATGGTAAGCTACAACCTGTTCTATTCCTTTGCGTACACCATCTTTAACATGAGCCACAACCTGATGGTGCCGCTCTCCACCCGGAACATCACGGAGCGGGGCAGTCTGTCGGTGTTTAACCAAATCGCAACCATTATGATGAGCGGCATCATCGTGGCCCTCATTATGCCCATGGTCATCATGCCCATGATCGGGGTGGACAAGGGCAAGTGGATCGCCCTGATGTGCAGCCTCTCCATTCTGGCCCTGCCCCTGACCCTGCTGGAATACTTCTTCACCAAGGAGCGGGTAACCCTGGAGAATCAGGCCGCCGGGGAGGACATCTCCGTCCCCTTCGCTCAACAGCTCAAAACCATTCTCACCGACAAGTACATTCTGATCATTTACGGCTACTTTTTGATCTCCACCATTGCCGTCAGCATCAAAAACATTAGCCTGGTCTATTTCTGCAACTATGTTCTGGGCACCTATAACGACGGTATCACCCAGACCCTAGTATCCGCCATCGGCGGCATCCCTATGGGCATCGGCATTTTTGCCGTCTGGCCCCTGGCCAAGCGCTTTGGCAAGCGCAATATCACGATGGCAGGGATGATCCTCATGTCCCTGGGCAGCGCGATCTGCTGGGCGTTTCCCCACAGCATGGTGCTGGTGTTGGTGGGGCAGTTTATCAAAAACGTCGGCGGGTTACCCGGTGCCTATGTGTTTATGGCCCTGTTCGCTGATGTGCTGCATCATGTAGAATGGAAGGCCGGCTTCCGATGTGACGGTATTGCCATGTCGATTTACAACATCATCGCCGTAGCCATTGTGGGCATCAGCACTGGCATTTTTAATGGCTGGCTGGCGAGTGCCGGCTATGTAGCCCCGGAGATGGTAAATGGCGTGACCCAGGCCGTCACTCAGTCCTCGACGGTGCAAGGGGTCATCACATTTGGCTTCGTCGGGCTGGAGACCTTTTCCTGCCTTATTCTGGCGGTGCTGTTGCTCTTCCTCAACGTGGAGAAGAGCATCGGCAAAAAGCAGGCCGAGATCAAGAACCGCAGAGATGGAAATGGACATGACAATTAATTAGGCGTTATAGGCTACCAGGGATTTCTGGAGACTGAATCACTATTCTTTGAAGGAATACGTCATTCGAGACGGAAGAAAGCTCCTCTTTGCTATCATCTGTCCGGGTGGCGGTTATAGCATGGTATGCAGCTTCGTGGAGGGATTTCCCTATGCCAAAAGGCTCAACGAGCAGGGATACTCCGCCTTTGTGCTGTATTACCGCTATAGGAAAAATGTCCGGCATCCGGCGCCTATGGACGATCTTGTACGGGTGCTTTGGGATATTCTGAGTCGGGCAGAGGAACTGAACCTGGATACCGATCGCTATTCCATCTGGGGCTCCTCCGCCGAGGGACACCTTGTCGCCTCCTTCGGCACCGAAGCGATGGGCCATGCAAACTATCATCTGCCGAAACCCAGTGCGCTGGTGTTGTGCTATCCGATGATCACGATGGGAGAGAAAACCCATCCCGGGAGTAGAGACAACCTGCTGAGCAAAACGCCGGATGCGGCCATGCTCGATTTTACCAGCGTAGAAAAGCAGGTCACCCCGGCTTATCCATCCACATTTGTATGGTGCAGCAACGCAGACCGCACGGTTGACCCGGAAAACAGCCGAATGCTTGCCGGTGGACTGGAGAAAAACGGCATTTCCCACCGATTCGTGGAATATCACGGCGTCGGGCTTGGGGAATGGCTGGCCTGTGAAGGCTGGTTTGAAAAGACTATAACTTTTTGGAAAGGCCGGCTGTCTGATCAACAGGGAGGAAAATAATGATTGCAATAAACTTGAAAACCGAATATCTGACCGACCCCACCGGGATCGACCTGGACCGCCCCAGGTTGTTCTGGAACTGCGAGGGCGGCACGATCCAGAGCGCATATCAGATCATGGCCGTTGATGACACCGGTGCCCTCCTCTGGGACAGCGGGAAGGTGAAGAGTTCCTCCATGCGGGTTCGGTGGGGTGAGGAGAGCGTTCCCACCCGCACCACCATCACCTGGAAGGTACGCCTGTGGGACGAGCAGGACGAGGCCGGGAACTGGGCTGAGGCCCGTTTTGAGACGGGTCTCCCCAAGGGGGAGCCCTGGACGGCCCAATGGATTGCCGGGGACTACGCCCCTCGCAAAAAGGACCGTTACCCCGTAGACTGCTTCCGCAAGCGCTTCACCGTCTCCCAGGCCCAAAAAGCCCGGCTGTACATCACCGCCTGCGGACTGTATGGGGTCAAACTCAACGGGGCGCGAGTGGGAAACTTCGTCCTGGCCCCCGGCCACACCGACTACCGCAAACGGGTACAGTATCAGAGCTATGACGTGACCGAGCTGCTGAAAGCAGGGGAAAACGTCCTCACCGTCCAGCTGGCTGACGGCTGGTACCGGGGTTCCTGCGGGGCCTGGGGGCTACGCAATCAGTACGGGACGCAGACCAAGCTGCTGGCCCAGCTGGAGCTGACGGCGGCGGATGGCAGCGTTCAGACCGTTGTCAGCGATGAGAGCTGGTCATGGAGCAGCGACGGTCCCATCCGCTCTGCCGACAACCAGGACGGGGAGGTCTTTGATGCCCGAATGGTCCCCTCCTACGGCGGAATGGCCCGGGTGGTGCGCCACAATGTCATTCCCACTGCCTCTAATAACGTCCCGGTCACGGAGCATGAGACATTCAAGCCTAAGCTTATTACCACGCCCAGCGGTAAAAAGGTGCTGGATTTCGAGCAGAACATCGCCGGATATGTGTCCTTCTCCCTCACCGCCAGGGCGGGTCAGCGGGTGTTCCTCCGCTTCGGAGAGCTGCTGGACAGGGAC
The DNA here is from genome assembly GCA_910587255.1 of uncultured Oscillospiraceae bacterium. Taxonomy (GTDB): domain Bacteria; phylum Bacillota; class Clostridia; order Oscillospirales; family Oscillospiraceae; genus Enterenecus. Next base: position 15,718 of record CAJUKT010000007.1, read on the forward strand.
GGCGAATTCACCCAGAAAAACATCCAGTGTTACAGCAAGAAAAAAACCACCCCCCTCCAGCAGGTGGAGTATCTCTGCAAGGACGGGCGCAACGACTACAAGACCACCTTTGCAATCTTCGGATTTCAGTACATCCTAGTGGAGACCGATGTGCCCTTTGCCCCAGACGACTTCACCGCCATTGCCGTCTATTCAGATTTGGAGCGCACCGGGTGGTTTGAAAGCTCCAACAAGCTTCTGAACCGCCTGGTGGACTGTACGGTGTGGAGCGCTAAAAATAACCACGCCGACCTGCCCACCGACTGCCCCACCCGGGAGCGCCACGGTTGGACGGGAGACGCCCAGATTTTCTTTAATACAGCGTCCTACCTGTTTCGGTTCGCCCCCTTTGCCCGGAAATACCTCCATGACGTCTACGACTGGCAGGAAAAAAACGGTCGGCTGCCCCACATCGCCCCCGATGGCGGCGCTGACTTCTATATGCGCACCATGAACGGCTCGGTGGGCTGGTCGGATGTGGGCATCCTCATGCCGGCGCGGTACGCGGAGATCTTTGGGGACGAAAATATCTTGCGGGAATTTTACGTTGGCATGGCCCGCTACGCCCGATTTATGGAGCGCCGTTGCGGGAAGACCATGCCCGTGTTCGGTAAGCGTGTCAAGCTGCCCCAAGAGGCCAAGCGGTACTTTGTCAACGACGGCCAGAGCTACGGTGAGTGGGCCGAGCCCACAGATGTGAGCGGCGGATTCCAGTGGACTGACTTTGCCGCCCCTCACCCGGAGGTCTCCACAGCATACACCGCCTATGTGTTGGGCCTCATGGCCAAGATCGCCAAGCGGCTGGGACGCGAGGACGACGGGTCGGAGTTCCAGGCTTACAGCGACGGCTGCCGCAGGGCTTATCAGCACCTGGTGCGGACGGACGCATTCACCCTGGACACCGACCGACAGGCCCAACTGGTGCGGCCCCTCTATATGGGCCTGCTGGACACCGATCAAACCGAGTATGCCCAAAACCGGCTCATACAGGCCCTGGAGCGCTATGGCTGGCGGTTGGGCACCGGCTTCCTGTCCACCCCGCTGATTCTCTATGTGCTGGCCGAATATGACTTGGCCGCGGCCTACCGCCTGCTGGAGAACGAGGAGATCCCCGGCTGGCTGTCTATGCCAAAGCAAGGGGCCACCACCATCTGGGAGAGTTGGGAGGGCCCCGACGCTCAAAGAGGCGTGGCCTCCCTGAACCATTATTCCAAAGGTGCGGTGGTGGAGTGGCTGTTCTCCACCATGTGCGGCATCCGGGTGGCGGGGGAGAACCGCTTCACAATCGCCCCCCGCCCCGGCGGACACTTCACTTACGCCAAGGCCAGCTACGTCAGCGTCTACGGAAGGGTGGAGAGCGGCTGGCGCAAGACGGATGACGGCATTGAGTTCACCGTCACCGTGCCGGCCAACTGCACGGCGTTAGTATATTTCCCCGACGGCAGCCGGCATGAGCAGGCCGCTGGGACCCATACCTATCTGATCACGGAGGGCTAAGCCATGGATGTGGAGAAAATTTTGCAGCAAATGACCCTGGAGGACAAGATCGCCCTGTGCTCCGGCGAGAACTTCTGGGAGACCAAGGCATACGAAAAATATGGCGTCCCTGCCCTCTTTATGTGCGACGGCCCCCACGGCCTACGCAAGCAGGATCTGGGCGGCGGCACGGATATGCTGGGGGTAAACGAATCCAGGCCCGCCACCTGCTTCCCTGCCGAGGTCACCACTGCCGGGAGCTGGGACCCCGCGCTGTTGGAAGAGATCGGCGCCGCCGTGGGCGAGGAAGCCCGTGACCAGGGTGTGGGGTTGGTGCTGGGCCCTGGGGCGAACCTGAAACGCAACCCCTTGTGCGGTCGGAACTTTGAGAAGCTGTACCAATAGAGGGAAAAGTAGTATAATGAGGGAATGATACAGAAA
>CAJUKT010000008.1 GCA_910587255.1 uncultured Oscillospiraceae bacterium
GGACATCAACGGGGCCACCTATGACCTCTACTTCTGGCTTCAGGAGAATAGCTACAAGTACGGTTTTATTTTCCGCTATCCCGGAAACAAAACGGAGATAACCGGCGTATCTGAGGAGGTCTGGCATTACCGCTATGTGGGCGTGGAAACGGCCACAGAAATGTACGAAAAGGGTCTGTGCCTGGAGGAATATCTGGCGGAAAGGCAGGGGGAAGAATGAGCAGGTTGAAAATTGCCGTCCTGTTCGGCGGCTGTTCCCCGGAGTACGGGGTGTCCCTCCAGTCCGCCGCCGCCATTCTCCGGCACATGGATCAAAGCCGGTATGAGCCGGTGATGGTGGGCATTTCCCAGGCGGGCGACTGGTTCCGCTACACCGGCCCGGTGGACAGCATTGAAAGCGACACTTGGCATAATGCGGAAACCTGTGTTCCTGCCGTCATGCGCCCTGATCGGAGCGCCCCGGCCCTGCTAGTGCTTGAGCCGAGGGATATGCAGACGATCCACCTGGACGCCGCGTTCCCTGTCCTCCACGGTCGGAACGGAGAGGATGGGACGGTGCAGGGCCTCTTTGAGCTGGCGGGTGTCCCGCTGGTGGGCTGCGGTGTGCTGGCCTCGGCATTGTGCATGGACAAAGACCGCGCCCACAAGCTGGCCCAGGCTGCAAGGGTGGAGGTTCCCCGGTCTGCTGTTTTGGAACGATGGATGGATGTCGCAGTCGCTATGGCCGAAGGGGAAACGCTGGGCTATCCGCTGTTTGTCAAGCCCGTCCGGGCTGGTTCCTCCTACGGGATCACAAAGGTCTTGGAGCGGGGCCAACTGCCTGCCGCCCTGGAGCTGGCCTTTGCATATGACGACCACGTTATTTTGGAAGAAGCTGTGCCGGGCTTTGAGGTGGGCTGTGCCGTCCTGGGAAGCGAAACTTTGACGGTGGGTGAGCCGGACGAGATCGAGCTGGCTGGAGGGTTCTTCAACTTCACGGAAAAGTATACCCTAAAAACCTCCGCCATCCATGTGCCCGCCCGCATCCCGATGGAACAGCGGGAGCAGATCAAGGCCAATGCCAAACGGATATACCGGGCGCTGGGCTGTCAGGGCTTTGCCCGTGTGGATCAATTTTTGACGCCGGATGGCAGACTGATCTTCAATGAGGTCAACACCATCCCCGGCTTCACCGCCCACAGCCGCTACCCAAATATGATGAAGGCGGCGGGGATGTCCTTTGAGCAGGTCATTTCCGCTCTGATCGAACTGGCGGTGAAAAAATGATCGTGGAACTCTCCCAGGTGCGGGATTTGATGTTGGTCAATCAAGAGCATCAAATTTCCTGGAAGCCGCAATCTTTGGTTTTAGTGGGCGGGCGGGTGCTGATGGATGAACGTGCGGCCTGCGCCTTAAACAAACTGATGGAGGAATTGGATGGCTGGAATTTTATCACAGCGGTAAGCGGCTGGCGCTCCCAGGAGGAACAGCAAGAAATTTATATCCGTTCCCTTTGGGAGAATGGAGAAGAATTTACAAACCGATTTGTAGCCAGACCCGGCCACAGCGAACACCAAACCGGGCTTGCCATCGATCTGGGACTGACCCAGCCGGATATTGACTTTCTCCGCCCCTATTTCCCCTATGAGGGTATCTGCCAAACATTCCGGGAGCGGGCGGCAGCTTATGGCTTCATTGAGCGATACCCGCCAGGGAAAGAGGCCGTCACCGGGATCGCCCATGAGCCGTGGCATTTCCGCTATGTGGGCGTACCCCATGCGGAGATCATGGTGGAACATGGCTGGACATTGGAGGAATATCACAAATATCAAAAGCCTTTCTCCTGGGAGGTGCCGACTTGAAAGCGAAGAAATTTCCAGCTTTAGACGACTTCCGGCTGATTGCCGTGATCCTTGTGGTCGCCAATCACACCCGCTCCGCTGACGGCGAATTTCTCTGGCTGCTGACCGTCCTGCGCCGGGTGGCCGTTCCATACTTCATTATGGTCAGTGGCTATTTTCTGGCCCGTGGGAACTGGCGCTCCACGGGGAAATTTCTGACAAAGACGGCGATGCTCTACGGTGTGGGGGTACTGCTGTACCTGCCCTTGAACTACTACGCCGGACAGCTATCGCCGGATTTTTTTCGCCGGGTGATTTTTGACGGCAGCTTTTATCACCTGTGGTATCTCCCCGCCCTGCTGCTGGGTACGCCCATCGCCTATTATCTGAGCCGCTTCAAGCCGCAGGCGGCGATCCCGATTGCCGGAGGGCTGTATCTGATCGGGCTGGGCGGAGAGAGCTACTACGGCTTTGTGTCAGGTATCCCCGTTCTCTCCGCTTTTTACAACGGTATCTTCCATGTGTTTGACTACACCCGAAACGGACTTTTCTATGTGCCAATGTTTCTCCTGCTGGGGGCGGCAGGGATCGTATTCAGCCGGAGGACTTCTGTTATTGGGCTTCTGTGTTCTTTGGCCGCGTTGATCGTGGAGGCGCTTTTACTCCATCGGTCAGGCATTCAAAGACACGACAGTATGTATTTCTTCTTTCCATTCCTGATGATATTCCTGTTTTCTCTGCTGTTGGAGGCCAATCAGGGGGAGCGGCGCAGTTTACGGCAGTTGACCACAGTGGTATACCTGATTCATCCCTGGTGTCTTGTGCTGGTGCGTGGGGCGGCAAAAGTAATTGGACTGACCGGCCTGCTGGTAGAAAACACAGTTGTGCTTTTTGTCCTGGTCTTGGTATCCAGTTTTTTGCTGTCGCAGATGCTATTGCTGCTCCAGCCGCCCCGTCCTGTTCAGACTGGACGGGCCTGGATCGAACTGGATCGGGCCGCGCTGCGTCACAATGTTCAGCAGTTACGCTCCATACTCCCGGAGGGCTGCGCCCTTATGCCGGCGGTCAAGGCCAACGCTTACGGACACGGAGCGGTGTTGGTTGCGAAAGAACTGAACCGCCTGGGTATCATGGCGTTCTGTGTTGCAACCGTGACGGAGGGGGCGGAACTGAGGCGGGGCGGTATCAAAGGGGAAATCCTGGTGCTGGGCTATACCCATCCCGAACAGTTTCCTATGCTGCGGAGATACCGGCTGACACAAACAGTCGTTGATTTATCCTACGCCCGACTGCTGAACACCTACGGGAAAAAGATCAAAGTCCACCTGAAAATTGACACGGGTATGCACCGATTAGGAATATCCGCAGACCGAAAAGAAGAAATTGCCCGTGTGTTCAATTACAGAAATCTTGTTATAACGGGTATTTTTACCCATTTGTGCGCCGCCGATGTGCGGACAGCGGAAAAGGAAAAACTCATGATGGGACAGGCGGCGGCATTTGACCGTGTGATCTGCGATTTGAATAAGCGGGGCCTTAACTGCGGAAAGATCCACCTGCTGTCCAGCGATGGATTGCTTCAATACCCGGAGCTGGCCGGAGATTACGCCAGGGTAGGAATTGCCCTTTACGGTGTGTTGAGCCGAGGGGCGGATATGGAAAGCTGTCGGATAGATTTACGGCCTGTTCTGTCGGTGAAGGTGCGCGTTGCGCTGGTAAAAGATTTGTATGCCGGGGAACCCGCTGGTTATGGATTGGGCTATATGGCCGAAAGCAACCGAAAGATCGCTGTTCTGTCTATCGGGTATGCGGACGGTATTCCCCGCGACTTGTCCTGCGGAAAGGGCCGGGTCTTAATTGCAGAATCGGAAGCTCCCATCATCGGCTTGATCTGCATGGATCAACTGCTGGTGGATGTCACGGACATTCCAGATGCCGCGGCAGGTGATACGGCGGTGCTGATTGGAACGTCCGGCAGTCGGCAGATTACCGCCTGTGACCTTGCGGAGCAGACGGGGACGATCACCAATGAAATACTGAGCCGGTTGGGGTCTCGCCTCAATCGAATCATCGTTTGATCCTTGGCTATGCCTTCCCATACCTCTTTCGCAGGCTCTGATGCCCCTTCTGATCCTCTCGCCGCAGGTCATCCGCTGTGTACAGTTCCCATTTTGGTTCCTCCGCCCGCAAGTCAAGCACCTGTATTATTTCCGGGTAGTGCGTTTCCGCGTCAAACGCAAAGTTCCCAGCCACCATGCGCTGCCACGCAGTTTCCTCCACCAGCTCTGCCTTGCCCGCTTCGTAGCTCTCCAACTCGTGGGTCATATCAATCCGCCGCAGAAACTCCTCCGCCGTCAGTTCCCCCTTCAGGTACTCCATCCGGGCCAAGCGAGCGTTCTCGCTCCATGCCTCGTACTGATCATACTCCATGGAGATCAATTTGTCACGCTCATCCGGCGCGGCATCCCGCCAGCGCAGAAGGCGGGCGTACATCCTGTCCCGCAGCTGGTTGCAAACCTTGAGTGCGCTATCCTGATCCTCCACCAAATTTCTCTTGAACCGCGCCCCTCGCTGTTTGCAGGGAAACCCGTCCGTCACCCGGTCACAGTACCGGGTGGCTTTTTTCGTCTTGGGGATAAACCAGCCCCAGCAGTAGTCACACCGGGCAATGCGCTGCTTGTTCTGCTGGAAGTAGAGCGCCAGCTCCAGCATCCGCAGTCCAAAAATGGAATTGGCTCGGAACACTCTCTGCCCCGGTTCCACATCAGGCAGGCTGACAGGATCACACAGCTTACCTACCTCGGGATAAACCCGGCACAGCTTCTCCAATCGCTCCCGCTGGCTGACCCGTTCCATCCCATCAAAGGCCATCTCCAAAATGTTCCTCAGATAAACCTGTGTACGAATCGGCTCCTCCAGCACGTGCAGCAGCTCCTGTGCCGCGTCCAGCAAGAACAACGCGCTACCGTCATCCTCTCTCTGCAACGCCTGGTCCAACAAGATCCCCAGCGCAAAAAAGCCCACCGGGTCAATCTTTTGGAGCATAGACGGCAGAAGCAGCGTCTCCGCCACAAAGTCCTCAAAGTCCGCCACCGGGACGTCCAGCCGCACCGCGAACAAGGGATGCTCGTCCCGCAGGCGTTTGATTTCCCTGCGGTATGCCCGGTAGTCAATCTCCGCAGCGGCAATCAGATCCTTCGCCGGCGTGGTGGCCGGAAGCTGTTTCTCCGGCCCATCCTCATAGTGGAGTACCGTTGAAAACAGCCCAGCTCCTTTCTCCACCAGCAACAACTGTGACCCACCCAGTATCCCACGCAATTTATTTTCCAAAAAGATCACTTCCTGATGTAAAACCCTCTGCGCCTATTCTATCATGGGAACATCCCAAAGGGAAGAACCTGTTGAACATTGACAAGTGAATACCCACCGCCGGAGTGCATACTCCCTGGGTGAAGTACCGCCAAGACCTTCGCATAGAGTGAGCGTGCCAACAGGGTGAAAACGCCGCAGTGAGATCCTGGGGCAGGAAGGTGTACGGTGTGTGGCCAACAAAATTTTATGAAAGGAAAAGCCAATGAAATTATCTGAGTACAAAAGCTATGACGATCTGCCGTTGTTTCTCAACGCAGCAATGGTGGCAAAAGTGCTGGGCATTGCCCCATCCAGTGCATATGAGTTGATGCACGAAACGGACTTCCCTGTTCTAAAAATCGGCAACCGATTGGTTGTCCCAAAGGAGAAGTTTGTTGAGTGGGTGGAGCAGCACACGAAGGGCGGCGAGAGCCGTTGAGCAGACGGCAAAAATTTAATCCCTTGAAGAACACGTTCCCATTCCCCAACGAGATCTTCATCCTCGGGCTCTGCCCCGGCGATCTGGCCGTCTATTCCTATCTGATCTGCTGTGCCAACCGAAAAACGGGCCAGTGCTGGCCCAGCTACAAAGCAATCGGCAAAGCAGTGGGCATGACGGAAAATACGGTTGCCAAATACGTCGGCAGCCTCGAACGCAAGGGTCTCATCCGCACAGAACCCACTACCGTCACCACCAAGGCGGGTATCAAGCGGAACGGCAACCTGCTCTATACCGTCTCCCCGTTCCAAGATGTTTTGGAGGCGCACTATCAGCGGCAGTTGGAGCGGCTTGGCCCATGAAACCGCCCGCGCCCAACTCCAGTTAGGTGCATAACCCCGCGTTTCGCGCTGCAAGGCCCTTTGCGACCCTCTTGTGGGCGGGGTGGCATCCGTACCCATCCGATGCCCTAAAATGCGGCGTTGGCCCTCGTGCGGCCCGTTGTGGGAGGGCGGGGTGTGCAGGGGCTGTTCAGCGGAAAAATGTACCACGCTGTAATCAGTAAGGGGCACGCGGGCACAGGCTGAAGGGCAGCGCAGAGGCCCAATTTAAGGGCAAGCAGGATAAATTCCCCTCGCAGTTCTCCGCAGTGCGGACAGCCCCGCCGCAGTACCGTGGGAGCGCCAGGTGAGGGCAGTGCAGAAACGCCCCGTTGGGACGGATGCCTACCCTTTTGGGTAGGGCAAGCATCGCGCCCGGCTATACGCCGCCCGCACTCGCCGGGGCCATGCCCCGGCACCCCCTACCCCCTAAAGGGGGAGAAAGGACATAAATGCAGAAAAAGAAAACCGAAATTATCACCACCCGGATGACCCCGGCGGATAAGAAGGCCATCCGCCAGCGGGCCAAGGCCGCTGGGATGACTGTCACGGATTACCTCACCACCTGCGCCTTGGGGAAGGAGATCGTCCGAGTGGAGGGGTTGGACGATCTGCTCTCTGAGCTAAAGGCCCAGGGCCGCAACCTCAACCAGCTCACCACCCTGGCCAACATGGGACGGATCACCGTGTTGCGCGGGGACGATTTGATCAGCGAGTACGCCCGTCTGTGTGACGCAGTAAGTGCAGTGATCAGGGAGGTGCGCTGATGGCAACCTTCACCGAAATCCAATGCAAAAAGCAGTCCGCCAGCTCCATACGCGGCGTGATCGACTACGTGGAGCAGGAGGGAAAAACCCGTTGGGGTGATGCGTGGTTGGTCACCGGCAGCGACTGCGTCCCTCAATCTGCCTTCATCGAAATGCAGATGACCAAGGAACGCTTTCACAAAACGGACGGCACACAGTTCTACCACTTCGTCCAGTCCTTCTCCGCAGAGGATGATATCACGCCCCAGGAGGTCAACGCCATCGGTCTGGAGTTCGTCCAACGGCAGTTCCCAGGCTTCGAGGTGGTGATCGCCACCCACATCGACACAGGCCATCTACACAATCACGTGGTGGTGAACAGTGTCAGCCACAAGGATGGACACAAGCTCCATCAAAGCCCCGGCGACCTTCTGGCGCATCGAAAAGTGAAAGACGAGATCTGCCTCGCCCACGGTCTTCGGGTGCTGGACGAGTGCGAGCTGCGTACCAAAAAGAAGCGTATGAAGCCCGGCGAGTACCAAGCGGGTCTGCGCGGCGACAGCTGGAAACTGGATCTGATCCAGGCCATCAACGAGGCGCTGGAATACGCCACCAGCCGGGAGAGCTTCATCGAAAACATGGAGGTAGAGGGCTACGAGGTGAGCTGGATTCCAAACCGGAAGCACATCACCTTCACCTGCCCCAACGGGCGCAAGTGCCGGGACAGCAGCCTCCACGATGAAACCTTCCTCAAGGAAAATCTGGAGGCGCTGTTCCTCTACCGTCAGGCCACCGGCTTCCGCCCCGCCACCCCGGAGCCGGAGGAGGGTTGGATGGGGGAGCTGGCCGCCGGGTGGTTCCAGGTTCTGGCCGACCTGGAGCATGATGAGGAATGGCAGCTCCCCGTACCGCCCACCTGGACGGACAGCAAGCAGCGCCGCAGAGAGGCCATCAAGAAAATGGCTATGGGCCAGAAATTCAGCAACGAACAGCGCTGGGAGCAGACCATGTGACCCCCGTAAAATATGCGCCACTGAAAACAAAGAAAGGATCTTTCGGAAGAAGTGTTGTCCACTGTGCAATGTGCTTCGTTTGTGCCCCTGCTTTTCTCCAAACCGCCGCCCTGATTGTGCTTGACTTCCCGGCCCTCCTTCGGCATGGTTGTGTTTGCGAAACGCACAACAAAACTGAAAGGGGATCAGATTATGAACAGGAAAAGGGAAGCAATCTTTATGGGGCTCGGCATCCTCGCCGGTTTTGCAGTGAGCGGCCCCACCGCCCAGGCGGCCACCAGCATCACCGCCACACTGAGTACCCAGCCCATCTACGTGGATGGACAGCGGATGGACATGACCGCCTACAGCATCGGCGGAAACAACTACGTCCGGCTCCGAGACATCGGCAGAGCGGTAGACTTCGGTGTGACCTATGACGCCGCCGCCAACAGCATCCATATCGACAGCGCCCAACCCTACCAGGAAGAAGTCTCTGCCATACCGTCTAACCCTACGGAAGAAAGTGTGCAGGCCACCCTGGCGCAGCTCCGGGAAATCTATCCCACCGGGACAGTGTACCCCACGCCCTACCGCTCCACCAGTGGCGGGCTCTACCACCGGGGAACCCACTGCTTCGGCTGGGCCACGCTGTGTTCGGACGCCGTGTTTGGCAATCTTCCATGGCGGAGAGTAGACAATCCAAGTTAGGAGCAAATCCGCCCCGGCGACCTGATCCGCTATGACAACAGCGGAAACGACCACGTGGTAGTTGTGAGCAGTAAGACGGACGAGTACGTCAAGGTTACCGAAAGTGGTCTCAACAACCATGCCCGCTGGGGCGGACAGTACTTCAAGTGGTGGCTGAAGGCGCAGCCTGGGTATGCCCTCTACACACGCTACCCGGAATAGGCACTCTCAAACACAAATGGGCGGCGCCCTGCGTCCGCGGGGTGCCGCCCAAGTTGTTTCCCCGTGTTAGCCCCTGTGCGGCGGTTTGCCCCCATTCTGCGGGCTGGGTGGCATCCATGCCCCTCGCGCGTATGAAACGCGGTGTGGGCCCCTTTGTGCGCCGCTGCGGCGAATCATGAATTGCACCGCTGTCTTCAAAGAAAAGAATCGCCAGCGCAGATAAAAAAGATATGTCCGAACTGATAATTCTTCCTATTTGCCATGGATATTCTCGCCATCCTGTGGTATGGTGTGTCGCTACAGGAGGCGAGAGCAATGCGAAACACTTTGGAAGATTTCTACTATGGCAACATCACACCCAACGCGCAGGACATGACCCCCAATTCGGAGCTAAAACGGGCAACAGACCGGGTGGCCCGGTTTGAAAACCAACTCACGGAACTTCTTGATGACGCCGGACAAGCGGTCTTGGAGAAACTTATAGAATCTCAGCACGAGATCGACGACATCACGGCGCTGGAGAATTTCATCCTGGGCTTCCGGCTGGGCGCCAAAATCGTGATGGAGTGCATGGACAACAACGATGGTGATATCAGAACTGGAGGTGATTGACCATGGCAAGGCGCAGACCATCCGGCGACGGCATGGTACGCAAGCGGGACGATGGCCGCTGGGAGGGCCGCATCGTGGTGGGGCACAAAGAGGACGGCGATTCCATCTTCCGCTACCTCTACGCCGGCACCCAGAAAGAACTGACCGCGAAGCTCCGTCAGAACATCGACATCTACCAGGGCATCGACCTGACGGAGCGGAGCCGAATGACCCTCGCGGAATGGCTGGAGCAGTGGCTGGGGCAGATGTCCGCCACCCTCCGGCCCAGCACCCTGGAGCATTATCGGCGAGATATGGAGAACCATGTGATACCTCATCTGGGGAAGAAAATGCTCACCCAGGTAACGGCGGCAGACCTGAGAAAACTCTACGATAGCCTGAAGAAAAACGGTCGGGTGAAACCCCGTCCCGATCAAGGCCGCGGGCTTTCCAGTACCACCGTCCATGGCATTCACACCACCCTGCACCACGCGCTCAGCGCAGCGCTGGAACAGGGACTTATCCCCACCAACCCTGCCGATGAAGTTGAGCCACCCAAGGTCATCCGCCAACCCATGAACATCTTGAACGAGGAACAGTTGGTCGTCTTTATGGAAACCATCAGAGCAGATCCTATCTGGCACGACTTCTTCTACACCGAACTCACCACCGGCTTCCGATTGGGTGAAATTTGCGGTCTCATGTGGACAGACTTCGACGGCAGGGCGGGGACGCTCCGCATCTGCCGCACTCTCCACCGGGAAAAGGGCGGCAGGCTGGTGGCTGGGGACACCAAAACCTACGCCGGAACCAGGAAAATCCTCCTGCCGCCCAGCACAGCGGAATTACTACAGGCAAGGAAAAAGAAATCCTTCTCGCCCTGGATTTTCCACGATCCGCTTCACCCGGAGGCCCCCGTGAACCCCAGTGCCGCCTACCGCCAGTTGAAGAAGCTGCTGGCCCAAGCGGGGTTGCCAAGCATCCGCTTCCATGATCTTCGTCACACATTTTCCAGCCATGCTCTGGCCAGCGGGGTAGATGCCAAAACACTGTCCGGCATCCTGGGCCATACGAAAGCCTCCTTCACTTTGGACACCTACACCCATACCACCGGCGATATGCAAAAACGGGCCGCCGATATTGTGGGCGGTTTCCTAACTGACTACCTTGGAGAGGAGATGAAACCTTGGCAAAACGCAGAAAACGCGGCGACGGCGGAGTAAGCCTGAGAAAGGATGGCCGCTGGGAAGGACGGGCTGTCATCGGCTACGACGATAAGGGCCTCCCAGTTACGAAAAATGTCCTTGCAAAAACCAAAAGCGAATGTACGGCAAAGCTCAAAGCCCTGCAAGGCAGCATCAAGGCTCCCTCACATGACCAGCCGAAACCCGGCATCCTA
>CAJUKT010000009.1 GCA_910587255.1 uncultured Oscillospiraceae bacterium
GATGTGATGCTCCCCGCCGCTGTCGGGCGTATAGGTGTACTGACAGTCCTCCGCAGCTCCCGCATACCCGCAGGCCAGACAGGTCATGGCGTGGGTTTCCGCGCCTTCATTCGGCGTGTACTCGCAGACGCCCTCGCCGGTGTGGGTACACGCCTTGACCGTGTAACTGCCGCTGGGCAGGGTTTTCCCGTCCAACCCCTCTGTGACCAGCGTTGTGTTATCCTTATAATAGGCGACTCGGGAGGCGCCCTCCTGGTTCAGCAGGTCGGCAAGGGTGCCGGTACCTTGGTATATCTCAATCGCCGCCGTTCCGCCCCCGTAGGTCCCGGCGGAGAGCTGGGCTGTGACCCCGATGCCGGAATTGACTCCTAACCCAATTCCACCGCCGGTGTTTTCTATCACCACAGCTTCGCCGGTGACAATCAACTTACCTGCTTGGACATATACCCCGCCGCAGTTCGCCGCCCCGCTGATGAAGGTCCCGCCCTCCAGTGTGGCGGTCCCGCCCACAGAAAGGCCGTGGCCATGTTCAGAGAGGAACGTTCCCTCGCCCCGGATGGTCACAGTGGCACCGCTGGATATGCCGAGTGCGGTGCCAGCCAAGTCCGCGCCCGTGCTGCGGATGGTTTTCCCGTTCAGATCCAGGATGCAGTTGACTTTGATGGTGAGGGCAGTTGTCCTCTCCACGTCCGCCAGCAAGGTGAAGGTGGCTCCGGCGTTGCCGCTGTCCTCGAATGCGGCGTCCAGGCCGCTTTCGCCGTAGTAGCCAATCACCGCATTGTCCTTCTCGGCTTTTGCCGCGGCGGTGATGTTGACCGTTGCTGTCCCTGTGCCGTCCGCCATATTGTCATTTCCCACGAATTTCGCCGTCAGGGTGATGGGGTCGCTGTTCGGCTCCACCCTGCCCAGCGTCAGCACATCGGCGGCGCTGACGGTCATGGTGTAGGCGCCGTCCTCGCCAACGTCCGCAGGAGCGGACACCTGCGTATCACCCACAAACACCGCCATTTGTCCCGCAGTAGGATCACCCCTCAGACGTGCCGCCGCTTTGGCCGGAGCCGCCCCGGTAGCGGTGGGTGTGGCCTTGACGGTGATGGTGTCGCTGGCGGTGAAGTCTTTGGTTAGGGTATCGCCTTTGTAGGTTTGCACCTTGCCCTCACTGGTCAGGTCGGTGCCGGACTTCTGGAGCGTGATGGTTTTCGTGAACGTATTTGTATTATCGTTGTTGTTTGTATAAGTGGCGGTATAGGTCAGGTCGTCTGTCTTTGCAACCGCCAATGTCCAGCCGCTGACCGTAAAGGTCTGGCCGCAGATGGTAACGCCGCCGTTGATCGCAACCGCTTCGGTGAGTTCAGTAGTCCTATCCTCCCCATTATAATAGAAATCGGTGGGGACAGAGATCATATCCTCCGTCAAATTCTCAGTGGTAAACGCCCCGCCGCCGGAGAGGGTGCCGCTCCCGGACAGGCTGGCCCCGGCGGGGATGTTCAGGGAGTAGTCCGCAGGGACGTTGTAGCTCCCGTTAAAGGTCACAGTACCGCAGACCGTCCCCACGCCATTCTCAAACACGATGCCGGTGGTTTTCTCGACAGATCCACCGCTGGCGTTCCCGCCGTTGCCGATGGGAGCGCCTTTGTAGTCTGCATAAGCGACATCTGTGGGGCTGGAAGCGTCCACAATGCCGCCGGTAATGGTAACGCTGCCGGTGCCGCCGGTAACACTGGCATATTGGAAACTATACCCGCCGCCGCCAATGCCTGCGGCGTATTTATCTCCCACAGCGGTCACTTCGCCGCCGCTGACGGTGATATTGGTGCCAGCGCCTGCCGCGTTGCTGTGACCACCACTACCTCCGCCAATGCCCGCGCCTTTGGAACCGCCAGTGGCCTTTACCGTGCCGCCATAAATATTGATATATTCTCCGGCGCCGCCCTTTTCTGCACCGCCACCGCCGCCGATCCCTGCGCCGCCAGTTCCTGTGCCAGTGGACGCCGCTGTGACGCTGCCGCCATAGATGGTGATATTGCTGCCGGCGCCTCCGTTGTACCCGCCACCGCCGCCGATGCCCGCGCCAGTATGGTCTCCTTCGCCGCTGTTGGCGGTGATTGTGCCGCCATAAATCTCGATGGTGCCGCTGTTGCCGCCATTTCCAGAACTGGTGGTACTGCCGCCAATACCTGCGCCGCCATAATTAGGATTACCAAAATTATCATTCGCAACGCCGCCGGTGGCGTTGATTATGCCGCCATAAATGGTAATGCTGCCGCTGTCAAAGGAGGACGTACTGCCGCCGATGCCTGCGCTGGCATTACCGCTATCGTCAGTCGTGCCGGTGGCGTTCAGCGTGCCGCCATTTTTGGACTGTGCGTAGATGGTCAGGCTGTTGCCGTCCGTCACCACAATGCCCTTTGCCGCAGTCAGGGTGCAGCCGTCCGCCAGGATCAGGTGTACCTCCCCGTTGACGGTGATGGGCTGGTCAATGGTGACGGTGCCGCTGACCGCGTACCAGCCCGCAGTCCATGTGACCGCCTCGGCGCTGTTTTCAACGAGGGTACAGGTTTCGGTCTTGCTCTCATAGGTCACTTGGCTGCCGTCCCAGGACGCCTCTTGATACTCGACAGATTCCGTTATTGGGGCAGGGTCGTTGGCCCCGTCCAGCGCCCCTTGCAGCTCGTAGCAGCGGGAAAGGTCGATCTGCTCCTGTTCGTCCGCTGTCAGCACTGAAAACAAAGCGAGGATTTCGTCAAGCTGCCCCCGTACATCCTCCGCATTATCCTCCGTCACTTTATCCGGCAGGGCGGCGATCAAGTCCTCGATGGGGCAGATACGGCACTCATACCCGCAGGGCTGGCCGGGGTCGGCCTGGGCATAGCCGCACTCGCTGTCATGAGTGTGCTGGCAGTCCAGCAGGTTTTCCGTATCCGCGCCGACCTCGTAGGGGTCGCCGCCGTCCACGTCGGGGAGTACCCCCAGGGTGTAGCACTCCGCTGTGTGCTGGTGGCCGCAGGGCTGGCCCTCGGTGGGGGCGATATAGCCGCACTCCCCGGTATGTGCCGGGTGGTGGCGGCAGAGGGCGGGGTCCGCCTCCGTTGCAAAAGCCCAGGTGGGACAAAGGCTCAGGCACAGAGCCAGAGCGGTGATGATGCTTAATATTCTGCGTTTCATAGAACATCCTCCTTTTCCTTATAAATGCGTCTCACCGTGAGACGCATTTCACGGTCTATAAACGTCCCAAACTTCGCGCCGCAATGACGCCCGCACTCCCGCGTTTCGTGGGGGCTGTTCCCCTCGCGGCAGAGGAAATTCATTCCCCCCATGGGGGGAATGAGAAAGGGGCGCGCCCCTTTCTTAATCCATTTTCGTCGCAATTTTCTATTTCACAACATACACAAAACTTTCTAAAAAAACAAGGCCGCCCGACCAAAATGCAGGATTCGCTACCAATTAACATCCCCCGCCCCTTGACAGCGGCAATTTTCCCGGTTACGCTAAGTACAACCAGTATTGAGGAGGGCGGAATATGCGGATTGGAAAACGGTGGGCCAGTTGTCTGGCGATGGGCCTGTTCCTGCTGTGCGCGGCGGGGCTTGTGTGGCTGCTGGCGGCGGAGACGGTTCCCAATCAACAACCTGTGCGCCTGACGCCGGAGGCCGTGAGCGGTGCGCCGGAGCTGGACGGGCTGTACCTTTACGCGGGGCCGCTGGAGCTGGAATATACTCTCCCGGCACAGGCGGGAAAACTGCGCCCGATTTTGGAGATTCGGCAACTGTTTGCGGCGGCGGAGCTGCGGCTGGACGGCGCTCCCTTTCAACAGCTCCCGGCGGGCCTGGGCAACCTGTATGTGACTCTGCCTGGGGAATGGGCTGGTAAAACCCTCACCCTCATTATGGAAAAGGGGGAGGAGGACCCGGAGCCGTCCCTGTATCTCATGGACAGCGTTCTGCTCAACGAACAGGCCCGCGCGGATACCAGCCTCCGCGCCTTTCCCGCCGCCGCGTTCGGGGTGGTCTTTCTGCTGACGCTGGGCCTGTTCCTGTATGGCTGGCTGGAGGGGACCCGGCCCTGGCCCGTCCTGCTGCTCTGCGCCGCTGCCCTGGGCCAGACGGCGTACTTCTACCTGCAAAACTTCTCCCTGTTTAGCCTGCCGCCCGCGCTCTACGGGCTGGTGCTGTACCAGTCCCGTGCGCTCCTGTTCACCGCGCCAGCTTTGTATTTGATGCTGGGTATGAAAAAACGGCAAAAAGCCTTTGCGCCTTTCGCCGTCCTGCCTGCGCTGGTCTATTGGGTCGTGGCGGGATTTCAGACGGTGATCCCGCTCTTTTCCAATTTTGCCGTCCACGCCGGGATCGTGTTCTGTTTTACCATCGCCGCTCTGCTGGTCTGCGCCGCGCTGGAGTACCGGGACGGCAATCCGGTGTTCCGTCGTTTCCTGCCCTGGCTGGGAGGGGGCGTTGTGGCCATCGTACTGCTGAGTATGCTCCCGGAGGGGCGGACGGGTCCCCATGCGTCCATCCTGTGGGCGTTCCTGGATGACCCAATTCTCTGGATTGACACAGAGCTGTTTTACTGGAACAGCCTGTTGCTGGCCCTGTGTTTTCTGGAGAGCGCGGCGGCCTACATCCGGCGCAGGAGCGAACGGGAAACGGAATTGCAGGTGTTGTCCGCCCGTGAAAGCCTGACGCGGGAGCAGCTTGCCACCGTGCTGGAGAGCGCCGCCGCCCTGGGGGAGCTGCGCCATGAGGTGAAAAATCATTATTTGGTCCTGCAAAACCTGTCCCGCACGGGAGAGACGGAGCGGCTGGACGCCTATCTGAGCGAGTTGGTTTCCGATGTGTCCTCTATTCCCGCTCTGACTTACGCGCCCCATCCGGCGATCAATGCGGTGTTGACGGTCATGCTGGCGCGGGCACAGAAACAAGGCGTAGAGGTGGAGCGCCGGATCGACGTACCGGAAACGCTGCCGTTCCCGGACACGGAGCTTTGCATGGTGCTGATGAATTTACTGCAAAACGCGCTGGAGGCCAACGCGCTGGCCCCGGAGGGGGTTCGGAAATGGCTTCGGGTCGATCTCCATATCCGGGGCGTCCATCTGTATATCGGGGTGGAAAATTCCCGCTTTGCTCCAGTGGACTATGACGGGGAACATGATCTGTGCCGCACAACGAAAGAGGACAAGTCCGTCCACGGCTACGGCCTGAAAGCGGTCCAGGCCATAGCGCGGAAGTATCAAAGCGAGCTGCTGCTGAAATTCCCGGACAATGCCTTTTCCGTTGCTACCGCCCTGCAAATGCCAGATTAAAAAGCCGCCCTTTCTGTGACGATCCACAGAGAGGGCAGTTTCTATTGGATAAAAGCGACAAATTGTTTTGTAGTTTCCTGCTGATAGGCGCGGCTGATTGGAAGTTCTTCTCCGGTGTCCAGAAGCAATCCCCGCGCGGTTCGCTTATGGACGTGCTTCAAATTAACAACAAAGCTGTTGTGACAGCGGCAGAACGTGTCCCCCCGCAGAAGGGAGAGCAACTCCCGGAAACTCAGGTTGACGGATATGACTTCTTCCGGCAGATACACGGCGGCTTTGTGGTTGACCGCCTCTGCGTAGAGAATATCCTGGACCATTACCTTGCGTAAGCCGCCGTTGACGGGCAGCGCGATCTGCTCCGGGCGATAGTTTTTTCGCAGATCCCATTCGATGGCCTTTGCCAGCTTTTTCTCGTCCACCGGCTTCAAAAAATACCCCAGCGTATAGGTAGAAAAGGCGTCCTCCATATATTCCGTATAGGCGGTGATATAGATGACGGAACAGCCAATATCGGACTCCCGCAGATAGTTGGCCAGCTCCACGCCGTTTTCCTGCGCCAGCCTAATATCCAACAAAAGCAGATGAAAAGACGCGGGCTGGTCTTGCAAAGCGGTCAACAGCGGCCCCGCTGTGGAAAAGCTGGAAACGGTAAAGTCAATATTCCGCCGGAAATGGCGGTTTTCCAGAATACGGCAGAGCATGGTTTCATTTTCCTGCGCCATCAGCGGTTCATCCTCGCATATCGCAATACGGTACATGGGCAGTCACCTCCCCCTCCCGCAAAATTGTCAGTATCATTATAGCAGTTTTCGGTGTTTCCGTCAAAGGGCATTGATGTCTATTATCTGATTTCCTTTGTCAGATAGCAGACGCATACCCCGCTGTGATCCGCCAGATGGCGGTTGCGCCTGTGCATACAGCCCGGTGTGTACTGCTGGGCTGTGTAGACGACTTTATCTGCCTGGGCCCTGATGCGCTCGTATTCCGCTATGTCCTCCGGCCTCCATCCCCGTGTCTGCGTCAGGCACGGCAGGACAAGGATCAGCTTCATGCCGGGGCTGTTTCCCCGCAGACGGATCACAGTCCGAGCGGCGAGGGCATCGAACCCCAGGGCACCTCCGGCCCCATAGTATCGGACGCCCTTTTGGTATAGGGCTGCTATGACACGCTCCAGTCTGTTGGCGATTTCTTCCTGTTCCCCCTGTGGTATCTGCCGGTGGCCTGTGAAGCAGCAGGTTTCCTTTCTCATAAAATCACCCTTTCAGAGCATAACACATTGCACATATATGTGCAATATCCAAAATCTTTTGGCCACCCTATAATGAAGGTATTATTTCAAAAGGGGGTGGCGGGGTGGTCGATTACAGCCCTTTGTGGGACACGATGAAAAAGAAGGGCGTAACGCAATATGCGCTCATTCAGGCCGGAGTAGACCGCCGCACCCTGGATTGGCTGAAAAAGAATAAGAACATCACCATGCTCACACTGGAAAAGCTGTGTACGATATTGGATTGCTCCCCCAGCGATGTTGTGCGTTTTGTAAGAAGCTGTACCAATAGAGGGAAAAGTAGTATAATGAGGGAATGATACAGAAAAATGAGCGACGCGGCTATGCGAGCGATTTAAGCGACAGCCAATGGGCGATGATAGAGCCATTATTTCCACCAGCCGGGAACAGAA
>CAJUKT010000010.1 GCA_910587255.1 uncultured Oscillospiraceae bacterium
CCGGGACCAGCTGGCCACCCTCATTTACTACCCCGAGGAGAAGCTGGAGGAGATCGAGCGGGAGACGGAGGATATGCGGGAGTGGTACCGTATCACCTTCCACCGGCTCATCGACCTGTGCTGCCTGGTCAGCGCCAAGTATACCCGCTCCAAGGTGCGCAAGGCCATGCCCCCGGAGTACGCCTATATCATCGACGAGCTGATCCACACCCACTACGAGAAAAATGAGGCGGACAAGCGGGACTATTACGAAAACATCATCAACACCATCATCGACCTGGACCGGGCTTCCAACTTCCTCATCCAGCTGTGCGAGCTCATCAAGCGCCTGGCGGTGGACCACCTCCATCTGGTGGGGGATATCTTTGACCGGGGCCCGGGGGCCGACGTGATCATGGACAGCCTTATGAAATATCACAGCGTAGACATTCAGTGGGGCAATCATGACATTTTGTGGATGGGTGCGGCCTCCGGCTCCCGCACCCTGGTGGCCACGGTGCTGGCCAACTCCCTGCGGTATAATAACCTGGAGGTCATTGAGACGGGCTACGGCATCTCGCTGCGGCCCCTGTCGGTGTTTGCCGACGAGTTTTACCGCAAGTGCGATGTGAGCTGTTTTGAGGTGAAGATCGCCAAGGAGGACGAGGACAGCGTGACCGACCGGGACAAGCTGCTGTGCGCCCGGATGCACAAGGCCATCTCCATGATCCTGTTCAAGCTGGAGGGGCAGAAGATCCGCCGCAACCCCGCCTTCCGCATGGACGACCGGCTTTTGCTGGACAAGATCGACTACGAGACCAAAACCGTGTCCATCGGCGGGGTGGGCTATCCCATGCTGGACACCGACTTTCCCACCGTGGACCCCGCCGACCCCTACGCCCTCACCCCGGAGGAGGACACCCTTATCAACACCCTCACCCGGTCCTTCCGGCACAGTGAAAAGCTCCAGCGGCACGTCCGCTTCCTCTACTCCAAGGGCAGCCTGTACCGCATTTATAACGGGAACCTGCTCTTCCACGGCTGCATCCCCATGGAGGAGGACGGCTCGTTCATGGAGTTCTCCATCGGCCCGGGCTGCGACGGGCTGAGCGGCAAGGCGTTTTTGGACTACGCCGACCGGGTGGCCCGCCGGGCCTACTACAACAAGCCCGGCTCATCGGAGCGGCAGCAGGGCATGGACTTTTTGTGGTGGCTGTGGGCGGGGCGCAACTCCCCCATCTTTGGCCGGGACCGCATGACCACCTTCGAGCGCCGGTTCATCGCCGACGCCGCCACCCATACCGAGCCAAAAAACGCCTACTACACGCTGTATAACGATCCGGCGGTGTGCGAGGGCATTTTGAAGGAGTTCGGCCTGGAGGGCCCCCACTGCCACATCATCAACGGCCATGTGCCGGTGAAGTCCAAGAAGGGGGAGAGCCCCGTGAAGGGGGGCGGCAGGCTGGTGGTCATCGACGGCGGATTCTGCAAGGCATACCAGAAAACCACCGGCATCGCCGGGTATACCCTGATCTACAATTCCGCCTGCTTCCGCCTGGTGGCCCACGAGCCCTTTGTGGGCAAGGGCGCCGCCATCCGCAAGAACTATGACATCGCCTCCACCACCAAGGTGTTCGAGCGGCTGGAGAGCCGGGCCATGATCCTCCAGACCGACATCGGACGCAGGCTCCAGGGCCAGATCGACGAGCTCATCGACCTGGTGGCCGCCTTCCGCAGCGGCGCCATCGTGGAGAGCCACAAGGGCTGAGCCGCCCGTGAAACGCCCCCAAACCGCCTATCAAGCCGTTGATAGGCGGTTTTTCCCCGCAAAATTCGAGCGCATCCATACTTTCCCACAGAATTGATACCAGATTGTAACCTTTTTTCTGCATACTTTTCCTTGCCCAATTCAGGATATAGTGGTACAATGTTTTAGTTATGTTCGCAGGAGGAGGTTGCAGCGTATGGAAGAGTCCACACCGAAAAAGGGCGCGCCTGTGGCGCTGATCGCCGGCGTGGCGGCGGCCGCCCTGCTGGCCGTGGCCGCGGGCGGATGGTTTGGCCTGTGCGCCTGGGTGCGGGATAACGGGCAGCTACTGCCCGGCGCGGTGGCGGTGGATGACCGGGGGGAGACGGTGGCCGAGCTGGGCAAACTCACCCGGGAGGACGCGCTGTCCGTGGTCAGCCAGGAGATGGACCAGCGGCTGGATACCCGCAAGCTCACCCTGCTGTACGGCGAGGGGCGGCGGCTGGAGTTCACCGGCGAGCTGATGGACTGCTCCCCGGAGGCCGCGGTGGACGTGGGCTTTGCCGCCAAGGAAAATACGCCCTTCTGGAAGCTGGGCGCGCTGTGGCTGGGGCTGGCCGACGAGCCGAACACCCTGTCCATATCCGCCGCCGCCTTCACCCCGGAGGGGGAGGAGCAGGCCCGGCGGATGATTCAGGTGGTGGCCGACGAGCTGTATGTGCCCCCGGTGGATTTCACCTACGAGCTGGGGGAGGAATCGGTTACCGTCACCCGCGGCACCGACGGGCAGAAGCTGGACGCCGAGGCCCTGCTGGTCCAGGTGGAGGAGGCGCTGGCCCAGGGGAAGACCGAGCTGCGGGTGGAGGCCGAGACGCTGCCCGGCGCGGAGCTCAGCGGGCAGGTGCTCCGCGGGCTGGTCCACGTGGAGCCCAAGGCCCCCGGCGTAGACGGGGACGGCAAGCTCACCCCGGCGGTGATCGGCCTGTCCGTCAACGCCGAGGAGGCCCAGGCCATCCTGGATCAGACCGCCCCCGGCGAGAGCTGCACCATCCCGCTGGAATATACCCCGCCGGGCACCAACCCCGACGAGTCCATGTTCTATAAGGACCTGCTGGCCTCCATCACCACCAACATGGACGGGGTGGCCAACCGCTCGTTCAACGTGGCCCGGGCCGCCGAATTCTGTAATGGCAAGGTGATCCAGCCCGGCGAGGTGTTCTCTTACCTGGACACCATCGGCGACCCCAGCGCCCGCAACGGGTATAAGACCAGCACCGGCTACCAGAACGGCGAGACCGTCCCCATGGACGGGGGCGGCGTGTGCCAGGTGTCCTCCTGCCTGTACTACTGCGCGGTATACTCCAACCTGGAGATCGTCAAGCGGGCGTGCCATGCCTTCTCCACCGGCTACATTGCCAACGGGCTGGACGCCACCATTTTCTATCCCTCCCTGGATTTCAAATTCCGCAACAACACCGGCTACCCCATCAAGATTGTGGCCTATGCCGAGGGGGGCGCCTGGGGGAAGGTCACCGTGCAGTTCTACGGCAGCAACCCGGAGGGCATTTATGTGAAAACCGAGCGCTACACCCTGTCCTCCACCCCCTGGACCACCGTTTACGAGCCGGACGAGACCATTGAGCGGGGCACCACCAAGGTGGACGTGACCCCCTATACCGGCTACGAGGTGGACGTGTACCGCTGTGTGTACGATGCCAACGACAATCTGATCTCCCGCACCTATGAAAACCACAGCAGGTACGCCAAGCGGGACAAGAAGATCCTCTACAACCCCGCCGACGAGGGGCCCTGGGGTTCCGCCGTTGATCCCGGCGGACAGCCCAGCGGGGAGCCCATTCCGGAGCCCACGCCGGATATTCCGGCCAGCGTGGAGCCCATACCCACACCCGAGCCCGGGCCCAGCATGGAGCCGGGCCCCACCGACCCCTGGGGGATTCCCAGCATGGAGCCCAGCTTCCCGCCGGAGCCCACCTTCCCCGCCTACGTGGACCCCGTCCCGTCCCCGGAGGGCACGCCGGAGGGCGGGTATGACCCCATCCAGGACCCGTGGGGGGGCTGAGCGATGTTTGAAGGCTTTTCCCAGGAGACGGTGGACTTCATGTGGGGCATCCGCTTCAACAACGAGCGGGGCTGGTTTGAGGCCCACAAGTCCGATTATCAGACCTATTTTCTCAACCCCATGAAGGAGCTGGGAGGGCAGGTCCAGGCCCAGCTGCTGGACCGCTTTCCCAAGAGCGGGCTGAACCTGAAAATCTCCCGCATCTACCGGGACGCCCGGCGGCTGTTCGGCCGGGGGCCCTATAAGGATCACCTGTGGCTGTCGCTGTTTCGGTTCGGCAGCGAGTCGGGCGGCGACCACCCGGTATTCTGGTTTGAGCTGGCCCCGGAAAGCTGGAGCTACGGCATGGGCTTTTGGTGCGCCCAGGCGTCGGTGATGGGAAAGCACCGCGCCCGCATCGACGCAGACCCCAGGCCCCTGCTGAAGCTCCACAACAGGCTGGCCAGGCAGGAGGAATTTACCCTGGACGGCCCGGAGTACAGCCGGAAAAAGCCCTGCGCCGAGCCCAGGCTGGCGGATTGGTATAACAAGAAATCCCTGTCGGTGGGCCACGAGGAGGAGCTGAGCGAGGCGCTCTACACCCCCGCCCTGGCGGACCGGCTGGTGGAGGGCTTCTCCTTCCTTATGCCGTACTATGACTACTTCTCCACCCTTTGGGCGGATCAAGACCCCGGCAAACCTGTATAGATCGAAGCCCCCGGAAAAATTCCGGGGGCTTTTTGCTATGCCGCATGGGATTGCCTCTTGCGCGGCGGAAGCCGGTGTGCTACAATACTGTTAAAAGTATAATATGGTTTGCATATCCATATTAGAGTGCGCACTGGAGCCAAGTGGACGCTCCCGACGCAGATGAGAAAGAAAGGTGACTACCATGAAAAAACGCGCCCTGCTGTCCCTGCTTCTGGCCCTGACCCTTCTGGCGGGCTGCGCTCCGGCGGCGGAGGCCCCCACCTCCACCCTTGCGCCCCTTCCCACGGCCACGGCAAGCCCCACCCCCACGCCGGAGCCCACCCCCACGCCCACCCCGGAGCCGGTGGACTTCCGCGAGTTTCTGGACGGGGTGAACGCCGCGCGGAAGGCAATCATCACACGGGAGGAACCCCTGGACATTTCTCCCTACACCCCGGATTTCCATGAGCAGAACCACACCTTTACCGAGGCGGAGATGGAGCGGCTCTCCACAGAGCACGGCCCGGAGGAGAACCTGACCAAGGACGATCTGCTGGCCGACGTGAACACCTTCTTCACCCTCCTCCAGACCACCTACGGGGCTTACCATTACTTCGGCGGGGACGATGTGTTTTTCCCCATCCGGGACGCGGTGCGGGAGGAGCTGGCCGCCATGGAGGCCCCCACCGTCCAGGATTTAAACGATGTGCTCTACCGGCACCTCTCCCCAATCCTCATTGACGGGCATTTCATCCTGGGCAATTATGGCATGCGGGACCACGTCCAGTACATGTACTACGTGCCGGGCATCTACCTGGACAGCCTGGACGGCGTGGAAGACCCCGCCTACCTCAAGCCCACCATCGGCCCGGACGGGCGCATCTGCTGGTGGTATGCCGCCATCAGCCGGGATGGGAGCGACCTGCCCTCCGCATTGGACGGGCACACGCTTGCCTGGCAGAGGGCGGGCATGCTGCCCCGGAATGGGAAGGCCATTGCTTTTGACGAGTCGGAATGGGAGGGCGTCCCCATCCTCATCTCCCGGCGCATGATAGCCTCCTTGGTCAACGGCAGCAGGGACCCCGACGATCTCAAGGCCCTGGAGCGCCTCGCCTCCTGCGGCGAAGAGTATGCCGGCAGCCCGCTGCTCATTTTCGATGTGCGGGGAAACGGCGGCGGCGATGAAAAGTATATCGACAGCTGGTTCCAAGGCTGGTCCGGCGGGAAAGGGGAGCGCAGGGGCACCATCACTTTCCGATGCAGCCAGCTCTTCCTTCATCACCATACTTTCATCTCCCCCGAGCATATAGGTACATACTGCCCCGCTCCTTTGTATCCCACCGGCACCTCCGCTGGGGCATGGGCTGAACGCTCCGGCCCCACCTTTGTCCTCCAGGACAAGGGGACGGCCTCCGCGGGGGAGGGAACGGTGCTTCGTTTCCACGCGGTGGCCGATTCCCTTACCGTGGGCGGCCTCACCTGCGGCTGTTACCTCACTGCCAACAATATCAACCTCTATCTTCCCCACTCCGGCCTGCACTGCGGTATAGGCACCGGCCTCATCTCCAACGAGACCGATGAAAACCGGGACGGCGTGGGCTACCTCCCCGACCTATGGGTGGAGCCGTCCAAGGCGCTGGACGCGGTGAAGCGGCTCATCGAGTATTACGGGCTGAATACGGAGCAGTAAAAAACGAGCCCCCCGGAGTGCCGGGGGGCTTGTCCTTTTACGTTGTCACGCCGCGCTTCTCAGTTTTTCAGACTATGCAGCGGCGCGGGAATCCGCCCGCCCCGGGCCACGAAGTCCTCCGCGCTGCCGGTGTGGCAGGGCATCACGGGGGCGGAGCCCAGCAGCCCGCCGAACTCCACCACGTCCCCCACCTGCTTGCCGGGGGCGGGGATGAGGCGCACGGCGGTGGTCTTCTGGTTGACCATGCCGATGGCGGCCTCGTCGGCGATGATAGCCGCCAACGTGGCGGCGCTGGTGTCGCCGGGGACGGCGATCATGTCCAGCCCCACCGAGCACACGCAGGTCATGGCCTCCAGCTTGTCCAGGGTGAGGGCCCCGGACTGGGCGGCGGCGATCATGCCCTCGTCCTCGCTCACCGGGATGAAGGCCCCGGACAGCCCGCCCACCGAGGAGGACGCCATCACGCCGCCCTTCTTCACAGCGTCGTTGAGGAGGGCCAGGGCGGCGGTGGTGCCGTGTGTGCCGCACACCTCCAGCCCCATCTCCTCCAGGATGCGGGCCACGCTGTCCCCGATGGCGGGGGTGGGGGCCAGGGACAAATCCACAATGCCGAAGGGCACACCCAGCCGGGCGCTGGCCTCCCTGGCCACCAGCTGGCCCATGCGGGTGACCTGGAAGGCCGTCTTTTTGATGGTCTCCGCCACCACGTCAAAGGGCTGCCCCTTCACCGACTGGAGGGCGTGGTGGACCACGCCGGGGCCGGACACGCCCACATTGATGACCCGCTCGGCCTCCCCAACGCCGTGGAAGGCCCCGGCCATAAAGGGGTTGTCCTCCACCGCGTTGCAGAACACCACCAGCTTGGCGCAGCCGAAGCCGCCCTGGGCGGCGGTGCGCTCCGCGGCGGCCTTGATGGTCCGGCCCATGAGGGCTACCGCGTCCATGTTGATGCCCGCCTTGGTGGAGCCCACGTTGACGGAGGAGCACACCACGTCGGTGACGGCCAGCGCCTCGGGTATGGCGGCGATGAGCTTTTTGTCCGCGCCCGTCATCCCCTTGTGTACCAGGGCGGAGAAGCCGCCGATGAAGTTAACCCCCACCGCCTTGGCGGCCCGGTCCATGGCGGCGGCAAAGGGCGCATAGTCCTCGGTGCGGGAGGCCCCGGCCACCAGGGCCATGGGGGTGACGGAGATGCGCTTGTTGACGATGGGGATGCCGAACTCCGCCTCGATATCCCCGCCGGTGCGCACCAGCTTGTCCGCCGAGGTGGTGATCTTGTCGTAGATCTTCCGGCAGGCGGCGTGGGGGTCGGGGTCGCAGCAGTCCAGCAGGTTGACGCCCATGGTGATGGTGCGCACGTCCAGGTGCTGGTGGTCGATCATCTGGATGGTCTGTAAAATATCGTTGGTGTTAATCATAAATATTGCTCCTCAGATGTTGTCACGCTGCGAAGCGGCCAGGATGCCCGGCTGCTTTCCCTCCGGCTTGGGCTGGTGTCCGGGCCGCTCTGCGGCCCTCCCCTCGCCCTCGCTCCCAAGGTCTCGCCTCCGAATCGGTCGGTGCTGTGTGCCACTGGCACACAGCGCCCTCGCTGTCCGCTTCTCCACGCTCAGATTCGGTGCATGGCGTCGAAAATGTCCTCCCGCTGGATGCGGATATCCAGCCCCCGCTCCTTCCCGGCCTGGGTCAGGTCCTCCCGCAGGCGGGCGAAGGGCACCGTGGCCTGGGAGGCGTCCACCAGCATAATCATGGTGAAGTACTCCTGGAGGACGGTCTGGCTGATGTCCAGCACGTTGATGTTCTTCTCGCTGAGCAGGGCGCACACGGCGGCGATGATGCCCACCTGGTCCCTTCCGATGACGGTAACAATGGCTCTCATGGGGTTTTCCTCCCGTTTTTATAGTGTTAATTCATACAGCAGCATGGACGGCCTGCCGTCCCGTTCAATGGTCCTGACCACCTCAAACCCGGCGGCCAGGTAGATGCGCCCCACCGCCGTCTCCTCCGCCCCGGTGTCCAGCCGCAGGCGGCGCACTCCCCGGCGGGCGCACTCGGCCTTGACTGCCGCCACTACCTGGGCGGTCATCCCCCGGTGGGCGAATTTCCGCCGGACGCATAGCTTGTGGAGATAGCCCGCCTCAAAGGGCTCCGCCTCCGGCCACCACTCCCGGTCGCTCCACTGAAGGATAAAGGCGCACGCCTCCTCCCCGTCCACGGCGCCCACATAGAAGTTTGACGGACCGGCCTCGTCCGTCAGCAGCTCTTCCGGGGTGAGCCATTGCTCCGGCCACACCCGCAGCCCCCGCTCCCGGCCCCAGGCCGCCACCTCCCGCATGACGGCCATGGCCCGACCGGGGCTGTTTGGGACCAGCACCAGCTCCATGGCCTACCCCAGCTCGTCCAGGGTGAGGCGGAAGGTCTGGCCCATGTGGTCCATGAACCAGTCCACCTCCTCCATGTCCAGGGCGCGAAGGGCGGACATGGTTTCGGCGGCGGCGCGGCCAAACTCGGCATTGCCCGCTTTCAGCTCCTCCTGGCACTTCAGCCAGGCCGCCAGCTTGTCCGCCGCCTTCACGTAGCGCCCCACGGTCTTGTCGCGCTCCCGCAGCAGGGGCTCATAGGCGGGGACCAGCTCGGGGGGGAGCATGGACAGCAGCTTGTCCTGGGCCGCCGCCTCCACCTGCTTATAGGCGCTTTTCAGGGAGGGGTTATTGTACTTGATGGGGGTGGGCATGTCGCCGGTGATGATCTCCGGCGCGTCGTGGAACAGCGCGGCGGAGGCTGCCCTGTCCGGGTCCAGCTCCTTGTGGAACACGTCCCGGCCCACCACCGCCAGGGCGTGGGCCAGCACCGCCACCTCGTAGGAGTGCTCCTCCACGTTCTCAACGCGGGTGTTGCGCATCAGCGCCCAGCGGGCGATGTAGCGCATACGGAATATGTAGGCGAAAAAGCTGTGGTTCATAAAATGGGGCCACCTTTCTGCATCTGCCCGGTATTTTACCACGGCGGGAGGGAAATGTATAGCCCGCAGACGCAAAAAATCCAGGCGGGATTTTCACCGAACCGCAAAAAAGCCCTGCTCCGGGGAGCAGGGCGGAAGGGGGCTTTGCAGGGCCGTCCGGCTCATTCGCCGGACAGCTGCTGCGGTCTTGCTTTGTCTGCCTCCGCTTTGAAAAACTCCAAAACGGAATAGTACAGCTCCGCAGCCAGGTAGGAGATGACCGTCCCCACGCAGAAAACCGCCGTGCCAAACCCGGCCATCTTTGTCATGTTCTGCTGCCACATGGATTGTGTGGGCCGGGCGTCCACAATGCGCTCCACCGGCACCAGGACTTCTTCCCAGCTCCACTTCGAGCCCAGATGGTAGGCGAGGGCCAGGGAGATGATGAGCCCCGCGGCGAACAGAAGGGCCGCGCAGGTCTTTGAGCTGAGCTTACCGAACATTTTAATTACCTCCTCTTCATTTGATCTGGGACTTGCTTAAAATTGCCGCCATGCCCAAACAATGGGCCTTTTTCCGCTGAGCACATGGTCAATGTTCAAACAGCCCTTAAAAGTGTTTTGTATGTACCGTCAAAACTCCAAAAATCCGACTACGCGCACAGTTTGAGAAGAACGGTTCCTGATTGCCATGGCATAGCTTCCGGCCTGGTTGATTCCAATTGTCTGATTGATGCTGCCCCCCTTTACATTGATATAGTAAAATTTTCCGTTGGAAGAAATAAAGCCAAAATCCATGCTGGCGGACGACGGCGAATAGGCGCAATTACAGGTGACGACGGCCTTGGCGTCAAAGTTGATAAAATAGGTGACATAGCCGATGGAATCCTTTGAAATGGACTTGTCAATTTTATCAACAGCCTGGGGCACAGGGCCTGTTTTGCGGTGCTGCGCTGCTGGAAGGGGCACCCAGTCCCATTCCAGCTCCTCCAGCTGTATGACGGCCTTGCCGGGAGCCGCTGCCGCGTGGAAAAAGGGGATGGCCGCGCCCAGCACAAAGGCATAGGCCGCCAGCACACACGCTATTCCCCACCGATTCATTTTCATGGCCGCACCCTCTCCTTTAAATTTGCCCCTTTAAGGCTTTACGCTTGTTGTGGCGTCCGTCCAATCCTGTACTTCCGGCAGGGGAATATTTTCTGTGTCCAGATCATCCAGCCAAGTGATCCCGTTGTGTGGCTGCTTGGAATCCTTCGCAATTGCGGAACCAATGGTGATGACCGACGCGATGGCCGACAGCAGCAGGCACGCCGCCAGCGCGATGGCCAGCGCAGCCCTGAGCCCACGCCGCTCCGGCTGTGTATGCGGCTCCGCCACCGCCGCCATCTCCACGGGCTTTTTCTGCAGCGCCAAACTCTCGTCCACCAGCTGCTCCACCGGCACGCCGAACAGCCTGCCCATGCAGACCAGGTTTTCCATGGAGGGGGAGGCAATCCCCCGCTCCCACTTGGAGACGGCCTGCCGGGACACATCCAGCGCCTCCGCCAGCTCCGCCTGGGTCATCTTGTGCTCCCGGCGCAGGGCGGCGAGCTTTTCTTCCAGCCTCATTGTAACACACTCCTTTACCAGGTAAACCGCTTTTGGCTTGCAAACGCGCAACCGGCGGTTTCTTTTGCGCGGTTCAGGCGTTTTTTGTTCCGGGACAGCTTCATTGTACCATACGCCCCGGAACTAGGCAAGGGCATGAAAAAGCCGCCCTCACTCCAAGGAGCGGGGGCGGGCCGCCGTCTCAATTAAAGCCGCGTCAGAACACCTCTGAGGTGGGGGTTAGGCTCCAGGGGGTTGCGCAGGGCGGGCCTTTGCATGGAGAAACTTTCCATGTGTGATTGATGGCATAATTGCAAATTTTGCACGTGTCAGCGTATTGGTAATAATGTGAAATGTCGGAATGGTAGTTTTGCCCTGTATATTGATTGGAATAATGATGATATCTATAGTAAACATAAGAAACATATCCCGGTGAGGATTGATAATCATTAGGAACATTCGTGATACTGTGTAAATAGGCGCCTGCCTGTCCCCATTTTGAACAAATAATAATGTTTCCAGAGTTTGTACTGTATACAACACCTGAATGTATAGGAGTCCCATTCGCGTCAAAGTATACGATAATATCCCTTGTCTGGACAGAGGCAGAGGAAATAATACGTACATGAACTATCTCTCAAAAATTGTGAAATAGAATCTATCCAATAAGGATTAGAGAAGGAAAAACGGTACCAGGCGTATGAATGGCAATTATAGTACGCGCTTGGTGAGCTTAAGCGGGTATTTTGGACGTAGTCGTATGCTGAATTAAAGTTTGAAATTTCACTGGATGTTAACTCCCGTTCAGGACGGCATACTTCTACACTTAAACCACTAGCCGTAGTTATAGTTCCAAGAAGAATAGTAGTTAATTCCATTTAGAGTACCAACAAAATTTCCGCGTACGATTGCTTGCGCGCCAAGTGAGGTATAAATGGTTTGCAAATATGGATAATCAGAGATCGAATGCGTTGACGCAGAAATGAGAGAATCCACTAAATCCTGCTGCAAAAGCAATTCAAATTTACGCATATCAATGTTTTCTGAACTGCTGTAAATACTTTGGGCGTAATTCTCAAGTTCGTATACAAAATCTTCCCTTGAAAGCAGTTCAAGAAAAGCCTCATGCGCAGTGAAGTCCGCTTTTTGCTTGCTGCCATTGAAAATGGAAGAGACCGGATAAAGTTGTTGTCCAATAAACGGAGACTTGAGGAAATAGTCCAGCAGATCCAAAGTTGAGGCTGACCGCAGATCTTCAGGAACTCCATAAAGCCATTCCATAAAATCCGAATCAACAGCGAGAGTTTGTATATCTTCCCTATCAATGAGTTGGGGAGATAAAGCGCTGGCCCTTGCGTTGGCGGAAGGTGCTGATCCCTGATACTCTTCCACTGCGGTCCGAACACCTTCGAACAATTCGGCCATAGGCGTGTAGTTGAGGATTGGAGCAGGCATATTGGGGTTGCGCTCTAAATCTTTAACGAGCCCTTGGATATCCACATCGTGCAGTTCCGCTGGAATAGTAACGCCCAAGTCTGAAAGAATCTCTAAGCATTGCGCCTTGTCCATCTCGGACAGCAGTGGCTTCGGCTGAATCTCTGCCCCAGGCGGGCTGGCGGCCATGGCTGAAACGGCGCAGCCCAAAAGCAGGCAGACGGTCAATACGGCGGCAAGCAGGTGTTTAAAGCTCAATTTCATGTCCGGCTTCTCCTCTCTACGATACTGTGTGGGACGTATAGGGTCAATAGTCCACAAACCCGACCACACGAACAGTTTGTGAAGAATTGTTCCTGATCGCCACCGCATAGCTTCCGGCCTGGTTGATTCTGATTGCCTGGCTGATACTGCCCCCCTTTACATTGATATAGTAAAACTGGCCGCTGGATGCTATAACGCCGAAGTCCATGCTTGCGGACGATGGCGAGTAGGAACAATTAAAGGAAACGGTATCATCAGCGTTGAAATCAATCAAATTGGTAACATAGATAATCGTTTTTCCCGAGATGGATTGATCAATTTGCCCAGTGGCCAGGGGCATGGGGCCTGCCGCGCAGTGCTCCACTGTTGACAGGTCTATGCGCTCCCAAGTCAAATCCTCTAACCGGACAACGGTTTCGTTGGGAGCTTCCACGGCCTGAGCGGCAGAGATGATACCGCCTAGAATAGAGGAGCAAGCCAGCAGCGCGCACATCAAACGTTTCATTTTCATAAGCTAATCCTTTCCTGTTCTAATATCTTGGCCTTCATGGCACTATGATCGTTGTTTCGCCAGACGCATCAATCACTTTTGTCAAGTCAATATCTTCCACGTTCAGATCATCCTGATCAATAATAGTAATGCCTTCTTTTGGCGGCTCCGGCTCTTTTGACAGGGCAAGGCCCAGTGCCATGCCAAGCGATAATCCGGCGAACAGAATACACCCCGCCAGCGCGGCGGCCGCCACCCGCCAGGACAGCGCCGCCCGCCGGGGCGCCTCCTCCGCCTCCGGCGGGGCGGGCTCCGGCTCCGCGGCTTCCGCCCCAAGCTCCTCCCCGGGGGGCTCAGCCCCGTTCACCAGCTCGTTCAGGGGTATGCCGTACAGGCGGCTCAGCGCGATGAGCTTTTCTGCGGACGGGGCGGCCGTGCCCCGCTCCCACCCGGAGACCGCCTGCCGGGTGACGCCCAGGTTCTGGGCCAGTTCGGTTTGGCTCAGCTCCCGCTCCCTGCGGAATCGGGTCAATTTCTCGTTCAACTCCATAACGCCCCTTCTTTCGTTCATAGTAGCAGTTTCCAGTCTTTCCCGTCAACGACAGTATCGCTTGACACCGGGCAAGTCTTCCTTTCCGCCCCCCGCAGTACGATTTTTATACGATTATATCATACTTCTCTTCACCGTGGCAAGCGAGGGGCAGGGGGGCGGTTGCCATATCCCCCGCGCTTATGTTATAATGGCGAAAAACGGTTGGTTAGGGGGGAATGCAGTGGATATCGCCATCTACACCCTGGGCTGCAAGGTGAACCAGGTGGAGACCCAGGCCATGGAGCGGGAGCTGCTGGGCCGGGGATACAGGCTGGTGGAATTCGACGGCCCGGCGGATGCCTATATTGTCAATACCTGCACCGTCACTGGGGTGAGCGACAAAAAGTGCCGCAACATCATCCGCCGGGCCAGGAAGCGTGCGCCGGAGGGGGTGGTGGCGGTGTGCGGCTGCTACGCCCAGACCGATCCAGAGGCCGTGGGCAGGCTGGGGGCGGATCTGGTGTCCGGCTCGGCGGGGCGGCTGGCCTTCCTGGACAGGCTGGAGGAGCTGCTGAAGGCCAAGGGGGAGCAAGTGGTATGCGTTGACAGCGCCCTGTCCCGCCGGGACTTCGAGCGGCTGCCCGCCGGTGGGGCGGCGGGGAGGACCAGGGCGATGCTCAAGGTAGAGGACGGCTGCGTCAATTTCTGCGCCTACTGCATCATTCCCTATGCCCGGGGGCCGGTGCGTTCCCTGCCCCTGGAGGAGGCGGCGGGGGAGGTCCGGCGGCTGGCGGCGGAGGGCTACCGGGAGGTGGTGCTCACCGGGATTGAGATTTCCTCCTGGGGCCGGGACCTGGGCGCAGGGGATGGTCTCATCAGCCTGGTTGAGGGGGTGTGCGCCGCCGCGCCGGGGCTGCGGGTGCGGCTGGGTTCGCTGGAGCCCCGGACCGTCACCCAGGACTTCTGCCGCCGGGCGGCCGCCCTGCCCAACCTGTGCCCCCACTTCCACCTGTCCCTCCAGTCTGGCTGCGACGCCACCCTGGCCCGGATGAACCGTAAATATGATACCGAACGGTATTATCATAGCGTGAAATTACTTCGGGACAACTTTGAGGACCCCGGAATTACCACCGACCTCATCACCGGCTTCCCCGGCGAGACCGGGGAGGAGTTTGCCCAAACCCTGGCTTTTCTGGAGAAATGCGCCTTTACCGCCATGCACGTGTTCCCCTACTCCCGCCGTCCCGGCACCCCGGCGGCGGACATGCCCGGCCAGGTGCCCAGGGAGGAGAAGGAGGAGCGGGCCCGCCGGGCCATCGCCCTGGGGGCCGGGATGGAGCGGCGCTGGCTGGAGGGCCAGATAGGCCGCGTCCTCCCGGTGCTCTTCGAGGAGGAGAAGGGCGGGCTGTGGCAGGGCCACGCCCCCAGCTATGCCCTGGTGCGGGCGCAAGGGGAAAACCTTCACAACCAGCTGCTGAGCGTAAAAATCACCGGCGTGGAGGGGAGTGCCCTGACCGGGACGGTGACAGGCGGCTGAGCCTTGCGCCCAGGGACATGCTGTGCTAAAATAGAACCCTGACAAAGAGAAAGGGGGCGGGGGCTTATGCCCATTCCCGCGGTACTGACGGCTCTGACGCCGGACGATGAGACGGTGAAGAGCCTGTGGAGCAGCATAGAAAACATTACAGCCAGTAATATTTTTGGCGCAGTTTTATCCGTCGTAATCAGTCTTATCCTGATCAAAGTGCTCACCAAGGTGCTGGAACGGGCCCTGGGCCGCTCCAAGCTGGACGCTTCCCTCCAGACCCTGCTGCGCAGCCTGGTGAAGGGCGCGCTGTGGTCGGTGGCGGCTATCATCGTGCTGGGCTGCCTTGGCATTGAGGTTACGTCGCTGGTGGCGGTGTTGTCGGTGGTGGGGCTGGCCTTTTCCCTGGCGCTGCAAAACTTCCTGTCCAATGTGGCGGGGGGGATACAGCTGCTGGCCTCCCACCCCTTTTCCGTGGGGGACTTCGTGGACGTGGGGGTGTGCGCGGGCACGGTGGAGGAGATCGGCATGTTCTACACCAAGATCACCACCCCGGATAACAAGCTGGTCCAGCTGCCCAACAGCGCCATTGTCACCGCCAACATCACCAACTTCTCCGCCCACCCCACCCGCCGGGTGGAGCTGAAGGTGTCCGCCGCCTACGACGCGCCCACGGCCCAGGTGACCGCCCTGCTGGCCCAAATGGCGCAGGAGCACCCCCTGGTGCTGGCCGAGCCGGAGCCCGCCGTCCATGTGGAGCAGTACGGCGACAGCGCCATCTGCTACGTGATGCGGGTGTGGTGCGCCAACGACGACTACTGGACGGTGTATTACGACCTGCTGGACGGCTTCAAGCCCGCCTTTGACCAAGCGGGGGTGGAGATGACCTATCCCCATGTGAATGTGCACATGGTTGGGCGCTGAAGATAGGCCGGAACGGGGGCGCGGGGCGGACATGGAAGCCGCCCCGCCGCCATATCATGATGAGGAAATGAGGCGCTGTGCCATGGAAAAGGGAAAATTCATCGCCCTGGAGGGCATCGACGGCTCGGGCAAGAGCAGCCAGATCGGCCGGCTGGTGAAGCGGCTGGAGGGTCTGGGCATCCCCTGCCGGGAGACCAGGGAGCCCACCGGCGGCCCGGTGGGCTCCCTGATCCGCCAGATTTTCACCGGGCGGGTCACCGCCGACAACCGGGTCATCGCCGCGCTGTACGCGGCGGACCGCATCGACCACCTGGTCAACGAGGTGGACGGCCTCTGCGCCGCCATTGACAGCGGCATCACCGTGGTGTCCGACCGCTACTATTTTTCCTCCTACGCTTACCACAGCGTGGATGTGGACATGGACTGGGTGATCGGGGCCAACGCCCTCAGCGCCCAGCTGCTGCGGCCCACCCTCACCGTGTTTTTGGACGTGCCGGTGGATACGGCCCTGGAGCGCATCCGAAAAAACCGCTTTGTGGAGGAGATCTTCGACCAGGAGGACCGGCTGCGCAAAACCCGGGAGCTTTATTTCCGGGCGTTTGAGCGGCTGGAGGGCGTGGAGCGCGTGGCCGTGGTGGACGGCGCCGGTACGCAGGACGAAGTATCGGCGCGTATTTGGGCGGCGGTGGAGCCCTGCTTCCGCTGATCTGGGGAGAACTTTAGCGGATATGCACAAATTTCCATAGGAAAGATTGGTAAAAATCGAAATCTTTTTTGCGCGGCTCTGAAAACTCTTTTCATTTCCCCTCAGATGTGTTAACATACTGTTAACAAGGGCGCGATCCCCGGACCAGCGGGGATCGGATGCTCTTTAAGAAGCTGTACCAATAGCCTCAGCACCCAGCTTTACGGCCAAAATTGCCGCTGGCTGCGTTGAAAAATCTTGAAATACACAAAGTATTCCCGCGGTTTTTCGCCTTGCCGCCGGCAATTTTGGCTCGCGAATCTGAATACTTCGGCTATTGGTACAGCTTCTAAAAAACCCAATTTTCTAAGAGGGAGGAATTGAGTTATGTATAAGTTCTTACAAAAACTGGGCAAGTCTCTGATGCTGCCCGTAGCGGCCCTTCCCATCTGCGGTATCCTGATGGGCCTGGGCTACGCCCTGGCTCCTGCCGTTATGGGCGTGCCGAACGCGCCCACCGAGGGCGCGGCGTTCATCGTGGGCTTCCTGCTCACCAAGGCGGGCGGCGCACTCATCGACAACATGCACTGGCTGTTCGTCATCGGCGTGGCCGTGGGCATGGCCGACGATAAGGACGGCACCTCCGCCCTGGCCGGCCTGGTCAGCTTCCTGATGATGAAGTCCCTGCTGGCCCCCGGCGTGGTCACCACCATTATGCCCGCCATCAACGACGATCCCGTCCGCCTGCTGGCGTTCCAGAAGTTCGAGAACGTGTTCCCCGCCATCCTGGCCGGCCTGATCGGCGCGTTCTGCTACAACAAGTTCAAGAACACCCAGCTGCCTGACTGGCTGGCTTTCTTCAGCGGCAAGCGCTGCGTGGCCATCGTCACCGGCGTGGTGTCCATCGGCGCCTCCGTCATCCTGCTGTTCGCGTGGCCCGTCATCTTCGGCGCTCTGTACGCCGTGGGTCAGGCCATCATCGGGCTGGATATCGTTGGCGTGGGCATCTACACCTTCCTGAACCGTCTGCTGATCCCCACCGGCCTGCACCACGCCCTGAACAACGTGTTCTGGTTTGACACCGTGGGCATCGGCGACCTGACCCACTTCTGGGCCGGCCGCGTGATGGGCGACGTGGTGGATGGGACCACCCTCAACTGGAGCATCGGCATGTACATGGCCGGCTTCTTCCCCTGCATGATGTTCGGCATCGCGGGCGCCGCCGCCGCCATGGTCCGCGCCGCTAAGAACAAGAAGGCCGCCATCGGCATCGTGCTGTCCGCCGCCGTCTGCGCGTTCCTGTGCGGCGTCACCGAGCCCTTCGAGTTCTCCTTCATGTTCCTGGCCTTCCCGCTGTACGTGGTCTACGCCCTGCTGTACGCCATCTTCGCCATGATCACTGTGGCTCTGGGCTTCCGTGCCGGCTTCTGCTTCTCCGCCGGCGCCACCGACTGGATCTTCTCCGCCTCCCTGCCCGCCGCCGAGAACACCCTGCTGCTCATTCCCATCGGCCTGGTTGCCCTCGTGGTGTTCTACCTGGTGTTCTACTTCGCCATCAAGAAGTTCAACCTGAAGACCCCGGGCAACGAGGATGAGGACGCCGAGGCCGAGGAGGCCAAGATCGTTCTGTCCAACAACGACTTCACCGCCATTGCCACCGGCGTCCTGGCTGCCATCGGCGGCAAGGAGAACGTGTCCAACGTGGACTACTGCACCACCCGCCTGCGCTTCGAAATCAAGGATTACACCGCCATCAACGAGAAGGCCGTCAAGGCCGCGGGCGCTGCGGGCGTCATCCGTCCCAGCAAGAACGCCTGCCAGGTTATCATCGGCCCGAAGGTTCAGTTTGTGTACGACGAGCTGAAGAAAATGCTGTAAATCCGTCGCTCCAAAGATGGGAGCTGGTTCCTCCCGCAAATAGATTCTGCCGTGGGCGGGCTTCTGGCCCGCCCACAGATCTTTTTTGAAAGGAAGGATCATCATGGGATTTTTGGATAAGCTGAAAAAGGGCCTGCTGGGCGAGGAGCCCGCCTGTGCCGCGCTGTGCGTGGGCGCGGTGGCCAAGGGCAGCGCAATCCCCATGGCCGATATCCCGGACCCGGCGTTCAGCCAGGGCTTTGTGGGCTTCTGCTGCGGCATTGAGCCGGAGGACGGCAAGGTGTTCTCCCCGGTGGACGGGGTGGTCAGCCAGGTGCCCGACACCCTTCACGCCGTCGGCATTGAGAGCCAGGGCATGGAGCTGCTGGTGCACTGCGGCGTGGACACTGTGGACATGAAGGGCCAGGGCTTCACCATGCTGGTGAAGGAGGGCCAGGAGGTGAAGGCGGGCGACCCCCTGCTCACCATGGACCTGGAGGTGGTGAAGGGGGCGGGCCACCCCACCACCATCATCACCGCCGTCACCAATTCCGACGATTTTGCCGGGGTGGAGCAGGGCAAAACCGGCCCCGTACAGGTGGGGGACGAGGTGCTCAGGGTTTCTAAAAAGTGAGATCAGGCGCGCTCCGGCAGGGGCGCGCCTCTCAGCCATATTTGAACAGAAAGGAACGATTCAACATGGGACGTTTAGAGGGTAAGGTCGTCATCGTCACAGGGGGCAATTCCGGCGTGGGGGCCGCCACTGCGGTGCTCTTCGCCAAGGAGGGGGCCAAGGTGGTCATCAGCGCCCGCCGCCAGGCCCAGCTGGAGGAGGTAGCCGCCAAGATCCGCGAGGCGGGCGGCGAGGTGCTCCCCGTGGTCACCGACATCTCCAAGCCGGAGGACGCCAAAAACCTGGTAGCCAAAACGGTGGAGGCCTATGGAAAGGTGGACGTGCTGGTGAACAACGCCGGCGTGCTGGAGGAGGGGCTGAAGCCCATCGACCGGGTGACCGACGAGGACATGGACCGCATCCTGGGCATCAACACCAAGGGCACCATGTACTGTATGCGGGAGGCCCTGGCCGAGATGAAGAAGGCCAACTACGGCTCCATCGTCAACGTGGCCTCTGTGGCCGGGGTCATGGGCTGCGGCGGCGCGGCCTACGTGTCCTCCAAAGCGGCCATTGTGGGCGTCACCCGGCATACCGCCCTGCGCTTTGCGGGCACGGGCATCCGCTGCAACGCGGTGTGCCCCGGCTCCATCGTCACCCCCATGGTGGCCAACGCCCGGCCGGAGAACCTGGACCCGGACATGTTCGGCCAGATGGCCAAGCACGGCGATTTGCGGGTGCCCGTTTGTATGCCCGACGACGTGGCCAATATCCTGCTGTTCCTGGCCAGCGACGAGTCCAAGGCCATCACCGGCCAGGCCATCGTCTCCGACTTCGGCAGCACCCTGTAAGCTGATTTGCGCAAAAAAGTGCGGCTTTCCACAGGAAAGCCGCACTTTTTCTTTGCGCCGTTCAGGAGGGGCGCGCCCGCCCGCACTTGGGGCAGAAGCGGAAGTCCCCCTGGAGATTTGCGCCGCAGTAGGGGCAGAACTCCGCCCCGGCCGCCGGGCCCCGGTCCTGCCTGGGCTGCTCCCAGGGCTCCGCGTCCTTCACCCACCGCCGCGCGGGGTCATCTTCCTCCCCGTCCTCGGTGATATCAAAGGCGGAATAGCGGTTCTTGCCGGTGGCGTTCTTATAATGGTACTTGGCGTGTACAATGCCGTTAATAATGAACGCGACCCCAAAGAAGGGGAAAATCAGGGCGATGATCCCAAATCCGCCGGCCGACATGGCGCCAAGCGCCATAAAGCTGGCAATGAGGGTCCAGATCACGCCGAAGACGATGCTGAAGACGCTGTTCACGAACTTCATGCCGGAGGGCCCCCGGCCCGGTTTGATACTTTTCATACGCTTTCCCCCTTTCAAGGCTGCCTAGGGCTTGCTTGAACGCTGCCGCCATGCCCAAACGACGGGCCTTTTTTGCCGCCGGGCACATCGTCAATGTTCAAGCAGCGCCTAGAGGAGGAGCGGCCCCGCCGGGGCCGCTCCTTATGTCATAGTTCCCGCTCAAAAATCAGGTCGATCCGGGTCATAGCGCCGTTGGTGACATCCAGGGGCATCCAGTTCACGAACCGCCAGCCATCGGCGGCCTCCCGGTCGATGACCTCCCGGTAGCCCTGGAATCCGGCGAAGATCCAGCCCTCCCGCTCCACGGGGACATATTTGTACTCGTACATTTTTGGCCCCCTATTTTGCGTCAAAGATGGTCGGACGGTTGCAGGTCCGGCAGTACGGGCACTCTATGGCCGTTTACTTGCCCCCCTTGGGCTGGTTGGGCTCCACGGTGTCGAACACGCTCTTGGCGGCGGCGCACATGCCCGCCAGCCCCTGAAGCTCGCTGGGGATGATGATCTTGGTGGCCCGGCCGTCGGCGGCCTTCTGGAACGCCTCCAGGGCCTTGATCTTCAGCACGCCCTCGCCGGGGGCGGCGTCGTTGATGAGCCTGATGGCGTCGGCGGTGGCCTGCTGCACCTTCAAAATGGCCTCGCTCTCGGCCTCGGCGGCCAGGATCTTGGCGGTCTTTTCCGCCTCGGCCTCCATGATCTTGGCCTGCTTGGCGGCGTCGGCCCGGAGGATGGCGGACTGTTTCTCGCCCTCGGCCACCAGGATCTGGGACTGCTTCTGGCCCTCGGCCTGGAGGATGGCCTCGCGGCGCTCGCGCTCGGCCCGCATCTGCTTCTCCATGGACTCCTGGATGTCCCGGGGCGGCATGATGTTCTTCAGCTCCACGCGGTTGACCTTGATGCCCCAGGGGTCGGTGGCCTCGTCCAGGATGGCCCGCATCTGGGTGTTGATGTGGTCGCGGCTGGTGAGGGACTGGTCCAGTTCCAGATCGCCGATGATGTTTCGCAGGGTGGTGGCGGTGAGGTTCTCGATGGCGCTCATGGGGTGCTCCACGCCGTAGGTATACAGCTTGGGGTCGGTGATCTGGAAGTAGAGCACGGTGTCGATCTGCATGGTGACGTTGTCCTTGGTGATGACGGGCTGGGGCGCGAAGTCCACCACCTGCTCCTTCAGGGACACGGTTTTGGCCACCCGCTCAATGAAGGGGACCTTCAGGTGCAGGCCCACCCCCCAGACGGCGCGGAAGGCGCCCAGCCGCTCGATGACCACGGCCTTGGACTGCTGCACCACCTTGATGTTAGAGGCCAGGATGCCCAGGATGATGACGACGATGAGTAGGACGATGACGGGCCCCACAACGGCGCCCACCCCGGCGGCTGCGGACAGTATGAATGTGTTCATTTGACTACCTCCTCTATAATGTTGTGGCCGATGCCACAGGTTACCAATTCTTGGGCTCCCCGGCGGACACCGGGGCGGCGGTGGGCTCCACGAACACCTTGACACCCTCGATGCGCAGCACCCGCACCAGGGTGCCGGCGGCGATGGGCCCCCCGTCCTGGCTGCGGGCGGACCAGGCCATCCCACGGATGACCACCGCGCCCTTGCCGTGGATGTTGTCAATGTCCTCGGTGACCTGGGCCTCGGCCCCGATCACCCGGTCGGCGTTGGTGCGCTCCACCTTGCTGTTCAAGTGCTTTTTGGCAAGGGGACGCACGGCGGCCAGGCAAAGCAGGCTCACCGCCAGAAACAGGGTGATCTGCACCCACATGGGCCCGCCCAGCAGCGCGGCAACCAGGGCCACCAGCGCCCCGG
Source organism: uncultured Oscillospiraceae bacterium (assembly GCA_910587255.1). Lineage (GTDB taxonomy): Bacteria > Bacillota > Clostridia > Oscillospirales > Oscillospiraceae > Enterenecus. The sequence continues at coordinate 22,176 of CAJUKT010000010.1, forward strand.
CGGCGAACCAGATGGAGGTGAGCCCCACGGTGACGGCCTCGCTGGCCGCGAAAATGATCAATAGCACCAGCCATAGGATCTGCATCAAGGAACCTGCGTCTAAAGAGAATGGCATACGCTGCACTCCTTTCTTGTTTTGCTTCCAATAAATTGTATCACACATCAACGCCAAGGAAAAGAAGTTTTTCGCGCCTGGGGCTATATTATTGTTGCCAGCGCTTCCATTTTACATTATACTAGGGCTTGTAAAGTCCTTCCCCTCCCTGCGACATCATACTACACCTTCCACCAAATGTAAAGTCAAGGGGTTTTTCAAAAAATTTTCCTGGCGGTTTCCGCCAAGGCTCCGGCCCGGCGGGCGGGGATACCTGCCACCAGGGCAAAGGCTTTCAATAAAATGATTTGGAGTATTTTATGGAGCAGATATTACAATTTGTCATACCCGCCCTCATGGGGGTGGAGTCCACGGTGGCCTATGAGCTGAAAAAGCTGGGACTGTCCGAAGTGCGGGCGGAAAACGGCCGGGTGCTGTGCCAGGGCGGGCCCGCCGATATTCCCCGGCTGAACCTGAACCTGCGCTGCGGGGCGCGGGTGCTGCTGTGCCTGGGCTGCTTCCCGGCCCGCTCCTTTGAGGAGCTGTTTGAGGGCTGCGCGGCCCTTCCCTGGGAGGACTTCATCCCCCGGGAGGGGCGCTTCCCGGTGAAGGGGTACGCGGTCAGCTCCCAGCTCCATTCGGTGCCCGCCTGCCAGTCCATTTTGAAAAAGGCGCTGTGCAAAAGGCTGGGGCAGGCGTATGGCCTGGAGATACTGCCCGAGACGGGAACCTTATACCAGGTGCAGTTTTCCATTTTAAAGGATCAAGTGACTTTAATGCTGGACACGTCGGGGGACAGCCTGTACAAGCGGGGCTACCGGGCCCGGAACATGGGCGCGCCGCTGCGGGAGACGCTGGCGGCGGCGCTGGTGTCCCTGTCCCGGTACAGGGGGCGGGACCCCTTCTGCGACCCCTTCTGTGGCTCGGGCACCATCCCCATTGAGGCGGCCCTCATCGCCAGGAACCGGGCCCCGGGGTTAAACCGCTCCTTTGCCGCTCAGCGGTGGGGCTGGCTGCCCTCCGGGCTGTGGATGGACGCCGCCGAGGAGGCGGAGGACCATGAGTTTCGCGGCGCTTACGACATCTGGGGCGGGGATATCGACCCCGCCGCCGTGGAGCTGTCCCGGCACAACGCCCGGCTCGCCGGGGTTGAGGACACGGTGCGCTTTGAGACGGCCGACGCGGCGGAATTCCGCCGGGATGCGCCCCGGGGCCGGGTGGTGACCAACCCGCCCTATGGGGAGCGGCTGCTGGAGAAGCGGGAGGCGGAGGCGCTCTACCGGGGCTTCGGCCGGGCGGCGCTGGCGCTGCCCGGGGGGTGGGAGGTGGATGTGCTGTCCTCCCACACCGAGTTCGAGCGGGCCTTCGGGCGGCCCGCGGACAAGAAGCGGAAGCTGTATAACGGCATGATAAAATGCGACTTGTTCATGTACGGGGGAAGCGCGGAAAAGCGGCCAGCGAGGGCGCGTGGAGGTAGACAGCTTGGCGGGCCAAAGGCCCGGCAGGCCGTCCGTGGGCAGCAGAGAAAGAAAACGCTGGGAGGAGTGCCCTGTGCGGCATATCTTTATCATCAACCCCTCGGCGGGGAAGAAGCGGAGCACAAAGACGCTGGTAGAGCGCATCCAGGCGCTGGACGCTCCCTGCGAGATTCACTTCACCGAAAAAACGGGGGACGCCCGGCGGATAGCCTGGGCGGCGGCGGAGAGCGGCGAGGCGGTGCGCATCTACGCCTGCGGCGGGGACGGCACCCTGAACGAGGCGGTGAACGGCGCGGCGGGGTATGGAAACGCCGCCGTCACCAACGTGCCCACCGGCACGGGCAACGACTTTCTGAAGATATTCGGCAGGGAGAACAAGGCCCGCTTCACCGATCTGGAGGCGCTGTCCCAGGGGCCCCAGGCGGCCATGGACCTCATCGACTGCAATGGGATGCTGGGCATCGACATTGTATGCGTGGGGCTGGACTCCCGCATCGCGGTGGACAAGGACAAGTATAACGCCCTGCCCCTGGTCACCGGCATGGGGGCCTACATTCTGGCCCTGCTGGCCAACGTGATGTTCAAGAGCATAGCCCAGCCCACGGCGGTGGAGTGCGGCGATCTCCACTTTGACGGGGAGACCACCATTGTGTGCGTTTGCAGCGGGCGGTACTACGGCGGCGGCTTCATGCCGGTGGGGGATAATATGCCCGACGACGGCCTGCTGGAGACCCTGGTGGTGCGCAAGGTGAGCCGGGCCACCTTCTTCCGCCTGGTGGGCAGGTACGCCCAGGGGAAATACCGGGATTATCCCGACCTCATCTGGTACCGCCAGGGGGAGACGGTGACGATCAAGGGGCAGGACGAGCTGGTGGCGGTGGTGGACGGCGAGGCCCTCCGGGCCCGGGAGCTGACCATCGGCCTGTCGGAGAAAAAGGTGAACTTTTTCTATCCCGCCGGGCTGGACTACCGGCCTAAGACATAAACTGGAGAAGGGCGCCGGGTTCCGGCATAAGGAACCCGGCGGCAAATAGGGGGGCTGCGGGATGCGGATCGGTTTAGTGTCCTTTGTATGCAAAAACAGGGATATATCCTTTAATATGTCACAAATTGAACGGGCCCTGCGGGAAGCGCAGGGGAAGGTGGATCTGCTTTGCTTTGGCGAAGCCTATCTGCAAGGCTTTGACTGCCTGTGCTGGGACTATGCCGTGGACAAGGAAATGGCGCTGGAGCTGAATTCGCAGGCCATTTGCCAATTGCGGGAATGGTCGAAAGCATATGGGACGGCGCTGCTGACGGGGTATATTGAGAGGGAAAAAGAATGCCTGTACTCTTCCTGTGCTGTCATTGATGACGGCGAAATATTGTACAATTACAGGAGGATCACAAAAGGCTGGAAAGAATATTGGAAAACAGACGGGCACTACAGGGAGGGGGATCAAGCGGGGGAATTCACCCTCCATAATCATAAAATCATGCTTGCCCTGTGCGGAGACCTGTGGGATTGTCTGGAGAAGTTCAAAACAGACCGTCTGCTGATTTGGCCGGTATATGTTAACTTTACCGTAGAGGAGTGGAACCGTCAGGAAATGGACGCGTACGCGCGGCAGGCGTCGCTGGCGGCGGAACAGGTCTTGATGGTCAACCCGCTGGATCACGAGCCTCAAAACCACGGCGGGTCCTTTTACTTCCGCGATGGAAAAATTGTCGATAGGCTCCCGTTCGACCAGGAGGGAATCCTGGTCGTAGAGATAGCGGATGCCGAGTAGGGACGAGTTCCAGAGGCATCGCCGTATCCCACGAATAAAGGCAAGGCAAACCATGATGGTCTGCCTTGCCCTTTTGCTTCTGTACTCCTGCGGCTGCGCGCTTGCTAATGACGCTGCGCCTGTTCGCGGCGCGCGGCTTCCTTGCGGCTCGGATAAAACTAGCCCCCGCTGTGCGGTGGCTGGGCTTTTATCCTCGCTCCAGTCCATCCGCGCGGCTCACGACGGCTCCGCGCCTGGTAATCACGCTGCGAACCGGCCAGGACGCTCGCTTGCTTTCACTTCGCCCCGGCCTGGTCTGGGGCGGCTTTGCCGCCCTGCGCCCGGCCTCGCTCCGCTCCAAGCTCCCTCGCTGTCCGATTCTCCGTGCTGAGCAGCTCCCGCTCCGCCTGGCTCAATCTGTGGTAGCTGGGGGCCATGGCGGCGGCGGACACCAGCTGTCCCTCCCTGGCCATGCGCAGGGCGCACCGGGCCACCCCCCAGGCGGTCTGGTACAGCAGGTGGGGGGGCATGAGGGCGCAGGGCAGGCCCAGTCCCTCCAGCGCCCTTTGGACCAGATGGGCCCCGTCCCCCACCAGGGTCTGGGGCAGGCCGGAGGTCCGCACCTCGTCCGCCAGCTCGTCCAGCCCCATGGCCCGGTCGGGGGTGAGGCGGGTGAGCGCCCCGTTTTCCGCCCGGAACCGGGCGCAGTAGACCTGGTTTCGCCTGGCGTCCATGGCGGCGCAGATCTCCCCACCCACATGGGCGCACTGCCAGGCCATGGCCTCCAGGGTGGAGCAGGGGGCGCAGGGCTTGTCCCCCGGCCACGCCAGCCCCTTGGCGGCGGCCACGCCGATGCGCACCCCGGTGAAGGACCCCGGCCCCGCCGCCACCGCCACCACGTCCATCCCGTCCAGGGTGAGGCCGGTGTTTTTCAGCAGGTCAGCCGCCATGGGCATCAGGGTGGCGGAGTGGGTCAGCCCGCTGTTCTGGAAGGACTGGGCCAGCAGCCGTTCGTCCTCCGTGACCGCCACGGAGGCGGTGACGGCGGAGGTCTCCAGCGCGATGATTTTCATAAATCCACCCCCTCGATGGCGATGATCCTGTCGTTGTCCCCGTCCCCCCGGACGATGGACACCCGTACCGCGCCGTCCTCTATGGCCTCGGCCACGTTTTCGCTCCACTCCACGGCGCACACGCCGCCCCGGGATAGGTAGTCCTCCCAGCCGATGTGGAACAGCTCGTCGGCGCCGCCCAGCCGGTACATGTCAAAGTGAAACAGGGGCAGCCGCCCCCCCTCGTACTCGTTGACAATGGTGAAGGTGGGGCTGGTCACCCGCTCCTCCACCCCCAGGGCCCGGGCCATGCCGGACACAAAGGCGGTCTTGCCCGCCCCCAGATCCCCGGTGAAGGCCACCACCCGGCCGGTTTTCAGCGCGTCCGCCAGCCGCCCGCCCAGGGCCGCGGTCTCCTCCCGGCTGTGGGTGACAAATTCCATAGCAGCTCACTTCCCGCACATAGATTAAGAATTCGGAAACTCTTTGCAAATCAGTATAGCATAATCCGCCGGGATGTGCTATACTAATTTGCACCTGTTTTCCGCCCCGCGGCGGGCGGGACGCGCAGGAGCGAATTTGGCATCCTATATTTACAGTGTTCACCAGAGAGGAGGGCCGCGCCTTGCAGCCGACGCGCACACTCAGGGAATTTTTCAAAAAGGGCGACGTGGTTCTTCTGCTCCTGTGCATCCTGGCCAGCCTCATGGGGCTGGTGCTCATCTACAGCGGCACCCGCTATATGGACGCGCTGCACAGCTTCCCCCAAAAGCAGGCCATGTTTTTGTGCATGGGGGTGGCGGCCTACGTGTGGGTCTCCTTCATCGACATTGAGTACCTGATGGAGAAGTGGTGGTGGGTGTTTCTGCTGCTGGGGCTGTTTGTCATCGCCCTGATCTACCCCTTCGGCGAGGGCGGGGACAGCGGAAATAAAAGCTGGGTCTACCTCCCCATACCCGGCTTTCCCGGCTTCCAGCCCGGGGAGATCGCCAAGCTGGCCTATATCGTGGTGCTGGCCTGGATGATCAACAAGGAGCGGCCAAAGGGCTTGGGCCGTTTTTCCTCCATCGTGAAATACGTGGTGCTCACCGGGGTGTTCTCCGGGTCGCTGGCGGTGCTGTCCGGCGACTGGGGCATGGTCGTTGTCTACCTGTTCATCTTTGTGGTGATGGCCTGGGTGGCCGGGGTGAGCAAGTGGTGGTTTCTCGGGGTGGGGACGCCCATGGTGGGCGGGGTGGTGTTTTTGTGGCACTTCATCCTGCCCCGCACCAAATATTGGGACGATTACCGCATCATGCGCTTCCGGGTGGTGGTGGAGCACTGGAAAGGGAATAATTTAGATCCACGGGGCCATGGCTGGCAGCAGAACCAGTCCCTGGCGGCCATCGGCTCGGGCCAGATCACCGGCATGGGCTATCTCAACGGCACCCGCACCCACTCCCCCAGCAGGGAGACCCTGCCCGCCCGGCATACCGACAACATCTTCGCTGTGTGCGGGGAGGAGTTCGGCATGATCGGCTGCTGCGCGGTGCTGCTGGTGCTGCTGCTCATCATCCTGCGCTGCGTGTGGGTGTCCCGCCGGGCCCGCAGCCACATGTCCGCCTATATCGCCATGGGCATCGCCGGGATGCTGATGATCCAGACCATGATCAACGTGGCCATGACGCTGTATATCGGCCCCGTCATCGGCCTGACCCTGCCCTTTATCAGCTATGGGGGCTCGTCCACCCTGACGCTGTTCATCGCCATGGGGCTGGTGTCGGGCATCAAAATGCGGCCCCTGCCCAGCTGGCTCAAGGATCGAAGTCAATTGTAAAAAATATGCGGGCGCGTCCTGATCCGGGCGCGCCCGCATATTTCGCACTCCTTTGGTATAAGCTAGTCCCACAACCATACAAAGGAGGCTTTCCCTTTGAAAAAGCGAATCATGATACTGTCCCTGTGTCTGGCCGGGGCGCTCACCGTCCCCGCCCTGGCCCTGACCACCCCCACCGCCGAGGTGGAGAACGCCGCCCCCATCGCCGAGGACCTGACCCTCAAGACCTACAAGGGGGTGGCCATCTCCAGCCGCTTTGCCGCCGTGGACCCGGAGGGCGACCTGGTCACCTTCCAGGTGGTGGACAGCCCCGCCCGGGGCCAGGTGGCCATGGATGAGAACGACCCCGCCGCCTTCACCTACACCCCCTATGAGGGCAAAAAGGGCCGGGACACCTTCACCTACGTGGCCATCGACGCCAAGGGGAATGTGTCCAAGCCCGCCACCGTGAAGGTGAACATCCAGAAGCAGTCCACCACCGTGAGCTATTCCGACCTGGAGGGCGACCCCGCCCACTACGCCGCCCTGCGCCTGGCGGAGGCGGGGGTGTACACCGGGCGTAAGGTGGGCAGCCTTTACTGCTTTGACCCGGAGAGCACCTTTACCCGCCAGGAGTTTTTGACCATGGCCATGACGGCGGCGGGGAAGGAGCCCCTGAGCGGCGTCACCCTCACCGGGTTCTATGACGACCAGGACATCTCCGCCTGGGCCAAGGGCTATGTGTCCGCGGCCCTGGCGGTGGGCACGGTGGAGGGCTCCCGCAACGGCGCGGGCCAGACGGTGTTCGTCCCCGGCGGCGCGGTCACCTGCGCGGAGGCCGCCGTCATCATCGACCGCCTGCTGGCCACCGGCGACGTGGCGGGGACGGCCTCCGCCTTCTCCGCCGAGACCGCGCCCGCCTGGGCCTACCAGTCAGCGGTGAATATGGAGGCGGTGTCGGTGCTGTCCAGCAGCTCCCAGCTGTCCCAGCCCCTCACCAGGACCCAGGCCGCGGAGATGCTGTCCGCCATGCTGGACGTGCTGGACGCCCGGGACAGCGGCGGCTGGTTCCGCTGACACAGTTTCTTGGCGCTTGACGGGCGGGAACCCTGCGAGGCAGAAGGGCCCGGCGGGAGAACTCTCCCGCCGGGCCCTTTGTCCGCAGCCTACAGGGCGTAAAGCTGGGAATATTTTTTCTCCAGGTAGTCGGCAAATACGGTGGGGTCGAATGGGCCGCAGGCGTTTTTCACCACGTCGGCAGGCTCCATCAGGCCGCCGTGCCGGTGGACCTTCTCCCCCAGCCAGGCGGATACGCCGGACAGGTCCCCCTTGGACACGGGGCCCCATACGTCCATGTCCTGCTCCATATTGCGCAGCATCTGCGCACCGTAGGCGCTGCCCAGGGCGTAGGAGGGGAAGTAGCCGAAGGAGCCGCCGGACCAGTGGCTGTCCTGGAGGCAGCCCTGGCTGTCGTCGGGCACGTCCACCCCGAGATACTCCTTGTACAGCCGGTTCCAAGTCTCCGGCACGTCCTTCACCGCCAGCGTGCCGCCGATGAGCTGCTTTTCGATCTCATAGCGCACCATCACGTGGAGGCAGTAGGTCAGCTCGTCCGCCTCGGTGCGGATGAGGGAGGGCTGGGCCTTGTTCACCGCGCGGTAGAACTGCTCTGCCGTCACGCCGGCCAGCTGCTCGGGGAAGAACTCCTTCATCTTGGGGAAGACGGCCTGGATGAAGGGCAGGGAGCGGCCGATCAGGTTTTCGTAGAACCGGGACTGGCTCTCGTGGACGCCCATGGACACGCCCCCGGCCAGGCAGGTGTATTGCAGCTCGTCGGCGATGCCCAGCTCGTACTTGGCGTGGCCCCCCTCGTGGATGACGGAGTACATGGAGAAGTCCATATTGTCCTCGTGGTAATGGGTGGTGATGCGCACGTCCTTGTTGTTGAACTCCAGGGTGTAGGGGTGCTCCGTCTCGCCGATGGTGCAGTGGGACCGGTCCAGCCCCAGCACCTGCATCAGGTAGTCGGAGAACTTCCGCTGGGCGTCCACAGGGTAGCGCCTGCGCAGGAAGGAGTCGTCGGGGGGCTCCTTTTCCATGACCGCGTGGAGCAGGGGGACGATGCGCTCTCGCAGGGTGGCGAAGAATTTGTCCAGATAGGCCATGTCCACCCCCCGCTCATACTCGTTGAGCAGGGCGTCGTAAGGCGCCTTGGCGCTGTCGTAGTAGCCGGCGAACTTGATGTTGAAGGCCACCAGCTTTTCCAGCACCGGGCGGAACAGCTGGAAATCGCTGGCCTCCTTGGCCCGGCGCCACACGTCGCCCGCCTGGTTGGTGAGGACGGCGTACTCCATGTACTCGTCCGCCGGGATGCGCCGGAGCTGGTCGTAGGACCGGCGCAGCTCCTCCACCTGGCGGCGGACAGGGCGGTCCAGCCCGTCCCTATGCGCCCACAAAAAGTCCAGCAGCTCCCCCACCTGGGGGTCGGAGAACAGCTTGTGCTGCTCCCCGGCCAGCACGCCCAGGGCCACCCCACGGCCCTCGGCGGTATCCTTGGGGGCCACGGTGGTGCCGTCCAGGTACAGGGAGGAGGACGCCGCCCGGTAGGCGTACATCTTCCTTTGCAGCTCGGCCAGCCGGTCCAGCGCTTGCTTCAGTTCCATGGTACACTCCTCATTTCTTTTGTGATTGTAGATTAAACGTATGTTTCACGTGAAACATTGTGGGTCAGACGCAATCGGGCCCGTCCTGGGAGAAGACGACGCCCTGCCGCTCGGCCAGGGCGCGGGCCAGGGCCAGCCCTCCGGCATCCAGCCCCCGGTCCTTGATGACCACCTCGCCCCACCAAAGGCCGGTGCGCCGCAGCCACAGCAGGGCCTTGACGGTCTGCTCCAGCCCGCCGCCGTCCCCCTGGGCGTCCACCACCATCCGCGCGGGGCACACCCCCGGCAGGAGAAGGGCCCCCAACGCCAGCCACCCCAGGCCCACCAGCCCGAAGGCCGCCAGCAGCGCCGCCAAAAACTGAACCACCTGCGTCATTTCCGCCGCCTCCTTTTTAGAAGCTGCACCAATAGCCTCAGCACCCGGCTTTACGACCCAAATTGCCGCCGGCTGCGTTGAAAATCTTGAAATACACCAAGTATTCCCGCGGTTTTTCGCATTGCCAGTGGCAATTTTGGCTCGCGAATTTGAATACTTCGGCTATTGGCACAGCTTCTTAAACTGAGGCATTCTATGGCGGCGGGCGCTTTTTTGTCACCGGTTGAAGCAGACCAATTCCGCCCCGGCCTCATCTGCGCGGATGGCGGAGTAGGCGCCGTGGCGGAAAAACCAGCCAGGCCGGAGCAGATCCTGCTCCCCCGCCAGCCCCAGGTACAGCAGGATCAGGGACAGCGAGCCGTTGTGGGCCACCACCAGGGTATCCTCCCCCCGGTCCAGGAGAACGTCCACGCAGCCCGCCACCCGCCGCAGCATATGGGAGGGGGATTCCCCCTCCGGCGGCGTGGTGTGAAGCCAGTTCGCCAGCAGCGCGCCGATGTGGTCGCCGAAGCGGGCCTCCGCCGCGCCCCAGGTGAGCCCCTCCATCGCCCCCATGTCCTGCTCTTGCAGGGCGGGAGCAGGCTCGGGGCTCACCCCCCGGCCCTCCGTGCAGATCAAGGCGGTGTCCCAGGCCCGGGACAGGGAGCTGGCCACGCAGCGGGTGAAGGACACCTCCCGCAGCTTGTCCGCCGCCTGCTTTGCCTGCTCCCGGCCCAGCGGGGTGAGGGGGTAGTCTTTCGCCCCGAAAAAGAGCTGTCTTTCATTGCCCACCGACTGGCCGTGGCGCACCAGATAGAGATACATAATGCTTGCCCGCCTCCTTGTCACGCTGTGCAGGCGGCCGCCTGCTCCGCGCTTCTTGCTTGTCACGCTGCGCCTGTTCGCTGCGCGTGGCTTCCCGCCGTCTCGGGCAAAACCCGGCCCCGCGGGGCGGGCCCTGGGCTTTTTCCCTCGCTCTGGTCCATCCGCGCGGCTCACGACGGCTTTGCGCTTCTAAAACAGATTGACCACGCCGTAGGCCAGTACGCTGATGGCTACGCCCGCGATGAGCACCCCGGCGATGATGGACGGGAGGGCCTTGCGCAGGGGCATGTCCAGAAACGCCGCCGCCAGCGAGCCCGTCCACGCCCCGGTGCCTGGCAGCGGGATGGCCACGAACAGCATCAGCCCCAGGTATTTATACCTGGTCACCTTCTGCCCCTTCAGGTGGGCCTTGCGCTCCAGGGCGTCCACCATGCGGTTCAGCACAGGGATTCTCCGGCGCATCCACTGGAAAATCCGGCGGATATAGACGATGATGAAGGGGACGGGGATCAGGTTGCCGATGACGGCGGCCAAAAACGCCGCCCACACCGGCAGCCCGGCGGCCACGCCGAAGGGGATACCCCCCCGCAGCTCCACCACCGGGATCATGGAAACCAGCACGGTGAGGGTAAATTCCCCCGCCATGGTGCCGGTGAGCCACTGCATCAGATCCGCGGGAAGCACATCCATGTTCATAAAAAGCCTCTTTTCTTTATCCCAGCACCGCTTTCAGATACTTGCCCGTGTAGCTCTCCGGGTGGGCCGCCACCTCCTCGGGGGTGCCCGTGCACACCACGGTGCCGCCGCCGGAGCCCCCCTCCGGGCCCAGGTCAATGATATAGTCCGCCGTCTTGATCACGTCCAGGTTGTGCTCGATGACCACCACCGTATTCCCCTTGTCCACAAACCGCTGGAGCACCTCCACCAGCTGATGGACGTCGGCGGTGTGCAGGCCGGTGGTGGGCTCGTCCAGGATATACACCGTGGAGCCGGTGGACTGCTTGGACAGCTCGGTGGCCAGCTTCACCCGCTGGGCCTCGCCGCCGGACAGGGTGGTGGAGGGCTGGCCCAGCTTCACGTACCCCAGCCCCACGTCCTTCAGGGTCTGGATGCGCTTATTCAGCCGGGGCAGGTTCTCAAAGAAGGGGAGGGCCTCCTCCACCGTCATCTCCAGGACCTCGTGGATGTTTTTGCCCTTGTAGCGCACCTCCAGGGTTTCCCGGTTATACCGCTTGCCCTTGCAAACCTCGCAGGGGACGTAAATGTCGGGGAGGAAGTGCATCTCGATTTTCAGCAGCCCGTCCCCGGAGCAGGCCTCGCACCGTCCGCCCCGGACGTTGAAGGAGAACCGGCCGGGGCCGTAGCCCCGGGCCCTGGCGTCCTGGGTGGAGGAGAACAGCTCCCGGATATCGTTGAACAGGCCCGTGTAGGTGGCGGGGTTGGAGCGGGGGGTGCGCCCGATGGGGGACTGGTCGATGGCGATCACCTTGTCCAGATGCTCAATGCCCTCCATGCCGTCGTGCCGCCCCGGGCGGGCCTTGGTGCGGTTGAGCTCCGCCCCCAGGCGCTTGTACAAGATCTCGTTGACCAGCGAGGACTTGCCCGACCCGGACACCCCGGTGACGGCGATGAACGTCCCCAGGGGGAAGCTCACGTCGATGTGCCGCAGGTTGTTTTCCGCCGCCCCCCGCACAGTGAGAAGATGGCCGTTCCCCGCCCGGCGCTGCGCCGGGACGGGCACCTTCTTCCGCCCCGCCAGATAGTCGCCGGTGACTGAGCCGGGGGTGTCCATCACCTGCCGGGCGGTGCCGCAGGCCACCACCTGGCCGCCGTGGACCCCGGCGCCGGGGCCGATATCCACGATATAGTCGGCGGCGCGCATGGTGTCCTCGTCGTGCTCCACCACGATCAGGGTATTGCCCAGATCCCGCAGGTGCTTCAACGTGCCCAGCAGCAGGTCGTTGTCCCGCTGGTGCAGGCCGATGGAGGGCTCGTCCAGGATATACAGCACCCCCATCAGGGAGGAGCCGATCTGGGTGGCCAGGCGGATGCGCTGGCTCTCGCCGCCGGACAGGGTGCCCGCCTGCCGGGTGAGGGTGAGGTACTGGAGCCCCACCGACTTCAAAAAGCCCAGCCGGGAGCGGATCTCCTTCAAAATCTGGTCGGCGATCATGGCCTGGGTGTCGGTGAGGGTGATGGTGTCCAGAAAGGCCAGGGCCTCGTCCACCGGCTTCTGGCAGAACTGGTGGATGGAGCTGCCCCCCACGGTGACAGCCAGGGCCTCCCGCTTGAGCCGCTTTCCCTGGCACTCGGGGCAGGGGCACTCGCTCATGCACTCCTCGATCTCCCGCTTCATGGCGTCCGACTGGGTTTCCCGGTAGCGGCGCTCCAGGTTGTTGATAATGCCCTCGAAGGGCTGGTACAGGGTGCCCTTGCCCCGGGGCTGGTCGTAGTTCAGGGTGAGCTTCTCCCCCTTGGTGCCGTACAGGATGATATCCACCACCTCATTAGACAGCTTCTCCACCGGGTCGCTGAGCTTGAAGCGGTACTTTTTGGCCAGGGCGTCGAAGTACATCCGGGAGATGCCGTCGGACTTGATGTGGTTCCAGCCCGAGGCGGTGATGGCCCCCTCCAGAATGGACAGGGAACGGTTTGGGAGGATGCGCTCAGGGTCGATCTTCATCTGGCTGCCCAGCCCGGTGCAGGCGGGACAGGCCCCGTAGGGGTTGTTGAAGGAGAACATCCGGGGGGAGAGCTCCTCAATGGATACCCCGCAGTCCTCGCAGGCGTAGTTCTGGGAGAAGGTGATGTCCCGCTCATCGTCCCCCAGCACGTTGACGATCACGATGCCGCCGGACAGGTTGGAGGCGGTCTCCACGCTGTCGGTGAGCCGCCGGGCCACGTCCTCCCGGATCACCAGCCGGTCCACCACGATCTCGATGGAGTGCTTGCGGTTTTTGTCCAGCTTGATCTCCTCGGTGAGGTCGTACAGGGAGCCGTCCGCCCGCACCCGGACATAGCCGGATTTCCGGGCGTCCTCAAAGATTTTGGCGTGCTCGCCCTTCTTGCCCCGGACGACGGGGGAGAGCACCTGGATGCGGGTGGCCTCGGGGAGGGTCATCACCTGGTCGATGATCTGGTCGATGGTCTGCTGCTTGATCTCCTTGCCGCACTTGGGGCAGTGGGGGGTGCCCACCCGCGCCCACAGCAGGCGGAGGTAGTCATAAATCTCGGTGACGGTGCCCACGGTGGACCGGGGGTTTTTGGAGGTGGTTTTCTGGTCGATGGAGATGGCGGGGGACAGTCCCTCGATGTAGTCCACGTCGGGCTTCTCCATCTGGCCCAAAAACATCCGGGCATAGGAGGACAGGGATTCCACATACCGCCGCTGGCCCTCGGCGTACAGGGTCTCGAAGGCCAGGGAGGACTTCCCCGACCCGGACAGCCCGGTGAGCACCACCAGCTTGTCCCGCGGGATCTCCACGTCGATATTTTTCAGGTTGTTTTCTCGCGCGCCTTTGATAACGATCTTGTCCTGCATGGATGTTCTCCTCGGTTTTCTTTAATTTTGGGCCCGGATATCAGCATACCGAAACCAATTTTTAATGTCAACCCCAATTTTCGGGGGATTTTTTGGGGATTTCACCGGGCCGGGGCGGGCGTGCATACCGAACCAGGTCGGGGCGCACCGCGCCGCACTGCTTGAAATTTTCCCTCCCCTGCCGGAGGGTCATGCCGCCGTTTTCGTCGCTGGGGTCATCCTCGCCGGGGTCAAACACATCGTTTTCCCAGTAGCACACCGGGCAGATGAAGGCGACGGCGGCCTTTATGGGAATGCGAAACGTGAGATACCCGCAGCAGGGGCAGGCATAGCGCCCGGCGGGCTCCTCCGGCGCCGGTTCGGGCTCCGGCGCGGGCGTGGAGACCGGCCCGCACTCCCTCGCCTCGGGGAGGAAAAAGGGCTTGCTCCGCTCAGCCACCGCCCGCCAGCTCCCTCTGCACATACTTGGGCAGCTTGGACACCACCAGCTCATAGGACATGTCGCACAGCTCGCGCAGCACAAGGTCGGGCAGGTCGCCGTCCAGCAGGGCGGCGATCCACAGCCGCTTATCGCAGTAGAAGCCGGGGAGGATCTCCGGGTACTGCTCCCGGAACGCCTCGGCCAGCCGGGGGTCGCACTTGAGGTTCACCAGGTCGTGGTCGTTATACCGCTCGTCCTTCATCCCCTTGGGGGAGCAGACGGCGGCGAACAGCTTGCCCCGCACCATGTAGCGGTGCCAGCCCCACTCCAGCTTGAAATCCTTCTCCGTGCCGGGCTTTTCCAGCAGATATTCGTCCAGCCATTCATATTTCATGCCGTTTTCCTCCTTACAATCCGTATTTGCAGCCTTGATCCTCCGGCCCCGCCTGTGGATACAGGTTCTTAAAATACTTCCCCGTGGGACACCGACCACTCCCGCCCGTCATGCTTGGGGCGGAAGGTCCGGCAGCGGTAGTTGATGCCGGCCCTCCGGGCCTGGATGTGCTGGAGCCTGCGGGGGATTTGGTAGAGCTTCCCATCCTTGATGAGCCTTGCCCCGGTCTGCTTGAACAGGAAGGGTACCCCCGCCGCCACGCACTGGCGGCGCAGGTCCAGAATCCACTCGTACCGGCATATCCGCGCGCCCGGCCCGGATTCGCCCCCCGCCACCACCTGGGTGATGTCCTCCCCCAGCCAGGGGGTCAGGTCGATGGGGCCCAGCAGCGGCTCGCAGGTGATGGACTTGTGCCGGATGGGGGCGGCCTTCAGGATGGGCAGCCGGAAATCGGCCCGCTCCTGGTCCTCCGCCGTGGAGCAGACGGCCACGTTGCCATAGCCCTCCCCCCAGTCCGGGGGCAGATGGTCCGCCAGGCGGTGGATGCGCTTGGTGATGAAAAAGAAATCAAGGTCGGAGCGCACCTTCATCATAGCCCAGGCCCAGGGCCGCCATTCGTCCGCGTCCTCCAGCAGAAAGTCCGACGAAAAGCAGGTCCACACCATGTCGCCGGGCGGGATGGTCCAGCTCCCGTCCCGCTTTTGGCGCAGGGGCAGGTCGTAGGACTTGGTGCGGTGCACCTGGGAGGCGTCCAGCCCCCGGCGGGCGTCCCCCCGGTAGACATAGCAGTTGGCGCAGCCGGGGGAGGTCTTATGGCACCCGTGCCAGGGATTCCAGTTGGCCATGTCAATCCAGGGCGGCGATGTACCGCAGGGCCCCGTCCCGCAGCAGGGCAATGTTCGCCTCGTCCAGCACGGTGTCCCGGCTGGTGTGGATGCGGTCCATGTAATAGCCCACGATGGGCCTGTGCTTCAGGGCGCATACCCCGGCGCCCTTTTTAAAATTGGCGTTGTCTGAGGGATAGAACCCGAAGCCCCGCACCACCTGCACGTCCCTGCCGCAGCCGGGAAGGAAGGCGGCCTCGATGCGCTCCAGGGCGGCGGGGTCCTTTTTCAGCTTCCGCCGGGGGAAAAATTGGATGGAGTCCCCGTCGCCCACGCAGTCGAAATTGACGACGGGTGTGTTTTTCTTCACGCCCTTGTGCCGTTTCGCGAAGGCGGCGGAGCCCAACATACCCTTTTCCTCGTTGTCGAAGAACACGAAGCACACCCGGTCCCGGTGCTCGGGGGGCAGGGCCAGGGCGGTCTCCAGCAGGGTGAGCACGCCGCTGGTGTTGTCGTTGGCGGTGTGCTTGTTGGCCCAGCCGTCGATGAGCCACCACATGAAAAACGCGCAGATGGCTATGCAGGACAGTGGCGCCAGCCACCACGCCGCAGATTTCGGAACGAATGCAAAGATGAGCCCCTCCGCTGCCGCCACCACGAGAAACAGCGGCAGCACGATGAGCGCCTGGTAGAGTACAAAGAAAAACAGGTTGCGGGGCGTGATGAGATTGGGGACGGGCAGCACAGCCTGGGTGTCGTAGTGGGCGGTGAGCAGCACCTGCGCTTTGTCCGGGTCGCCCACGACGACATTCCGGGCGGCAAAGCCCTCCTCCACACAAGGCGCGTATCCCGCCTGTTCCAGCTCCCCGCACAGCCAGGCGCGGAAGGCCGCCTTCTGCTTTTTGGATTTGCGCACCTGCATTTCGTCCAGGATTTTTCTCGACTGCTCCGTCATCTCTATCCCTCCACAATTAAATCGGCGGCGGACGCGCCCACCAGGGCGATGAGGCCGGCTGGATTTACCTCCACCTGGAAGCCCACCTTTCCGGCGGATACGCACATGGTCTCCAGCGCCAGGCAGCTCTCATGGAACACGGTGGGGAAGCGCTTTTTCATCCCCACCGGGGAGCAGCCCCCGTGGACGTAGCCCGTCAGGGGCAGCAGCTGCTTGGACGGCAGCATGGACACGGATTTTTCCCCCACCGCCCTGGCCGCCTTTTTCAGATCCAGGGTGGCCTCCACCGGGATATCAAAGACGTAATAGCAGCCCGACGCCCCCTTTGCCACCAGGGTTTTGAATACCGACGCCGGCTCCTGGCCCAGCAGCCGGGCCACCGCCGCGCCGTCGGGGGCGGTGTCCCCCACCGGGTAGGCGTGGGGAGTGTAGGGGATCTTTTTCTGGTCTAAAACCCGCATGACGTTGGTTTTTTCCTCTTTTGGCTTGGCCATAAAAGCACCCCTCACAAAACCATCGCCAGCGTGCCCAAAGTGATCAGGGCGCCGCCGATGATTGTCTTGGCCTCTATTTTCTCGTGTAGCACCGCAAAGGCCAGTATCAACGAGATCACGACGCTGAGCTTGTCAATCGGGATGACCTTGCTGGCGGGGCCCTGCTGGAGGGCATAGTAATAGCACAGCCAGGAAGCCCCGGTGGCAAGGCCGGACAGGGCCAGGAAAAGCCAGCTCCGCCCGGCGATATGGGAGATACCCCCGGCCTTCCCAGTCAGCAGAACCATGCCCCAGGCCATAACCAGCACCACTGCGGTACGAATGGCGGTGGCCAGGGTGGAGTCCACATTCTCAATGCCGATCTTGGCCAAAATAGATGTCAGCGCCGCAAACACGGCGGAAAGCAAGGCAAAAACAATCCATGTCATAATTTGTCCCCCCGCAGCTTGATGATCTGGTCCCGCAACGCCGCCGCAACCTCGAACTCCAGCATCTTGGCCGCCTCCTTCATCTCCTTCTCCAGCTTGGCGATGGCCTCCATGCGCTGGAGCTTGGTCATCTGGGACAGGCTCTTGTCGTTGTAGTCCGGCTTGTCCTCGGCGGACAGGGCCATCAGCTCCCGCACCGCCTTCTTCACCGTCTTGGGCACGATGCCGTGGGCCTGGTTGAAGGCGTGCTGCTTTTCCCGGCGGCGCTGGGTTTCATCCATGGCCCGGCGCATGGAGGGGGTGATGGTGTCGGCGTACAAAATCACCACGCCGTCGGCGTTGCGCGCCGCCCGGCCGATGGTCTGGATCAGCGAGGTCTCCGAGCGCAGGAAGCCCTCCTTGTCCGCGTCCAGGATAGCCACCAGGGATACCTCCGGCAGGTCCAGCCCCTCCCGCAGGAGGTTGATGCCCACCAGCACGTCGAATTCCCCCAGGCGCAGGTCCCGGACGATCTCCATGCGCTCGATGGTGTCGATGTCATGGTGCATATACCGCACCCGGATGCCCGCGCCCTTGAGGTAGTCGGTGAGGCTCTCCGCCATCTTCTTGGTGAGGGTGGTCACCAGCACCCGCTCGTCCCGGGCCGTGCGCTGGGTGATCTCCCCGATGAGATCGTCGATCTGGCCGTCCACCGGCCGCACATCCACGCGGGGGTCGAGAAGCCCTGTGGGCCGGATGACCTGCTCCACGATCTGGCCGGACCGGCCCCGCTCGTACTCCCCCGGGGTGGCGGACACGTACACAACCTGGTTGAGCCGCTTTTCAAATTCGTCAAATTTCAAGGGCCGGTTGTCAAAGGCGCAGGGCAGGCGGAAGCCGTACTCCACCAGGGTGGTTTTCCTCGCCCGGTCGCCGTTGAACATGGCCCGCACCTGGGGGAGGGTGGCGTGGCTCTCGTCGATGAACAGCACAAAATCCTTGGGGAAATAGTCCAGCAGGGTGTGTGGGGGCGAGCCCACGGGGCGGTTCTCAATGACCCGGGAGTAGTTCTCGATGCCGGAGCAGTAGCCCAGCTCCTGCATCATCTCAATGTCGTACATGGTGCGCTGCTTGATGCGCTGGGCCTCGATGAGCTTGTTTTCGCTCTCGAAGAAGGCCACCCGCTCCTCCATCTCCTTGTAAATGTGCTGGATGGCGGCGTCCATCTTCTCCTTGGGGGTGACGTAGTGGGTGGCGGGCCAGATGGGGATGTTGTTCAGCCGCCGGATGGGGGCGCCCGTCACCACGTTGATTTCGGAAAGACGGTCGATCTCGTCCCCAAAAAACTCCACCCGGATGGCGGTGTCCCGCCAATAGGCGGGCCAGATCTCCACCGTGTCCCCCCGCACCCGGAACATGTTGCGCTCAAAGGCGATGTCGTTGCGCTCGTAGCGGATGGCCACCAGCTTTTTCAGCAGGTCCTCAATTTTGATGACCGTCCCCACCCGCAGGGCCACCATCATCTTGCCGTAGTCCTCCGGCTCGCCCAGGCCGTAGATGCAGGACACGGAGGACACCACAATCACGTCCCGCCGCTCCAGCAGGGAGGCGGTGGCGGACAGGCGCAGCCGGTCGATCTCCTCGTTCACCGACGAGTCCTTTTCAATAAAAGTATCGGTGTGGGGGATATAGGCCTCCGGCTGGTAATAGTCGTAGTAGGACACGAAGTACTCCACTGCGTTGTGGGGGAAAAACTCCCGGAACTCGGCGCACAGTTGGGCGGCCAAGGTCTTGTTGTGGGCCAGGATCAGGGTGGGCCGCTGGACGGCCTCGATGACCTTGGCCATGGTGTAGGTCTTGCCCGAGCCGGTGACGCCCAGAAGGGTCTGCTCGTCCAGGCCGTTTTCAATGCCCGACGCCAGTGCGGCGATGGCCTCCGGCTGGTCGCCGCTGGGGGTGTATTCTGATATGACTTCAAATTTTGGCATACGCTATCTCCCATGACCATGTATTGTGATGCGGCGGCGACCAGCAGCGGGCCTGCGGCCCGCCGCCGCAAGTGCGGCGCATAAGTGTTTTGGCGCAAGCCAAAACCTTGGAATGGGCGGGCTCCGCCTGCCCATTTGAGTGAAAGCCCGGGGCCCCCGCAAAAGCGGCGCTTTTGTGGGGAGACGCGCTGGGGGTGTATTCGGAAACCAATTTAAGAAGCTGTACCAATAGCCTCAGCACCCAGCTTTGCGGCCCAAATTGCCGCCGGCTGCGTTGAAAAACCTTGAAATACACAAAGTATTCCCGCGATTTTTCGCCTTGCCGCCGGCAATTTTGACTCGCGAATCTGAATACTTCGGCTATTGGTACAGCTTCTAAATTCAGGCATAGGCGCACCTCCTCAGCAGTGTGTTCTTATCATAGAACATAAGTTTTAAGCTGTCAACCCTTTTATTTGGCGGGATAGCTGCCGGACACGGGGGTATTTTAAACATGTCATTATATCATACGCGGGGTGGGGCGGCAAGGCGTTTTCTCTTGAAACGCGCTTGAAATGGAGGGGTCCGTGGGGCCTTGGGGGCCATAGTCTCGGTATACCCCTCCAAAACCGGGGACGGAAAGCGGCGGATTTTCGTTGTTTTGCGCCTTGCGTTTTCCAGGTGGGGATGCTATCATTTGTTGCGCTTTAAAAAAGACGCGGGCCCGTCCATCGTTGCGGGCCCGCTTTTTTGAGAAAAATGAGGTGTCTCTAATGGAAGTCCTGATTCAACTGTCCTTTTCCCTGGTGGGCGGGCTGCTGATGTCCCGGGTGGCCAAGCTGCTCAACCTTCCCGCCGTCACCGCCTACCTGGTGACCGGGCTGCTGCTGGGCCCCTACTGCCTGGGGGCGCTGCATCTCACCTCCCTGGGCTTTACCAGCTCCGAGGCGGTGGCCCACCTGGATATCATCTCCCAGGTGGCCCTGGGCTTCATCGCCTTCACCATCGGCAACGAGTTCCGGCTGGAGCAGCTCAAGCACATGGGCAGGCAGGCCATCACCGTGGGTATCCTCCAGGCGGTGGCCACCACTGCCCTGGTGGACGCGGCCCTGGTGGCGCTGCACTTCATCAACCCCGAGCTCATCTCCATCTCCTCCGCCATCACGCTGGGCGCCATCGCCGCCGCCACCGCCCCCGCCGCCACGCTGATGGTGGTGCGGCAGTACAAGGCGGACGGCCCGCTCACCCGGCTGCTGCTGCTGGTGGTGGCCATCGACGACGCGGTGGGCCTGGTGCTGTTCTCCGCCTCCTTCGGGGTGGCTGCGGCGCTGGAGAGCGGCTCCATCAGCCTGATCACCGTGCTGGTGGAGCCGGTGATCGAAATTCTCCTGTCCCTGGCCCTGGGGGCGGCGGCGGGCTGGGTGCTGTTCTGTGTGGAGAAGTTCTTCCACTCCCGCAGCAAGCGCCTTTCCATCTCCATCGGCTTTGTGCTGCTCACCGTGGGGCTGTCCATGGTGAAATTTGAGTGGGGCGGCATCCATTTCGGCTTCAGCCTGCTGCTGGTGTGCATGATGACCGGCACCATTTTCTGCAATATCTGCGACTTCTCCGAGGAGCTGATGGGCCGGGTGGACGGCTGGACCGCCCCGCTGTTTGTGCTGTTCTTTGTGCTGAGCGGCGCGGAGCTGAATCTGAAAATTTTGTCTAATCCCATGGTGCTGCTCATCGGGCTGGTGTATATCGTCTTCCGCTCCCTGGGCAAGTATCTGGGCGCCTACGGCAGCTGCGCCCTCACCAAATGCAGCGACAGCATTAAAAAGCACCTGGGCATCACCCTGCTGCCCCAGGCGGGGGTGGCGCTGGGCATGGCCCTCACCGCCCAGCAGCTGGCCGACGGCGAGGTGGTGCGCAGCGTGGTCCTGTTTTCCGTGCTGGTGTACGAGCTGGTGGGCCCGGCGCTGACCAAGCGCTCCCTGGTGGCCGCCGGCGAGATCCACGAGGCGGGCCGGACCAGCGCCCGGAAGAAGAACGCCCCCAAGGCCCCGGTGCAGCTGGACAAGTAGGCGGCCGCGCGGCCTTCCCCCGGCGGGGTTTTCTCCCGGCTTTTCGGGCATACTAGCGCTGAGGTGATGACAATGCTCAGCGAAAACCAACTGCTCAACCACATCTACCAGACCGCCGAGATGGGACAGGAGGGCATCCGCTCGGTGCTGAAATACGCCGGGGAGCCCAAGCTGGTATCCGCCCTGAACAGCCAGCTCACCGAGTATGAGAAGCTGCAAAACGCCGCCGGGTCCCTGCTCCACGCCCGGGGGGAACCCCCCAAGGGGCTGGGCCCGGTGACCAAGGCCTCCTCCGAGGTGATGAGCACGGTGAAAGCCATGACCGACCGCTCCCCCGCCAACATCGCGGAAATGATGATCCAGGGCTCCACCATGGGGGTGACCAAGAGCCTGCGCACCATCCGGGAGTGCGATTTGCGGGACGAGGGCATCCGCCGCCTGGCGGACAGGCTGCTCAAGACCGAGCAGTCCAACATTGAGGAAATGAAGCGCTTCCTCTAAAAAAAGGAAGGACCCGCGCCGGGCGCGGGCCCTTCTGTTTCCATGCTCAGCCCAGCGATTTGGGGCCGAAGCCGTGGGGCAGAAGCTCCTTCAGGGGCAGCTTTACAAACGCCCCGTCCCCCCGGGCCACCAGCACGGTGAGCTCCGGCGCGAATTCGTAGAGCATCTGGCGGCAGGCCCCGCAGGGCCAGCAGTAATCCGTGCTGTTCCCCGCCACGGCCAGGGCGGAAAATTCCCGGCACCCCTCGCTGACGGCCTTGACCAGGGCGGTGCGCTCGGCGCAGATGGTGGAGCCGTAGGCGGCGTTTTCCACATTGCAGCCGGTGAACACCTGGCCGCCGGCGCACAGCAGGGCCGCCCCCACGGGAAAGCGGGAGTAGGGCACATAGGAGCGCTCCAGCATGGAAAAGGCCAGGTCTACCAGGGCTTGATCGGTCATGTTTAAAACTCCTTTCCAGATTGCGCCTATTGGCAGGCGGGGGACCTAACCGGCCCCTGATGCCTATAGTATACCAGCTTTTCTCCCCTGGCGGAAGGGGGAAAATGGGCCACGGGGCGATTTTTGTTGTTGCAATGCGGGGAAGTTTCTGTTATACTATAGTGCGTTCGATGCCGGGGCGGCCCGCCCCGGGCCCGCCGAGGGAATAAAGCAGGCCGCGCCGGAGACGGTTCTCCCGCGGGCCATCAAAGATAAAAGGACGGATGACAATGTTCGACAAAGGAAAGCGTGCGCGCCGCCAGAATGAGGACGACAAGGTTTTTAACCGAATGCTCCTCTGGCTTGCGGCGGCGGTGGTGCTGGAGCTGCTGCTTTTGATGCTGCAAAAGGCATATGTGGAAATGACGTTCAGCGCGCCGGTGGCCAAAGGGCTGCTGGAGTTTTTCAAGATCTTTAACATCGCCGGGGTGGTGCTGCTGGCCGGCTGCGCCGTCTGGGCGGTCCTCTTCGCCCGGAGCGGGAAGCCTGTCGCGCTGCCCGCCATCCTGGCTGCGGCCAGCGGGGCGCTGTGGGTGGTGTCCCTGGTGTGCCGCTTCATCTACCCCGACGGGGTGCGCGTCCTCATGCTCTTCCCCGCCGGCGGCGCGGTGCTTATCGTCATCTTCTTCCTCTACCAGCGGCCCTTCTTCTATAACGCCGCCCTCACCTGCGGCGGGCTGCTGGCGGTATGGCTCCACAAGCAGTACTATATGAACCATCCCCGTCTCATCACCGCATGTATTGTGGGCGGGGTGGTGGTGCTGGCCCTGGCTGCGGCGCTGGCCTTCCAGCTGCGCCGGAACGACGGCGCCCTGGGGCGCATTCGGGTGCTGCCGCCCGAGTCCAACTACTTTATGACCTGGCTCACCTGCGGGGTCACTGCGGTGGTGATGGTGCTGGCGCTGGTGCTTGGGGTGTCCGCCAGCCAGTACCTGCTCTACGTCCTGGCGGGGTGGCTGTTTGCCCAGGCGGTGTTCTTCACCGTGAAAATGATGTGAGCGGAGCTGAAATTGAAAAAACGGGGGCCGGTTCCTTGGGAACCGGCCCCCGTTTTTGTCGAAAAAGCCTCGCAGCGTTCGCGCCCGCAGGCGCGAAGAAAATGAAATCCGTTTTCCCCGGCGGCATGTACGTCGGGAAAAACACTTCCCGGCCGAACAGTGTGCGAGTTGGCCGCCCCAGGCGGACAACGAGTGCGCACATGAGGCCGCAGCTTTTCCCGCCGGAAAAAGCTTTGCCTTTTTCGGCGGATTGGGGGCCGGTTCGGTACGAACCGGCCCCTGCTTTTTTGTTCAGCGCACCCGCGCGCCCCGCTCACAGCGGTTGCCCCAGGCGTCAATCAGCTCATTGCCCCGGTAGACGCAGATAATCTCGCAGTTGTTGGAGCAGCCGCCGCAGCCGGCCTCCCGGGTGCGGAAGTCCATGTCCTCCACGGAAAAGTCAAAGGTCCGCCGCCCGCTGCCCCTTCTGGCCAGGATGGCCACCCCCAGGGCGCCCATCAGATGGCCGTTGGGGTCCACAATGACGGGACAGCCCAGGGTGCGCTCAAAGGCGGCCACAACCCCCTTGTTCTTGCTCACGCCGCCCTGGAACACCACCGGGGAGACGATTTTCTTGCCCTTGCCCACGTTGTTGAGGTAGTTGGCCGCCACCGCGTTGCAAACCCCCGCGATGATATCCTCCCTGGGGTGGCCCATCTGGATCTTGTGCACCAGGTCGGACTCGGCGAATACGGTGCACCGGGCGGCGATGGGGGTGGGATGGGTGGAGCGCAGGGCATACTCGCCGATGTCCTCCACTTCGATGCCCAGCCGCTTGGCCTGGCTGGACAGAAAGGCCCCGGTGCCCGCAGCGCACAGGGTATTCATGGCGTAGTCCACCGCCACGCCGTTTTCCACCAAGATGATCTTGGAGTCCTGGCCGCCGATCTCCAGAATGGTGCGCACATCGGGGTAAAAGGTGGTGGTGCCCACGGCATGGGCGGTGATCTCGTTTTTCACCATGGTGGCCCCCAGGATGGCCCCCACCAGCTTGCGGGCGGAGCCGGTGGTGCCGGTGGCCACGATTTTAAACTTCGAGCTGTCAAACTGGCCGTCCAGCAGCCGAACCAGCTCCTTTACCGCGCCGATGGGATCGCCCTGGGTCCAGATGTACTGGCTGGCCAGGATGTTGTTTTTCTTGTCGATGATGACGCCCTTGGTGGAGATGGACCCCACATCGACGCCCAGATATGCGTGTTCCAAATCAAAGTACCTTCTTTCTCATGTCGATCATGTCGTAGAACGCCTCCAGCCGGGTCATGAGCCCCACGTCGCTGGTCTGGGCGTCGTAGGTGAGGTAGAGCACGGGGATTTTGTGGTCCGCGCTGATGTTTTGCAGCACCGGCATCACGTCGATCTCCGGGGTGCACCCGGCGGACTTGATGTGGACCAGGCCGTCATAGCCCCGCTCGGCGCACTCCCGGGCGTACCAGATGTTGGCGGTGGAGGTGGGGCCCATGTCGTACTGGCACAGGTCGCGGATCTTCACCCGCAGGTTTTTCTGCCCGCTGCCATAGCGCAGAAATTGGTTGGTCACGTTCATCCAGCGGTGGACCTCCACCCCCATGCCGGCCAGCTTCTGCTCCAGCTCCAGATTGGAAAAGGCGTCCATGGCGGTATAGAACTCCCCCACGATGCCCACCCGCAGGGGGTGCTGGGGCTTGTCCAGGGGGATGGACTGGAGGGAGCGCTTGGCGGCGCGGTAGCCCGCCTCCACGTCGGCGCGGCCCTGGGCTGTGTACATGGAGGTGAGGAAGTCCTGGTAGGCCCGCTGGTACTGGCCGCCGGAGGGATCAAAGCCGCAGTTCTTGTAATATTCAGCGGTGATCTCGTCTACGTATTCCGTCATCCGCAGGCCCTCCATGAACTGGACCAGGAAGCGGGCGTAATTCACTTTGGGATTGAAGCGGCGCACAACGCGGATATATTCCTTCTTTTTGGACATGTCGTACTCCGACAGGTTGATGAAGTCAAACTGATAGCCCAGATCCCTGAGAATCTGCTCCAGCAGCTCCCCGTAATAGCCCAGCCGGCACAGCCCATGGGTCATCAGCAGGGTGTCCGCCCCCGCCTCCAGGGCCTCGATCATGCTGCCCAGCATGGTTTTAAAGGGGGTGCACACGAAGTCTGGGCTGTATTTGGTGCCCAGCTCCATGGTGCGCTTGGTGAGGGGCGGGGGCATGACGTATTTGCAGCCCAGGGCCTGCTCCACAATGTATTTGAAAGCGCAGTTATACTCCGCGTACCGGGGGAAGGAGACGTTTCTCGTTTTTACCTCTGCCATTACAGCTTACCCTCCTGAAAGCGGATGATGTCGATAAAGCTCTCCAGCCGGGTCTCCACCCCGGCGGTGCCGCTCTGGCTGTCCAGCACCAGGTTCAGCATGGGCACGCCCTTCACCCGCCGGGCGATGAGCTCATTGACCATGGCGTCCGGGCCGCAGGGGAAGGCGCTGAGCAGGATGATGCCGTCCACATCATTTTGCCGCAGGGCGATGCCGCCCAGAATCTCCCGGCTGAGCTCCCACTTGCAGGTGGGGGACAGCTCCCGGCTTTTTTCAGCGCCGTGTCCCGGTCCGCCATGTCTGCCCGCAGGGGGATCACCCCCGCCCGCTTCAGGTAGTCGGTGACCGGCCGGCCCATATACGGGTCGTCGATGACGTAGCTGTGGGCGGCGATGAGCACCTTGAGGCCGTCGTGCCTGTACTGCTGGTCATATTTCTGCACCCGGGCCTTGTGATGGGCGGCCTCCGCCTTTTTGGCCTGCTTATAGGCCCGCCGCACGGCCTTGGGCGGGCAGCCCAGACGCTTGCCCAGGCCCAGGAACGCGTCCTCCTCGTTTTTTTTCTGTTCCCCGTCCACCTCGTAGGAGAGGAACTCCTGGCCGGAGTCCCGAAATACCCCCCGCACCAGGTCGGGGGTGGACTCAAACCGGGTGCACATGCTCCGCTGGCGCCCGAAATTGCTCACCCGGGGCACCAGGATGTAGTCGCACTTGCCCACCAGCGCCGCCACATGGCCCAGGTAGATTTTCAGCGACAGGCAGGCCTCGTCAATGGCCAGGGCGGTGCCCCGGTCCAGGATATCCCGGTCGGTGGGGGCGCTGACCGCCACCTCCATGCCCAGCTCCTGGAAAAAGGTGCGCCACAGCGCATAGTAGCGGTAATACAGCAGGGCCCGGGGCAGGCCGATGGTTATTGTCTGTTTATCCATGTTGGCAATCCTCTGTGTGTTGAGATGGGCGGCAGGGCCGCCGGGATAAATAAAAAAGAGAGGCACGCCAACGGCGTGTCTCTCTTTTGGTGCGCGAGGCGGGAGTCGAACCCGCACGCCCTTGCGAGCACTGGCACCTGAAGCCAGCGAGTCTACCAATTCCACCACTCGCGCATTTGGCAGCTGACCTTCAGCGCGAAATAAATATTACCATGCCGGACGCCTGTTGTCAACAGTTTTTTTACTCTTGACAAAAAAGTTTTTGCGCATTATAATTTAGCTGTTCCCGCCGGAGGGGAGGGCCCTGCGGCGCGGCGTATGCGGATGTGCTGGAACTGGTAGACTGGCTAGCTTGAGGTGCTAGTGGCCCACGGCCGTACGGGTTCGAGTCCCGTCATCCGCACCAAAAGAACCGAACAGTTTAGATGCCGTGGGCTGAACGCCTACGGCATCAACTGTTTCCGGGCTTTTCATCCCCTCAAATTTCTCAAGCCGAACGACAGATGCCAGTAAGCGTCAAATAGGGCTGAACCTACACCCCCTATGGTAGAATAGGAAGGAAGGGGGTGAAGGGTGGATGCCGGAAGAACTGAAGTGCCAAAATTGTGGAAAAGGGTTTATCCCAACGTGCCATATAACACGGCAGAAA
>CAJUKT010000011.1 GCA_910587255.1 uncultured Oscillospiraceae bacterium
GCCTGGCCGAAGCAGGCGGAGAAGGTGGGGGTGGGCTCGGTGATGCCCCGCTCGGTGCCGGCCAGCTTGGAGGTGAAGCCGGACAGGAAGTAGTACTGGGTCTGCTCCGGGGTCAGGATGGACACGGGAGGCAGCACGCCGAAGGCGTCGGCGGACAGGAAGATGACGTTCTTGGCGTCGGGACCGGCGGACACGGGGCGCACGATCTTCTCAATGTGGTCGATGGGGTAGGACACGCGGGTATTCTCGGTGACGGACTTATCGTTGAAGTCGATCTTGCCCTCGCCGTCCACAGTGACGTTCTCCAGCAGGGCGTTGCGCTTGATGGCGTTGTAGATGTCGGGCTCGGAATCCTTGTCCAGGTTGATGACCTTGGCGTAGCAGCCGCCCTCGAAGTTGAACACGCCGTTGTCGTCCCAGCCGTGCTCGTCATCGCCGATGAGCAGACGCTTGGGATCGGTGGACAGGGTGGTCTTGCCGGTGCCGGACAGGCCGAAGAACAGCGCGGTATTCTCGCCGTTCATGTCGGTGTTGGCGGAGCAGTGCATGGAGGCCATGCCCCGCAGGGGCAGGAAGTAGTTCATCATGGAGAACAGGCCCTTCTTCATCTCGCCGCCGTACCAGGTGTTGAGGATGACCTGCTCACGGGAAGTAATGTTGAAGATGGCGGCGGTCTCGGAGTTGAGGCCCAGCTCCTTGAAGTTCTCCACCTTGGCCTTGGCGGCGTTGTAGGAAACGAAGTCGGGCTTGAAGTTCTTCAGCTCCTCCTCGGTGGGGGCGATGAACATGTTCTTGACGAAGTGGGCCTGCCACGCCACCTCCATGATGAAGCGCACGGCCATGCGGGAGTCGGGGTTGGTGCCGCAGAACACATCCATTACGTACAGCTTCTTGTTGGACAGCTCCTTGATGGCCAGGGCCTTGCAGGCCGACCACGCCTCCTGGGAGGCGGGCTTGTTGTCGTTCTTGAACTCGTCGGAGGTCCACCAAACGGTATCCTTGGAGTTCTCATCCATGACGATGAACTTGTCCTTGGGGGAGCGGCCGGTGTAGATGCCGGTCATCACGTTGACCGCGCCCAGCTCGGTCAGCTGGCCCTTCTCGAAGCCCTCCAGAGCGGGGTCCATCTCCGCCTCGAAGAGCTGCTCGTAGGTGGGATTGTAGATGATTTCCTTAATCCCGGTAATGCCGTACTGTTCCAGACCGTAGGTTTCCATAAGATAGTTCCTCCTCAAAAATATAGTGTATCAATGCAGCGCCATCTCCCGTGAACGGGAGCGGCGCGGGCCGATGGTACTGGTGGAGAACCCATATCCCACCAAGCACACAGTATAGCATAAATGCCCACTCAATTCCACGGCATTTTGCGTTCGTGTGTTAAAGTTTCCACAAAATCAGCGTTTTCAACAAGCTGTTTCCCGGCGCTGCCGGGGGAATGGGAGCACTTTGACGAAGAGGGGAACAGGGCAGATGGGACGGGCAGGTCCGGCCCCTCCAAAGACTGGAAAATCCCCGGGCGCAGAGCAAAGCCCCCGCCCTCCAAAGGGGGGGCGGGGGCTTTGGCGTCACAGCTTACTCAGCGGAGATCGCGCCCATGGGGCAGGTGCCCTCGCAAGCGCCGCAGTCGATGCAGGCGCCGGCGTCGATGACCATGTGCTCGTCGCCCATGGAGATCGCGCCCACGGGGCAGGAAGACTCGCAAGCGCCACAGGAGACGCAGGCGTCGCCGATTTTACGTGCCATGTAACATACACCTCCAACAAATGATGTGTTTTGAGCCGTCTTTCATTTTACCACATTTACAGGAAATTGCAATATGAAATTTTGACCGGGGGAAATGTATAATTTCGCTCAAAATTTCCCATCCTTGCCAAGTGACGAGATTCCCTGCCGGGACAAGGGGAGTGATCGCGTGGAGCGGCTGAGTATCTTTCAAAGATTGCGGGGTTTTTTTATGATGGATCGGGACAAGGGGCGCCAGCAGCCCCAGAACAACGCCGGACGGCCTGGGGGCGATCCCCAGGCGCTTTACCGGGAGGACCGGCCCAGGGCGCGGGAGGGGGCGGATACCCGCCTCACGGACCGCTTTTCCCGGGATCTGACCCGGATGGCGGTTTTAGGGGCCCTGGACCCGCTGGTGGGCCGGGAGCAGGAGGTGGGCCGGATTGTCCAGATTCTGGCCCGCCGGACGAAAAATAATCCCGCCCTCATCGGCGAACCGGGGGTGGGCAAGACCGCCGTGGCGGAGGGGCTGGCCCTGCGCATGGCCTCCGGCGCGGTGCCTGAGCCGCTGCGGGGCAAGCGGCTTTTGAGCCTGGACCTGGTATCCATGGTGGCGGGAACCAAGTACCGGGGCGAGTTTGAGGAGCGGGTGAACCAGGTGCTCTGCGAGGTGCGCCGGGCGGGCAATGTGATTTTATTCCTGGACGAGCTGCACAACATCGTGGGGGCGGGGTCCGCCGAGGGGGCCATCGACGCGGCCAACATCCTCAAGCCCGCCCTGAGCCGGGGGGAAATCCAGGTAGTGGGGGCCACCACCCTGGAGGAGTACCGCAAGTATATTGAGAAGGACGCCGCCCTGGAGCGCCGCTTTCAGCCCGTGAAGGTGGCAGAGCCTACCCCGGAGCAGGCCAAGGCCATCCTCCGGGGGCTGCGCCGCCGGTACGAGGATCACCACGGCCTGACCATCTCCGACGAGGCCATTGAGGCGGCGGTGGAGCTGTCCCAGCGCTATCTGCCGGACCGGTTTCTGCCCGACAAGGCCATCGACCTCATCGACGAGGGGGCGGCCCGGATGCGGGTGGAGGAGGAGGTTCCCATCGCGCTGCGTGCGCTGTCCGAACGGGCGGAGCGGGCGGCCAGGGAGAAGGCCCAGGCCATTGCCATGCAGGATTTTGAGCGGGCGGCCATTCTCCGGGACGCGGAGGAGGACTTCCGCCGGGAGCTTGACCGCAAGCAGAGCCGCCAAAAGGGCGGGACCGCCCATGAGCTGGGCCGGGAGGAGATCGCGGCGGTGCTGGCCCAGTGGACTGGGATTCCCCTGGAGTCCATCACCAAGGGGGAGGCGCGCCGCCTGCTAGAGCTGGAGGGGGAGCTTCACCGCCGGGTGGTGGGGCAGGACCGGGCGGTGTCCGCCGTGGCCGCCGCCATCCGCCGCGGCCGGGTGGGGCTGAAGGAGCCCAACCGCCCCATCGGGGCGTTTCTTTTCCTGGGCCCCACCGGGGTGGGCAAAACGGAGCTGTGCCGGGCGCTGGCGGCGGCGCTGTTCGGAAGCGAGGACGCCCTGATCCGCTTCGACATGTCCGAGTATATGGAAAAGCACGCCGCATCCCGGCTGGTGGGCTCCCCTCCGGGCTATGTGGGCCATGAGGAGGGGGGCCAGCTCACCGAGCAGATCCGCCGCCGCCCCTGGTCGGTGGTGCTGTTTGATGAGATTGAAAAGGCCCACGACGATCTGCAAAATATCCTCCTTCAGGTGATGGAGGACGGCCAGCTCACCGACGGCCAGGGGAGAAGGGCGGACTTCCGCAACACGGTAGTGGTGCTGACATCCAATGTGGGGGCACAAAAGCTGGTGAGCAAATCGCCCCCGCTGGGCTTTGCCGGGGGCAGCTCCGACGACAAGCGGAAGGAGGCGGTGATGGAGGAGCTGAAGGGCCGGTTCAAGCCGGAATTCCTCAACCGCCTGGATGAGGTGATACTCTTTGACCGCCTGGAGCGCCGGGACCTGGAGCGCATTGCCCTGCGGCTGCTGGGAGGTGTGCGGGGCCGCCTGTCCGAGTTGGGGGTGGATCTGGACGCGAAGTGGGAGGCGGTGTCCCTTCTGGCCGACCCGGGCGCAGAACGGGAGCAGGGGGCCCGCCCCATCCGCCGGGCGGTGCGCCGGCGGGTGGAGGAGCCCGCCGCCGACCTGCTGCTGTCTGAGCGGCTGTGCGCGGGGGATACCCTGTGCCTCGCCGTGGAGCGGGAGGACATTGTGCTGCGGGCGGAGAAGCGGGAGGTCTGAGCGGGAAAACGCGAGGGCAGGCAGACATGCAGAAAACGGGCGATGCCGCATCGGCATCGCCCGTTTTCTGCGCCGCGCACCGGCCGGGGATATGGGAGAAGCTGGCGCTTTTTGCCTGATTCCCCCATAAATACCGTTTGAAGCGGCAATTCGCCGCAGGATTTGAAAATTTATGAGAAAAAAGGTTGCGCCAGTGAGAAGAAAAGGGTATAATAATTTTGGAAAGGTATACATATTTTTGGAGGTGAGACATTGTATCAGATCGGAGATAAGGTAGTTCACCCCATGCACGGGGCGGGGGTTATCGACTCCATCGTGCAGCGCAAGGTATCCGGGCGGGTTCAGGAATTTTATCTGCTCAAGCTGTCTGTGGGAAATATGGTGGTGATGGTGCCTACGGATAACACGGGGGAGATCGGGATGCGCCCGGTGGTGTCGGGGGCCAAAGCGGAGGAGCTCATGTCCGAGATGGAGGGCATTGAGGTGGACATGACCCAGAACTGGAATCGGAGGTATCGGGAAAATATGGTGCGGCTGAAAAGCGGCGACCTGCTGGAGGTAGCCCGGGTGGTGAAGGGCCTGCTGCGGCGGGACAGCCAGCGGGGCTTGTCCAATGGGGAACGTAAAATGCTGCACACAGCCAAGCAGATTCTCATCTCCGAACTGGTACTGGCCCAAAGCCTGCCTTATGACGCGGTGGAGAGCAGCATCAACAGCCTGTTGAGCCATTAGCGAGCGAGAGGGGCCGAAAGGCTCCTTTTTGCGGTGCGGGGTGAAATAGAACGGGCGCCCGCCGGAAGGCAGGCGCGGTGGAATGGAGCTTGTGAGGACGATATGGGACTGTTTCGCAAACGCAAAAAAGAAGTTAGGCCCGTTTGCTCGGCGGTGGTGGTGGCCGCCGGGTCGTCTACCCGGATGGGCTTTGATAAGGTTCTGGCGGAGGTGGGCGGCCTGCCTGTGATTGTACGCTGCCTTCAGAGCTTCCAACAGGCCCCCGGTGTGGCTGAGGTAGTGGTGGTCACCCGGGAGGGTTTGGTGCCCGATGTGGCGCGGCTGTGCCAGGATTTTGGGTTGACCAAGGTGGTCAAGGTAATCCGGGGCGGGGAGAGCCGAACCCAGTCTGCCAGGCTGGGCACCCTGGAGTGCGAGCGCAAGGCGCCGCTCATTGCCATCCATGACGGGGCGCGGCCTTTTGTCACCGTGCAGGTCATTGAGGATGCCATCGCCCAGGCGGCGGTGAATGGCGCGGCGGCCCCTGCGGTGCCTGTAAAGGACACGATCAAGGTGGCCCGGGACGGTACGGTGGAGCGTACCCTGGACCGCGCGGCGCTATATGCCGTCCAGACACCCCAGGTGTTTGACGGCGACCTGATTCGGGCGGCGCTGCAAAAAGCGCTGGACGATGGGGTTGAGACCACCGATGACTGCGCCGCTGTGGAACGGCTGGGAATGAAGGTGGCGCTCACTGCCGGGGACGAGCGGAATATCAAGCTCACCACCCCCACCGATCTGCTCCTTGGTGAGCTGCTGCTGGAGGAGGCGCCGTTACTGTGAGGATTGGCCATGGATACGATGTCCACCGCTTGGTGGAGGGGCGGAGGCTCATTCTGGGAGGGGTGGATATTCCCTGGGAAAAGGGGCTGCTGGGCCACTCCGATGCCGATGTATTGACCCATGCCGTCATGGATGCCCTGTTGGGGGCGGCGGCGCTGGGGGATATTGGCAAGCTGTTCCCGGACAGCGACCCGGCATACAAAGGGGCGGACAGCCTGGTGCTGCTGGGCCGGGTGGTTCAGGTGTTAGCTGAAAACGGGTATGAGATCGGTAATGTGGACGCCACAGTATTGGCCCAACGGCCCAAGCTGGCGGCGCACATCCCGCTGATGCGCGACCGGCTGGCCGCCGCGATGGGGGTGGAACCGGACCAGGTAAGCGTCAAGGCCACGACCGAAGAGGGCCTGGGCTTCACCGGGGCAGGGGAGGGAATCGCCGCCCATGCGGTGGTCCTTATCCAATGAAAATGCTAAAGTCTCCGGCCCCTTTTTTGTGCCCAGAAGAGTCCAGGAAAGGCAGCGAAAGGGCCGAGCATACACGGGATCCAGGAGTTGGGAAAGCCCTGTAGCAACCTTGTGGACAGAATGATATACTGCGCAGAGACGGCGGAGCGAAAGTATCAGGAGAATTTGAGGGGCAAGGGGCCGGACATTAAATGAATACCCGCACGACATCTTTGGGGGAAGGTGTGCCGGGTGGGTGCTGATGGAGCCTGTCTAAGAAGCAGGGGGTGAAGGGGCGGAACTGCTATAAAGAATTTTAGATTTTCTGCATTTAACCCTTGGCATTTTCCGTTGAAGGTTTTCCGCATAAAGGGATTGACAAGACTGGGGTTTTGTGCTATTCTATCCAAGCTGACATTTGCGGATGCGCCCAACCGTGCGGGTGTAGTTCAATGGTAGAATCCCAGCCTTCCAAGCTGGTCGCGTGGGTTCGATTCCCATCACCCGCTCCAGCGTCGGGGCAAGCTCCACGTCCCGGCTTTCGTTAACCCTCTGTATTTTTCCCTGAGGGAGGGCGGCCGGGGCCCCGTAAAGCGCATAGTATGCGCCTGTAGCTCAGGTGGATAGAGCAACTGCCTTCTAAGCAGTGGGTCAGGGGTTCGAGTCCCTTCAGGCGTGCCATCTGCCGCAGGCGGCATTCAGGCGTTTCCGCAGGGTCTGCCCCTTCCCCACCAAAACCGCTTTGACAGGTTTTGGCGGGGGCCGCTAAGGCGAAAATTGGATATGGTGGGTATAGCTCAGCTGGCAGAGCACCGGATTGTGGTTCCGGGTGTCGTGGGTTCGAGCCCCATTACCCACCCCATACCGTGGCTGAGGGCCGGAGCGTCCGCTCCGGCCCTCAGCTCACTTTAACATTGGGGTGTAGCCAAGTGGTAAGGCACGGGACTTTGACTCCCGCATTCGCTGGTTCGAGTCCAGCCATCCCAGCCAGCTCAGAAATTCCCCTTACCGCTTCGCTTTCCGCTTGAAGGGCGGCGGACGGGAAATTTCTCCGCCTCCCCACAAAGCCTGGAGCGCGGCTTTGCGGGGACCCCTTTGGGGCGTGGCAGCCCGCCATGTTCCTCCGCTTTTATGACCCAGTAGCTCAGTTGGTAGAGCAACGCCCTTTTAAGGCGAAGGTCCGGGGTTCGAGTCCCCGCTGGGTCACCAAGCTCATGTGGTGAAAATGCTATCTTGCCCGCAAAGCCAGTGTTTTCAACGCTTTCACAGCCCTTGGACAGCAAAATCCGAGGGCTGTGAAATTTTGCTATCGTAAGCGTCAAATAGGGCTGAACCTACACCCCCTATGGTAGAATAGGAAGGAAGGGGGTGAAGGGTGGATGCCGGAAGAACTGAAGTGCCAAAATTGTGGAAAAGGGTTTATCCCAACGTGCCATATAACACGGCAGAAA
>CAJUKT010000012.1 GCA_910587255.1 uncultured Oscillospiraceae bacterium
GCGTTCTTTGGCCTGGATCAACAATTCCCGCCGTCTTTCCAAAGACTATGAAGTGTCTGTCCGTTCTGCACAAGCTGTTTGCACCATTGCTGCTTTCAGCACTTTACTCAAGCGGTTTTAGCCTATTGGTACAGCTTCTGAGTATTTCGGCGAGGATCCGTATCTTGCGGGCAAGCTGGCGGCGCGCTTCATCCGGGGAGTGGAGGGCCAGGGTGTAGGTTCCAGCCTCAAGCACTTTGCCGCTAACTCCCAGGAACTGTGCCGGTTTACCTCGGACAGTGTGATGGACGAGCGTACCCTGCGGGAGCTGTACCTGACCGCCTTTGAGACTGCGGTGAAGGAAGGGAAACCCTCCACCGTCATGTGCGCCTATCCCAAGCTGAACGGTATCCACTGCTCCGACCACAAAGGACTGCTCACCGATATCCTTCGGGAGGAGTGGGGCTTTGAGGGCATGGTGGTCACCGACTGGGGGGCCATGAACGACCGAATTGAGGGCTTCCGGGCGGGCTGTGATCTGAATATGCCCGGAGGCAGCGCCTACATGGAAAAGGAAGTGCTGACAGCGGTAAAATCCGGGGCCCTGCCGGAGTCCGCCGTTGACGACTCCGCCCGCCGGGTGCTGAAGCTGGTGTTTCGGGCGGCGGAGGCCCGAAAGGAGCCGACAGGCTGCGACTTCGATGCCCACCACACCCTGGCGGCAAAGGCTGCAGCGGCCGGGACAGTGCTGTTAAAGAACGAGGGAAACACCCTGCCCTTGAAGGAGGGGCAGCATGTGGCCCTCCTGGGCCACATGGCGAAGGAGCTGCGGTTCCAAGGGGCGGGCTCCAGCCACATCAACCCCACAAAGGTCGTCAATCCTGTAGACGCCATGCCAGACCTGCCTTTCGCCCCCGGCTGCGATGGGCGGGGGAACACCACCGGCGAGCTTCTCGCAGAAGCGGCGGCGCTGGCCAAACGTGTAGAGATCCCTGTGGTGTTCGCAGGTCTGCCCGGACAGTACGAGTCCGAAGGCTTTGATCGGACGAACATGAAGATGCCGGAGGGCCATCTGCGGCTCATTGACGCAGTGGCGGAGGCCAACCCCAACACGGTAGTGGCGCTTCTCTGCGGCGCTCCTGTGGAGTGCCCCTGGGCGGACAAGGTGAAGGCCATTCTCCACCTGGGTCTCCCCGGCCAGGCGGGGGGCCAGGCCGCCGCTGACCTGCTCTATGGGCGGGTTAACCCCTCGGGCAAGCTGGCCGAAAGCTGGCCCCTGCGCTATGAGGACTGCCCTTCCGCATCCTACTACGGAAAGACGAAGGACGCTTTGTATCTGGAGGGCGTCTATGTGGGCTACCGGTATTACGACAAGGTGCGCAAGGCCGTCCGCTGGCCTTTTGGCTACGGACTGAGCTACACCAGCTTCGGCTATTCCGAACTCCGGGCGGAGGGTCGTAGGGTATCTGTCACCGTGGCCAATACCGGGAACCTGGCGGGGGCTGAGGTGGTACAGCTCTATGTCCGCCCGCCTCAGGAGGGCATCCACCGCCCGGTACGGGAGTTGAAAGGGTTCCAAAAGGTGTTCCTCCAGCCGGGAGAGGCAAAGACGCTTTCTTTTGTGCTGAAGGATCGGGCCTTTGCCCTCTGGCAGGACGGCTGGAAGGTACCTGCCGGAACTTATGGTGTGGAGGTGGGTGGCCTCACCGCCGCTATCTGTGTGGGGGGAGACACGCTACCTGCCCCGGACTGGCAGGCGGGGAGCTGGTACGAGACCTGTTCGGGAACGCCCGACCATGCAGGCTGGGAGAGAATACTGGGCAGAAAGTATACCCCGGCCACCATCCGAAAGGGTGAGTTCACCATGAATAACACCGTGATGGAGATGAAGGACCACTCGTTCATCATGAAGATCATGTACAAGGCGGT
Source organism: uncultured Oscillospiraceae bacterium (assembly GCA_910587255.1). Taxonomy (GTDB): domain Bacteria; phylum Bacillota; class Clostridia; order Oscillospirales; family Oscillospiraceae; genus Enterenecus. The sequence goes on from CAJUKT010000012.1 coordinate 1,909, forward strand.
GGAGGCCACCATCGCCAAGGGCTACGGCGGTAAAGCAGACTACGAAAACCCGGAGTTCCGGATGCTGATGGAGTCCAGCGCGGGAAGCCCCCTTCGGAGTATGCAGATCTCGGGCGGCATGAAGTGCGGAATTTTCCAGGGCCTAGTGGATATGGCCAATGGGCACTTTTTCCGCGGTATCAAAAAAATGATAGGAGGATAGCAGCATGAAAGTATTTTATGATCGGCGGCACTGGCCTGCTGGGTTGTGAGGCTGCAAAAGTTCTGATTGAACGGGGCCACGAGGTGGAGTCTATCGCCCTGCCGTCCCTGTCAGGATGAGCGGGCGGAAGGCCCTGGCCCTATCTATGACCTGTACAAAAAATATAACATCGACCCCATCAACCGCCTTCTGAAACTGACGAAGGAGTGCGGGATGAAGCACGCAACCATTTGCGGCTTCTATTTCTCATATTTTGCCAAGACTATGCCGGAGTTGGAACTCACCAAATGGCACCCCTATATTCGCTCCTGCATTAACCGGGAAGAGGCCGCCATGGCCTCTGCGGACGCGGAGTTCAGCGTGGGCGTGCTGGAACTGTCAGGCCATTGCCGGGGGTTGGAGCACACCCAGGATGGGAATGTTGGTCCATCGGCTGGTATAACCTGACGTGGAAAGAGATGTTTGGCATCATGCACAGGCATCTGGGTCAGCCCAATCAGAAGATAGTCATCATCCCCAACTGGATGTTCACCATGGGCTGCAAGGCCATGAAAAACAGCAGGAAAAGAACAACATCGACGGCGGGCTGTATATGCCCAAGCTGGCGAAAATCCAGTGCAACGAGCTGTTTATCGACAACTACCTGGGCTGCGTTCCCCTGGGCGTAGAGGAGGACAACATCGACAGTGCCATCGGGGACTCTGTGCGTCTGTGCACGGACATCATCCAGGGCAAGGCCAAGACCATTGGAATGAAGGGGGAATAGGGTGCCAGAGTAAACGGCCAAAGCAGGTATACAAAAAGAGAAGAAAAGTCAAGCAAGCCCTTGCTATCACCGGCTCTTTTGAGTTTCATAATTAGCTGTAGCTCTCGTTCAACTTTAGGAGGTAATGGAGAATGAAAAAAGCAAACAAATGGCTGTTGAACCTGTCTGTCCTTCTGCTGTTTCTCGGTCTTTTGGCCGGCTGTGGAACCGGCAATCCTGCCGATGAAACCTCTGGCACAGAGCAACCTTCCGCGTCTGTTTCGGAAACGGATCCGGCTGAATATGCAGCCCCCGCAGAATACACCATCCGTTTCGATCAGAATACAACTCCGGATGACGTTACGGACGACGAAACTTATACCTACGAGGTGACCAGCTGGAATGCAGACGGCACCCAGTCCGTCACAGGGGAAACTAGTATTCTGACTGTTCCCTATAGCGAGAATGCCTATCTTGAGGCTGCTATACCGGCACCGGAGCGGGAGGGCTATTACTTTGCAGGATGGCAGACCCGCCCTAATGTCAGTCAGGACGATCTGGTCAACGGCGTATCACCTTATCTTTGGATGTTTGGAACGCAGTCCCGTTTTGGCGATGTAGCCACAGTCATGTACATCAAGGACATGGAGAGTCTGACAGAGGATGGAACCGCAACACTGTATGCCCGCTGGGTGGAAGTAAAGGATATTTCTACGGCAGAAGACCTACAAAAAATGGGAGAAGACCTGTATGGCGCTTACCGACTTACGGCAGACATTACACTCACTGAGGACTGGACCCCCATCGGCTGTTATTTTTCCAACTATGAAAACTATGAGACAGGCTGGTGGACCTATGCCTTCCGCGGTTTTTTTGACGGCAACGGACACACCATCAGTGGGCTGGTTATCCGGGGGGGCAGAAGTGGATGTCAGCAGGTATCAGCAGGAAGCTGCCGTTTGGCATAACGATGGGGAAAATGCCAATGGCTGTGCCGCTATGTTCAATGCCATCGCCGGCGCTACCATCCAGGACGTTACCCTGGAAGAACCGATTGTTGATGTCACGGGGGATTACGCGGTACATGGGGATTACCTCTATGTCTCTCCTGTAGCCGCCTTTGATATGGCCAGCACCCTGACCAATGTGATCATAAACAATCCAACTGTTTCCGTGGAGGTCAGCGATGAGGCGTCCGCCATCCGCAGCAGCATCTTCACTTCGGCTGCCGGTCTTGTTGCTGGCGGCTGGAGCGACAATCTGACCGGCTGCCAGGTAAACGGTGGAATGATTACGCTGGACGCGGCAACAACCACTTCCCACGGCGGAGAAATATATCTCGGCGGAATCATGGGTGAGTGCTACTCCAATATGACAAATTGCGGATCTTCGGCAAGGCTTGCGCTCACTGTGGTGGATGACTGTGAAAGCGTCGAGGATGCCAATTTGAACGTCCATGTAGGCGGGCTGAGTGCGGCCAGTACCAACACCGTGGGTTGTTCCACAACCAATGAGATCTCTGTAAAGGTGGCAAAGCCTACAGGAGCGGCCAGCGTAAATGTGGGCGGGCTTTCCGGTTCCCAGCGGTATCGAACCGCTTCTCAGAATACAATTCACTCTACCATCGCCACAGACTGCCAGTTGGATGAAACCAATGGGCAGCTGAACGTGGGCAGTGTCAGCGGGCAGTTGGATGTCTATTATTTAACCCAGATTCTGATGTATACCCCCATCGCTTCTGCTGGATGCACGGAGAACACCGTGGAAACAACCTGCAATGGGGCCTCACTGTCTACAGCGATCGGTCTGCTGCCGGAACTGGACGGCACGCCGCTGGGCTGGATTAATAAAGGGGAATATGAAATTGCCGAGGGCTATACCGCCCCTTCCAACATAGAAGCGGTAACCGAGAAATACGGAGCCTACATTCCCGAGGACTATCTGATGGATGGAATTATCTGGATTATGACGGAGTAATTGTTTTCATTCTTGCTGCGGGGGCCCCGCAGCAAGAACTCTATCATAACAGGAGGACATGAGCATGAGCAAACAACGGGTATTCTTCACGGCCCCACCGGCGGCATGGACTTTGCCAGACTGAAGGAACTGGTGAAGGATCTGGACAAACAGGATAACGTGTGAAGATATTCAGGCGGATAAAGAAAAAGTTCAAAGTCATTGTCCCATTATGGTTCAGCAATGAGTTGTTTCCCCGTGGGGCTGTCTGTTGCAGCAAAAAATTATTTTGGAATATGATATCCGGCATTTTGTTTGATTCTCGCCAGAATCCTTTATAAATTGGGCAAGGAGGAGCTTTGTTTGCGAAATTATTTAGCCATCGACATCGGCGCGTCGTCGGGGCGGCACATCGTGGGCTGGCTGGAGGACGGCGCGCTCCAGACCAAGGAGGTCTACCGCTTCCCCAACGGGGTGACGGAGCGGGATGGCCGCCTCACCTGGGACGTTGTGGAACTGATGTTTCACGTGAAACATGGCATCGACAAGGCGCTGGAGCAGTTCCCGGACATCGCCAGCTTTTCCATCGACACATGGGGATGCGATTACGTTCTGCTCAGAGGGGACCAGGAGGTCTGGCCCTGCCACGCCTACCGGGACAATCGGACGGAGACGGTGATCCCGGCTGTCCACGAGAAA
>CAJUKT010000013.1 GCA_910587255.1 uncultured Oscillospiraceae bacterium
AACAATTCCCGCCGTCTTTCCAAAGACTATGAAGTGTCTGTCCGTTCTGCACAAGCTGTTTGCACCATTGCTGCTTTCAGCACTTTACTCAAGCGGTTTTAGCCTATTGGTACAGCTTCTAAGACACAGACCGTGCGTGTCAACGCTACCGATACACAGACCATTACCGTGTATAACACAAGGATCGGGGGCCTAACCATCATCAAAAAGGACGAGGAGACCGGAGCGCGTATCAAGGGCGTCGAGTTTGAAGTCCGCAAGCTGAATGGGGAGATCATCGGTACCTACACCACCGATGCCAGGGGCGCCATCAACCTGCCCCAGGCGGAAAAGGGGTGGTACCAAGTGGTGGAACTCAAAGCCGCCAAGGGTTATAAGCTCGATGATACGCCTCACCAGATTGAGGTGAAAGATGGCGGCACCGCCACCCTGGAGATCACCAACCGGCAGAGTGGCAGCGCCCTGATCCACAAGATCGACAGTGTGACTGGCAAGGGAATTTATGGAGTAAAGTTCCTTCTCTCCGATGCAAAAGGCAACCCCGTAGGCACATACGAGAGCGATAATGAGGGGTATGTCTACATCGACAAGGAACTGGCGGACGGCAGGTACACCATTCGTGAGATCGAATGTGCGGATGGCTACATCCTGGATACTCAGCCCAAGACCATCTATGTGGAGTATGGCGGCTGTACCACCATCACCTGGAAGAACACTGCCATCACTGGTCAAATTCAGGTCTGGAAAAAGTCTGCGGATGACAACGCCATCAATGGCTTCCCTGCCGGTACTCCTCTGGAGGGCGCGGTTTTTGAGATCTATGATAAGGCAAACCGGCTGGTGGACACCATCAAGAGCGACAGCCGGGGACTGGCGGTATCGAAACAGCTTCCCTTGGGCCGCTATACCCTGAAAGAGGTCACCAGCCCTGCCTACTACAGCCCCGCCAGCGAGACTGTCACCGTCTACCTGGAGCATGAGGGCCAGATTGTGCAGATTGAGGTCCTGAACAAGAGTGTCTACACCCATGTGTCCGTAAGTAAGAGCGGCTATACCCAGGTGGTTCCCGGCCAGTCTATCCGATATACCTTCAAGGAGATTGGTAACAATTCCACCGTGCCCCTGGACAACTTCTTCTGGCGCGACACGCTGCCCACGGATGCGGTTCGGCTGGACAAGATCATTACCGGTACCTGGTCGGCCAAGCTCACCTATAAGGCTGTTTTCCGCACCAACGTCAACGGGGAATACCGCACACTGGCGGACAACCTGGACACCCAGCGCAGCTACACTCTGGACGCTTCGCCTGCCGCTTTGGGGCTGGCCAGCAACGAATATGTCACCGAGGTGATGTTCCTTTTCGGCCGGGTACCTGCGGGCTTCAAGCAGATGCAGACCCCGTATATCTATTGCAATGTGCTCTCCAGCGTCGCCCACGAGTACCGATTTGCCAACAAGACCGATGTGGGCGGTACATGGCAGGGCCAGTGGATCATGGCCAATGACCGGTGGGTAACCATCGTCTACCGGGGCGGCCCCACACCCACCCTGCCCAGAACGGGCTATTGATGTTCCAAAACACGCACGCTCGGGGGGCGGCGGCTGTAAAGCTGCCGCCCTCAGACCATGAGGTGATATTCAATGTTAGATTGGATTTTTGAAGGCGCAGCAAATTGGGTGGCCAGCATCATGACCCAGATCATGGACGCCATCTCCGGCCTATTCCTGGAGGCGCTGGGCACAGATATGACGGCGATGGAGGAGTATTTCCCCTTTGCCGTCAGCGCCTACACAGTGGTCCAGTACATGGCTTGGGCACTGCTGTTTCTGGTCGTGGCTTGGCAGTTGTTCCGGGCTTTTGGCGGGCCGCTCACCGAGGCGGAGAATCCCCTGCATCTTTTGGCCCGGGGCGGGATTTTCGCCATCCTGATCACTTACGCCAAGCCCATTTTCAGCCTGCTGCTGAATATTGCCCGCGCACCCTACACCGCTCTGATGGATACGTCCATGGCACCGAGCAATTTTACGTTTGCCGGTATCCAGCAGGTACTGAGCAATGGACTGACCACCATCGTATCGGTAGCCACCGTTGTGGGCCTGATTCTGCTGATTATCCTGATGATCGCCCTGGCCTGGAACTACTTCAAGCTCCTGCTGGAAACGGTGGAGCGGTATGTGCTGGTGGGCGTCCTGTGCTATACATCGCCGCTGGCCTACGCTATGGGCGCGTCCAAGGCGACCTCACGGGTCTTCCAGTCCTGGTGCCGGATGGTGGGCTCCCAGTTGCTGCTGCTGGTTCTCAACGTCTGGTTCCTGCGGGCCTTCGACTCCTCCGTGGGTCAGTTCATCGCCAACGGCGGTGCGCTGACCAGTGGGCAGGGCAGTATCTTCCTTTGGCTGTTCTGTGCGCTGGCGCTGCTGAAGATTGCCCAAAAATGTGACAGCTACCTGGCCGCACTGGGCCTTTCCGTTGCACAGACCGGCAGCAGCATGGGCATTGAGATGATGATGGCAGCCCGGGTCCTCACCGGTTTTTCCAAAGGCGGCGGGAGTGCGGCGTCCATGTTCGGCGGTGCGGGGAAAACCGGCGCTGCTGCGGGTGGCGCTGCCAGTACAGCGGCAGGGGACGCAACAGGCGGCATTCTCTCGGGATTTGCCAGCCGGTATAAGCCCAACAGCTTTGTCCGTGACGCAGTGGTTGATGGAGGCTCCCGCATGGGGGCAGGCGGCAGCGTGGGCTTTGTGGGCCGCACCTTTGGCGGTATGGCCGCACGCAATGGCGCGATCCTCACCGCAGAGTCTGTATCCTCAGTGGCCAGCCGTCCGCCCAAGGTCTCCGGTACCATCGCCGGCGACATCGCGGATCGCAGCCTGCCCAACTATATGCCGCAGATGGCCAGCGGGGCGGCAGGCAATATGGAGTATACCGATACCCAGATCACCGGCGGGCATATCAGCACCAAGGCTGTTGGTCCGGACGGGAAACAGGCCAATGTGGAGCTGTTCAGTGCCGCCCAGTATGATAGGCCGGACAGCCCGCATAAGCAGATTCAGGCTGCGGACGGGAGCCAGTGGTATCAAGTGGCCTCCGGCGAGGGACGGGACGCATTTTACGCCGCCCCCAACTTCACCGGCGACTCCTCCGAAGCGCCCCAGGTATCTGAAGCATTCCCCAGCGCACCCCAGGATACGGTACTGCGCACAGTGGACGAAGGCACCATGGAAGCAAGCTACCCAGACGGCAGCAATGCCTTGTGGTACAGCAGCGCCTTCTATCAGGAGCCGGATGCGCCCCATGGGGTTATCCAAGGTTCCGACGGCCTGAGCTGGTACGCCATGACGCCCCATGCCGCACCGCCACAGTTTGACTCTGGTACTGGTCCCGCACCGCAATTTGATGCCGGAGCGGGTGCTGCGCCTCAGCCTGGCGTTGGGCCGGGTGCAGCGTCCTCGCTTGACGGCAGGGAAGGTGTGCCGCCCCCGTCTGGTGCCGGGGTGAACACTTCTGCTCCGCTTGGCGTTGGAGCAGACCCAGCACCGCAGCCTGAAGCAGGCGGCGGTGCTGGCACATTGGGACACGCTCCATCTGGCACAGGCACTCACGGATCCTCTGCGGATGTGCCGGCTGGTCCCGGCAGTGCTGCCGCATATAACCAAGCGCTCTTTGGGCAGTTTATGCCCGGCTTTGCCCAGGAGGTCACAACCGTAGACAGCTCCCGCGCCTGTGACGGTGTGCTGGAGGTGCGCCATGCGGATGGGTCTGGGACTGCGTTTTATGACCGCACCAGATACCAGCCGCCCAGGGGCGACTACCATGTCTATGAGGACAGCGGCGGCGGGCAGTGGTATGCGATCCCTGGCGTTGCGTCTGTGGAGCGCAAACCCGTCTATCAGGACGGCAAGCCTGTCTATGACGGAGATATTCTGCGGACTGTCAATGTGGAGTCCGTACGCTACGCTTCCACGCCCACACAGTTTGCGCCTACCCCCAAGCGGCGGCCGGTCAGCGACCATAAACCGCCAAAACGCAAAACCTGACCGATGGCCCGCACAATCTGACCGGTGTGCGGGCCGTCCCATATTCCATAGGAGGTGGTTCCATGTCTGATGAACAGCAGCGCTTTGGCGATGGCCAGGACGATTATCTAAAAGGCGCACAGAAGGCGGCGGAGGCCGCCAAAAAAGCGGGTGCGGCCTCGGCAAAATCCGCAGGATCCGCTGCCGCCGGGGAGGCGACCGCCAATGCCGCTGCTGCGGTGACCAAAGCAGGAGTCACAGGCGGGAAGGCAGCCGCCGAGATTGCGGCGGGTACAGCCGCAGGTGGCCCCTGGGGTGCAATTTTGTCGGCGGCCTGGTCCCTGCGGCACACCTTGTTTAAGGTGCTGATCTTTATCTGTCTGTTCCTGCTCTTTATCATTGTGGGCATTGTATCGCTGCCCTCCATAGTTGTCAACAATCTCTTTCACACTGACCCCTCTACCGTTGACATCAATGCCCCCTCAAGCATAACTGCCAGTTTTGACGATGTATCCGGCGTGGTGTCCGACTGTATTCAGAACGGCTATGATATGGCTCTGGCACAAGTGGAACAGATTATCGTCCAGGGTGGGTACGACCGTGAGCTGTCCATGGAGGCGCTGATCAACAACGGGCTGATCTCCGCCGACTACGATACTTGCTATACCCTGGCGGCCTACTCAGCCTCCATGCAGCAGCGCGGCACCACCAAGGCGGACATGAAGGCAAAGCTGGATGCTGTTGCCGGGCAAATGTTCGCTGTTACCTATGAAGTGAAAGAAACTACAAAAACGGTGGTGCCGGAAGTCCAAGAAGGTGAGGAGCCGGGAGCGCCCGAGACGGTTACGGTTCAGTATGCGGTCTGCACCATCCACCCATTTGACCAATCTGTGATCTTGACCGCGTTTGGCATCGACACCTCCACCCAGTATGACCAGTTCAATCTGACATATGGCGAGGCCATCACCAACATGTCCAACGCCTTGAAGATGACCATGTACGGGTCCCTGACCAGCGGCACAGTGCCGCCGATCACTGATGTTGAGCTGAACGCCTACCTGAACAGTCTCACATGCAGCGGCACCCGGAAGGAATTGATGCGGGCGGCCCTGTCCCTAGTGGGCCGTGTCCCGTATTTCTGGGGCGGCAAGAGCGCACCGGGCTGGAACGAGGCGTGGAACACGCCCCGGCTTGTGACCTCGGCTGGCTCCAGCAGCACCGGCACCATCAGGCCCTACGGGCTCGACTGTTCCGGATTTACGGATTGGGTCTACAAAACGGCGCTGGACGTTAGCCTTCTGACTGGTTCCTGGAGCCAGTGGGACAGTACCTACGCCATTACGGAGGCTGAACTGCTGCCTGGCGACATCGGCTTCATGGCGGTGCCAGGTACGGTGCCGGTCAACCATGTGCTGCTCTATGCCGGCAAGGATGCCGACGGTAAACAGCTGTGGGTCCACTGCTCCAGCAGTGCGGGCGGCGTGGCGCTCAACTCGCCGACTTATGTGACCCAGTTCCGCCGCAGGAAGGATATCGACCTGGAGGCAGACTTTGCGTCTGCCCCCATAGAACAAGGAGTTACTTATGGCTGATGACAGAGAATACAGCAACATTTACACCATCCCGCCCAACTACACCGACTCCGGCAAGCTGCTGGGCGGAATGCTGGAGATGCGCAACACTGTGGAGGCAGGTATCCTGCTTATTTTAGTGGGCTACCCGGAGCTAATGTGGCTCCACCTTCCGGTGACGGCGAAGGTGATTGTCATGACCATAACCCTGCTGCCGCTGGGCGTCTTTGCCCTGATGGGCCTAGGCGGCGACTCGCTGCTCCAGTACGTCTCCCACATGGTCATGTTCCTGGTGCGCCGGCGGCAGCTTCACTATAGGAGGATCGGATACCATTATGGCACAAACACGAACAAAGGCCGTCCCAAGAAAAAACAGGGGGGCAGGCCCCCCGCCAAACGAAAAGCTGGAGTTCGTTCAGGACTTCATCCCACTCAAGGAACTCAAAAACGGAATCGTAGAAACCACTGACGGCCGGTTTATCAAGATTCTGGAGATCGAACCCATCAACTTCCTGCTCCGCTCTGATGAAGAGCAATGGGGCATCATTTCCACATTTGCCAGCTGGCTTAAAATATCTCCCATGCGCCTGCAGTTCAAGTCGGTGACCCGTAAGGCGGACTCCGACCAGTATGTGGCTGGTCTTCAAGCTGACCTGGAGCGGGAGGAGGTAGAGGCCTGCCGCCGGCTGGGGGAAGGGACTATCCGGTTTATTCGGGAGGAGGGCAGCCGGGAGGCGCTGTCCCGCCGGTTCTTTTTGATTTTTCAGTATGAGGCCCCTAATGGACGGCGGCAGATGGATCCAGACTATGGTGAGATTTATTCCGCATTGCAGGTGGTGACTCAAAATGCTCGCACCTATTTCGCGCAATGTGGCAACAGCATTGTGCAGCCCAAGGACGAGGACGCATTTACGGCGGAGGTACTGTATATGTATTTTAACCGCCGTTCCTGCGTAGACGATCCCTTTCAAAACCGGCTCAACCGGGTGGTGTTGGACGCGATGGCTGCCAAGAAACGGGTTGCAGGCATCGATCCAGTCCCCTATATCCGCGCCTCCAATTTCATCGCTCCGCGGGGTCTCGACTTGACCCATCCCGGCTACCTGGTTTTGGACGGCATTTACTACACCTATCTGTATGTCCGCAAGAATGGTTTCCCCCAGATGGTTCGGGGTGGCTGGATGTCGTCCCTGATTAACGCTGGCGAGGGCGTGGATGTGGATTTGCATCTGCGTCGGGAGATCCGTGGAAAGACAATCGACCGGGTTGCTCAGCGTATCCGGCTCAATCGTACCAAGCTGCGAGAGCTTCAGGATACCTCTACCGACTATGAAGAATTGGCTGGCTCTATTCAGGCAGGCTACTACATCAAACAGGGTCTATCCAGCCGAAACGAGGACCTGTTCTATATGTCGGTGTTCATTACGATCTCCGCCGCAGGCTATGAGGAGCTTGTGTGGCGGAAACAGCAGATGACCGACCTGATGAAATCCATGGACATTCAGGTATCGGACTGTATGTTTCAACAGGAGGCCGCCCTGCGCTCCACCATGCCGTTTCTCTATATAGATTCCAGTCTGGAGCGCAAATCCAAGCGCAATGTACTCACCAGCGGGGCGGCGTCTACCTATATGTTCACCAGCTTCGAGTTGTCCGATGACAATGGCATTCTCCTTGGCCTCAACCGGCACAACAACTCCCTGTGCATTGTGGATCCATTCAACACCAAGGTCAACAAGAATGCCAACTTCACCATCTGTGGTACCTCCGGGGCGGGCAAGACCTACACCATGCAGGTCATGGCCCTGCGGATGCGAATGCGTGGCATCCAGTGCTTTATCCTGGCGCCCTTGAAGGGGCATGAGTTCAAGCGGGCCTGTCATAAGGTGGGGGGCTCCTATATCAAACTGGCCCCCGGCTCCACCGCCTGTATCAACGTCATGGAAATTCGTCCCACTATCACCCCAGAGATGGAACTGATCGACGAGCTGGATTACAGCGACATCGATTCTATGCTGGCCCGGAAGGTGCAGCAGCTGATGATCTTTTTCTCTCTGTTGATTCCCGACATGAACAACGAGGAGGAGCAGATGCTGGACGAGGCACTGATTAAAACCTATACCCAGTTTGGCATCACCCATGACAACACCTCGCTTTACATGGACACCAGCAGGACAGTGATGAAACCCATGCCCATCTTGGGCGACCTCTACGAGAATTTGAAGGAAAACTCTCTCACTACCCGACTGGCTACCATCGTCAGCCGTTTCGTTACCGGAAGTGCCCAGAGCTTCAACCGGCAGACCAACGTGGACCTGAGCAATAAGTACATCGTGTTGGATATCTCCGAACTGAAGGGCAAACTGTTGCCTGTAGGCATGATGATCGCGTTGGACTATGTATGGGATCAAGTGAAGGCTGACCGAACCAAACGGAAAATGGTGTTCATTGACGAGATCTGGAAGCTCATTGGCGGTGCTGCCAACAAGCAGGCGGCCGAGTTCTGCCTGGAGATTTTCAAAATCATTCGCGGATATGGCGGCGGCGCCCTGGCCGCCACTCAGGACCTGTCCGACTTTTTCGGCCTGGAGGACGGCCGCTATGGGCGTGCCATCCTCAACAACAGCAAGACCAAAGTCATCCTCAACCTGGAGCCGGATGAGGCCGAGTATGTCAAGGATGTTTTGAAGCTCACACGCACAGAAATCCGCAGTATTACCCAGTTCGAGCGAGGCGAGGCGCTGATCTCCAGCAACAGCAATAAAGTGCCAGTCATCATCAAGGCGTCCAGAGAGGAGCAGCAGATGATTACCACCGACCGGGCTGAGCTGGAGGCCATGCTGACCGAAATGAAAGCTGTTGCCGATCTGGCAGAGCAGAGTGGCATCCCGCCTGATGAGGTGAAAAGCGAAAACGCATAAGCCACAGAAAACGTATTTACCCCCATTATACGCATGAAACGAGGTGAATCTATGCTATTGCAGGAGGAACAGTATATCATCCACTGGTTGACACAGTACGGAGCACTGACCAAGACACAGGTTATCCGGCTGCTGAAGGATAAACCGCCGCAGACAGCTGAGAAGATCATCCGCGGCCTCAAACGGGAAGTAATGCTCCATGACATTTCTGGCGGCTACTATCTGGGTGTTGACCCCATGTGCCAGCCGGAGCAGCGCATCATTCTGGCGGTATGGGTGCTGCTGCAGTTTATCGACCATGTGGAGCCTATGGCCCACTATCCGGCTGCCTATCCCTCCCAAATTTTCTTTCTTAAAGAGAATATGGGCTATGAGATCGTGGTGCTCTACGATGGGGAGCAGCATTTGGCCCGGCTGCTCCAGCCCCAGGAGGACTTGCGCTATATCTTTGTCCTGCCGAGGATTTCTATGGCCCAGCAGCTGGTACTTCCCAATGTTCCTTGTCTGTTTGCTACCGTGGACTATAACGGGCAGGAGATACCAACCGTCAAATTTTACACAGAGGAAGGAGGCGCACAAAATGGCTCAGACTGACTTTGCACGTATTCTGTCAAAAACGGAAGTGCAGTTTAAGCGTGCATCTGACGCTTTAACACAGACAAGGCTTTTTTCGGAGCAGCACAACTTGGCCGCCGCCTATGAGGCGGCGTTTCATTTTGAGGCAGTTTTAGAACAGGCTGTCCTGCTGGCCCGGGCGCTCCCCGCCTATACGGGCCGGCCCAAGGTGCAGGAAACGGTGGATGCTTTGATGGAACAGACAATTCCCATTGAAATGGGCTACACCGAATTGGGCTGGTTTTGCCTGCGGATTCCCGCACTCCTCCCCAAAAAGGGGAGCGGTTCCCCGGTCTATATCCAGCAAGCCCTTTATCCGGCTATGAACCGGTTCTTTAAGGGAAAGGTGCCCGCCAGCTATTCTGACTGTGTGCTGATCTACCGCCATGTCTATGATAGTTCACGACCGGAACGGGCTTGGCGTGACCACGATAACATTGAGCAGAACATGGTGACGGATATTATCACTCTCTATCTGCTGCCCGATGACGCGCCAGCGCAGTGTGCCCACTTCTACTGCAGTGCCGCTGGTTCAGCAGACAGCACGGAGGTTTATGTGGTCCCCAGAGAACAATTTCCTACTTGGATCTATGCCGCATTTCATAACAGACTGAAGGAGGTAACGCTCTATGAAAATCGGGCGTAATGGAGGGAAAAAGATAGGTATGAAAGGCCGGAATTTGCCGCCGTCCAATCACTTACAGTTCAAGCCCCGGAAAATCCCTGAAAAACCAAGGGGTCGGCGGCGCGATGATGGGGCAGATTGCGGCAAAGAGAGGAGGAGAAATGCCGCAAACCAGAATGAGGTGGAGGCATAAAAATGATAACACTCCGCCCGGGCAGTCATGCGTATCGCCTCCTGCTTCTGTTATCTGCTGCTGGCGAATTTCCGACACACTCAATGCACCTTTTGGGAAGTGTCCGCTCTCTGGAGGCTCTGGTATATCGGTTGGAGCATACTCAGCAATTCCGTAATGAGGCCGGGGCAGACCTGGGCAGTTGCAAAATGCTGTCTGTCAGCGGTAAGCGGGACAGGCGTACCATCCGTCTCCACAAAACTGCACTTCCACTCTTGGATGTGCTCCACCCGGCAGCACTGGGTCAGTATCTGGCTCTTTCGGGTGGACACCGCTTTTCCGGCAGTGACGGCCACATACAGCGAAACCACCGGGTGGCCGAGACACTGGCAATGTGTATGGGCGCCGGAGTTGAGTTCCGGCCCTATGTCCTGCCGGCCCTGCAAAAGCAGCGCATCGCCCGTATCGTACCCACATCGCCCGTATTCTACATAGCCAGATCACTAAAGCGCCTGGACAGCACAGAGATGAATAAGACCATCTTTACTCGTCTAACCGGGGCTTTGTTTGCACCTGAGTCTTGCTGGGCCGTCTACAATACCCGCGGAGCCGTCATGAAATGGAGCGGCATGGGGGAGTTTAAGACCGCGCAGCATCTTGCGGAGCTGGCCCGGATGAACGCCGGCCTCCCCCGGGCAGACCACGCGCTGCTTTTGGGTGAGCGAATGGAGATTGCGCTGCGCACGATGGAGGAATCTGACAAGAGCCGTCGGATGGACCTGCGCTTTGACCGTATCTACCCACATATCCATTTCATCCCGCTGAACGGGCAGGGTATCCGGCTGCTGAACATCCTGACGCTCCCAGACTGGAACGAGCAACTGCTCTCAGCAGTGTTCCCTCCGGAATGGCGCGCCACAGGCCCCGGTATCATAGAGCACGACGCCCAGCGGGACGGTACATTCATCCTGTCCCACCTGGATGGGGACCTGGCCCGGCTCCTGCGCCTTCGCCAGGCACTGGAACACAGCGAAGTGCCCTGCGAGGTGTTGTGCTTCCCATGGCAGACGGCGTTTATCTGGGATTATCTGGGGGGCCTTGTTAGGCTGCGCGAGGTGACAATGGATGCGCTGGAGGATGCTCTGGGCCTGACCGACCCAGAGGACTACGACCTGCGGGAGGAGGTGCCGCCTTGAACAATAACCGCACTCGCACCATCGGTATCATTATCGCTGTCATACTGGGATTGGCCGCTCTGCTCTACCTGGGTGGACTGGTATGCCAGTTGCTTACCGAGTATCAGATATGGCTGGCCAGCGGCGGTATGCAAGGGAATGCCCAAATCGGAGACATCCAGTTTGGGCCACTTTCCTGCTGGCGGCAGGCGTTTACGCTATCTGGACTGAAATACACAGGGCTGATGGCCCTGATAGGCGGCAGCGCCTATATTCTTGTTTGCCTTTACGACCGGTTTGGAAGTAAGGACTTCGATGACCGCAACTTTGCCCGAAGCCAGCGCGGTACCTATGGAACTGCTGGTTGGATGGGAGAAACGGAACTGCGCACTGTCCTGGAGGTGGCCAGTCCACAAAAGGCTAGGGGCATCATACTGGGGCAGAACGAGCGTGGGAATGTGATCTGTCTGCCGGAAGACACCAGGCTCAATAAGCACATTGCGGTGTTCGGTGCCAGCGGAACCATGAAGTCCAGAGGTGTCATCCGGCCAGCCCTGTTTCAAAGTATCCGGCGTGGTGAGTCAGTGGTTGTCACAGATCCCAAGTCCGAGATTTACTCTGATACAGTAGAACTGTTCCGAAAGCATGGCTACACTGTCCGGGTCTACAACCTGCTTCAGCCTGAGCTGAGTGATTCCTGGAACTGCATGTTTGACCTGGGCGGCGATACCCTAATGGCCCAGGTCCTGACAGATGTTATCATTGCCAATACGAAGGGGGACGGCAAGGGGGACCATTTCTGGGATAACGGAGAGGCCAACCTGCTGAAAAGCCTGATCCTCTATGTGGATCTGGACTCCACCCGCCGCCCGGAGGAGCGCAACCTGCCCGCAGTCTACCAGATGCTGACCCAAAACACGGAAAAGCAGCTCACCGCCCTCTTTGACCGGCTGCCCCTGGACCACCCGGCCCGGGCACCCTACAGCCTGTTCAGCCAGGCCAGCGATTCCGTGCGGGCCGGTGTGGTCCTGGGCTTGGGTACCCGACTGCAGGTGCTCCAGAGCGAGGCTGTCCGAAGTATCACCCGCCAGTCCGACATCGACCTCGCTCTTCCCGGGCAGACCAAATGCGTATATTACATCATCTTGGATGACCAGAACTCCTCTTTGGAATTTCTGTCGTCCCTTTTTTTCGCCTTCCTGTTCATCAAGCTGGTCCGCTACGCTGACAGTACGCCGGAACAGCGGTGCCCAGTGCCGGTGAATATCGTTCTGGACGAGATGAACAACATCGGTGTCATCCCGGACTTCTCCCGGCGTTTGAGCACCATCCGCTCCCGGTCCCTCCAGGTCCTGATGTGCTGCCAAAACCTGCCTCAGATCCAGAACCGCTATCCCAACAACCTCTGGGCGGAACTGGTAGGCAATGCGGACACGCAGCTGATGCTGGGCTGCACAGACGATGTGACGGCGGAATATTTCAGTGTCCGGAGCGGAGACATGACGGTGGAGGTCAACTCCACCATGACGACCCGGCAGAGCATCGCCATTGCCCAGATCATTCCCCAATACCGATATACGCAGGGCCTTGGCCGCCGCAGGCTGCTTACGCCCGACGAGGTGCTGCGGCTGCCCAATGATCAACTGCTGATCATCATCCGTGGACAGAAAATCCTGCGGGCGAGGAAGTTTGACTACACTGGCCACCCCTATGCCAAAGAGTGTGTCAAAACCAGTATACGAGACTATCCACTACTCCAACGCACCCCCGCTGTGGCCCCAGAGCCTGCCCCTGAAGTGCCGGAGGCTATACCTGCCCCAGCTCCAGAAGAACATGCACCGCCTGCGGAACCGGCGTCCGCCCCTGCGGCGGCGCCAGCAGAAACACCCAAGCGTGCCAGGCGGAGGCCGACCCTCTACGAGAGTGCGAAGCCGCCGTCTGATTTTTAGGCAACCACGCATTATTTTTATCAACTATAAGGAGGAAACAAATCATGGCACGAACAAAAAAGGAATTGAAGGATCAGGACACCCTGCTCGCCGGCGAGGCTGCGGAGCAGGCCGCTGAAGCTGACGCCAGCGGCACAGGTCTGGTACCGGGCGGCGAGTCCGGTACTCCGTCCCCGTTTGACCTGGAACTGGCGGACGGCACGCCGCTGGACCCCAATGCCCCCCAGACTGAGACGAATCAGGAGCCGGGAGGCGGACAGCCGCCCCAGACTGACCTGGAACCCGGCGCAGAACCGCCTGGCCAGGGCGAGCCGCCCGCTGTTCCCCATATTGGCTTGGAACCTGCCGGAGATGGGACGTTGGAGCCCGGCGGAGCTCCGGAATTTCCCCAGACTGACCTGGAATTATTGGAAGGCGCTGAAGGCCGGGCGGACGAAAAGGCCGGTTCCCAGACTGGCTCTGAAGTGTCGGGTGATGAGGCTGCGGGCGAGTCCGGACCCACCGCCGCCCAGACTGACTCCGGGCAGCCCAAAAGCCGGCTCAGAATGCCTGGCCGGCGTGGCCAGCGTGTGGTCTCCATTGACGCTGAGCGCACGGTTGAGACAGATACGGACAAGCTGCGCAGCGATCTGCTGGACCTGGTGGAGTCCCTGAAGGGCAAGAAGATCCTGACCGGCACCATCCAGGGCGTGGAGCGGCTGGCGGACAACCCGGAGATGTCCTACGCCGTCACCTACCACGGCGACTACAAGGTCATTATCCCGGTACTGGAGGCGGTGGAGGAACCGGAGGACTACCGTGGGCAGCCCAAGGGCGATGTCCTGCACTACCTGCTCAACAAGCGGCTGGGCGCCGAGGTGGACTACATCATCAAGGGCATCGACCAAGAGAGCGGGGTTGTGGCGGCCAGTCGTCTGGAGGCCATGGCCATGAAACGGAAGGAGTATTACTTCCGCACCGACCGGGACGGCAACTATCAGATTTATGCGGGCATCTGCGCCGAGGCCCGGGTGGTCTCTGTAATCCGGGCGGGTATCTTCGTGGACCTGTTCGGCGCGGAGTGCTACATCCCCCTGCGGGAACTGTCCTACCAGCGGTGGGTGGACGCCACCGCCCACTACCAGTCTGGACAGCGCGTGCTGGTAAGGGTGCTGGAGGTAGACCGGTCCGACCGCAGCAGACTCCGGGTGTCTGCATCTGTCAAGCAGGCAGGTGAGAACCCCTATGAGAAAGCGCTGAAGAAGTATGCGGTGGGCAGCCTGTATGTGGGTACAGTCAGTATGGTGGATACTACCGGAGTGTTTGTCTCCCTGGACGGCGGCATCGACTGCCTGTGTACCTATCCCAAGCGGGGCCGGCCGCCCCGCGGCTGCCGTGTCTCAGTGCGCATCCTGGGCATCAATTACGAGAGCAACCGTATCTGGGGCGTCATCACCCATATGTCCACCGTGCGCTGAAGTCCTGATTTCAATCTTTCAGCTTGGACTCATGTACGGTGCGGCAGCATGGAAAGTCAACATAGACCACATACTTCCGAAAATGTATTGCTATTGTGCGGACATAGTGGTATAATACGAGGGAAACAGTTTGCCATCTAAGGAAGGAGTGTCTCACATGGCAAAGACAGCGAACCTCTACGCCCGCATTGAGCCGGAAGTAAAGGAACAGGCGGAAAGCATTTTAGCTGCGCTGGGCATCCCGGTCTCTAACGCGATCAATATGTTCTATAAGCAAATCATTTTGCAGCGTGGCATCCCCTTTGAAATGAAGCTGCCGCAGGCAAAGGTAGTGGATATGGGCAAGCTGACCGCACAGGAACTTGACCAGGAATTGGAAAAGGGATACCAAGATGTTCTGGCGGGCAGGACAAGACCGGCAAACAGGGTTTTTGACGAAATCCGAAAGGACTACGGTATATGACATATTCAGTCGAGATCGCGGCTCAGGCAGAACAGGACTTGCGCGGCATCTTTGAGTATATCGCCTACGAGCTGCAATCGGTCCAAAACGCTGCGGCGCAGCTTGCCAGACTGGAGGAAAACATTTGCGCCCTCGACCGGATGCCGGAGCGGTATCGCCGGTATGAAAAGGAGCCATGGTATAGCCGGGGCTGGCGGGTTATGCCGGTAGACCATTACTGTGTGTTCTATACGCCAGATCACGACCGCAAAATCGTGAACATCACCCGCGTACTTTACGGGGGGAGGGACATAGGGACCGTCCTTGCCGATAGTGAAACAGTATAAATTTGAGCAAATTGATAGGATCCATGTTATCTTTGAACGGGCGGAGCTGGTAAAACGGCTCCGCCCTTTTGCTATCCATTGCAAAGGAGCGATAAACCGATGAATAGATCAAAAAAGCGAAAAAACCGGCTGTTTCCCATGCTCATAACCGTCATGGTGCTGACCGCCGTTTTAACCCCTGCCGCCTATGCGGATACCGACGGCACTGAGCCGAAAATCATACAACAGCCCGACCAACTGGTTTTGCAGTTAGGGACGCGCTGGGCCGGGGTGGAGTTTGAGCTGCGCACCGATGCCGGCATCTTTCCTGTTCCGGTTGTGGTAGACGAGTATGGCGTTTTGACCATGGACCTGGGCGGCAGCACGACCTATACCTTGAGCTGCATTCACTCCACCGCCCCGATCCCTGACCAGGAACCCGAGCAGACCGACCCGCCTCCGCCCGTATCGTCAGAGCCCGCGCCGACTGCTCCGGACAACCCGAGCCCTCAGCAAGAGGTGGAGAAGGGAGGCATCCCACTTCCGGCAGTCATATTCCTTGTTGGCCTGGCCGCTGTTGGCGGCGTTTTCATCGCACTCCATATCACGAAGAAACGCCAGGAATACGCCTATGACGAGTGGGAAGACGGCGAAGAGGAGCCGTGAAACTGACTTTGTGCTCCCAGACTGACTTTAACACAAAATCTGTGAACAAACCGTGTATTTTTGGCGATTCAGTTGACTTTTCAAAAGAATTGTGGTAATATTTATCCATAGCAAGACACTGCGTTCAGGCTCTCGATACGCTGAGATTTTCTGGCGTCAGACCCGTCGTAACCTGGCGGGAAATCGTTACGGATCCACTGCATGGTCGGATCCACACGACGCAGGTCTTGTCTCATAAAATTGTAGCCGGAAGGCTGCTGAAATACAGTGCAGAGTCAATGGCTGGGTGCGACCCCACTATCCCAGCGCTTGGCTTTGCATTGTCTTTTTTCGGCAGCCTTCCGGCTCTTTCTGTTTTATTTGGAGGTTTTGAGCATGAAACGAAAAACAAATCGGGGAAAGGTATGGAACCAGAAAAGTACGTCCGGACAGGTTCGATGCCACTGCGGCCGCCCGGCGGTTCTGCGCAGTGCGGAGGCAGTCTGTAAAACGCACCGTCCCGGCGCTAAGGTGTATGTCTGCTCCAACTATCCCGCGTGCGACTCCTTTGTTATGGCGCATCCGGGTACCTTGGAGCCAATGGGCACGCTGGCATCTCCGGAACTGAGGCGGCTGCGGTACGAGGCCCACCAGCAGTTCGACCAGCTCCACAAATCCGGCCTGATGACCAGGCAGAAGGCGTACCAGTGGCTGGCGTACCTGGTACAGGCACCCATGTCCCACGCCCACATTGGGCATCTGGGCGAGTATTACTGCAAGATCGTGATCCGGGAGAGCAGGAAACTGCTGGCCCAGCGAACTGGGGCGGCGTGAACTTAGAAGATATCAGGAGGTGAATGTTATGCTGTCGCTTACGGAAGAGCAGCGAGTAAAAGTAGAGGAAAACATGGGTCTTGTGGGCAAAGTAATAAAGGACTGCGTCCATGCGCTGGATAAAGGCTGTATCTATACCTATGAGGATCTGTTCCAGATCGGGTGTATTGGCCTGTGTAGGGCGGCACAGACTGACCAGTCCGAACACAAGGGTGCCTTCTCCACCTATGCCTACTGTCTGATCCGTAATGAGATTTACACGCAGCTGGAGTATGCCACCCGACGCGGACGGGAGCAGGCCACAGACCCGGCAGAGCTGCCCTGCGGCGTTCTGGACGAGAATCTGGAGGAGCGGGAGGCGTGCCGGGAGCTGATGGGCCTGCTGGACCATGCGGAAGCTACGGCCACCGGTACCACAGCGAAGGGAATCCAGGCTATCCGAATGCGTATTGACGGATATTCCAGCAAAGAGATCGGTGCTCTGCTTGGCGCCCCGGCCAACCATGTAACCGCCTGGGTTTCCAAGGCGAGAAATCATATCCGCCTGGTCGGGGGCTATGAGGCACAGACGGGATAGCAAAAAAAGTCGAGCAGGCCGACGCTGGGCATGGTAAGATGGGAAACACAGATGGAGGTGATGGACTTTGGATCAGCAAACCGAGGCGGTCCAGCGGATGCAGGATTATATTGAGTCCCATTTGGACCAGGAGATCACGCTGACGACCCTCTCTGAGGTGTCGCTCTTTTCCCCCTGGCACTCCCACCGGCTGTTTAAGGAGCGGCTGGGCCTCACGCCAGCGGAGTATATCCGTCGGATGCGGCTTTCCTACTCCGCCATGCGGCTGAAGCAGGAACAGTGCTTTGTCACCGACGCGGCCTATGACTGCGGCTTTCAGAGCATTGACGGCTTCACACGCGCCTTTTACCGGGAGTTTGGCTGCAAGCCCGGGGAATACGTGAAAGACCCTGTCCCCATCCGGCTGTTTATCCCCTATGGCGTAAAATTCAAGGAGCTGAGAAAGGATACCGTCGATATGGAAAACCTACAGAGCGTTTTTGTCCAGGTGATCCGCAAGCCGGAGCGCAAAGTCATCCTCAAGCGCGGCGTCCGGGCGGAGGATTACTTCGCCTACTGCGCGGAGGTCAGCTGTGAGGTCTGGGGCATCCTGGCCAGCATGGACTCCCTGTGCGGCGAGCCGGTTTGCCTATGGCTGCCGGATGCGTACAAGAAGCCGGATACCTCCACCTATGTGCAGGGTGTGGAGGTGGAGGCGGGCTACACCGGGGGTATCCCGGAGGGCTTTGACCTGATTTCCCTACCAGCCGCGGAGTACCTGGCCTTCCAGGGAGAGCCATTTAAGGAGGAGGACTACTCCCAGGCCATCCTCTCCGTACAGTATGCCATGGACCACTACGACCCGGCTGTTATCGGTTATGAGTGGGATGACAGCAATCCCCGTATCCAGTTGGAGCCCCAGGGCGAGCGGGGCTACATTGAGCTGCGGGCCATCAAAAGGAGGAATTGTGTATGAGAAACGAAAATCTGGCAGTGCAGGTGGAAGGACTCACCAAGAGCTATCAGGGAAGAACGGTACTGAGTGGACTGGACCTCTCCGTCCGGCGCGGCACGGTGTTTGGGCTGCTGGGCGCCAACGGAGCGGGAAAGAGCACGACTATCGAGTGCATCCTGGGCACCCGGCGGGCGGATTCCGGTACGGCTGCCGTACTGGGCCTTGATCCCAAACGGGAGCGAAGCGCTCTGTTCCAGCGGGTGGGCGTCCAGTTCCAAGAGGGTGACTACCAGCCAGAGATCAAGGTGTTCGAGCTGTGTGAGGAGATCGCCTGTCTATATACCCAACCTGCAGACTGGCAGGAGTTGTGCCGGCGGTTTGGTATCGGTGATAAGCTGAAAAACGCGGTGAAGAGCCTGTCCGGCGGGGAGCGCCAGCGGCTGTTCATTGTCCTGGCACTCATTCCCAACCCTGAGCTGGTATTCCTGGACGAGCTGACCACCGGCCTGGACGCCAAGGCCCGGCGGGATGTGTGGAGAATCCTGTCGAAGCTGAAGGAGGACGGCCTGACCATCTTCCTGACCTCCCACTTCATGGACGAGGTGGAGGCCCTGTGCGATGAAATCTGTGTTTTACGCAAGGGCATGGCGGTGTTCTACGGCACTGTGGAGCAGGCTAAGGCGCAAAGCGGCTGCGAGAAGTTTGAGGACGCCTATCTTCGGCTGTCCGAAGAGGAGGATGCGGCATGAGGTCTTTTGGTACATTGCTGAAAAACGAGCTGAAGCTGAATATCCGCAACATGAACATGGTGATCTTCGCGGTGATCCTGCCGTTAGTGGTACTGGTCATCCTGGGGTTCATCTACGGGACGAAGCCGGCCGCAGAGGGCGCCTCCTACACCTTCCTGGAGCAGTCCATCGGCGCACTGTGTACCATCTCCATCTGCGCCAGCGGATTGATGGGGCTGCCGCTGGTGGTGTCGGAGTACCGGGAGCGGAAGATCCTCAAGCGGTTCCAAGTGACGCCGGTCAGCCCGGCAAAGCTCCTGGCGGTGGAATTTACCATCTATGTACTCTACTGCGCGGTATCCCTGGTGACGCTGCTGTTGGCCTCCATGCTGTTCTGGAAGGCGGCTATTCCCGGTTCTCTGCCGGCGTTTTTGGGAAGCTGGCTGCTGACGATGGTGTCCACCCTGAGTATCGGGCTGATGGTGGGGGGAATCGCCAGGAACGCGAAATCCGCCAGTGTAATCGCCTGCCTGCTCTACTTCCCCATGCTGATCTTCTCCGGCGCGACGCTGCCCCTGGAGGTCATGCCGGGCGCCATGCAGAGGATCGTATCCGTCTTCCCGCTGACCCAAGGCATCCAGCTGATGAAGACCGCCTTCCTGGGCCTGCCCTCCAGCGGCTATTGGCTCCCTGTGGCTGTAATGGGGGCGGTGACCGTGGCCTGTATGGGTATCGCGGTAAAGTGCTTCAAGTGGGAGTAAACAGACAATGAAAAAAGAGTGGCAGAATTCATATTGAACTGCCACCCTTTTTTCTGTCTGGGAGATAAATTATAATATTTTTTCATAAGTGCAACCTCGCGCTTAGTTTTCGGTGTATAAGGGTGAAAGCCGCTTTCGTTCCAGTCTATAATAAGGGAGGGATTCAATGGAGGATCAAAAGATAGTTGAGCTGTTTTTCTCACGTTCGGAGCGTGCCATTTCTGAAACCGACTCAAAGTACGGTCGCTACTGCAAATATATATCCCAAAATATCCTGTGCAATCGGGAAGATGCCGAGGAATGTGTGAATGACGCTTATTTAGACGCTTGGCGGGCCATCCCGCCCCATGCGCCGCAGAATCTCAAGGCCTTCCTTGGAAAACTCACAAGAAATCTTGCCATCAAGGCATTAGAAAAGAAGCAAGCAGAAAAGCGGGGCGGTGGACAGGCTGAACTGGCGCTGGCCGAGTTGGACGAGTGTATCAGCTCAAACAGCAGCGTTGAGGACCTTCTGGATGAAGCCCTTCTGACCGCCGCAATCAATGCTTTCCTGGCTACGCTCCCAGCAATTAACCGCCAGATATTTGTCCGTCGGTATTGGTATGTCAGTTCTATATCCGATATCGCAGAGCAGTATGATATGAGCGAAAGCAAAGTGAAATCTATGCTGTTCCGGCTGCGAAAGCAGCTAAAAGCCCACTTGGAGAAAGAAGGTTTTTTTGTATGAGTAATCGCAATCCGTTATTTCGTGCTGTAGGTGGTATTGAAGATGCCTACATTGAAGAGGCTGCACCCAAAGCCAAAGTGCATCCCATCAGGCGACGGTTTTCCAGATTCAGTATCGCAGTCGCGGCTGCAGTTCTGCTCATAGCGGCCATCCCGCTCACCGCATTCGCGCTGGAGATCTATCACTACAACGCCGCAGTGGACTACTTGACCTCACTGGGCATTGATGCAAAAGACCTGAGCGACTATTCCCGCCGCGAGGTCATTGAGGCGGTGGAAGTTATTGATGCGCCCGCAGGCGAGGAGAACGACCTGTTGAATCGGCTTCTGCCCGAAAGCAGCCTGCCACCGGCTCGGCCCACAGATTTCACTGATGTGACTTCGGAACAGGTTATGCAGCTGACGCCGACCATGACGGCAAAGGATGTAATAGAACTGCTGGGTGACACCCAGGACGTTGGCTCCGGCCTTTTCATCCTGTGCTACCGTGTGGATGGCGCATATACGCTGAACATCCCCTTCACCACCCTGCACGCGCAGCTTGGAGTGACTGGGGAGCAGCTACTGCAAGCGAAGCAGCCCATTGAAAACTGACCAAGAATAGACCAAAAAGGCCCAGGCCGTACCCATTACCATCTGGTACAGCCTGAGCCTATTTTAATTCATGGCAGTCTGTTGATCTCCAGCATCCTCATTAATATCATCGCGTTTGAATCCGCTTTAACAAAACACTTTTTGTATTAAGATTGCGGGTAATCATTAAGTAAATTTCATTCTGCTATCTTCAACAAATTTCTTGCGTGACGGATTTCCCTCAACCCTAAAAATTTTTTTATTTTTAATATCATAAATGACCGACCATACTGTGTCCGATCCCTTTTTTCTTTCATACTGGCACATAAAGCCATGTTTACCCGATAAAATATCCCTCGCTAATTCAAAAGAAAAATGATTTTTATTTTCCCTTAGCGCATTGTAAGCAACAGAATATCTTTCATCTGAACGCCAGTCATCTATGCTATGGTTATTGTATTCTTTCATTTTTTGAGAAACAAAACCGTTTGTAGCTACAACAAAATTATCATGCTCTGTCGGTTTTATTACCTCTACATGACTGCAATTACATTCTATAACAGCACAATTTCCAAAACTATCCATGACAGTCAGCGTTTGCTGTGATGCAATAGGAAGTATATTCAAACTTTCAATCACTTCATCAACGGTTTTGCATTTTTCTAATAAATACCGCACCAACATACCGGCGTTAAATCCCGCTTTCGTAATCTTAGGATATATGAATGTAAGACCAACTGCTAAACCAAATTCATTTATCCCGTCCTCCATTTCTATAAAAGCAGTCGTATTTCCGTTAAAACCATACACTCCATTTAGTTTATACAGGCAATTCATGTACAGTTTTTCCAGTGCCACAAGAAAATCACTGTTCCTGCCGAAAATAAGATTATCCTTATCCTTAAATGCAAAACAAGTACAATGATTATTAGACTCAAAACAATACATACTTAGCAGAAACGTATAAAAATCTTCATATCTGCCTTTTTGTCCGTTTGCTAAACCTCTGATTTCCTCAAGAATTTCGGGATAATATTCTTCGTAAGCAGGCAAGCATTCATTCGCAAATATTTTACGTTCCCCTGTTATATCAAGGGCAGAGTTTAGAGCTATTTTTTTCCCATTTTTATATAACAGGCTTCCCCAATTATAGCCCGCTTCGTAATGGCTTTTTCTAAATCTAGCGTGATACATTCCCTTTGTTCCTCCTGATATTTTTTGAGTAGGAGCCTGCTCTGGTTCAATGCTAACAGAATAAAAAATTTAAGTCAATGAAATAAAATTAGTTTTATGTTATTTTACAAGTTTTCCCACACAAGGCAATTAGAATGAGTGCCATCTTCCTCTAAATAAAAGTCCGCAGGGATGTCCTTCACCATTGCCACCCTGCACGCGCAGCTTGAAGTGACTGGGGAGCAGCTACTGCAGGCGAAGCAGCCCATTGAAAACTGAACAAGAATAGACCCAAAAGGCCCAGGCCGTACCTGTTACCATCAGGTACGGCCTGAGCCTATTTCAATTCATGGCAGTCTGTTGATCTCCAGCTTCCTCATTAATATCATCGCGTTTGAATCCGCTTTAACAAAACACCGCACACCACGATTGCAGCAAGAAGAATCCCACACATGGGCCAAAACATTTGCAGAGAAAAGGTATCGCTGGTCATCAATTCATATCCCCACGTAGCCGGAAACAGTTTCCCGACAGCCAAAAGCACCTTGGGAAGCATATCTTTCGGAAACATGATCCCCGAAAACATTATGGAGGGGAGGAAAAGCAGGATGGAAAACATAGATGTATTCGCCGTGTCTTTTACAGCCAATCCGATTACGCTGGCGATACTAAGCGATACAACGATCAGGATAATCAATGCGGCGAAATACGCTCCCGGATACTCCGGGATTTTTGCGTCAAAGGCAATGGGGGCGGCGATATAAAGGATGAAGCTCATGACAAGCAGATGAATAAACGCAGAAATATTCGTCAAAACCAATCCCAATGACAGAGGTACTCCGTTTGCCTGGTAGGCGTTTTTAACATCGCTCCTGTATATTTCAGCGAGCGAGGGAGGAAGCCCGATCAATGCGCCCATTGTAACGGCAAATACGGACATGGACTGGATGAGGGTTTCGTTGCTTCCGGGCATAACAGAGGTGAAAATCCCGCCCATAACCGCGAAGAACAGGAGCGGAACAGCATAGCAGGCAATCAGCATCGTTCGGCTCCGCAAGTCCAGCTTCCACTGTAATGCGACCCCATATAAAAATCCGCCCATTTCTTATTCCCCCCTTGTAATTTTTACAAAATGCTGTTCCAGAGAACCGCGATCTACTTGGATGTCCAGAATATCAACATTCTTATCCTGATAGCCCTTTAATATGGAAATCAAACTTTCTCCGATGTCATCGGCTTCAAAAGTTTCTGTTCCTTGCTCTGTTTTTACACAGATGTTATAGTGTTTTCCGACTGTTTTTGTCAGCTGTTCTACGGTTCCCGCAAATACGATCTGTCCATCTTTTAGAATGGCGATGTTATCGCACAGGCTCTCCACTTCTGCCATGTCATGGCTGGCTAACAGAATCGTTTTCCCTTCCGCCTTTAGCGTTCGGATGTACTTATGGAGAGAGATTCGTCCCTCAACATCCAGGCCGGCCGTTGGTTCGTCAAGGAACACAATGTCAGGGTTGCGAATCAGGGCGAGCGCCAGATGCAGGCGCCGCTTCTGCCCAGTTGACATTCCTTGATACTGCTTGTTTGCCAAATCGCTTACACCTAATGCTGTTAGCATAGCGGTATCCACAGATACTCTGTTCCACTTCGCAAAAAGGCGGACGGCCTCCATTCCTTTGATATAGGCTGGCAGCGAAGCGGATTGTAATTGAATCCCGATCCGTCCGTTTATCTCTATATTGCCGCTGTCGTATTTCCGCAGGCCCTCAATACATTCTAACGTGGTTGTTTTTCCAGCGCCATTTACACCGAGCAATGCGAAAATATTCCCTTTGGGTACGCATAGGTCAATGCCCTTTAGTACCGTTTTCTTTCCATAGCTTTTCTGCAAATTTTTTACGCACAGCGCATCCATCATGTTCCTCCCTCTTGGAATGGGTTCATCCCCAAATTTGAAAAGTAGGCGGCTAATGCTGGTTCAATAAAAGCGTTTGCTTTTGCCTGTGTTTGCCTTAACTCCTGACTAAATTCGCTGTTTTCTCCCAGCTGTATGAGCTTAGATAACATAGTGGCATCCCCATTCGTGAACTCCAGAATCATATCCCAATAGGTTTTGGCGAATTGCAATCCCTGTGGGCTTTCTGCTGATACGCCCGCCTCCTGCAAAAGAATTGCTTCGTCTTGCAACTGCAAAAATTTTTTCAAAAATGCCGCGCCGCTCTCCCGGTCAAAGCGGTTGCGAATATGATCCAGTGTTTCACTGTCAAAATGCTTGATAAGCCGGTAGAAATCATTTTTCATTTCCAGATTGACAATAATATCCGCATATTTTTTGAAATCGACCGACTGAATTTCCAATACCTCTGCTTTCAGTGCCTCCAGCTCTGACAGCGATTGGGACAGATTTGCAATTTTTTCCCGAATTGTGTCTGCTTGCTCGGTAAGAATCTGTGCGACATCTTCTGGCGTGTCCAATGGGATTAGCCTGTTCTTTATATCGGACAAAGAAAATCCCAAATGCTTTAAGGACAAAATCTGGTGGAGCTTGATAATATCTTTATCCGTGTAAAGCCTGCGCCCGCCATCACTGATAGCCGATGGTGAAAGCAGATTTTCTTTATCGTAGTGCTGTAAAGTTCGGACGGTTACATTCATTTTCTTTGCAACCTCGCCAGCGGTCATATATCCTTGCGGAATAGCCCGATATTTTTCCACGTTCAAGATACCTCCTGCGAACAGTATAGCTCATGACGTTACGTCACGAGCAAGACCTTTTTCACATTTTCCTTATTATCGGCAAATTATTTTTGGATAGACAGTTTTTGTTAGTGGCAAAGCGATTTAAGTGGGAGTATGGCAGCAAGAAAAGCTCAGATTAGTTGCAACACAGCAAATGCGTGGCGCAGATTTTGGATAAACTGCGCCACGCACATATTGTTGCCTGCCAGGAGACCGTATGTTTTTTATTTCCAAACCGCATATCCGAATGGCCCCATTGTGCCGCCTTCATATGCGCAGCAGAGAACGGGGGAGGGACTTGGTGCGATGGATGGCGGCAGTTGGGCAGGCGAGGGGCCTGCATTCAGCGCAACAACTACCGCAGTATCTCCTAATTTACGACGGTAGAGATATAGACTACCCTCCATCCAAAGGGAGCGGAACGTGCCCAATGCCAGAACGCTGTCTTCTCTCCGCAATGCTGCAAGGTCTCGGAGCAGCGGCCGCAGGTCCTCGGGCGGGGCGTTCCATGGCATAGCGCTGCGGTAGTCCAGCTCAGTCGCGCCGGCTACACCCAGCTCGTCGCCATAAAACACGCAGGGCGTGCCAGAGGCGGTGAACAGGAACACCTCCGCCAGCCGCAGCCGCCGGACATCCCCGCCGCACAGGGACAGGAACCGGCTGACATCGTGGCTGTCCAGCAGGTTGAGCTGCCCTTGCACGATTCCGGTTGGGTAGCGGTATAGCATCTGGGCGATCCGGGCGCTGAACCGGGCGGCGTCAATGGCACCCAGGGCGAAGAAGTCCCGGCAGTGTTTCCGGAAGTCGTAGTTCATGGCGGAGTCGAACATATCTCCCCGTAGCCAGCTCTCGGCATTTTCCCAAATCTCGCCGATCATCACGCTATCCGGGTCAATGGCCCGGGCCGTGCGCTTGAAGGCCCGCCAGAACTCCCGGTCTACCTCGTTGGCCACGTCCAGCCGCCAGCCGTCCACATGGTACTCCCGGATCCAATGGGCGCAGACCTGCATGAAGTAGTCCCGCACCTCTGGATTTGAGGTGTTGAGCTTGGGCATCTTGGACTCATAGGCGAAGCTGGCATAGCCGGGAGCTATACCCTCGGGCGGCCGGGTCACGGGGAAGGTGAGGTCGTAGAACCAGTCCTTATACTGGGACTGCTCCCCATTGCGTACCACATCGTCGAAGGCGAAGAAGTGCCAGCTGCAGTGGTTGAACACCCCGTCGATCACCACGCGCAGTCCCAGGCTGTGGGCCTGCTCCACCAGCTCCCGGAAATCGTCGTCGGTGCCCAGGCTGGGGGAAATGTGGAAATAGTCCAGCGTGTCGTAGCGGTGATACTCACCGGCGGTAAAGATAGGGTTGAGATAGATGCAGTTGAAGCCCAAGCCTGCTATGTAGTCCAGATTTTCGGTGATCCCCCGGAGCGTGCCGCCCAACCGGGACTTCAGGATAAGCCCATTCTCCCACACTGTTTCGGAGGGAGTGTTCAGGATAGACCGTCGGTCCGATGCGAAACTGTCCGGGAAAATATTATATACGACGGCGTGCTTCAGCCACTGGGGAACGGAGGCAATCTCCTCCCGCCGGATGAAGGGATATTGGTAGAACTCACTGCGCTCCGCCGGGAGCCGGGGTGAGAGGATGTCCGCATACAGGTACAGAACCTCGCCCGCGCTGGTAAGTTCAAAGTAGTAGCACACCCGGGTATACGGGCTGTCAAAGGTAATTTCATAATAGTCGAAATCCAGCTCGTGGGCAGTGCGCTCCATCTCCAGGGGAGTAAAGCGGATGGGATCGTCCGGCTGGACCCGGTCGCCGTACCAGAGGACGCAGTGCTCCAGCTCCCCTGCGGCACAGCGCAGGCGGAGAGTAAGGGACCGTTCACTGTTGGCGAAGGCGTACTGGGACAGAGGGATATGGGTCACCGCCTGTTGCGTAATCATAAGCATTTCCTTTCCTTAAAAACGGTCATTCCTTCACACCTCCGGCGGTGAGGCCGGACACCATGTATTTCTGGATCTTGAAGAAAATCAGCAGCAGGGGCAGGGAGGCCAGCATGGACGCGGCGGTGAACACAGACCAGTTCCGGCTGTAATCGTTGGACTGGAGCTGATACAGGCCGCCCGCCAGGGAGTAGGATTCGCTGTTGAGCAGGAATGTGGTGGCGAACAGATACTCGTTCCACACGGTAATGAGCACCATGACGCAGGTGACGATGATAGCGGGCCTTGCCAGGGGCAGAACGATGCGCAGGATCATCTGTAGGTCGCTGGCACCGTCGATTTTGGATGCCTCCTCGATCTCCCTGGGTATGGTGTCAAAGTAGCCCTTCATATTCCAGATGGAGAACACACACATGGAGCCGGCGTAAATGATGATGAGCCCGCTATGGGTGTTGAGGGTATTGGTCAGCCGCAGCACCCGGAACAGGGCGAACATGGACAGCACCTGGGGAAAGGCGTTGAGGACCAGCAGCACCCGCAGCATCCCGCGCCGGCCGGCAAACCGCCAGCGTGAGGCGGCGTAGGCGGCAGGCACCGCGCACAGCATGGACAGCGCGATGGTCCCGACGCTGAGGAGCAGGGAGTTCTTCAGCCACAGCAGGAACGGCTTGTCAAACAGGATGGCCCGATAGTTTTCCAGGGTGGGGTCCTTCGGCAGGAAGGAGAGGTCCCCGGACAGCGCTGCGCCCTGGCCGCTGAAGGAGATGGACAGGGCGTACAGCACCGGCACCAGGGTCACCAGGCACAGCAGGATAAAGGCCGCGTTCAAGAGCGCCAGTCTGGCGGTATTCTTTCCTTTTCTCGTCATGGCTTAATCCTCCCGAAGGCTGCGGTTGGTCAGGATGGAAAACAGGATGATGACCACAAACAGCAGCATACTCACCGCACTGGACAGCCCGTAGTTATTGGACGCGAAGGCGTTCTGGTGCGCGTAGGTGATGACCGTATTCAGCGTGGCGCCGGTCATGTAGCCCCGCTGCTGGGTGAGCAGGTAGATGATGTCAAACTGTTTGAAGGTGATGAAGGTGGTCATCACCGCTGCCGGAGCGATGATGGGCCGGATAGCGGGGACGGTTATGGACCACGTCCGCACCCAGAACCCCGCGCCGTCCAGGGTGGCGCTCTCATAGAGGCTGCCATCCACGCTCTGAAGCGCCCCGTCGATGGTGGAGATCATAAACGGCAGGGCCATCCACAGGTTCAGCGCCATACACGACAGGAAGGCGATCCCGTTGCTGGCCAGGAAGTCCACCTTGCCCAAGCCCAACATGGCAAGGAACTTGTTGAGGATGCCGAACTCGGTATTGAACATCCCCACCCGCCACAGCAGGATGGAGATATAGGCGGGCACCGCCCAGGGCACCATGAGCAGGGTCTTGTAGACCCGCTTCAGCCGCAGCCCAGGCGCGTTCAGCCCCAGGGCGATGAAGAACCCCAGCCC
Source organism: uncultured Oscillospiraceae bacterium (assembly GCA_910587255.1). Classification (GTDB taxonomy): domain Bacteria; phylum Bacillota; class Clostridia; order Oscillospirales; family Oscillospiraceae; genus Enterenecus. Next base: position 28,402 of record CAJUKT010000013.1, read on the forward strand.
GATCTGGATGGCCATATTTAGCACGGTCCAAACCAGGGTGGTGCCCAGGGCGGCCAGGAACCCGGAATCGAACTTGAACAGCGCCCGGGCATAGTTGCCAAGTCCGATGAATCCATAGTCCGTCCAGTGGTACAGGTTCATATTGGTCAGGGAGATATAGCCGGTATAGGCGATGGGGAAGACGATGACAATGAAGATCAGCAGCAGGGCAGGAACACAGTAGAACCAGGGTTTCCATCTCAATTTCTGTCTCATAAGCACCACCTATGATAAATGGGCAGGGGCGGCGGAAACCGCCGCCCCCTGGTTGTGATCCCAGCGCGGTGGTGCGCCGGGAAAGGGACTTACTGCATGTCCGCGATGGCCTGCTCCGCAGCTGCCTGGGCGTCTGCGGCAGCCTGAGCCGGGTCGGCACCGTTTTTGTTGATGGCGGTGAGCATGGTCTCCACCGGGCCCCACATGGACCCCATCTCGGGGATGTTGGGCATGGGCTGGGCGGTGGACGCGGTCTTCTGGATGACGGTGATCATCTCCTTGGCGGCCACCTGCGGGTCGTCATAGGACTTGTTGTTGGCAGGGGCGCAGCCGGACTTGTTGGCCAGATCCACACCCACCTCTGGGGAGGCCATGACGGTGAGTACCTTGGCCAGGGCGTCTTTCTTCTCCGCCAGCGCCACCTTCAGCACGCCAACACCCTGGATGCCAGAGAAGGGCGCCAGGCCGTTTCCATTGGGCAGCTTGATGTCGGACAGGGAGGCGATGCCATAGTCGATGCCTGCAGCCTCAATGCCGGACACCAGCCAGGGCCCGCCAATAATGGCCGCAGCCTTGCCCTCATTGAACAGGGTGGTGACGGTATTGTAATCGCCGTCCGCCTGGAGCGCACCAAACTTTTGGTTATAGGTGGCCGCCTCAATGGTCTTCGGGTCGTTCAGGCCGGGCTTGGCGTTTTCGTCGATGATATACCCGCCAAAGCCGTTGATGAAGGGGGAGACGTTGTAGGCGTTGGTGTGCTGGTTGACCACGGCATAGGTCCCGGCGGCGGTGTCGGTATGGGCTACCATGTAATCGTACAGCTCCTCGGTGGTGCCGGGGATGTCCCCCTCCCACAGAGCCTTGTTGTAGAGGAACACCAGTGTCTCAAAGTACACCGGGAGGAGATACTGGGTACCGCCGATCTGCCCGGCCTCCACGGTCATGGACAGGTGGTCGGACAGGATGGAGGAGGTATCCACCACATCGGACAGAGGAGCCAGAATGTCCATGGCCACGAAGCTGCCCAGCACATCGTGGGCGTAGAAGTACATATCCGGGGCATTGGCGGCGTCGCTGCCGTACAGCTTGAGCTGGTTGGGCATGTCGGTCTTTTTCTCGAAGACCACCGTAATCTGGTCAGCCGCCAGCTGGGCATTGACCTGGTCGGCGATGGTCTGCATGATCCCCTCGTCCCCGTCGTGCCAGACGGTGATTGTGACGGGCGCGGTCGGAGGATTGGTGCTCTGCGAAGGATCGGAGGAGGGGGCGCCGGAGTCCTGGGGAGTGGACTGGGAGCACCCGGCCAGCACGGCAAAGCACAGTGCCAAGGCAAGCAAGAGAGCAGTAACCTTTTTCATTGCAGATCTCCTTTCTAATAAAACGCTTTCCCATTTCCTTCAGCCCGCATGGGAGAAGGCAGTTCTCACAGATCAAACAATATGCTTGCAATTTGCGGCAAGTTCTTGTAAAATCTAAAGTGAGTATAGCATTATATAAATCAAAGTGTCAATGGAATACCCTTCGTCTATCTCAACAAATGCCGAAAGCGTTTTACTAAGAACGGAGGCGTGCTATGGCGGCTACCATCAATGACATCGCCCAGGAAGCGGGCGTGTCCATCGCCACGGTCAGCAAGGTGATCAACAACAAGGCCCATGTGTCCCCCGATACCCGGAAGAGGGTGCTGCAGGTGATGGAGCAGTTCCATTATACCCCCAACGCCTCGGCGGCCAACCTGGCCCGGCGCACCAGTAAGAATGTGCTGTATGCAGACCGGTTTTACAAGGGTCTGCCCTATGAGAACCCGCATATGTTTGACATCATCTGCGGCGTCAGCCATGAGCTGAGCCGGAAGGGCTACCGACTGTCCCTGCTTAACCTGGACTCGTGCGGGAAAAAGCCGGAGGCCGCTCTGGAGGAGGCCATCCTTAGCCGGGTGGCAGATGGGATCATCGTCAGCAGCGCCTTTGTCACGGCCCGGACGGAGCGGCTACTGCTGAAGCATGACTTTCCGCAGATCTGCATTGGGGAACCTCAGTTTGATACCATCCTGTCCTGGATCGACACCAACAACACCCTCTCCTCCAACCTCGCTGTGGAGCACCTGGTATCTACCGGCTGCCGCACCCTGGCATTTATGGGCGGCAGGGAGGAGGACCGCATCTTCATGGACCGGCTGCGGGGATTCCGAACCGCCATGGAGCGGCGGGGCCTGGAGGTAAAGGAAGAGTATATCACCTACAATCCGCCTGACGTAGAGGCGATATTCCAGTCTGCGGCGGCCCTTCTGGATCTGCCGGTCCCGCCGGACGGCATCATCTGCACCAACAGCCTGATGGCGGTGGGCACCATGCGGGCCATACAGACCAGGGGCCTGGACATCCCGGGGCAGGTGTCCCTGATCGCCTTTGACGATCACCCATACTCGCCTATGGTGTCCCCCCAGCCCACGATCATAGATATCGATCTGTTCAGTCTGGGGGTCCACGCCGGGAACCTGCTGCTGAAGAAGATCCGGGACCCGGCCATGCTGGTACAGACCTATACCGCGCTGCCGCGGCTGCTGCTCCGGGGCACGACGCGGGTACGATAACGCAATATAAAAAGACACAGCCTAACCTTCTTTCACCGTCGTGTCAATAAAAACGGCGGTCTTGAAATCTGTTGTTTTCAAAAGACCGCCGCAAGGCTATTTATATTTTGTTTGGGCGTGGTGATACCATCCGCCGTAAAAACGGTTTTTTATTTTCCGTTGCAGGCCGCTTTGTTTTTGGGGGTTAATCAAACATGGAGGATGCTTGAAATATATAATAATTCTTTACAATCGAAAGCTGTATAGCATTTGTGCTATTGTTATCTGCGATTGCATTTAGTTTGGAAAACACCTCGTCCGACGACATTTCAGCAAGAGTTTCGAGATTAGTATCATACCAAAAAGATTGAATATCATTGATTGCGTTTGCAAGTACCGTGTCCCGTTCTCCGACTGTGACTACTTGAGGATCAAGGTGATAAGAAACGCCATACATCAAACTTACCCATGTGGGCGGGTCAGTTTCCTGGCTTTCTCTTGCAAGTTCAAAACTCAAATCAGGATCAATCACTGGACTGCCATAAGAGTTCTTTACTAATATTGCGTTTTCAATATTTGACGCTCTTATGGTTAAAGCTAAAAAGTTCTTCTCCTCCGTTGTGAGGTGTGCGGGGAAGCTATATGTTGCGATATCGTTTTGGATAATATCCTCGTGTTCCTCTGAATGTTGATTTCCCCAATCCAAAAGGGCTTTGTCAAAATCGGCAACAGTCTGGTTAAGATAGTCTGCTGATTTTAACGCTAACAATGATTGATAACCGTCTTCGACCCCCAAAGAAGATTTAGACGTTTTGTTTGTAGCGTCATCTCTGTGAATGATTGAGGGGACGGAAATCGAATTGTTATTTTTTGTCGCCGCCGAAGTTGCGAAGGCTGTCGTCACACAGACAACCAATGCCAGGGCTAGGGCGAGAGAGAGAACAGACGATTTTTTGATTTTCATAATTGCTGTAATCCTTTCTTCTATTGCGGTTTTGCTGAAATTGCTGCTCAATGGGTTCAAGCCGCTCCATGTTTCTTCCATACTGATCAGCACCCTCGCATAGGCCGCCTTTGTTGTTTCTCCGAAAAGGCGGACAACCGCCTCGTCACAGGACAACTCAATGTCCCGGTTGGCAAGAATATACATCACCCAAACCAAGGGATTAAACCAATGCACACACAGTGCCGCAATCAACACCAATTTTGTGATACTGTCAAAGCGCCGGATATGAACATATTCATGCGCCAAAACATATTGCAGCGCCTTTGTGTTTTCCCAAGCGGTGGATGTTGGCATTAAAATCACGGGGCGAAATACGCCGTAAGTCAGCGGGGCGGAAAATCGGCTGGACTGTCGAATGGAAATCGGACGTTTCAGTTGGTGGGCGTTTAGCCAACTTTTGATGAAGTCATTTTTTACTGGCAGGGATGTTTGAAATTCCTGTCGGCACTTCCAATACGCTGTTGCAAAAACCATAGCGCAGACCAGCGTACCAGCGGCCCAAACCGCGCCCCAAAGGGAAATGATACTTGCGGTATTTCCGACATTAACGGGCATAGCAGCCATTTGCCCTGACGTATCAATCGGCAACACCTTGTCAATCTGTGGGACTTTTGTTGCGGCAATCCCGGAAGTTTGATTGCCTATCAGCGAATATATGCTGAACATGGAGGGGAGTGAGAACGGGAGCAACAGCCGCGCAACCGCTATTCCCCAGAGTGCCAGGAAAGTTTTTTTGGGTAACAAACTGATTGCCAGGGCGCGTATAATGGTGATTGCCAAAATCATCACGGCCCCCGCAAAGCTCATTTGCAACAGGTTCATACGCAACACCTCACTCCAAATCACCGACAATCTGTTTCAGCTTTTCGATTTGCTCGGCGCTTAACTTTTTTCGTCCCAGCAAAGCCGCGAACAGCTTGTCGGCAGAGCCGTCATATACCCTGTCAATCAGCTCGTTTGTTTCCGCCTCCTGTACTTCCGCCTGCGGCACAAGCGCATGACACATGAAACCGGGTTCGGAGCGTTCAATCGCCCCTTTCTTGATGCAACGCTTAATCAGGGTGTAGGTAGTATTTACATTCCAGCCCAATTCCTCGGTCAGCAGTTTGGCGATATGTTTCGCGGGAACATCGCCATCGCGCCAAAGGACGGACATCACTTTCAGTTCAGAAGCAAACAGCTTAATGTCCATTTGGTAACACCTCCTTTTTAAGACTGTGGTAGTGGCTACGCTCATATACTACCACAGTCTTAATTGCTTGTCA
>CAJUKT010000014.1 GCA_910587255.1 uncultured Oscillospiraceae bacterium
GATGCTTGCCCTCGCCAAAAGAAATTCCGCTCCGCTACGTCCCCGCCTGCGGCGAGGACTTCGCCCGCTCCATTCCTTCTGGCTCTCCCCACAAAGCCAAAGTGCGGCTTTGCGGGGGCCCCGGCGAGGCAGGCATCCGCCCCAACGGGGCGTTTCTGCGTTGCCTTTAACTGGCGCTCCCACGGTACGGTGGCGAGGCTGTCCGCAGTCAGGAGACGGGGATGCTTTGAAACGGTTTCTCCACAGCGGGGCACACGGCGGCCAACGCCGCGTTTCACGGTGCTGGGAGGGGTATGGATGCCACCAGGCCCACAGGAGGGCCGCAAGCGGGCTCACGACGCGAAATGGGCAGTCATGCACCGAGTTGGACATGGGCGCGGGCGGTTTCCAGTGCCAGCCGCTCCAACTGCCGCTGGTAATGGGCCTCCAAAGCATCTTGGAACGGGGAGACGGTATTGAGCAGGCTGCCATTTCGTTTTATGCCGGCCTTGGTGGTGACAGTGGTGGGGTCTGCGCGGATGAGACTTTTGTGTTCAAGGGAGCCAACGTATTTTGCCACCGTGTTTTCCGTCATGCCCACCGCTTTGCCAATCGTTTTGTAGCTGGGCCAGCATTGGAGCGTTTTGCGGTTGGCACAGCAAAGCAGATAGGAATAGACGGCCAGTTCGCCGGGACAGAGGCCGAGGATAAAAATTTCATTAGGGAAAGGGAATGTGTTCTTCAAGGGATCAAATTTTTGCCGTCGGCTCAACGGCTCTCACCGCCCTTCGTATGCTGCTCCATCCACTGGATAAATTTTTCTTTGGGCACCACGATTCGATTGCCGATTTTGAGGACAGGGAAGTCCGCTTCATGTATTAACTCATATGCGCTGGACGGGGCGATGCCCAGCACCTTCGCCACCATTGCCGCGTTGAGAAACAGCGGCAGGTCATCATAGCTTTTGTACTCAGATACTTTCATTTTCATCTTCCTTCCGTAAATTTCTATCGGTTACCATCCGTACCCCTTCCCTTTGGGACAGCTCCATGATAAAATAATCGCGGAGAGTTTTACATCAGGAAGTGATCTTTGTGGAAGATACAGATCAGGTGATAGGCTATATCCCGAAGCTGTTGCTAATGGAGGCGGGGGAGGGACGGTTTTCAAGTGTTTTCCAGCATGGGGCTGGGATGGTGGAGCGCTTGCCTGTCACCACACCCGCCAGGGATTTGATCACCGCCGCGGAGATCGACTACCGGCCATACCGCAAAGAGATCAAACGGCTGCGGGACGAGCATCCGCTGTTCGCGGCGCGGCTGGACATTGCGGCGGCGGACTTTGAGGACTTTGTGGCGGAGGCGTTGTTGCTACCGTCCATGTTGCAGAAGATCGACCCGGTGGGTTTTTCGCGCTGGGGATTCTGTTGGATCGGGCATTGCAGAGGGAGGATGACGGTAGCGCGTTGTTCTTGCTGGATGCGGCACAGGAACTGCTGCACGTGCTGGAGGAGCCGATCCGCACGCAGGTCTATCTGCGGAACATTTTGGAGATGACCTTTGATGGGATGGAGCGGGTCAGCCAGCGGGAACGGTTTGAGAAGCTATGCCGGGTCTATCCGCAGGTGGGGAAGCTGTGCGATCCCGCCAGCCTGCCTGATGTTGAGTCGGGGCAGAGAGTATTCCGGGCCAGTTCCATATTCGGACTACGTCTATTGGAGCTGGTCCTTTACCTCCAGCAGGACAAACAGCGGATTGCCCGGTGTGATTACTGCTGGGGCTGGTTCATTCCGAAAACAAAAAAAGCCACCCGGTACTGTGACCGGGTGACGGATGGGTTTCTCTGCAAACAGCGGGGGGCGCGGTTCAAGAGAAACCTGGTGGAGGATAGGACGGGGCGCTCAAGATCTGCAACCAGCTGCGGGACAGGATGTATGCCCGCCTTCTTCGCTGGCAGGATGCCGCGCCGGATGAGCGCGACAAACTGATCCCCATGGACTACGAACAGTACGAGGTCTGGAGTGGGAACGCCCGGCTGGCCCGGATGGAGTATCTGAAGGGGAAGCTGACGGCGGAGGAATTTCTGCGGCGAATCGACACTACCTACGAACTGGAGAGCTACGAGACGGGCAAGGTAGAGTTGGAGGTGGAGACGGCCTGGCAGCGCCGGGTGGCTATGAGCTTTAGCTTTGATCCAGAAACGTATTATCCAGAAATGATACAGGTGCTTGATTTGGACGCGGCGGAGCCTAAGTGGGAGATATATACAGCGGATCATCTGCGGAAACAGGATCAGCAGGGGCATCAGAGTTTGCGGGAGAAATATGGGAAACGATAAGGGGGGGACAAGGAGTGAAGAACGTTGCCATTGTGGAGGACGAAAATGCCGCCGCTGAACGCCTGACGGCATAC
>CAJUKT010000015.1 GCA_910587255.1 uncultured Oscillospiraceae bacterium
TTTAATGGATATTGCGTCCTGCTTCGAGCCGATTACTCCCACTACAAAGTCATCCGCGTAACGGTTATACTGTATCCGCTTAAAATCAGCGTCCAGCACATCGGCGTAGGGCGTGGACAGTTTCAGCTTTTGGGCCGATTTGAACTCCCGGACGGCCTCTTTGGAGTGGTCTCCCGTGTCCAGATTCTTCTTTGCCTTGCGGTAGCGTCTGGCAATCTTCTCATATTCCTTGCTGGCATTGCGTTTGAAGGGTTCCGTGTCAAAACGAGCCTTGTATTCCTCCATAAAGGCATCCAGTTCAGAGAGATAGATATTTGCCAGGATGGGGCTCATTCCGCTGCCCTGGGGCGTGCCGGAATAGGTTTTGTGGTATTCCCACTGTTCCATATATCCGGCTTTCAGGAATTTCCACATGAGGGACAGAAACGCTTCGTCCTTAATGCGCCGCCGCAAAATATCAATGAGAACGTGGTGGTCGAAACAATCAAAGCAAGCCTTGATGTCGCCCTCCACCATCCAGCGCACACCTGTGAAGGTATCCTTGATTTGGGACAGCGCCGTATGGCAGCTCCGCTTAGGACGGAAACCGTGGGACAGGTTGGAAAAGGTGGGTTCGTAGATGGCCTCCAGCAGCATCCGAATGATTTCCTGCACCAGCTTATCGTTGGTGGAAGGGATACCCAAAGGGCGTTGCTTCGCCGGGTTATTTTTCTTGGCGATGTACGTCCTCCGAGCCGGATTGGGCTGGTAGGTCTGGTCTTTCAGGGATTTGATGATTTTGTTGATACGAGCCATGCTCATATTGTCGATGGACAATCCATCCGCGCCTGTGGTCATGCTGCCCGGTGAGGCCGCAATATTCTTGTAGGCCAGCAGATAGAAGTCCGGGTTATACAGATTGCGGTATAACCGCTCAAAAGTATAGCCTTTTACACTTGCTTTCTCCGTGAGGAGCTTCAATACATCAATCGGATTTCTCATGGTGCCTCGCGCACCGTCCTCTCTTGTATCAAAATGATTGGCCGCTGTCCTTCGCCATGTGGGCGTCATTATTCGCTTCCGTTTTTACGGCTATCCCTGTCAATCCAGGGTCCTCAGACTACTATGACAGCTCCGTTGCCTTGGCGGATTTTCAGGGCCGCTTTTCTCATAGCTCCCATAGCCGCACCTGGGCGGCGCTCCGCTTTAGAGCAATCTCCGTTTAGAACTGCTGAAACGAGCGTGATGTGCTGTCGGTATGTGACGTTCGCCATTTTCCACTTTCCCGTGGCTGGATTCACTCCGGGTATCTGCAAAGATAGAGCCGAACACTAACTTTGTCAGGAGCGCCGGCGGGTTTAGCTTCCATACGCCGGGGGCACTGTCTGGGCCCAATCTCTGGCTGTCAAGCAGGCAGTATAGCTTTCATCCTCATGCACATCTTTTCATCCCTCCACGCCGCCGTCCGTGAAGCTCGTACCGGCCCGTGTACTCCGTCATGCTATGGTCGCCCTCCGGTTTCCCTTTCGGGGTTAGACGGGGGATGATGGGTTGCGTTGTGTGGTCTGTGTGGGCCTCCTTCTCCCTGTGGATTGACCACCGCGTGATACCTTGTCCACCACTTGCTCAAGGTGGGATTTCAACAGCTCCGCGGGCAGGCGTCACTCTGCCCTTACGGACGCACTGGGCTTTGCAAAAAACCTTGTCTTGCCCGCGCCGGAGCCGCCGCAAACCAAAATATTGAGGTTGCGGCGGTGTTTGCGTCCGTCCAGCCCGATAGCCACGTTCTGCGTCAGTATCTTGTTTTCGGTCACTCTCCTGTCGGCGTACTTCTTTCGGACAGCCTGAGCGGTGCCCCACTTGGCGGAGCCGTGTTCCTCCCGCCTGCGGTAGTTGCGGTCGGTGGAGAGGTAGATACCGATGCCCAGCCCATAGCACAGCAGAAAA
>CAJUKT010000016.1 GCA_910587255.1 uncultured Oscillospiraceae bacterium
ACCACCTTCCCTGTTTCAGGATCTAGGTCGGCTTTGTTGGGATGGGCAATAGAATTGCCCTCGTGAAGTCTTATAATCTGCATCACATTCTCGGAAGTCATATACAGCGGGTTTCCCGAGGCGTCAAAAGTGATTTTATCATTCTGTCGAAGACTTGGTGCAGGATCTTGACGATAATGTCATCCAGGATGTGCATGGTGTATCCAGTCTGTCCATCGCAGTCTGCGCGGTGACGGGTTTTGTTATAGCAGACGTAGCGGATACGCTTCTTCTTCACCGGAGTTCCATCTGCCTGGCGGTAGACCTTCCCGTTGGTGGTCAAGGTCAGCCTGCCGCCGCAGTGACCGCAGAAGATGTTTCCCGAGAGTAGTGACTGTCCGGTAGTGTTCAGTGGAAGCGTTCGATATTCCTTGTTCTCGTTAGTACGCTGTGTCATCAGAGATTGGGCCATATCAAACAGCTCTGGCTTGATGATCTGCAGCTCCTCGAAGGGCTCGGAACAGGTTTCGCCGCTGCGCAGGATGCCCATGTAGAGCGGGTTGTGCAGGATAGCCCCGATGGTGGCGTCATGCCAGGTCTCGCCCTTGCGGTTGCGGATGCCGTGATCGTTGAGGAAGTGGGCCAGTCGAAACTTTCCATACCCGGAGGAGACACACAGGTCAAACATCATTCGGACGATCTCAGCTTCCTCATCGTCTATCACCAGCCGGTTGACTTCATGCTTCCGCTTGTTGAGGATGCCGCTCTTTTCCAGCCGGTATCCGTATGGCGTTTTGCCACCCCGGAACCGGCCCTCCAGCACCATCTGGCTCAGAGCTGTTTTGGTACGGATGGAGGTTTTCTGGCTCTCACCGTCCGCCTGCCAGTAGCGGATGTAGTTGGTCAGGCGGTCGGTGTGGGACTCGAAGCGCTGTTCTCCCTCGTTGACACTCCACACCCGGACGCCATGCTTCACGAACCATTCCACCACGAAGGGGGTCTCATCGGATTTGCGGCCCAGACGGTCGAACATGAACACCAGCAGGATGTCGAACTTGCCTTGCTCGGCTTGCTTTTTGATGAGCTGCAGCTTGTCCCGGTCATCGGCACTGACCTTGTAACCGGATACGCCGGTTTCCTGCTCCTCGCCAACGATGATCCAGCCCATCTTCTGTGCGAACTCCCGGCAGGCTTTCCGCTGTACAGGGATATCCGCCTGGTTTAACTCGTCGTGGTCGACCTGCTTTGTTGTGGATACCCGGTATAAACAATGAACTCTTTCAGCCATTCAATATCTGTCCTCTCTGTTGGATTTTGTAATGTGAGAGGTCAGACATTCGATCCCTATTCAGTTGTCGAGGTGCGGTGGCTTTGCTATGGCCATTATCTCACATTACGGCCAATATAGCTACTGAAACATTCGGGGAAACAGAAGAATTATTTTCCCGCAGCCAGGTATGTCCCGAGGAGCGCCTGCTTGACCTGAAGCGCAACCTGTGTGTTGGGTTCGCGGGAAAAAAAGAGGGCCACCTCGTGGCCATGGATCGTGATCATCATATTGGGTTTGACGCTGCGACTGACTATCTCTGCCATATCAATGCCTCCCTGTTTCAAAAAGAGAAACGCTGACTGCCCGCAGACACTCAGCGTTTCTCTGATCTTCAGTTATTCAACAGCTTCGCGTACTGGGAGCGATCCTCCTCTGAGATCTTTAGCGCCGCCATAGCCTGCTCCATGCTCCAGCCCATACTGTCCATCAGGCTTTTGATGGATGCGGCTATGCCCTCGGTACGGCCCTCGGCACGGCCCTCGGCACGACCCTCGACGCGGCCCCTGATGCGGCCTTTTTCTTCCACGCCCTGAGATAAATTGCACATAGCTTGCACCTCCGCTTCCATTGTCTCTGTCATAGGGATATCAAAATCATCTTGTAAGACCTGCCGCTTTTCCGCTATCCCCGCTTCCGAAGATAGAAGAACATCCAGCAACTTCAGCACTCCATCGTAATTTTCGCCCTTGGCGCCGCCCAGGCACAGCATGACCGCACTCATCAGGTCATAGTTCCTGACTGGCTCCTTCACATTCCCGATCAGGTTTTCTTCCACCAAACGGTACCGGGTAATGCTGTTTTGTCGATTCTTCGGCGTCGTCATACAGACGAAAATGGAGCAAACTTTCTTTATCTTTTGGTATTCGGAATGAATGAACTCTGTTCCATATTGCGCGGAGATCATCCGGCTGCAATGGTATATTGCCCGCTTCACCATGGGATAGCCTGTGTTGAGCTTGCCCTGCGCTTCCACGTTAACGATAAGCTGGATCAGTTCGCCGGATACTGGCGCCCATGCTAAAAAACGGATATCGAAGGTGACCTTTCCCTCGCCTTGGACAGTGTCCTCATTGCTGATGCCCCGAACCTTGGTGGCGTTAGTCTCGCCCGGAGTTATCGCCACCTCCCCCACCTGGGGCGTACCCTCAATGTATTTCTCGGCAATTTCCTTCACACCGAGATCCCGGTATTCCTCCAGGCAGCTTTTCATGATCCAGGCCAGGATGATCTTTTCCGACAGGAGCTTCTTGCACGCGGCATCATACTGGGCATTTTGATCTGTTACGCGGATATCCTCCGCAATGGGGGTGTTGACTTCCATATCCGCATCTCTCCTGTCTCTATTTGCATTCTACCATACCCAAGGGAAAAAATCCACAGTTTTATCGCTGTTGTGTCAGTCGCTTGTTGAAGATTTGATATTCTGCGAACCTGTCATTTCCTTCCGCTCTAACTATCTGCCTCAATAGAAAGCGTTTGTACTGCCGGTGGAACTATGGTATACTGGCCTCATAGACAACGAGGCGGTGACAGCCATGTGCGCAAAGAAAAAGAACATCCCCAATAAGATATGGAAAATTGCGGGTGAGCCTCTACGCGCCCAGCCGCTCAACGCAGTTGAACAGTCGTTACTTACTGATGCATTTTACGCCTACAGGCTACCCTGTGGTGACAATAATAGCGGCGACTCAGCTTTGGTGCCCCCCGCCATTGCGAGATGCCATCATAGCGCCGCCCAGGCCGTGGCGGCATTCCTTTGTGTGCGGTATGCTGATCGATATAAGCGGGAGGCCGTGGTCTCAGTAATATCCTCTGCGGCGGCTGTCCCTATGCCCATGGCAGCACGGATGGCTAACCAGCAGGGCTTTCTGCTGGGTGCGGCACTGTGGCTGTTGGACTACTGGGATGAGCATTGCGGGGATGCGGATGAGTACCTGTCCCTGTTGCCCCCGGAGCCGGATGGGGAGCTGGCATTCGACATACCCTTTTCAGGGGATTTGGTCCATTCTTGGGAGCTCATACATCGCGTCATGATTGTGTTGTGCGGTCGCGAAAAGGAGTACCGCAAGGAGTTCCAAGCCCTGCTGTCCCTGATCGATGATAACGATGCAATGGTTCTTCGCCAGCAATTCAGAGCAGCATTCCTGGACTATATTGACCGCGCGCTGGAAGTCTATATTCGCCTCCAGCCGGTAGACCGTATTCCACCGCCTTTCTTGGGCGCCAGCCTGCCCAGGATGGATCTTCTAATGGAGGAAGATGTCCTACCGACCCAGCGCCCGGAAATCATATCGCTGCTTATGGCTACAGAACTCATCTGCCGACCTGTGGAGGAAATCCAGAACTGGCTCCACTCCCGGAAAGCGGCGGAGCTGCTGTCCAGCTACGGCACGGACGATCCCTACGCGCTGTGCGCCGCATATCTGCTGTTGGAGTGGGAGAAGGACGCGCTGGTCAACCTAAACTGTCTGACTGCCGTCGTTATGGTTTGCGCCGAGCGGCACCTGCCCTGGGCACAGGATGACTTTGACGTCAGGGCGGAGCCGTTTGATCAGGGTCGCCCTGACTACAGGCTGCGGTATAAGTACAGTGAGACAGCTGGGGATGGCGATGATGTGTACCCGCCCCAGCTGTTTTCTGAGACACAGTTGTTTTTCAACGCTACCGGGGTTGTGCTTCCGCGGAACCAGCGGCCATCCGAAGACCTGGTTCACTGGTTCCGTTCCCAAGGCGTTTCGGAACAACGGGCCCGTGAGCTTGCCTTTGGGAGCATGTTTGCCTATTACACCGATGCCGGGGAGCACGGTTGGAAAGAGATTGACTGGCCCTTTGATGATGACGTTGGGGACGAGGATGCCCCTTTGGAGGAAGCGGAGAAACCACAATCTGCCCTGCGTTCCACTGAGGATCACGCCGCACAAGCTGAGTTACTGGCTCGGAATCGAAAAGTAACGGAACTACGGGGCGCACTCCATGATGCGGAGCGGGCAGTGAGACGGCTGGAGGACCAGCTTCGTGAGGCACAGCGGTGTGGTGAGGCTGACCGCGCCGAGCTGGCCCAACTCCGGGAGAACCTCTACAATCTGAGAGCCGGGGAGGACGGCGCGGAGGAGGATAGCGAAGCGCGGGTGGAACTGCCGTGGCAGGTTAGGCGGCGGACGGTGGTGTTCGGCGGCCACGACAGCTGGCGCAAGGCGGTGAGGCCCCTGCTGACTGGGGCCCGGTTCTACAACCGGGAGGCCCTGCCAGATCTGGATGCCATCCGAGGCGCGGACGTGGTCTGGATCCAGCCCAACGCTCTGTCCCACAAATACTATTACCGCATCATCGACGCCGCCCGGAAGAACGGCATTCCTGTGCGTTATTTTGGCTTTGCCAGCGCAAAGAAATGCGCCTTACAGTTTGCACGGGACGAGCTGTCCGCGCAAACAAAGCCTGGGTGAAATTAATGGTTTTGTAACACCTTTCCTCGAACTTCTGTAATGAAGCGGGGCTATTATAACACTTGCAAGAGATATCCTTTCTTTTTCATTCTATCCTCCATCCTCATGGAACCGAAGCGGAAACGCTTCGGTTCTCTCTTTATGCGGCAGGCCCCCTCCGGGTGGAGGGGGCCTGCCGTGTTTCATTCGATTTTGGATATCCGCTCCCACTGGAGGACATACCGCTGGTCGATCACCTGGTTGGTGTGGTAGTGGCCCAGGAACCAGGAGGAGAAGCGGCACCGCTGGCACACCGTTTCCAGAAAATCGGTGAGCGCGTCCGGGTCGTAGCCGTGGTCGATCTTCGGCAGGATGCCGCTGGGGGCGCAGTGGGTGAGGACGCAGTCCACCTGCCACCCGGCCCGCTCCAGGTTGGCTTCAGCCTCAGCGTACTCCGTCTCGCTGGGCATCTCCTCGGGCCACCACGAGTGCCCCAGCACCCGGAACATGGCGCTCATCCGCCTCATCGTCCAGTAGCGACGCTCAAAATCCGAAGCGGCTGGGTCAAGGATGCCGTCCTGGATATCGTGGGAGGCGGCTCCGCCCATGGTGAACCAGGTGAGCCCACCGATCTCGAATATCTGCCCCCGCATCAGGTGGAGGACGTGAGGCCGCACCACATGGACTCTGCCGCCGTGCCACTCCCGCTCAGGGTAAGAGTTCAGCAGGCTGAAATTTTCATGATTTCCATCCACAAATAGGGTGGTAAAGGGCTTGTCCTCCAGCCAGTCCAGCTTGTGTCCGTCCGCCTGCTCCCCGGCCCACACGCCGCCGAAATCGCCTGCGATGATCATGCAGTCATCTCGACTCATTCCCTTCAAATGGGGAAAATTCTTTGTAGTGAACCGATGAAAATCACCGTGGGTATCGCCTGTGACCCAGACGCTCATCTTGTACCACTCCTTCTGTGTCAGTGTAGCAGTACCGATGATACCACAATGCTGGCCCAATAGCCACCCGCCATATCCAACGAATCACCGGGCTTGAACTTGGGCAGATCCTACTGTGTGCTTGTTGCTTGATCTCAGAAAAAAAGGGATCACCCATGCGTGGGACAGGTGATCCCCGTGGCATCTGAAATCAAGAAATTACCCGAAGGACGTTGTATTCCTATCCTTCTTCCGCCTGTATTCGACACTACTCCCCCAGGCGTGGGCGGCAGACTGAAACCGCGCTGTGCGCGTCACGGGAATTTCATCCCTCCGAGGATCGCTCCGAGCCGCCCGAGTGGACGGGAGTATCATTGTGTGCTGACGAGGTCGTTGCGAAACAGCTTGTCCGCTGGTTCTGGACAGATGGGTACCGCTCGCCGCCTTATTTGGCCGTCTTTGATGGGGAAACCCCACAGGCGGGTCTTGGCGCACCCTCCAGGGTCGCTTGCTCGTCAGGGAACGTATTTCAGTCGCCGGATGTGACCGGGTTGGCCCGGTGTTTTTCAAGGTTCACCAGGGGCAACGGACAGCCCCCTCACTACTAAGCCGAGTTCGTGAGGGGGTTGCACGAAGAAATTTTAAGAATTTATCATTTTTTTCAAATTAGCCAATATCTTGACCTTACGGGAGTGAACTGTCATGTAATGGAGGCCTAACTTATCCGCAAATTGTCTCTCAGATAATTCCTCGAAATATAGTGCATGAAGCAAGTCTTGATCGGTTTTGGGAAGCAGGTTGAGGCAATTACGAAGCTTTTCCTGAAGCAGATTTTCCAGAGCAGCATCTTCAACACTGGGCAGACTATAGTCTGGAATCATCTCCTCACCCAACGTGTCCTCAGTATCCATACTGTCATAGGACACAAGACCATTGCGTTCGTCTTTTTCATACAAAGTCTTGGCTCTGCGTTTGGCTTGGTAGCAAGCCTTATATACCTCGGAAGTTACTTGAACAAGTGCGCCGCGAACTCGAATGTAATAATTATTCCCTTCTGCCATAGGGCAGACCTCCTGTTCTTCTGAAATTTTAGTGAAAAACTTGATTTCAGAAGCCGGAGGGCCTCGGCAGCGGGGCAGTTGGGTTCGACAGCTTTTGTTATTATCCGAGTGCAGACACTGTCGGATAATAGCACAAAATGTCGAATAAAAAAGATGCGCACACTGCCAAGCAGTTTGCGCATCTTTTAATGGGAGAGATATTAACTGGGGCCATTTCACAGGTGAACAGCAATGGGGGAATACGGGCATATTGAACATTTCTTGTTCTCTCTAATCAAGCAGATTATATACAAAAACCGGGAAACGCAGCAAAGCGTTTCCCGGGCCGTCGCATTATGATAGCACACTGTGCATATTCTGTGAATGTTCAGACAGTTATGCGATTATTCTCAGTCCAGCCAACCTTCCCTGGCCTTGACGCCGAAGCGCTCCTCCATGAGATGGAGCTGCTCATCGGTGATGGTGTTTTTCAGCGGCAGGTGGGTGATCTTCATGTAGATCTCCGCCGCCTTCTCGGCGGTCTCAATCAGCCCAAAGGTCTCGTCC
>CAJUKT010000017.1 GCA_910587255.1 uncultured Oscillospiraceae bacterium
ATGGCCCTCTGCGATGTGTACGAGCTGCTGGAAGGTGGTGAGGCGTAATGGCAAAGGTGTACGCTGACCTGATCCGCAAGGGGCTGAAGAAGCTCAAAGACGTTCCGGCCCGTCTCCGGGCCGATGTCGAGGCGCTGCTGAAGGAGTCCGACCATGAGTAGGCTCCGGGAGTGGCTGCTGAAAATCTTGCTCAGAAAGGAGGTACAGACCATGGCTGTTGTGTACGCAACCCTGATTGTCAAGGGCAAGAAGACCTTGGAGCAGGTGCCAGCCAAGCTCCGTGAGGAGGTGGAGGACATCCTGGAGGCCCTGGAGGTCAAGGTCTAAGGACCGGCGCAAATAGGCCGCTCCCGTTATCGGGGGCGGCCTTCTGCGTTACTGAGAAACCCAAAATCGCTATCAAAACAGGAGGAAATGTAGTTGTGAACGTCCAAGAGCTTTTGGCTGGCGGGGGCGGTCTGCTTCTGGTCATGATGACCCTGGTACAGATCGCCCCCGTCAAAGTGAACCCCTGGTCCTGGATGGCAAGAGCCATCGGCCGGGCCATCAATGCCGAGGTCATCAAGAAACTGGATGCCCATATCACCATGGATGACCGGCGATGTGCTGATGGGCACCGGGCCCGTATCCTGCACTTCAACAATGAGCTGCTTCGGGACATCGACCACACCAAGGAGGAGTTCACCGAGGTGTTGGCTGAGATAGATGCCTATGAGCTGTATTGCCGAGAACACCCGGAGTACCCGAACAACCGGGCGGTCCTGGCGATTAAGAATATCCAGGAGGTCTACATGGAGCGGTTGAAGCTGCATGACTTCCTTCAGGAAAGCAGCGCAGCGAGGCAGGAGCAGTCGCCATGAAGATGATCCTGATTGCCGCCGGCGCCCTGGCGGTCGGCATCGCCCTGGGCGTCCTGTACTGCGAGTCCACCTACCGCCACCTGCGGAAGCGGCTGCGGGAGCTGAGGGCGGGCCAGGAGCGCCGCAACATCATCCGGTCGATTACGAGGTTCCTGTTCGTCACCGCACAGGTATTCGCCATCGTATGGGTGTCATGGTCGTATGCGATTGCCACCTACTCCACCATTGTGTTGGAGCAGCCGTTCCCCGCTGAGGAGCTTTCCGCAGAGGCCGTCAGAACCATCCTTGGCGTCGGAGCCCTGAAGGTGCTGGAGAACATCTTCGAGCACAATGACGGCAAAGTGTTCGGCCAGAGCCGGACTGAAGACGATCCGCCCGATGAGGGTGGGGAAGGAGGAGTCGGATAATGAACACAGAAGAGAGAATCTGGAGCTACCTGAAGGGCCAGGGCCTCACCGACGCTGGCGCCGCCGGCCTGATGGGGAACCTGTACGCAGAGAGCGGCCTCCGCCCGAACAACCTCCAGAACAGCTACGAGGGCAAGCTGGGCATGGCTGACGCTGAGTACACCGAGCTGGTGGATAAGGGCAGCTACGCCAACTTCGGCAACGACCGGGCCGGTTACGGCCTCGCCCAGTGGACATACCCGACCCGGAAGGCGGCCCTGTTGGCCTATGCCAAGGCCGCCGGGAAGAGCATCGGAGACCTGGAGATGCAGCTCGGTTTTCTGATGAAGGAGCTGTCCACCAGCTACAAGTCGGTGCTGAGCGTTCTGAAGACCGCCACCAGCGTCCGGGCGGCCTCCGACGCCGTTCTGCTCCAGTTCGAGCGTCCGGCGGATCAGAGCGAGACAGCGAAGGCCCGGCGGGCCAGCTACGGCCAGAAGTATTTCGACAAGTATGCGAAGAAAGGAAGTGGCAGCACCATGGGATTCTCCAACAGCCCCCTGGCTACCGTGAGGATGATTTCTCCGAATCGGACGGCGAACCGGAACCACGTCATTGACACCATCACCATCCACTGTTTTGTCGGGCAGGTGACCGCCAAGCGTGGGTGTGAGGTGTTCCAGCCCGACGACAAGGAGGCGTCCTGCAACTACGTTGTGGGCTACGACGGCTCCATCGGCCTGTGTGTCGAGGAGAAAGACCGCTCCTGGTGTACCGGTGGTTACAAGACCGTGAACGGAGTAAAGACCCCCATCCGCGTCAATGGCATCTCCGGCAAGTCCAATGACTACCAGGCCGTGACCATCGAGGTCGCCAGCGACACCACGCACCCCTACGCCATCACCGACAAGGCTATGGCCGCCCTGATTGAGCTGTGCGCCGACATCTGCCGGCGGAACGGCATCAAGAAGCTGCTGTGGAAGGGGGACAAGAATCTGGTGGGCAAGGTGGACCAGCAAAACCTCACCGTCCACCGCTGGTTCGCCAACAAAGCCTGTCCTGGGGACTACATCTACCAGCGGCTCGGTGACATCGCCACAAAGGTGAACGTCAAGCTGGGGGCCTCTGCTACGTCCCCGGCCCCCGCCGCTCCGGTAAGCAAGGTCCCGTACAAGGTCCGCATCACCGCCACCGACCTGCGTATCCGCAAAGGTCCCGGCACCAACAACGCAATCGTCAGCGTCATTAAGCCCGGTGCCTACACCATCGTCAGCGAGGCCACCGGCGAGGGCGCTACCCTCTGGGGCAAGCTGAAGTCTGGTGTTGGCTGGGTGTCCCTGGACTACTGCAAAAAGATTTGAGGAGGAAGAAATCATGGAAGCTATCATTCAGAACATCCCCGCTGTCATCTCCATCATCCTGCCCGTGGCGCTGGCCCTCATGATCGTCACGAACATCATCGTCGAGGTCGTGAAGGGTCTGACCTGGGGGAAGTTGCCCACCAACGTCCTGGCTTTCTTCGTCGCCATGGCCGTGACGCTGCTGGCCTTCTTCGCCATGTGCCAGATCGCCGGCGTCCAGGTCACATGGTACATGGTGGTCGGCGCCATTGTCCTGGGCTTCTTCGTCTGCTTCGCCGCTATGTATGGGTTCGATAAGCTGAAGCAGACTATGGAGCAGTTTAACAACATCAAGCGGAATAATAACTGAGGAGGAGCGAAAATGGTTAGAGTGTTTGACCAGAAGGTCGTCGTGTGCGAAATCATCATGGTGCTGGAGAACAACGGTGTTCCCCTGTATGCGCTGGATGATGTCCTCGCCAAAGTGAAGGAAGGCGCCGAAATGACGCCGGTGATGGTTGCTCCCCCTGGCTTGCCGGTCGAGGTGAGCGAGCAGCACAAGAACGAGGTGATGGAGGAGTACAACCGGAGGAAGTGCGCCTATGCGCTCGCCGGAGAGGACACGTCCCCTGCTGAGGATCAGAGCGCCGCCAACGGCGAACCCGTCTCCGAGGGCGCCCCGCCCCCGCCCGAGCGGCAGGAGTTCTACTTCGGCCTGCCCGGTCAGGAGGAGTAACTGTGCCCGGCCTCCTGCCCGCTCCGTTGATGGCTACGTTCCCACGCAGCAGCAGGACGG
The DNA here is from genome assembly GCA_910587255.1 of uncultured Oscillospiraceae bacterium. Taxonomy (GTDB): domain Bacteria; phylum Bacillota; class Clostridia; order Oscillospirales; family Oscillospiraceae; genus Enterenecus. The sequence goes on from CAJUKT010000017.1 coordinate 3,383, forward strand.
GTGGGAGGCCCCCGCAAGGGTCAAAAACGGTGAAAAACAGAGTAAAATCCGAGGTTTTTAACTTTTTGACGTGAAATCGAGTTAAAACGAGGAATTTTGAAAGGTTTTTCCAACGGAAAAAAATACCAAATCGCTCCAACGCTGTCCGGTAATATACTTATACCACCCAAAGCAACCGTGTCTTAAAACGCATCCTACGAGCTAATACGCAGTATCCGTCACAGAAAGACACTTTTAGTTCCAAATCCGCACACCATGTACGCTGGCCCTGAGCGATGGCCCGTGGCCTCCGCATTGACGGGAGACGTGAGAAATCTCCTGCACAACTTACCACAACGGCACAATGCCATCCACAATCGAAATAAAGCAGCAGGGACGCCCTCCTGGCCTGTTACCTATATAAATCCCTACCAAAACGGCAACCGGCCTTAAAACGGCTCCCACGGCCACACAAAGCCCCTTCCTGATTTTGCACCGATTTGATGGTGCGTCAGGAAGGGGCTTTTCTTTTTTTGCCCAGAAATGGTGCCGAAAACGTGACAACTACCAGTTCGGTAATTTTCACAATAATAGAGGCAAAATTTTATGTATTTTTCAGAGCATCAAAATTAAATTTCCGCTTTACAATTACCAGTCTGGCAGTTAGAATAGTATCATAAAACAACACACAGTACCAGTTTGGTACAAATGGTGCCGACACCCCGCAGCCGAGGGCACGACCTCTAAGCGGGAAATCATACCGGGCAGGAGGTAAAGCAAATGGAGGAATGTAGCATGACCGCTACGGAAACCGCACGGCTGATTGATTGGCTGAAGGCCAACGGCCACTCCGATGAGGATGCTGTCAAGTGCATCAAGTTCATCGCTACCGGAATCCAGCACGACACCAAGAGCACCAGCAAAGACAAGTAAAAAGTTAGGCTCCCCACCGCCTACCAAGCAACCGGGAGCCTAACACCCAAAAGAGGGACGGGGGAACCTGCCTCACCCCGCCCCTCCACGGTAACACAGCGGCAGGAGAAAGTCAAGGCCAAGGGCCGGGAGGAAATCGAAATGATAGACATGAGAGAGCACAAGGGAACCATCAGAACAGCAGTCGCCCAGGAGCGGCAGGCCGATGAAAACTGGAGCTGGAACATCAAGTCCGTGACCAAGCGGTGCGCCAAGATCGGCTGGGGCTACCTCGACTACCTGGGGAGCAAGGACAGCTTCTTCATCGAGGTCGTAGAAGACGAGCCCACCGAGACGACGCTGGTTGTCGGAACCCTCCCGAATGGAAGCACAGTCCACCGGCTCGTTGGCCCGGAAAGCTGGAACGATTGCAAGACCATCGAGGAGGGGATCGCCTCCGCCATCCACGGCATGGCCTGCGTCGCCCACACCGTCTACTGAGGAGGGCTGACGATGTACTACGCTTTCGTCGATGGTCAGTACCTCGGGTCGTCTCAGCATATCGGCTACCTGAAGAAAAGGGTAGACGAAGACATGGCGCTTGGCGGATTCCACGCCACCATTTACAGGGGCGAGCGAAGCTATTGCAGCCGGTTCTACAACGGCGCCTGGACTCTGTTTGGGTCTACGAAGAAGAACCGTCCGGCGCTGCCCGATTGGGCGTACAGCAAGAGGAAGAACGGCGTCAACTGTCCCGCCTGAATGAGAGCCGGATGGCAACCGGCCGAAACTGCGGAGCCTCTGGAGCACTGGAGGCAAGCCGAACGGCCCGCAGTCGTGGGAAGCCCCACAAACTGATATTAGGAGGATGACACCATGAGCAAGTACGACAGCATCAAAACCGCCGCCGAGCTGGTTGCTGAGGTTCGGGCCAACGGGCTGAGCACAGTACAGGAGGACATCTGCCGGGCCCAGGACATCTTCGGTCACACGCCCATTGAGGAGCTCGACCGCCTCGCCAATGACATCGGCCGGGACAACGACAAGGGCGAGCCTGATCCGCACGGCACCTGGAGCAGCAGCCGTCCCGCCACCCAGGCCACGTTCTACCGGATTGTCTTCTCCATCTGGAACTGGGAGGACGCCGTTCGGTTTTGGAACCAGCACACGAACCCGGAGCACATGGCCTTCGATGAGGTCAAGACCGAGAACGCCCGCCTCCGGGCGGCCAAGGTGGAGCTGGAGGACAAGGTGGAAACGCTCCAGCATGAGCAGGATATGCAGACCAGGGAGATGGAGAAGCTCCGCCAGGACAGCCGCTCCATGATTGCCGCCCTGGAGGACGCCGAGGCCGAGGTCGTCAACCTGAAGGCTGAGCTGTACGACTACATGAAGGCGGTGGACTGATGGCTGGCAATATCGTGTTTGAGCTGTACCGGCTCGATGATCCGACCGATGTGGTCTACACGGTACGCTCCACCAGCCTGCGTGTTGCCATGCTGGACGGCGCTATCGCCGCCAGGAAAGCTGGTGACGTGTATCTGTACTCGCAGGACAGTCTCACCGCCGTGACCTCCAGAGGAGTCCTCGGTGTTCGCCGCAAAATCTACGAGAGGAAGGTAACTGCCGCATGAAGGACAGAAAGAACAAGGTTCCCCAGGCGGAGATGAAAATGCCGCTGGAAGCCGTAACAGCCATTATGGATGGGGCCGTGACCGAGCTTTCCCGGTTCATCGTCATTGATGATACCAAGCGCCCACAGGATGTTCCCGTTGGCGAGTGGGCTGCCCAGCAGCTCATTGATGGAAAGACATTACGGGCCCGTGATGTATCTTTCGGAGCCAAGAGCGGAAAGTATTGGGATGTGACGCTGGAAAAGATTCGTAACGGTGTCCTTGAGTACCTGACAGCCGGAATGGAGTTCCTGCTGGATGGCGATACCCTCGATGCTGAGGCCCTGGAGCCCCGAGATTCCGTTTTTATCATTTCGCTCGGTGTTTTTGGTGCTCCGCCCAAAATCGAAGGAGGCGGCCAATGACCTCAACCGAGATTATCCGGTCTGCGCTCATTAAGAGCGGGAAAACCCAGGCCGCCCTGGCCGAGTTCATGGGATGCACCCGGCAGAACTTGAATATCAGGCTCAGGAAGGGAACGCTCACCTATAACGAGCTTGAGAAGGCCCTGTCGTTCCTGGGGCACCGGATCATGGTTCTGGACGACGATGGACAGCCGCTCCGGCACTATGGGAACAGCACCGGCCCGAGGCTGACCCGCCGAATCGGAGGGAAGGTGTACGACACCAGCAAGGCCAGCCTGATTGAGAGCACGGCCAGCAAGGATGCCGGGAGCGTGGCAGAGTACGAGGAGCTGTACGTTGATGCAGCCGGCCGGGAGTTTGTGGCATATCGGCTGCCGAACGGGAAAGGCTCCATCAGCGCCGAACCGGCGGCAGTTGAGGTCTTCAAGAGAGGCATGATTACCCCATCAGCACACCGCTGACATACTGCACATAAACGATGGACAATCTTCTGGCACTATGCCAAAGTCAATCGTTAAATTTTCGCTTTACAATTACCGAAATGGCAGTTAGAATAGTAGTATAAACAAACAAAAGTTACCAGTTCGGCACAAATTGTAAAACGGAGGTATTCAAATGAACTTCAACGAAATGTACTCCAACGCTATCGCCCAACTCGGCGAAACCTACCTCACCCCGGCCTACGCCGCCGCCAAGGAAAACTTCTTCAAGGTGTTTGAAACCCTCGCCGCCGCCGGGTGCATGGGGCGGGTGGAGGACTGCCGGCCGGAGCTCGAAGACCCCACCTACCAAGTCGATGAAGAAGACGTCGATGACATGGGCCGGATGGTCGAAATCCTCCGCCGGGTCAACTACCCGAGGGTGAATGAATGGGAATGGGACTACAGGATGCTCAAAGCCCAGCTCATTCTCGCCCCCACCTGATGAGAGCCGGACAGCAACCGGCCGAAACCACCCGGCAGCCAGCCGGGGGAGGTCGTGGGAAGCTGAAATCCCACCAAAGAAAACGGAAACGCCCCGCAGCCGCAAACTGCAAGGGCGTCCCACTGGAGGAAACCGAGGCAGGCCCGTCAGGAGGAAACCGCTCGGTTCCTCGCCAGAATACAACATACTGGAGGAAAAATCAATGAGCAACGAGAAAAACGTGACGAAGACCCTGGAGCTCCGCAATCAGGCCATCAAGGTCGAGTCCCTGCTGTACGCCGCCGATAAGATCGTCGAGGAGTTCCACGCAACCAAGGAGACGAAGCCCGAGCTGGAGCGGTTCCTGAACCTGTTCTACATGGCCGTCGATGCCGCTGCCGAGCTCAAGGACATGGCGGAGGAGATGTAACGATGACTGAGATTAAGTATGGGGCCGTTTTGGTGGCCGCCGCCCACAAGCAGGGCGTTGAAATGAACCACGATGATGCTACCGTCGTCCTGAGCTACTTTGGCCTCGAAGACCACTACTTGATGTGCTCGAACGACCTGAGCAGCCTGACCCTGCGGCACCACCTGGGCGGCGATGAGTTCGACGATAAGCCGTGCAACATCTTGGACGCCGTGAAGTACGTCGCTGGTGTCTGCAAGGGTATCCTGGACTACACGCTTGAGGCGAAAGAGAAGGGCTACACCAAGGAGGCGAAGTTCTTCCGTGGGGAGCTGCGGACGCTGAAACGCCTTGCCGATACATACGCTGCCGCATTGAGCTGAAGGACAGCCGCCCTCCCGGTTTGGGAGGGCAGCTTCAATATGGACGTGAAAGGAGGAACGACAGATGAGTAGCGCATCTACCATCCCGTACAGACCGAGCCAATCTGTCAGGGTTGTGTATGAGCCTGATGGGACGCCGCTGTACTGCGGCCGGGATGTGGCCGATGTGCTTGGCTACAAGGCCCCGATTAAGGCGGTTCAGAGGGCGGAGGGTGTAACGCTCTACCGCAGGAGAGTAAACTGGCGCTCACCGAAGGACTGCCGCCGGTTCAGCGCCGAGGTTCTCTGCCTGGACAGACAGGGCTGCGAGAAGCTGGCCGAGTTCAGGAAGGAAGGGAGCCGAGACGCCGCCCGGTGGGTCACGACCGAAATGATCCAGAAGGCCGAGCTTGAACGGCCACAGACGCAGAAGCCGCCGGTTCAGCAGGACACCGTGATGGCGGCACCGCCCGCCGATGAACACTGGCCGCCCGTTGATGTTCGGGGATTCGAGGCCAAGCTGGATGCCATCATCGCCCAGTGTGTGATGATGAAGACGCAGATAGGAAGTCTCTACGGAGCCCAGTATGCTGGGCAGTTGAGTGAAAGGACGGTATGAATATGAAAGCCACGAAGTTGACCAAGAAGGAACTGGAGAACATTGCCCGGCTCAACGCCCAGGCTGAGGAGCGGCGGCGTCTGGCCGAGGAGGAGAAGAAGCGGGCCGAGTTGAAGAAGAAGTATGAGCGGTCTGAGCGCCAGCGGGCCTACTACGAGGCCCACAAGGAGCAGATTGCCGCCTACCAGAAGGCGTACCGGGAGAAGAACAAGGAGAAGATCGCCGCCTACCAGAAGGCGTACCGGGCGGTCGCTAAGCTGAGCCCGGAGGAGAGGGCCGCCGCCGCTGCGAAGCACGAGGCTGAGGTTGCCGCCAAACGTGCGGCCAAGGCCAAGCAGCAGAAAGAGCGCCAGCGGGCCTACTACCTGGAGAACCGGGAGAAGATGTTGACCTACCAGAGAGAGTACCGGAGGAGGCTGAAGGCCGAGAAGGACGCCGCTTCGTCCGCCGCCTGAATGGTGGTGAGCAGGTGTGAATGGACAGATGACGGCTCGGGACAGGGCGGAGCTCCGGCGGTATGTGGATGACCGAACCCCGTTCTTCATGCGGTCTGGCGTGTATAGCCAGTTGGCGACCGGGTGCAGCTCCGTAGAGCGTCTCGTAATCATGCGGGAGCAGATGGAGCGTCTGCGGAAGTCCCATCTGAACGACCGGAACCGGCGATAGCTGTGCCATCAGCGGGGGCGTGATGCCCCCGCTTTTTGTAAAACTGCTGTTTAACTCTTGCATGGGGCAAGCGAATCGTATATAATGACGATGAAAGGGGAAGTGTTATGAAACGAACATACATTTTGACCCCTGATTTCGATAAAGCCTGGAGCGGTATGGGACTTGGCGATGACGAGTTACAGTTGCTTCAACAGGTCTTGAATAAGGACCCTGAAATTGGAACTGTGATTCCCGGCCTTGGCGGTGCCAGAAAGGTACGCATACCTCTTGAGGGCCGTGGGAAATCCGGTGGCGGCCGAGTTGTCTACGTTGACATCGTAGTAAAAGAGCAGATATACCTCTTGGCTGCCTATGCCAAGAATGTGCAGACCGATTTAGACCCAGATCAAAAGAAAGTTATTCGCAAGATGGTTGAGATTATCAAGGAGGAGTAAGTTTATGGAGAAGAGCTACTATGAGATGCTTAAATCCGGCCTGGAAGATGCAGTAGCATTTTCCAAAGGAGATACGTCCCGGTGCAGAGTAATTGAGGTAGAGATTCCCGATCCTGTTCCTGCCCCTGCATATAAGGCTGCCGATGTCGTTCGTACCCGTCAGGCGCTCAATCTGACCCAGCGGGCACTCGCTAAAGCGATGGGCGTACCTACCGAAACGGTGGAGGAATGGGAGAATGGCAAGGTTGAACCCTCTGGTATTGCCAGCCGCTTCTTGTTCCTGCTGGACGGAGACCACTCGCTGGTTGACCGTTTGACTGCCCTGCAATGATTTGAAGGAGTGCAATCGACATGGCCGCCATGAACATCGAAGTAGAGTTGGATGATTACACGTTGAAGAAGGCGGTTGCTGTTTGTGAGAGGGAAGGCATCAGCCTTGAAGGAGCGGTTGCCGTCTTCGTGAATCAGATAGCAGTCGAGGGAAGCATCCCCCTCAACGGGGGGATGCTTGCACTTCGCAAGCTCGGTGAGGAGGCTAAACGGAACGGAACAGCGAACATGACCCTGGAGGAAATAAACGAGGAGATTGCCGTTGCCAGGAGAGGGCGGGCCGAACGTGAGAGCGGTGAAAACCAGCCCCCTGTGAAGTAAAACCGCCTCATCCAGAAATAATGACCGCACACAATGAGCCACAAGGGGCGGCAAGGACATTCCCCTTATACTTTCCCATCCAAACGCAACCGCCGCTCCAAGAGGCTCCTACGAGCTAATACGAGGAAAGGCCCCAAAACGGGGCGGTGTTGCCCAGTTTTTGGGGGTAAAAATCGTATCTCCCGTGACCAGAGGGGACGCCATGTTTATCTCGGACAGGATTGCCCCGCAGTAACAAACAGCCCCCGGGACCCTTGGGTCCCGGGGGCTTCCTGCTTGGCGGGCTTATGACGCTGGAGGGGACTGGGACCGGCGGGCGTCGTCGTACATGCGGCGGTAAGCGTCCCGGCGGCCCTCGCCAAAGGCGCGCTTGATCTGTGCCGCCGCCCCGCCGTCCCGAAGCCTGGCGGTGAGCAGGGGGGAGAAGCGCTTCCCCTCCAGCTCCACGGCGGCCTGCACCGCCTCGTCAAAGGTCTTTTCCGCGCCCATGTAGATGGCGCTGCTGTGGGTGGTGGATTCAAGCCAGTCCACCAGGGCGATGACATCGACCATCTGCCGCTCGGGGCATTCCAGCCGCGTATAAGTGGATGGGGCGCTGTGGGAGCCGTCGTACCAGGCATGATGGCCCAGGGCGGCGGCGGCATAGCGGCTGGTGGAGGGGCGGGAGGAGAGCAGCTCCACCCCGGCGATGGTGTGGAGCCGGGCCATCTCATACTCCTCCTCAAACCACTGCCGGGCCGTCTGGGAGTAGAGCTCAATCATGTTGATCTTTCCGGCGTCGTGGAAGGCGCCGCAGCCCATGGCGTAATCCAGCACCGCAGCCCGCTTTTTTGCGGGGTTCTTAATGGCGCGGATGAACGCAATATCATCGAAAAAGGTGGGTTCCTCGTCCATGATGAGGGCGCACAGCGCTCTTGCGCCCGCGCCCACCACGTTGGAGTGGACATAGACCTCGGGGACGAAGCGCAGCAGGATCCGCTGGAGGAAATCGCTGTAAGGGATGCTGCTGTCGGTGGCCACAAAGGTGTGGGAGAGCTGGCGCAGATACAGGAAGAGTGCGCTGTTGCCGAAGGGGGAGGGGAAGGAGTCCACATAGTCCAGCATCCGCCGGTAGAGGCCCTCCACATATTCCTTGCGCCGGGGGATGTGGTCTGGATACTGCTGGAGGTACTGGCCGTAAAAGGCGGGCAGGGAGATCATGCTGTACATGCCGTCATTGGAGTAGTCGGCAGGATCGGCGGCGTCCAGCAGGCTCTCCGCTTTGGATAAAAGGGTGTCCAAATCATAAAGCCCGCAGTAATACTCGATGGCGTGGTAGGCAAAAGCGGATTTTGCGGGGGGCTGCCGGCCCTGCATCTCCTCCTCCTCAAACCGGCGCTGATAGACGATATAGGCGGACTCCATGATATCGGCCATATCCTGGGGGGTCATTACCTTTTCCCGGCTGTAGGAGATGCTGGAGGCCATGTTTTGGTGGGTCAGATAGATGAAACGGTCCCAAGGGAGGCTGGGGGCCTTTTCCTGGTAGTCCTTATCCTGTAGGATCTGAAGGGTTCCCTTAATCAGCCGGATCTTTTCACCTGGGGAGGCGAACTGCCCCAAAGCGATGTTGGCCCGGGAGCGGAGAATATACCCCCGGGTTTCAATGTCCTCAATCTGGTCGTAATACTTGAGGTAGGCCGCCGCCTCGGTGAAGCACAGCCGCATCCGGGTCATATATTTGGCGATATTTTCAAAGGGAATGCCCACCAGCTTGCCGCACAGGCAGTTGCGCCCCATGCCCAGCCAGTACAGGTGCCGGACCATGGCGGCGCGGTCTTTTTTCTGCCGTGCCAGGGTGAGAAGCGCCTGGCGGATCTGGCAGAACAGGCCCACGTCCAGCTCCCGCCGGGCATCGTAGAGCTGGGCGGAGAACTCCTCCAGCTCACAAACCGTACCGGCATCCGCTTGAAACAGCTCGTCCAGCTCCGGGAACAAGCAGCTTCGCAGCAGCTCTACGTTGCGCTTGGCCATCTGCGCGGCCTGGATTTCGCTGCGGCGCAGATGGGCGCAGTATTCCTCAAAGGAGGTCTGCTCCGGCTTTTTCCATTGGGTCAGATCGGCGATCTGCCGCAGATTGGCGATGTATTCTTCTTGATAGGGCTGCATGGCTCATCCCTCCCTGTGCCGCGTGGGGCCGGACTGCTCAGCGCCGGGGCTCGCGGGGCTTCAGCTGCCGGCGCAGAATGTCCATCAGGCGGTCTACATCCACCGGCTTGGAGACGTGCTCGTTCATGCCGGCCGCCCGGGACAGCCGGATATCCTCCACAAAGGCGTTGGCCGTCATGGCCACGATCCATACGCCCTGCGCGTCCTGTCTGGGCAGGGCGCGGATGCGCCGGGTGGTCTCGAAGCCGTCCATCACCGGCATCTGGATATCCATAAGAATGAGGTCGTACCAGCCCTCTGGGGAACGCTGGAACAGGTCAAGCGCCTGGGCGCCGTCACCCGCCGCGTCTACCTGGACGCCGGTCATACCCAGCAGCTCCATGGCGATTTCCTGGTTGAGCTCATTGTCCTCCACCAATAGAATACGGCTGCCGCTGTAGTCGTCTTCCCGGCTGCCGCCGGCCTGGGGGCCCGCGCCCGCCCCGCTGGTGAGGGCGGACAGGGTTTCCAGCAGCTTGCTGGGGAAGAGGGGACAGGGCACAAAGGCGCTGATCCCCGCCCGGACGGCGCGATATTCAATTTGGGCCCAGTCCTGATCCGACACCAGTATGATGGGGAAATCCGGCCCCGCTAGCTGGCGGACGTGGGAGGCCATGTCCAAGGACGGCATGTCGGCCAGCTCCTGCCCCAGAAGCAGGGCGCAGGGCATATGCCCCTCATACTGGGCCTCGGTGAGCCGGGTGACGGCGGCCAGCCCGGTCTCCAGGCGGACGGGCGCCAGACCTGCGCCGCGCAGGCAGCCCATGATCTGTTCGGCCCGGTCCGTCAGGCCCTCGGCCACCAGTACAGCGGCCCCTGCGGGGAAAGCAAAGGCATCGTGCCCCTTGCGGGAGAGCAGCATGGGCAGGTCAATGCGGAATACGCTGCCCTTGCCCTCTTCGCTGTCCACGGTGATGACGCCGCCCATGGCGTCCACCAGCTTTTTGACAATGGACATACCCAAGCCGGTGCCCTCAATTTTGTTGACGGCGCTGCTCTTCACCCGCTCGAAGGGGAGGAAGATACGCTGGAGAAATTCGGGGCTCATGCCGATGCCGTTGTCCTGGCAGGAAAAAATCAGCCGCACTGCCGGCAGGCCGTCCCGGTCCGGCGCGGGGCACTGGGAGAATCGGACCTGGATTTGGCCGCCGTCCTGGGTGTACTTCACCGCGTTGCCGATGATATTGACCAGAATCTGCCGCAGGCGGAGGGAGTCGCCCAGCAGGTTTTCCTCCAGGATATCCCCGATGCCGATTTGCAGGGACTGGTTTTTTTGGACGGCCTGGGGGCGGACGATAACGGCAATGTCGTGGACCAGATCCGCCAGGGAGAAGGGCTCCTCGTTGAGGGCCATGCGGCCGCTGTCAATGCGGGACATGTCCAATACGTCGTTGACCAGGCTCATCAGATGGGAGGAGGCGGTCTGGATCTTGCCCAGGCAGTCGTGTACCCGGGCCTTTTCGTCGATGTGGGCCAGGCCGATGGCGGTCATACCTACAATGGCGTTCATAGGGGTGCGGATATCGTGGGACATGTTGGACAGAAAGCGGCTTTTGGCCTGATTTGCCGCTTGGGCGTCGGCCAGCGCCTGTTCCAGGGCAGAGGTTTCCTGTATCAGCCGCTCCAGCTCCCGCGACAGCGCAGCGTTGGCCTGCCTCAGCTCGTCCAGCTGGCCGGGATGCTCTGAATTTTGACGGGCAGGCGCCCTGTCCATCTGTTCCATCATGAAAAATCCTCTCCGCTCCAGAAAATGAAATTCATGCCTTTTTATCATATCACATACAGCGGAAATTTGCTATAGCTCTTTTTGAAAGAAAAGGAACTTTTGTGCCCTCCGCCGGAGGGAGGAAAGAAATTAAGCGCCGGGCTTGACGGGTGCGGGCGGATTCGGGTAGAATATGGAGAGAAGAGCACAATTGGCGGAGCCGAAGGCATGGTATCGAAAACTGTAAGGAGAATGATATGTTTCAAGTGATCAAAACCGAGGGTGCGGCCCGGCGAGGGGAGTTCACCTGTCCCCATGGAACGGTGCAGACCCCGGTGTTTATGAATGTGGGCACCCAGGGGGCCATCAAGGGGGCAGTGTCCGCCTTTGACTTAAAGGAGCTGGGCTGTCAGGTGGAGCTGTCCAACACCTACCATCTCCATCTGCGCCCCGGGGACGACGTGGTGCGGCAGATGGGGGGGCTGCACAAGTTTATGAGGTGGGAGGGGCCGATGCTCACCGACTCCGGCGGGTTCCAGGTGTTTTCGCTGGCGGGTCTGCGGAAGATCACCGAGGAGGGGGTCACTTTTTCCTCCCACATCGACGGCAGGCGCATTTTTATGGGGCCTGAGGAGTCCATGCGCATCCAGTCCAATTTGGGCAGCGATGTGGCCATGGCCTTTGACGAGTGCGTGGAGAATCCCGCGCCCTATGATTACGCCAAGGCGTCCTGTGAGCGCACCCTGCGCTGGCTGGAGCGCTGCAAGGCGGAGCATGACCGGCTTTGCGCGCAGCCGGAATGCGTCAATCCCGGCCAGGTGCTTTTCGGCATCAACCAGGGGGCTACCTACGAGGACCTGCGGGTATGGCACATGAAGCAGACGGCCCAAATCGACTGCGGCGGCTACGCCATCGGCGGCCTGGCGGTGGGGGAGCCCACCGAGGTGATGTACGCCATCATCGAGGCAGTAGAGCCCCATATGCCGGCGGACAAGCCCCGGTACCTCATGGGGGTTGGCACGCCCTCCAACATCATTGAGGCGGTGGCCCGGGGGGTGGACTTTTTCGACTGTGTGATGCCTGCCCGCAATGCCCGCCATGGCAAGCTGTTCACCTGGGACGGGGCGCTGAACATTAAAAATGAACGCTTTAAGCTGGATGAGCGGCCCATCGACCCCCGCTGCGGCTGTCCGGTGTGCCAAAACTTTTCCAGGGCGTATCTGCGCCACCTGTTCGTGTCCGGGGAGATGCTGGCCATGCGGCTTGCGGTGATGCACAACCTGTATTTCTACAACGAACTGGCCGGACGTATTAGGGAGGCGCTGGACGCGAGGCAGTTTTCCGGCTTCCGTGGGGAATACTCCCGGCGTCTGGCGGGACGGGCCGAGTGAATTTTATTTTGAAAAGGGCTTGTCTTTACCAGGTCTTTCCGTTATAATGCTTTTAATGCCGTGAGCAAGCAAACATTTTGACATAGGAGGAACCATTATCATGTATATTCTGTCCGCGTCTGCGGGCGCAGCCGCCGACGTCGGCGGCGTGTCGCTGTTCTCGCCGCTGGTTCTCTGTGTGGTCATGCTGGTGGCCATGTATTTCCTGATGATCCGCCCGGAGAATAAGAAGAAAAAAGCCGCCGCCGAAATGCGCAGCAGCCTGAAGGTGGGCGATGTGATCACTACCATTGGCGGCGTGGTGGGCACCATCTGCGCCGTGAAGGAGCAGACCATAGTGATGGAGACCGGCGCGGACCGCGTTCGCGTGGAGTTTACCAAGTGGGCTATTTCCAGCAAGGGCACCCAGAGTACCGAAGAGGCTCCCGCGCCCGAAAAGACGGACAAAAAGGCTGACAAGTGATCCTCGCAGGCTGAGGAATGACAAGCACCTCTTTTGCATATGGTATAGAAACCATGTGAAAAGGGGTGCTTTTTATGGGGAAAGGCGAGACACAGGGGATGAATGCCGTGCAGATGGCCACAGGGGTGGCGCTGGGCGGCCTGCTGGCCCTGGGGGTGGAGCTGATCCTGCTGCTGCTGGGTGCGGCGGCGGTATCCAGGGGAATTCTGAAAGACAGCGCGGCGCCCCAGCTGACGGCGGCGGCGTGCGTGCTGGGCTGCTTTGCCGGGGGCCTGCTGGCCTGCGCCCGGTGGAAGTCACGGCGGCTGCTGGGCGGGCTGGCCGCGGGAGCGGTGTGCTATCTGCTCATACTGGCGGTGGGCCTGCTGATGAGCGAGGCGCTGGCGCTGGGCGGCCAGGCGCTGGTCGAGCTGGCGGGCTGTCTGTGCGGCGGGGCGCTGGCGGGAGTGCTCAGCGGCGGAAGGAAGAAGAAACGCTCGGCCGCCCGCAAGAAATAGCGGCGGTGCGTGGGCGCGGCGGAGGATTTCGGCGGAAAAGCGGGGAGGCTGCGCGGAACCTCTTGACAAAGGGAAATAAAATATCTATAATTCCATAAAACCGCTGTGATGAGGCGACCTGTTTGCCCATCTGCGGCGTCCGCCGGGGGCGGGAAGAAAGGATGAGGCAGACATGGCCAAGGAATACAAGCTGAGCGCGGAGCGTCTGGAGGAACTGAAACAAGAGCTGGTGTATCTCAAAACCGTGCGGGAGAAAGAGGTGGCCGACCTCATCAAGGAGGCCCGGTCCTTCGGCGACCTGTCGGAGAACAGCGAGTACGATGAGGCGAAAAATGAGCAGGGCAAGCTGTACTCCCGCATTGCCGAGCTGGAGAACATTCTGGCAAACTATGTGGTCATTGAGGAGAGCGCCGACAACTCCAACACCGTGCGCATGGGCAGCCGGATCACAGTGAAGGATGTGGCCACCGGCGAAGAGGAGTCCTACCAGGTGGTGGGCTCCCAGGAGGCCGACCCCATGAACGGGCGCATTTCGGAAGAATCCCCCTTCGGCAAGGCCCTGCTGGGCAAGGCCGTGGGCGAGGTGGCGGTGGTGGAGGCCCCCGCCGGCAATATTGAGTATGAGGTGGTTGCCATCCAGCGGTGAGGACGGCGCTGCAATACAAAGGAGAGAAGATCATGTCTGATCAGACTAATAACCAGCCCGTTCAGGAGGAGCCCTCCCTGTCCGAGCTGCTTCAGGTCCGGCGGGACAAGCTGGCCGCCCTGCGGGAGCAGGGGCAGGACCCCTTTGTCATCACCAGGTTCGATGTCACCCATCACAGCGATGAAATTAAGGAGCGCTTTGAAGAGATGGAGGGGCAGGGCGTCCGGCTGGCCGGCCGCCTGATGAGCAAGCGCGGCATGGGTAAGGCGGTGTTCTCAGACCTTCAGGACGGCGCTGGCCGCATTCAGCTCTATGTCCGCATTGACGACGTGGGGGAGGAGGCGCTGGCAGCCTTTAAAAAGTATGATATCGGCGATATCGTGGGGGTTGAGGGGGAGGTATTCCGCACCAAGCGGGGGGAGATCTCCATTAAAGCGAAGACTGTCACCCTGCTGTCCAAGTCCCTGCTGCCCCTGCCGGAGAAATTCCACGGCCTTACCGATGTGGAGACCCGCTGCCGCCAGCGGTATGTGGATCTCATCATGAACCCGGATGTGAAGCGGAACTTTGTCATCCGCTCCCAGTTTATCAAGCATGTGCGGGACTTTATGGACGCAAGGGGCTATATGGAGGTGGAGACCCCGGTACTCAACACCATCTCCGGCGGCGCCACCGCGCGGCCCTTTATCACCCACCATAATACCCTGGATATCGACATGTACATGCGCATCGCCACCGAGCTGCCCTTGAAGCGGCTCATCGTGGGCGGGCTGGAGCGGGTGTACGAGATGGGCCGCATTTTCCGCAACGAGGGGATGGACAACCGGCACAACCCGGAGTTCACCACTATTGAGCTCTACCAGGCTTACGCCGACTTCAACGACATGATGGACCTGTTCGAGGATTTGCTGACCTCCGCCGCCCAGAAGATCCTGGGCACCTATCAGCTCCAGTGGCAGGGGCAGGACATCGACCTCACCCCGGGCTGGCCCCGCCTGCCCATGTACGAGGCGGTAAAGCAGTATACCGGCCTGGACTTTATGGCGATGGGCACAGATGAAGAGGCGGTGGCCGCCGCCAAGTCCATCGGCGTGGAGCTGCCCGAAACCGCCGACAAGACCTGGGGCAACGCCCTGTACGAGGTGTTCGACCAGCGGGTGGAGGAGAAGCTGATTCAGCCCACGTTCATCACCATGCACCCGGTTGACGTATCCCCCCTGGCCAAGCGCTCCCCCAAGGACCCCCGGCTCACCGAGCGCTTTGAGCTGTTTATCTGCCGCAGCGAGATGGGCAACGCCTTCTCCGAGCTCAACGACCCCATCGACCAGCGCCAGCGCTTCCAGAAGCAGGTGGAGATGCGTGCCCGCGGGGATGACGAGGCGGGCATGATGGACGAGGACTATATTACCGCCCTGGAATACGGCCTGCCCCCCACGGGCGGCATGGGCATCGGCATAGACCGCTGTGTTATGCTCCTCACCAACAATGATTCCATCCGGGAGGTTTTGCTCTTCCCCACGATGAAGCCGGTGGATTGAATTTCGACGTAAAATGTTCAAAAAATCCGCTATTTTTATAAAAAAGAAAAGGATAACGACTTGATTTGTTGCAATCCTGTAAGTGCGATTTTCGGTTTTACGACAGATTTACGACAAAGGAAAAGGATTTGGTATGGCATAAGAAGTACCAGCCTCTGGGCTGGTACTTCTTACTCTTTTTAGATGGGAGTAATCAACATGAGAGAAGGCATCTTAATCCCTGATATGCAAAGCGGACGTGCGGATATCCGCTTTAACAGCGACGACTGCTACGGGGGACTCCACTGCGGCACCACAATGGATATCTGGTTAAATGGGCAGTGGGTACCCACTCGCATTGAGATGAACGGCAGCGGTTGGTTCCTGGTTGGCGTTCAGATTGAGACGCTGTGGGGGCAGAGGGTACGCATCCGCTGGTAATCAGACGGCGATACCCTCCAAAGCCGGTTGCAAAGCCGTCAGCTTTGTGGACGCCATTCCGGTATCATGGAGCCAGGGTATTGCTTCATCGTCGGTAAGCAGTACAGGCATCCGGTCATGGACATGGACGATGGTATTATTGGGGGCGGTGGTTAGAACAACAAACCGCTCCTCGCCCTGAAAAACATTCCAAAGCCCAGCTAGATAAAGCCTATCCTGCCCTGGCAGCCGAAAATGGTATTTTCTTTTTTGACGATCCCATTCGTAGAAGCCGGTTGTCGGCACGATACACCGTCGCTCTAACACAGAGCGGCGGAACATCGGTTTATCAAAAGCTGTATCGCCTCTGGCATTGATGATGACCCCCTTGCCTTTGAAACTGGGGAACCCCCAAATCATTGGCTTGGGGGCCATTTTTTGCCCGTCTGGGAGCAGGATGGGGGCAACATTGGTGGGGAATATCTCCCCGGTATGGATACTGGCAGCCCCAAACCGGGCCTGTACCTCGGCTACGATCTGGGCAATTTCTTTGGACTGGTCGGACGCTAAGCTGTATCTTCCGCACATAACTGTGACTCCTTTCGGGGATGAAGGCCAGATTGCCCTCATATACTGAGAGCATGAAACCTGTAATATTGCACTCGGATATGAACAACTTTTATGCCAGCGTGGAGATTCTGTACGACCCCACACTGCGGGACAAGCCTGTGGCGGTTGCCGGAGACGAGGAGGCACGCCACGGTATTGTGCTGGCCAAAAACGATATCGCCAAACGGTTCGGCATCCGCACCGGGCAAGTGCTGTGGGAAGCCCGCCAGCAATGCCCGGGTCTGGTCTGCGTGCCAGCCCATTACGAGCGATACCTCGCCTTCTCCGCCCAGGCTAGAGACATTTATACCAGCTATACAGATCAGGTGGAACCGTTTGGCCTGGACGAGTGTTGGCTGGATGTCACCGGCTCTGTGGGGCTGTTTGGGAACGGCCTGGCCATAGCGGATGATATCCGGGGTCGCATCCGGCGAGAGCTGGGACTGACGGTGTCGGTGGGCGTGTCGTTCAATAAAGTATTTGCCAAATTGGGTTCAGATATGAAGAAACCGGATGCTACCACGGTCATCACCCCGGAAAACTACCGGGAGAGGGCCTGGAGTCTCCCGGTAAGCGACCTGCTCTATGTAGGGCCGGCCACCACCCGGAAACTGAATCAGTACGGGATTACCACCATTGGGGAGTTGGCCAGGGCCAATCTGGATCTTTTGTACTGGCTGCTGGGTAAGAACGGTATCATGCTCCATCAGTTTGCCAATGGGCAGGATCACTCCGGTGTTCGGCGTTACTATGCGATCCCACCCATGAAGAGCATCGGCAACTCCACTACCGCGCCCCGGGATCTGGTCAGCGAGGATGATGTAAAGATTACCCTTATGGCGTTGTGTGAAAGCGTAGGGGCCCAGCTCCGGGAGCAGAACTGCCTTTGCTCCACCGTTGCGCTGGGTATCCGGGATAACCGTCTGCTGTCCTATGACCGGCAAACCAGACTGCCCTATCCCACAGCAAACACACTGGATATTTGGGAAGCGGCCATGGAACTGTTCCGGCGGCACCATACCGGCGGAGAGCCTGTGCGCAGCTTGTCAGTGAAGACCAGCGGGCTGACCCCGGCGGACATTACCTGGTATAGTGCAGCTGTCCCTGTTCCCGGAGATGCAAAAAGCCCAGCGCCGGTCCGATATCGACCGGGCGCTGGACAAAATACGGGGCAAGTATGGGTATCACAGCATCCGCCGGGCCATCGCGTTGGTGGACCCGGCCTTGGATCTGAACGCTAAAGGGAACCATATCATCCACCCTATTGGATTTCTACAATCGCTTGATTTTAGAGTGAATGTTCTTGATTAACGTGTCAATGAAAAATGCTGAAATACTAATTTTGAATAGAATTTAGAGGGAAATCAATAAGTTGGCACAGGGTATTTCGATAGTGTTGAGTTTCCCGCCATGCTGATTCATCTATAATTTTATGTAGTCCTCGTTGAACACCGACTAAACGTGTAATAAGAGCCGGGTGACTGTTCGTTCCAAGGAATATATTATTGCATAATTGCTGGCTTGCGAGAAGAGGTATATATACTCCGGTGAACATATGGATACCATATACATGGTTTTCATTAAAATACGCACTTTTTAGGTAACAGAAAGCAAAATCGAGAGCAAACCCATCTGCTTTTAGTTCTGCAATTTGGCTTTTTTCTCCCAGTGCAGGCTTTTGAACTGTATGCCCATAAAAATGGTGTCCAATTTCGTGCCCAATCAGAAAGGCCATGGCCATTTCATAAATCTCGCGAGCATATGCAACATACCGATCTGTAAAGTTGTCCCCATATTGCTGGTCACATTTTGCCATCAAAAGTTGCGCAATATTGTATGCAGGCGGGAACTCCTCACCCTCTAAATACCGCTGCCGAGATGCCTGCAGCAGGACAGATAGAGCTTGTTCTTCATCACTTTGTAGCGATTCTTCAAGCATAAATAATACGGCAAGAAGATCTCCCAGTAAACGCATTCGCTTTGATATATCTTGACTAATTTCAATATAGTAAGAATCATCACTATATTTTGGATAGGCCAAACCAGGAGAGCAATGATCATCTATGCTGGCAATCTTCAACTTTTGTAATATTTGCCCGAAATCATTATCATCTCGTTGCTGCTGAACATATTCAATAATCATGTCGATGACCATGTCGTTACTAAAATTAAGTTTGTCCTGTTCCAAAGCATCTTGTAGATCTGTAAGTTCCTCGGTGCTGCTTAACAGGATAGCATTTCCCTGTTGATAATAGCTGATCAATTCAGCCATCCTTTCACGTTGAACGTGGCATTGTTTGATTCTCCCATGGAAAATAGCTTCAGATTCATTCATATGTAAAGACATCTCCTTTAAAGTGCAGAATTTAGGCGCGTATGTTAAAGAAGAAAGCAAGATGGATGTTCCTTAAAGGAATCCTGATAAGATGTACAACCACTGATGCAGAAAATATTTAGTCAGCCCTTATTTTTTGGCTGGCCTGTCCGATAAGTATAATGAAAGCAATGCTTTGCCATGACTAGGATTTTGAGAAAGGAGGAGCGTACTGTGGTCAAACTGGAATATCTCAGCAATATACGCTGCTCTCCGTCATTCCTACAGAAGAGGTAGTTTGCGGGTTCTTGTGAGGCGGATTAAGGCAGCAAGTGGTATTTTGCCTTAATTGCCGATTTCAAGTGGTTTTTAAATCCCCCCTGAATCAGTTCAATTCTGATTTAGGGGGGATTTTCGGCTTTTGGACAGTGAAAGGAGGTTACAGATGGAAAAACGTCTAGCTATCTAAAAACAGGCTACACAAAAGCGGCAACTTTTGTGTAGCCTCAAGCGACAACTCCCCGATGCGTTACCACACTTCGACAAAAGGAATGGATACATTCAGGGTTGTACTTGTGCATTTTATCACAGATAAGTTTGCTGTGTCAAGGTTGAAATGCAATTTGTGATGAACTCTAATGTGTCCGATATGCAGGTAAGAATATTTTGGCTTGCGAAAGGAGTAGTCACAATGAAGAAGCTATTTAACTTGGAAATGTACAATTGCGAAAAAAGCTATTGGAGAACTTTTGGACCGTTTGAAACGGAAAAGTTGGCTGAAGACACAGGGAAGAAAGTCGAGGAAATTTATCCGATGATTATGTGTAGCGTATCCGGTATGAACCTTATTACGGCTCAATCTGACATACAAGATCTGGATGGTATCCATCGACTGATAATATGAATGCGAATCAAGAGTTGAACAAGAGCTTGGCAAGAGCGGCGGCAATGCGG
This sequence comes from uncultured Oscillospiraceae bacterium, assembly GCA_910587255.1. GTDB lineage: Bacteria > Bacillota > Clostridia > Oscillospirales > Oscillospiraceae > Enterenecus. Next base: position 23,062 of record CAJUKT010000017.1, read on the forward strand.
CCAAAGATATGACAAAGCAGGCCCGACAAGGAGCGGACCAAGGAGGCGGACTGGATGTCAGTTAAGCGAATAAGCCAGTTGAAAAAGCAC
>CAJUKT010000018.1 GCA_910587255.1 uncultured Oscillospiraceae bacterium
ACCACCTTCCCTGTTTCAGGATCTAGGTCGGCTTTGTTGGGATGGGCAATAGAATTGCCCTCGTGAAGTCTTATAATCTGCATCACATTCTCGGAAGTCATATACAGCGGGTTTCCCGAGGCGTCAAAAGTGATTTTATCAGCTTCTTCCGTTTTTACCAGGATTTTTATTTGTTCGCAAATAATCATACCATCTTCAGCGAGCCCCAGGTATTCGCATTCCGGGCCCGCGTTGTCGTAGAGGTATGCCCCTTCCTGACGTGTGTCTGGGTCTCTGGCCATCAGGGCCAGTTCCCGATATGAAAACCCTTGCAGTATTCTTCGGTTGTCCAGTGTTCCCACGGCGGCGGTTTGCCCACCTTCATCAACGATCATCACAGAGTCAATTGGAATAGACAGCCGTTCATGAATCAGCGTGGTTCTATTGACCATAGAATCGTTGTCCAGCAGTCCGTCGCCTAAAGCAATACGAGTAAAATGGATTCCTTTACCCTGCTGGGACTTAGCCTCTAAATTTCTGCCGAAGGTAGTGAGCTTCATTCTGGTAAAAGCCATATCTGTCACTCCTGTTCAATGATAACTATTCTGCCGGATACCCTGGCTGCGCCTAGATAGGCGGTTCCTGGATAGCGCTGCTGTTTGGATAGGGACAGCAGTGTCCGGGCTGGTTTGATTTTATTTAGTTCTTGGAGCAGCACGCCATGGTCGTCCAAGACAATATTGCCGCCTACGAAAAAAACTGTCGCCTCTGCCCAATGTTCCGGGTCAGGATTTTTGAGAATTTCTACATTGTCATAGCCGAAAGATTTTGCTAAATACCGTATGCCTTCATTCAGCCCTGCCTTCTCAGAGATAACCCCCTTCATTGCCAACCGGGTTCGATAACTTTCAATGGTTTCACCTTTTAGGCGAGCCATGTCCCGATCCTGGCCGTGAACAGGAAGCATAATATCGCTGCACGTGAGTACGGCGCTTTCCTCGCGAACCCTGAATATATCTTTCTTCATTTGGTCGAACTGCCGGCCAATCACTTTGAAGAAAATATAGAACTGATTGGCCTTTTTCGTTACTTTTCTTAGCGGGCCAAACAGCAGGCGGAACATATATTCACCAAAGCTGTTAAACATGAATTATACCCCCTGGACGGTAACAGAGACCGCACTTGGAAGGATGATCTTGTCCTCCTCCAAAAATATATCCTCAGCCGGAGCCGTAACAATAACATTTCGGACGCTGGGCACTGCGCTTTTCACCTTATGGATCAGATCAGCATGAGTCAACTCATTGAGCTCCCTGCGTTGACGGATGCGAAGCAGATCAGTGACCGCAGACGCCACGTGCCCCTCAATTTCCGTTTGATTGATGACGGAAGATACGGTCACTGTCAATGCGATGGGCTGGTAGACCGTTTCGGCACTTTTGACCAGAACATCATCATCGGGCGCTTTAATCTTCTCACATGCTGCGCGCACCTCGTTGAGCAGCGCTTCGGTAGCGCTGCCAGCCTCAGATGTGATGATAACGTCAATCGTGCCTTGCCCCCGGGGATGCTGATCCTTAACTGTAGCATAGAGAACGCCATTCACTGACTCGCAGACATTGACATAGGTATCATGTATGGCTACAGTAGCCAATTCTGCCCAGGAGCGCAGGCAGCGGCTACGAAGGCTATCATCGGATTCTGTGTCGCTGCCTTCCCGCTCAATCCATCCCCGTCCATTGGAAATGACGACTTCCCCCAGATAAGTGAGGGTGCTTGCAATCTGCCCTTCAGGTATGTTGTAGCGGCTTCCTTCTTTCTCCGCCTCAACCAAAACGTCAACGGACAGCATACCCCTTTGCAAGACAGCAGAGCCCGGGCAGGATAGTGCGCTCCATCACCCCGGTCATGGTGGTGCTGAACCGGCCGTACTCCAGCTCGGGCACATCGTAGTCCACGGCGTTCCTGCCGCCGTAGTTGTACTGAGCGCCGTAGATATCCTCATAGCTGGTGCTGCCGTAGTAGTTCTGGGGCGCGGTGGTGGTAAAGCTGTAATCCGACGCAAAAGCCGGAGCGGCCATGGACAGCGCCGCGCCCGCCGCCAAAGCCAGTCCCAACAAGTTTCTCATCTTGTTCATGTGTCGTCTTCCTCCTGTTCATCGTCCGACTCACCGTTCCCTGCCCGCAGCGATTTGACCTCCCGGCGGGACAGGATCAGCAGCGTGGTCAGTACCACCACCGTCACCACCCCCGCGCCGCCCAGCACATTCCGCAGAAGATTGGGGGAGGAAACCGCCCGCTGGAATAGGTTGGGCTGTTCCTCCGTGGGATCAGCGCTGGCCTCCGGCTCGTGGGCTTTCCCCAGATAGGTCACCCGGTAGGTGACGCTCTCCACCCCCTCGTGGGCGACCTCGCCCACATAGCTGGCGGTGGTGACGTACCCGGTGGCAGCCTTGTAGTAGCTTTTCCCGCTGTACGTGGCCACCGCCTGATAGGAGCAGGGGGCCGTCATGTCCCCCACCACGTCGGCACCGATGACATGCCACTCCACGTTGGACAGGTTCAGCGTCACCCCGTTTTTCACCGTGGTGGCCGGGACATAGGACATATCGTTGCGGTCCAGGGGGCCGATGGTCTTGGTGGCGGTCACCGTGCTGCTGCCGGTGGTATAGCCCGCCGCCTGGGTCTGGATGCTGGTGTGGTCCAGGGCCAGGGTGCCCGCCCAGGTGCCGTCATCGTACTCCATGGTGGGGGCCAGCTGCTCCAGGATCGCGTTCAGATCCTTCTTGGCTGTCTCCACCGTCACCGTCTCAGTATGGGACTGCCGCTCGGACACCCGGTTCTCCTCCTTCACGATGTCCGCGTAGGTATAGAGAAAGCCCTCCAGCTGGAAGGGCTCCTCGATCAGCGTCCGGGCGTCCACATCCAGGGCGACAGTATAGGTCTTGACCACCTGCTGGCTGCCGTTTAGGTTCTGCACCACCGTGCTGGTGGGCACCTCCAGGGCGCTGGCGCTCATGGTCAGCGCCGCCGTCAGCAACAGGCAAAGGCAAATCTTTTTCATTGGGTTCAAAAGCTCCTTTCATCAAATTGGGTGCTGGAATAAGCATGGGCGTGCCCCGCCCAGGGGGGGCCGCGTATGGGCGTATGCTGGTTCACTGCTGTTCCTCCTTTACGACGTACTCCGCCGCCAGCTCCGGGCGGTCCCGCAGCCGGGCCAGGATGTTCAGCGACTGCTCCAGGGCCTGCATGGTGTCCCGGCTCTGCCGCTTCACAAACCCATGGAGCAGCAAAATCCCGCCATCTGCCTGGATGGTAAAGATGACCCGCACCAGCATCTTTCCCCGCTCCCTCAGCTCATAGAGCTCCCGGTAGCGCTCCAGGGCGAAGTGCTTGAAGTGGGGCTCCCGCAGGGCAGAGCGGGGCGTACGGGGCAGCTCGATGAGCCGGCGGATCAGCTTCTCCCGCAGCCGGGGCTCCAGGCCGTCGATGAACCGGGCCACGGGGGCCACCCGCTCGGGAGGCGTGTAGACCTTGATACCCTTCATATTCTCACCCCTTCCAGCGGCGGCGCGCCATCAGCCGCCGTTCATAGCGCAGGATATTGGGAGGCCGTGTTCCGCTGCCCTCCACGGGGTTGGCGCGGGCCCAGCCTGCCGCCCGCAGGGCGGAATCCGGCCTGTCTGACCGCAGGAAGGCGATGATCCGCCAGTATCCCAGGGCCTGAGCCGCCCGGGCCGCCGCACCGTAGAGCATCCCGTAGGCGGCACGGCCCCCGGTGGTGTAGATCCGGTCAATCTGCAATGCCTGGGCGTCCTCCCGGCAGAAGCCCACAATGGCCGCGCCCACCAGCTTCCCGTCCAGGGCGCAGCCTACGGAGAATATACAGCCGCGCATGGGCCGGTACTGGCGGCTGTGCTGTTCCAGAAACTCGTTGGCCTCCCGCAGAGAAACCGGGACAAGGTAAATCGCGTTGTCCTGGTTCATGGCGTACACCCCTCGCTTTCGTTCAGGCGCTTCAGGTGGGCCAGAAAGCCATCCGCGAAGGTCTCGGCAAAGGCCGGGCTGCCGCTGAGCCACCAAACAGGATCGGGCAGGGCGCGATAGATGCTGTCATATTGCAGGCAGATCATCAGGAACTTCCCATGGGGATCGCCGGTGTCCGCGCCGTCCACCAGGGGCGCGATGGCCTCCTTGACGGCCTGGGCGTCGTCCTGGTGGTAGTCGCACAGGTCATCATAGAACTGCCCGGCGAAGATACAGCAGAACACCGCCATGGCGTCCCGCTCCACGGAGCCGTCCGCCGCGGCCAGCCCCATGCGGCGCAGGCGGTCCAGGGCCGCTCCGTCGAAGGGGCTGTGATTGGGTCGATTGCTTCTCATTTTGGAATCATCTCCAATAATTTTTCAAATTTCTCTACCGCGTCCCGCGCGGCGGCCATCTGACGCCGGAGCGCGTTGGCCTGCGCTGGCGGCAGTCGGGCGAAGCCATCCGGGAAGAATTGTTCAGATACCCTCCGGAGTATCTGGGCGAACTCCGCCGCTTCCTCCGCGAGGGTCTCCGGGGACGGGGCTGGGGCGGGATGGGCCGCGGGCCCCACCCGAATCGGGGGAGCGTATTCCACCACCGACTGGATCTCCCCGGCGGCCAGCAGGGCCGCAGCCTCTACCTGGGGGCCGGGTCCCAGCCGGGAGAGGGCCAGGGCCTGCTTTCGGGTGACCAGCGTATCCGCTCCGCGGAGGATGTCCTTTGTCTCGGAGGTCAGGTTTTTGGCGATCTGTACCTGGCGCTCCACCGTGCGGCGGCCAATGCCCAGCTTCTCGGCGGTGTCCTGAGCAAAGGATTTTGTGGTCTGCGTCATTTTGTCGCTGACCTCCTGGTGCTGATTGCCGCGAAAGGGCCCGCCCTGGTTGGTTTGGACGCTCCCAGGGTGGAGGGCTTCGTAGATCTCCTTCCGGCGTAGGAGCAACTCGCCGAACTCAAGAGGTGTCAGGTCGCTACGCACAAAGTTCTCATCGATCTCCGCCAGCTCGGCCCGCAGGCCCTCCAAGCCGCTGACAACGCACTCAATTTCCGTCCATCCCAGCAGCTTGACGGCCTCCAGTCGGTGGAGACCGGCGATGAGGGTGTATTCCTGGTCTACGATGATGGGGTTGAGCAAACCGATCTCGGCAATGCTGTCCGCCAGCTCTCGGACGCTGCCCGGCGCAGCCTCCCGCCGCCCGGGATTTATCTTGATTTCACGGATGGGGATATGCATGAGGCCACCTCCAGGGCATAAGAAAAGCCTGACGCCTTGCGGCGCCAAGCCTTCCTTTGATGTTTGGTTTATCCGGCCCGTTCCCGCAGGAACTCCAAAAACAGAGCCTCGATCTCCTTGTCGTTGCGTCCGTCCAGATAGGGGGCAAACTGCTTGCGGTCAAAGGATATCTTTTTGGGCGAGGCGGCCAGACGCTTCTCGGCCCGCGCCCGGGCCTCCCGCCATGCCTCATACATATCCTGGCGCTTGGCGGAAGGGGGCGGACACTTGGAAGCGATATACTTCATAGCGGCCTTGTTGAGCGGATAACTCTCATTGCGGCACATCTCAACAAAGGTCTGCTGGGATTCCGGGTCATAGTCCGCCATCATGTCGGCACAGGCCAGGTTCAGCTGCTTCGGGGCTGTCTCCAGGATGCTGGCCAGCTCCGGGATGAGATAGGTGAGCTTGACAGCCTTGCGGATCTCGTACTCCGTGACACCAAAGAATTGAGCTACTACCTCCCGGGCAAGGAACTTCTGGCGATTGTCGCCAGAAGTTATATCCGAGCGATACCCCTGTTTCCGCTTGGCCTCCAGCAGAGCCCTGTACGCTTTGCCACGTTCGATAATCGTCAGTTCATTCCGCCGGAGAAGGTTCGTGGCCGTGGCAATTACGACCGCCCGGGTATCGTCTACTTCTACGATCTGGGCGGGGATGGCGGCCCAGCCGTTCAGTTTACCTGCCGCCACCCGGTTATGACCGGCCAAGATCTCGTAGCGGTCTGTGTTTGGGATGGGACGGACAATGATCCGCTCAAACAGCCCTTCCTCAGCCAGCTGTTGAGCAAAAGCTTCCAGCTTGGCGGGGGGATAGGGCCGAAAGCCTATATCAGTGGTAAAAAAGGAATCCAGCTTGTCCATAGGCAGGTCGCAGATGACAGCAGCAGGTGCGGTCATCCTTACTTGCGTCAACATCGCATATGCTTCCTCCCCCACTTGAAGTTCGGATGCCTGCTGCGTGGCGGACATCCGGCGCTTCAGTAGATCGCCCATTGCCTTTTTAGCCAAGGGCCAGCACCTCCTCCGCCAGACTGCGGTAAGATTCGGCGGCGGCGTTTTTGGGGGCGTACTCGAAAATGCTCTGCCCTGCTGCCGGGCACTCTGCCACCTTGATGGAATATTCGATGGGCCGCTGGAACACGTGGAACGCCTCACCGTAGATTTCGCCCACGCTGGTCTTCACACTCTGGCACAGTTGGGGCCGGGATTGGTACATAGTGAGCAGAATGCCCGCAATTTTGAGATCGGGATTGAATTTGGCCTTCACCGATTTGACCAGCTCCAGCACATCGGGGATCCCCTCGCTGGCCAGAAAGTGAGCCTGTACCGGGATGATGCAGTAGTCTGAGGCCGCCAAGGCGTTGACTGTCAAAAGTTCGTGTTTCAATCCGCAGTCAATGATGATATAATCGTACTGCGATTTCAGGGGTTCCAGCAGAGCAGCCATAACCTTTTCACAGGCCCGATCCACCTCTCCCACAGCATTGTACTGGGACAGCTGCATCACCTGGGGCCGGGCGGCGGCGTCAGCAAGCCGGCGGTTGGCGGGAATCAGGTCGAGGCCGCTGTCCGTATGGAGGACGGCCCGCTGGAGATGGATCTCCAGATCCTCCGGGTAGTCGATTGCAGCCAGAAGGAGATTTGCCAGCGTGTGGGATTGCTCCGCTGATGTATAACCCAGGGCGGCGGTGAGATTTCCTTGGGGGTCGTTGTCGATAAGCAATGCCTTCTTCCCGGAGATATTGAGGGCAGCACCGAGATTTAGGGCACTGGAGGTCTTGCCAACTCCACCCTTTTGATTGGTGAGCGAAAAAACTTTACTTAACATTGTTGTCACCTCATGTCTATTCATTTCTGTGACTTCGGTATTCATTAGTTCAAGTCTCCGTGTGCAACAGATTTGCAAAGCCAGCAATAAAGTATAAAAAGAGAAGGGAATGGACAACAAATTCACCTATTTAGGGTTATTTTACAACAAAAGCCGCAACACATTGATATTGCTGCAACAACAAAAAAACGACCTCCCGATTATGAGTTCTTTTTACAAAAACTCATAACCCGACGAGTTACCATCTCCCGGTTGCATACTTTTGCAAATCAGGAGTTTTTGCCTGATTTATTCCATTTTAAAATTATTTTTCTCTTTTAGGCTTCGCAATCAACTTGCAATCTTCACGTTTTATTCAGCCGGGCTCAAGGGAGAGTCGGCTGTTTTCATTTTAAGGGCGTTTTTTCTCCGGGCCGCCGAGCCCGAAGAGCGAGCAGTTACGCCTGTCATTTCAAATAGCTTGTTCCCCAAAAGTGTCCTTTTGATACCACCCCCTGGGGCGCCGTTCCATCCACCAGCGCGGCCCCCAGCTGGGGCAGAATCAGCGCGTCCAGCGAATCCGGGTCGCCGGAGCACAACACCTGCTGCGTCTCCAGCCCGGCAGCCTGGGCATGGCGCTCCACCCGGCGCATGAGGGTGGACTTGCCGCAGCCCGGCCCACCCTTGATGATGTACAGCGCCCGCAGCCGCTCCGGCTCCGACAGCTGGTGATAGAGGGAGTAAAAACCTGTGGGCGTATTGCCGCCCAGAAAATATCGAATGTTGGGCATCCTGAAGCCTCCTCCAAGTTTTGGCGCCGCCCGCCGCTGCCGGGCTGCCTCTCGTTTCCCTTCAATCTATGTGGGGCGGCGGGGAATGGTGCGCGCTCCCCGTTTTCCCCTGTCTCCACCCTATTTCCTTGTGCCCGTCCCGTATGCGGCTGGGACCAGCCAAAAAATACCGGCCCCCGGTTTTCACCGGGGGCCGTCGCTTTACTTCAAATATTTGTCCAGCAAGCGCAGAACCTCCTGCACGTCGATGGGTTTTGCAATGTGGGCGTTCATGCCGCAGTCCAGCGAACGCTTCACATCCTCGGCAAAGGCGTCCGCCGTCATGGCGATGATGGGCAGATCCCTGTCCGGCCTCTCCAGGGTGCGGATAACCTGGGTGGCCTCGTAGCCCCCCATTATCGGCATACGGATATCCATGAGGATGGCCTCAAAATAACCAACAGGAGACTGCTCAAACATCTCCACACAGGTCTGGCCGTTTTCCGCCCAAGTGAGCTCCAGCCCCTCGGCGCTGAGCAGCTCGGAGGCGATCTCCCAGTTCAGCTCGTTGTCCTCCGCCACCAGCACCCGCCGGCCCCGCAGATCCGGGCCTTTTTTCTCCGGCGGCTTCTCCCCCACCTGGAGGGGCTCTGTAAACTGGCGCAGGCTGTTGAAGAGGGTAGACTTAAACAGCGGCTTGGCGATAAACCCGGTGATGCCCGCCTCCTTTGCCTTTCCCTCAATCTCGCCCCAATCGTATGCGGAGATCAGCAGGATGGGCACCTTGTCCCCCAACTCCCGGCGGATGCTGCGGGCGGTGGCAATGCCGTCCATGCCGGGCAGCTTCCAGTCCAGCAGGATAATCTGATAGTCGTCCCCCCGGTTGTGGCGTTTGATCACCATGTCCACGGCGCTCTCACCGTCCAGGGTCCAATCGGCGCTGATGCCGATGGAGTTCAAGGCGGCTACGGTCGTTTCACACAGCAGCCGGTCATCGTCCACCACCAGCATGTTCCAGCTGGGAAGGATCATGTCCTCTTCCATCACCTGGGCCTTCTCCAGATCCAGGGTGACGCAGAACCGCGTCCCCTTGCCCTGTTCGCTGTCCATTTCAATGGTGCCGCCCATAGCGTCCACCACAATGTACTTGGTGATGGCCATACCCAGGCCCGTACCCTCGGTGCGGTAGACCCGGGCGCTGTCCTCCCGGGCAAAGGAGTCAAAGATGTGCTTTTGGAAGTCCCTGGACATGCCGATGCCGGTGTCCTTCACCTCGATGTGGATGCGCACAAAGTTATCACCCTTGGGGGAGGGCTCCTCATAGAGGGCCATATGGATCTCCCCGCCTTCCGGGGTGAACTTGATGGCGTTGGACAGCAGGTTGAGCAGAACCTGGTTGAGACGCACGCTGTCGCACAGCACGTTTTCCGTGGAAATATCGTGGATAAACACGTCAAACTGCTGGCGCTTGGCCTTCACCTGGGGCTGGCAGATGGCCACAATGCCGTCCATCACCTCCCGCAGGGATACTTGGTCCATATTCAGCGTCATCTTGCCGCTCTCGATTTTGGACATGTCCAGCACATCGTTGATGAGCCCCAGCAGATGCTTACTGGACAGGGTGATCTTTTTCAGGCAGTTGTGCACCTGCTGAGGGTCTTTCAGGTTGGCGATGGCAATGGCCGTCATGCCCACGATGGCATTCATGGGGGTGCGGATATCGTGGCTCATGTTGGACAAAAACTCGCTCTTGGCCCGGTTGGCGTGCTCGGCCTCCTTTTGGGCGGCCTCCGCGGCCTGGCGGGCCTCCTCCACCTCTTGCAGCTGCTGCCGGGTCAGCCCGTAGTACTTGTAGAACACCAGCAGCAGGGCGGTGAGGATAATGGTGCCGCTGAGAATGGTCAGCGAACTCCACTCATGGCTGAAGCCGGTAACGATGGAGTCCATGGAGCCATACGGCAGGAAGGTGATGAGGTACCACTCGGAATAGGGCAGGCGGGTGCAGTAGAGGTGGTAGCGTTCCCCCCCCATGGTAAACTCGTTGGAGTAGTCCACCCCCCGGACCATGGCGGCCTCCAGCTCCTCAAGGTACTCATCCGCCGTAATGCCGTTCACATCGTCGTAGAGCACCCGAACCCGCTCAAAATAATTGTTGCGGTAAGCGTCGTTGCTGCGGATGACGAAGGAGCCGTCCCGCCGGATGATGAAGGAGTATGCCCGCTCGTTGTTCTCCTCCAGCGAGAGGTTGCTGCTGATGTAGGACACCGGCAGCCCCGCCACCAGGGCGGCGCAGTCGTGCTCCGGGGTGGACGGGTGGGGGGAGGGCATTCCCAGCAGCACAACCTTTTCCCCCTGGGCGTCGGTGCCGATGGCCACCTTCTGCTGGTCCTTGCGCAGGGAATCCAGAAACGGCTCCGGGTCGGTGACGGTCAGCTGCGACCCGTAGAGCATCTCAAAGCTGCCGTCGTTGCCGTAAAAGCCCAGGTAGGCAAAATCCCGGGCCTTGGCCTGGGCCATGAGCTGCTGCTGAAGCCCCTGGTCGCTGTGGATGATGTCGGAGGGGATGGTGCCCACCAGCGCCCGCAGCTGGTTCATCTGTATCCCGATGATGCTCTCAAAATGAACGGAGGTCTGCTGGCTCATGCTGGACATGTACAGCGTTCCCACCTGGTTGATGGTCGCGGCGCTCTGGTTCCCCATATGGATGGCAAAAAAGGTGAACACACACACGCACAGCAACGCCACCCCGATCAAGCTGGTAAGCAGAAACCGGGTTATCCTGTTTTTCATCCCCCGGCCTCCTCCCGGAAGGCCTGGATGGCTTGCGCGGTCTTGGCATAGTCCGCTTTAACCCGCTGGAACAGCTCCTGGGCCTGATCCCCCATGTCCCCCGCCCGCAGCAGCTCGGTGAGCTGGCTGCTGGACTCCAGCAGGGCGCTGAAGGCCATATTGGCGCACACACCCTTGATGGTGTGGGCCGCCCGGAACGCCTCGGGCTGGTCCCCCGCCTCCATGGAGCGGCAGAGCAGGTCGAAGCTGCCGTCATCCAGGAATTTCAGCACAAATTTCTGCACCAGCCTTTCGCTGCGCAGCCGGCCCATGGCCTCCTCATAGTCGCCGTTCAGCGCGGCGTAGCACTCCTTCAGCGTCATTCGCTCTCCTCCTTGCCCTCCGCGTCGATGGGGGATACCGCCGACGTGGCCGCATCAATGGCATTTTCCTTGTGGTAGTAGTTGTAGTACCCTTTTTTCCCGCTGTGCTTCACCACGTACAGGGCCTGGTCAGCACAGCGGAACAGGCTGTCATAATCGCATCCCGCCTCCTGGGTGCTGGCCACGCCCATGCTCACCGAGATGGCAAAGTCCTTGTATACGCCGCCGCTCACCCGGCCGTACACGCCCTCAATGGCGGACTCCAAATCGTCCTTGTACTCCAGGAAGATGAGGAACTCGTCCCCGCCCACCCGGGCCGCGATATCGCCGCCCCGGATGCTGTGGCGCATCCGCTCGGCCAGGAACTTCAGCACCTCGTCGCCGAACATGTGGCCGTAGGTGTCGTTGGCGGACTTGAAATAATCCAGATCCAGGATCACCATGGCGTAGTGTCCGGCGGGCCGGTCCTCCAGCCGCTCGATGATCCGCTTTTTGGCGTAGGCCCGGTTGACCAGCCCCGTGAGGGAGTCGTGGGACGCCTGCCGCTCCAAGCTCTCCAGCTCCAAGCGGGAGTTGTGGATATCCATGGCCTTGCCGATGCAGCCGGTGTACCGCGGAGGCTCCTCCGCCGACCAGGAGGCCCGGGCCACGATATGGTGCCAGCGCTCCTCCCCCTTGATGGTCAGCTTGCAGTCGAACTGCACCACCGGGCTGCCCGGGGTGGTGGAGTGCAGGGCGTCGGCCAGCTTGGACTGCACGTCCTTGTTGATGATGGACAGCGCCTCCGGGTGCTGGTAGGGGTCCAGCAGCGCCTCGGGCAGGTCCAGCTTTTCCGAGCCCCAGCTGTTCAGCACCAGGGCCGGGGGGCTGATGGTGTACTCAAACTGGATCTCCTTGGTCAGGGAGGCAAAGAAGCTGTACTTCATCCGCTCGTGCTCCAGCAGCTCAAGGCTGCGCTCGGACGCGGTGAGCTCCTTGTGCCTGTGCAGCTCCCTGGCCACGTTCTGGATATCCCGCTGGCTGCGGCGCTGCTCTCCGCCGGCCGCCAGCTCCTGGCGGATCTCATCGGCGCACTCCTCCAGGCACTCCAGCATCAGGGGATTAAACTGTCCGCACTCCCCGCCCACAATCATGTTCACCGCCTGCTCATGGCTGAAGGGCGGCTTGTATACCCGCTCGGAGGTGAGCGCGTCGTATACGTCGGCCATGGCCACAATCTGGGCCGAGATGGGTATCTCATCCCCCGCCAGCCCGTCCGGATAGCCCCGCCCGTCCCAGCGCTCGTGGTGCCAGCGGCAAATCTGATAGGCAAAGCTTACCAGCGGCTCATTCTGATAGGAGGGCAGGTTTTCCAGCATCTCCGCGCCCACCATGGAATGGGTTTTCATAATGGCAAACTCCTCGGGGGTGAATTTGCCCGGCTTATTCAAAATTTCCTCCGGGATGGCGATCTTGCCGATATCGTGGAGGGCGGAGGCGGTGCTGATGACGGAAATATCCGCCTGGCTGATGTGGTAGCGGTCGGTCTTGCGCAGCAGGGCGTTGAGCAGGGTCTCGGTCAGGATATGTACGTTGCGCACGTGCATACCGCTCTCGCCGTTGCGGAACTCCACGCAATGGCTGAGTATGTCGATCATCAGGCTACTACGCTGCTCCTTTTCATAGATCTGCTCGGCCACCATGGCGGTCAGCCGCTTCTGCTTGGCGTAGAGCAGAATGGTGTTCACCACCCGCCGGTGAACGATGATCGCGTCAAAGGGACGGCTGATAAAGTCGGTGATGCCCAGCTCGAAGGCCCGCTCGACGTGGCTGCTCCCCCGTTCCGCCGAGATCATAATCACCGGGATATCCTCAATCCAGCGATACTTGTTCATTTGTGTGAGTACGCCGAAGCCGTCCATCACAGGCATTACGATGTCCAACAGCACCAGGGAGATCTCCAGGCCGTGCTTTTGCAGCATGGCCACGCCCTCAACGCCGTTTTCCGCCTCGACGATATCGAACTCGCCCCCCAGCATATCCGCCAGGATAGCCCGGTTCATCTCCGAGTCATCCACAATCAGTATTTTTTGTCTGTCCGTGATCTTCTCCAAGGTATGCGTCCTCCTTTTGCCCCTGCACGTTCATCGCCGGCCGCTTCCCCCTCTGCTGCCGCATGATGTTATAGTATACCACAACCCCCAGGGAAAAGACAAGCGGATTTCCCAAATCCAGAGCGCTCCCCCTGCGGAAAAATTACGCGGCTGCGCTTTACATTTTCCATCCTATGGTATACAATGGCATTGGGGAAACTATACATATCATCCATAGAGAGTAGAGGTGCTTTTAGGTGAAACTTACATTCTTCGGCGCGGCCAAGGCAGTCACAGGCAGCTGCCACTGCGTGGAGGTCAACGGGCACAAGGTACTGGTGGACTGCGGCCTTCAGCAGGGCCGGGACGAGCGGGACAACCGTGAGCTTGATTTCGTCCCCGGCTACATCGACGACGTGGTGGTCACCCACGCCCACATCGACCACTCCGGCCGCCTGCCCCTGCTGGTGAAGCAGGGCTTCGCGGGCAATATCTACTGCACCCGGCTCACCGCCCAGCTGCTGTCCATCATGCTGCGGGACTCCGCCCAGATCCAGGAGAACGACGCCGCCTATGAAAACCAGAAGGGCAAACGGGCCGGCAAGCCTCCCGTGGAGCCGCTGTACACCCTGGAGGACGTGGAAAAGACCCTGCGCCACATTGTCACCTGCGAGTACGGCTGGGAGCTGGACATATCCGACGGCATCAAAATCCGCTTTGTGGACGCGGGCCACCTGCTGGGCTCCGCCTGTGTGGAGATGTGGCTCACCGAGCAGGGCTTTACCAAAAAAATCGTGTTCTCCGGCGACATCGGCAACCGCAAGCAGCCCATCATCCGCTCCCCCCAGCCCATCACCGAGGCGGACTATGTAGTCACCGAGAGCACCTACGGGGACCGCCTGCATAACGTGAAGGAAAAGCCCAACTACGCCGACGACCTGGCCCGGGTCATTGACGAGACCCTGGCCAAGGGCGGCAACCTGGTGATCCCCTCCTTCGCCGTGGGCCGCACCCAGGAGCTTTTGTACTTTATCCGGGAGATCAAGGAGCAGGGCCTGGTGGATTCCGACCCGGATTTCCAGGTGTATGTGGACTCCCCCCTGGCGGGGGCGGCCACCGAGATCTTCTCCGGCGACCTCACCGGCTACCTGGACGAGGAGGCGGTGGAGCACCTGCGGGGCGGGGCGCTGTTCCGCTTCCCCGGGCTGAACATCACCGAGAGCACCGAGGAATCAAGGGAGCTGAACCTGGACGCCCGGCCCAAGGTCATCATATCCGCCTCCGGCATGTGTGACGCGGGCCGCATCCGCCACCACCTGAAGCACAACCTCTGGCGTCCGGAGTCCACCATCCTGTTTGTGGGCTACCAGGCCGAGGGCTCCCTGGGGCGGCGCATCCTGGACGGGGCGGACCACGTAAAGCTCTTTGGCGAGGAAATCGCCGTCAGGGCACGGATCGTCCGCTTCCACGGCCTGAGCTCCCACGCCGACCGGGACGGGCTGGTGCGGTGGATCAGCCTGTATACGCCCAAACCCCAGCAGGTGTTCGTGGTCCACGGCGAGGCCCGCGCGGCGGAGAACTACGCCCAGACCCTCACCGAGATGGGCTTCTCCGCCCACGCGCCCAACTACGAGGAGGTTTACGACCTGCTGGAGGACCGCATGATCGCCCCCGGCGTGGTGCTGGAGCCCAAGGCGGCCCCGGTGGACCCGGGCTCCCCCGCCTACCGGCGGCTGGAGGACGTGGGCAAAAAGCTCATGGAGGTCATCGCCCACAACAAGGGCGGCTCCAACAAGGATTTGGGCAAGTTCGCCGACCAGCTGCGGGCGCTGATCAGCAAGTGGGATCGGTAGCCCCTTGTCCTCTGCGGGAGAAGGCAGGCCCGGGTGGGCAAAGCAATTGGGTTTGTGGTCTAAATGGAAACGGCTGGCCTTGTCTATGGCCAGCCGTTTCCCTGTTTATTCCGCTTTGTGGCCCTGTGCGGCGATCACATCCACCACGTTTTGGGCCAGCTCCTGGCACTGGGCCTTTTCCGGGGCCTCCACCATCACCCGCACCAGCGGCTCGGTGCCCGACTCCCGCACCAGGATGCGGCCCGTGTCCCCCAGCCTGTCCGCCGCGGCCCGTACCGCCGCCTGGACGGCGGGATCGTCCTGAGCGGCCTTTTTGTCCTTTACCCGCACGTTAATGAGCACCTGGGGATAGACCGTCACCGGGGCGGCCAGACGGCTCAGGGTCTCCTTTTTGGCCATCATCACCTCCATGATTTTCAGCGAGGTGAGAATGCCGTCCCCCGTCCTGGCGTACTTGGAGAAAATGATGTGGCCCGACTGCTCGCCGCCCAGGCGGTGGCCCCCCCGGACCATTTCCTCGTACACATACTTGTCCCCCACAGCGGTCTTGGCATAGGCGATCCCCGCCCTGTCCAGCGCCTTATAGAGCCCAAAATTGGACATGACGGTGGTGACCACCGTGTTTGTGAGCAGCTTGCCCCGCTCCTTCATATACGCGCCGTACAGGTACATGATCTGGTCGCCGTCCACCAGATGGCCGTTCTCGTCCACAGCGAGGCAGCGGTCGGCGTCGCCGTCGTAGGCAAAGCCCGCGTCGCAGTGGTGCTCCTTCACGTATTCCTTCAGGCCCTCAATGTGGGTGGACCCGGCGTTCAGATTGATGTTCAGCCCGTCCGGCCGGTCGTTGATGACGTGGACCTCCGCCCCCAGGGAGCGGAACACATTGGGGGCGATGGACCACGCCGAGCCGTTGGCGCAGTCCAGGGCGATCTTTTTCCCCCGGAAGGAGTACACCGCCAGGGAGATGAGATAGCCCATATAGCGGTTGCGCCCTGCGGTGTGGTCCACAATGCTGCCCACCCCCTCTCCGGCGGCAAAGGGCAGCCCAGGGAAGGTCTGGCCGTCCACCGAAAGGTTCCCGTCCAGGTAGTCCTCCACCAGCCGGATGGTGGCCTCGTCCATCTTCTCCCCCTCCCGGTTGAGCAGCTTGATGCCGTTATCGCAATAGGGGTTGTGGGAGGCGGAGATCATCACGCCGCAGTCAAAGCCGTCGGTGCGGGTGACGTAGGACACGGAGGGAGTGGTGGTGACGTGGAGCAGGTACACCTCCGCCCCGGAAGCGGCCATGCCCGCGCTGATGGCGTACTCCAGCATATAGCTGGACCGGCGGGTGTCCTTACCCACCACGATCCGGGCCCTGTGGTCCCCCCGGCCATAGTACCAGCCCAGGAACCGCCCCACCTGGTAGGCGTGGTCGGCGGTGAGCTCCACGTTGGCCTCTCCCCGGAAGCCGTCGGTGCCAAAATATTTACCCATTGCTCATTTCTCCTTTTGGACGATGACGCCGCCCGTCTTATAGATGCTGTCCCCCGGCACCGCCCCCCGGACGCAGGACAGGGGATAGATATTGGCGCGGGGCCCCACCACCGTGCCGGGGTTGAGCACGCTGTTGCAGCCCACCTCCACATGGTCGCCCAAAATCGCGCCGAATTTTTTCCGGCCCGTCTCGATGGTTTCCGCCCCGTTTTTCACGGTGACAAGGGTTTTGTCCGACTTCACGTTGGAGGTGATGGACCCCGCCCCCATGTGGCTTTTGTAGCCCAAAATGGAGTCGCCCACGTAGTTGTAATGGGGCGTCTGCACCCCGTCGAAGAGGATGACGTTTTTCAGCTCCACCGAGTTGCCCACAACGCAGCCCGCCCCCACCAGGGCGGAGCCCCGGATGAAGGCGCAGTGGCGCACCTCGGTGTGGGGGCCGATGATGCAGGGCGCGCCCAGGAAGGCGGTGGGGGCGACCTGGGCCGTCTCATGCACCCACACCTGGGGGGCGCGCTCCTGGTAGCCCTCCCCCAGGGCGGGGCCCAGGGACAGGATCAGCTCCTTGATCCCATCCAGCGCCTGCCAGGGGTATGTAAAGCGGGCCAGATAGTCCCCAGCCAGGGTGTGGCTCAGGTCAAACAGCCCGGTTGTGTTCCAATTCATAAATAGGGCCTCCTTACGATTTCTTTTCCCAATTTCTCCAGCATTTCCACAGTTCAAGGAAAAATTTCACACTGAATGCGATACCGAGAATCAGGCCCAGCACACCCATTTGCACCACGCCGGAAAACCAAGCCACTGCACCCAGTCCATATACTGCCAGCAATAGGATCATCTGTTTTTTCTCCATAACGAGCTCCTTTCAGCCGCCCTGTATCCACGCTCGGATTGGGCGCATAGCCGGGTCGCTTTCCCTACGACTCAGGCAAAACCCGGTCCCGTTTCACGGGCCCTGGGCTTTTGCCTTCGCTCCGGTCCAAGCTCCCCTATGCGCCTATCCTCGCGCTATGGCACCCGCTCCACCAGCACCCCGGCCACGATGCCGATAAGCACCCCCGCCACCGTCCCGGACACCCACAGCACCGGCAGATACCACGCCAGCCTCGCCGTCTCCAGCAAAACCATGGCCACCAGGATCTGCCCCGCGTTGTGGGCCACGCCCCCGGCCACGCTGACGCCGATGGAGGAGAACTTCCCGGTCTTTTTCAGCAGGCCCATGAGGGACAGGCTCAGCGCCGCCCCGGCGATGCTGTAGGCCAGCGCCGCCCCGTTGCCAAACAGCAGCGCCACCAGCACCACCCGCACCAGGGAGACCGCGCAGGCGTCCTTCCAGCCCAGCCGGTACAGGGCAAACACAATGGCCAGATTGGGCAGCCCCAGCTTCACCCCCGGCGCCCCCAGGGGGGGCAGCAGGGACTCCGCCCAGGACAGCACAAGGGCCAGGGCAGTAATCAGCCCGTATTGGGCGACTTTTTTCGCATCCATCCCGCGCCTCCTTCGTCGAAGCAAAATCCGCTCCCTTGCTTTTCCTCTCCCCGCGAAGCCCGCTTTGCCTGGCTTTCGCGGGGGCCCCACTATTTCGTGGCCCCGTCCACGCCGCCGGTCTGCCCACCCTCAATGGTGATTACCAGCTTATGAGGCAGGCAGACAATGGATTCCCCGGCGTACCGCACCGCCCCCTGCCGCACACAAACCTGGTCGGGGCAGTCCGCCTCCACCACCTGGGCCGTGCCGTCCCAGATCACTAGGGTGTTGACGTGTCCGTCCTCTCCCAACGCAATGCGGGTATCCTGGTCCAGGGGGAGCTCCATCACCGTCTCGCTGTCTATTTGGACGCGCACCAGTCCCCCATCCTGCCGCGTGAACAGCAGCAGCAGGGCCAGACCGCCCCCGAGAATCAGCAGGGCTGCGATGAGGATCATGTCATTTTTGTGGGTTTTCAGCCAGTTCAATTTGATATTTTCCTCCAAACCGCAACGGAGGGAGGGCCATGCGGCCTCCCCCTCACGAAACCTTGCCGGAGCCCCGGCGGGCCTGCACCCGCCGGGATTCCCGCTTCTCTTGTCAGTTGTTGACGACCTCAGCCTTGGTGATATTCAGCGCCACCAGGCACCCGGCCTTACACACCTCAATGCACTTGCCGCAGCCGTCGCACTTGGCGTAGTCGATGCTCGCCAGGTTGTCGGTAACGGTGATAGCCCCGGTGTGGCAGTTCTTCTCGCACAGGCGGCAGCCGATGCAGCCCGCGGAGCAGTTCCGGCGGGTGCCCGCGCCCTTCTGGTGGCTGTTGCAGTCCACCACCATATGGGCGTCGGCGGGGCGGATGGCGATGACATGGTTGGGGCAGGTCTTGGCGCACAACCCGCAGCCGATGCACACGCTGGCGTCCACCCGGGCCAGCCCGCCGTTGATGTGGATGGCCCCCACGGGGCACACCTGGGCGCAGTCGCCCAGGCCGATACAGCCGTAGACGCACTTGCCCGTACCGCCGAACAGCAGCTTGGCGGCGGCACAGCTCTCCAGGCCCTTGTAGTCCATCTTCACGGAAGTGGCCTCACAGGTGCCGGAACAGCGCACCTCGGCCACCTGTTTGGCAACGTCCCCCGCCGCGCGGCCCAGCACCTTGCCGATGCTGTCTGCGGCGGTGGCGCCGCCGGGCACGCACAGGTTGACGGCCAGGTCCGGATCCTCCACCAGGGCGGCGGCGTAGCCGTCGCACCCGGCGAAGCCGCAGGCGCCGCAGTTGGCGCCGGGCAGGCACTCACGGACCATGGGGATGCGCTCGTCCACCTCCACAGCCATGAACTTGGAGGCGATGGTCAGCATCACGGCGCACAGCAGGCCGATGACGCCCACGACCGCCACAGCGATTACAATCGTAATAGGTTCCATACTACGCTCCCCTCCTTAACCCAGCAGGTTTTCCACTATGCCCGCAAAGCCCATGAAGGACACGGACACAATGGCGGCGGAGATCAGGGTGATGGGCATCCCCTTGAAGCACTCGGGGCATTTGCACTTGTCCACCCGGCTGCGTACGCCGGAGAACAGCACCATGGCCAGCAGGAAGCCCAGGCCGGAGCCCAGGGAGTTGAACATGGCCTGGACGAAGCCGCCCCCGAAGCCGCCGGTGGCGGTCATGTAGTTGTCCACGTTGCTGATGCACACGCCCAGCACCGCGCAGTTGGTGGTGATGAGGGGCAGGTACACGCCCAGCGAGGCGTGGAGGGCGGGTATGTACTTCTTGAGGATAATCTCCACCAGCTGCACCAGGGCGGCGATGACCAGGATAAACACGATGGTCTGGAGGTAACCCAGCCCATTGGGGTTGAGCACGAAGAACTGGATGGGGTAGGTGACGGCGGTGGCCAGCAGCATCACGAAGATGACGGCCACGCTCATCCCGGCGGCCTGATCCAGCTTCTTGGACACGCCCAGGAAGGGGCAGATGCCCAGGAATTGGGCCAGCACGTAGTTATTCACCAGGACGGCCGCCATGACGATGGCGAGCAGAGCTTTAAAATCAATCATTTCGCGGCAGCCTCCCTCTTCTCAGCGCAGTTCTGCCCGTTACACGCCGCAGCGCTGGGGCAGCCCTCACAGCTGAAGTCCTTTTTCTTGATGGCCTTGCCGTTGCTGGCCTTGTTGATGATGGCGATCAAAATGCCGAAGATGGCAAAGCCGCCCGGGGCCATGGTCATGATGGAGATGTTGTTCTCGCTGAGCACGGGCAGGGCAATGCCGAACCAGGTGCCCGCGCCGAAGATCTCCCGGATGGAGGCCATGGCCAGCATGGCCAGCGTGTAGCCCACGCCCATGCCGATGGCGTCCAGCGCGGAATCCAGGGCGCTGTTCTTGTTGGCAAACATCTCCGCACGGCCCAGGATGATGCAGTTCACCACAATCAGGGGCAGGTAGAGCCCCAGGGCGTCGTCCAGGCTCTTGAAATAGGCCTTGACGATCATCTGCACCAGGGTGACGAAGGAGGCGATGACCACGATGTAGCAGGGGATGCGCACCTTGTCGGAGATCACCTTGCGCAGCAGGGAGATCATCACGTTGGAGCACAGCAGCACGAAGGTGACCGC
>CAJUKT010000019.1 GCA_910587255.1 uncultured Oscillospiraceae bacterium
CTCTGACTGTTTGGCGGTCAGCATATAAGTGGCGCAATTATAATTATCGCCAGCGTAAAGACCGCTTTCCGGGTCTGGCGTCCAGCCCTCTCTCAATGCCCTGCCGCCCCGTTTGTGGTTATACATCCTGGCCCCGCACTCGGACTATGTGGACCTGAAAAAGGTGACGGCGGAGCTGCAAACGTGTGAGAAAAATGTGTGGACGCACATCATCTCGCTGAAGCGGGAGGACGCCGCCCGCCTGGGTTACGACAATGCCAGGACGTGGCGCAACCTGCTCCTCACCCACCGCAACGACATCGCCGATGCCATGAACATCCCATCCAATGACTTCCGCTGGTACGCTGCATTCCATGACGAGGGTAACCATCCCCACGTCCATATGATGGCATGGTCTGCCGGGGATGCTCCGGGTTATCTCAGCCCGGTGGGCATTGAGAAAATCAAGTCCATGCTCACCAACGATATCTTCCATCAGGAGATGCTCCATGTCTACGAGCAGAAAAGTCAATCCCGGGATGAGCTGGTAGCGGAGGCCCGCTGCACTATGCTGGAGCTGGCTGACGAAATGAAGCGGGGCGTCTGCGAACACCCGGAAGCGGAGCAACTGATACTGGTACTGGCTCACGAACTCAAAAGTGTGACGGGCAAAAAGCAGTATGGGTACCTTCCCAAGCGCATGAAAAAGCAGGTGGATGAGATCGTGGATCAGATGGCGCGGCTGCCGTCAGTAAAAGAGTGCTATGAAAAATGGCTGGAACTCCAGCAAGAGGTGAACGAGTTCTACTCGGACAAGCCCATGGAGCGTGTCCCGCTGTCTCAGCAGAAAGAGTTCCGCGCCATACACAATGCCGTCATCCAGGCTGCGCTCCGATTGGAGCATCTCACTTTTGAGGACAGGAATATGGCGCGGTACGATGAGCCGGATGATATTCTCCAAGGCGTTGAAACCTGTGGACGAATTTGGTCAGTAGTTTGTGACGACAATCTCCCACTCGGCCTGCGTGATGAGGGGGTGGAGCGGCTTCGCGCACAGGCGGAGAGAAACAATCCCTACGCCCAGCTTCTGCTGGGCAGGCTGTACCGAGATGGCCCGCTGGTCACGCCGGACTGGGTGGAGGCACGGTACTGGTTTGAACAGGCGGCGCAGGAGCTGTCGGGTGCGCAATACGCGCTGGGCAAACTGTTGCTGGCTGATGACGCAGAAGTCCACGACCGGGAGCAGGGCATCCGCTGGCTGACGCAGGCGGCCGAGAATAAAAACGAGTTCGCCGCCTACCGTCTGGCCAAAGAATTTTTGAAGGATGGGAATACTGCGGAAGCCCTGCCCTGGCTCACAGCTTCGGCAGAGGCAGGTAGCCCGTATGCGGAATACCTCCTGGGCAAGCTGTATTGGGAGGGTGAGGATATCCCCCAGGACATGGGGCAGGCCGTCTACTGGCTGACCCAGGCGGCGGAACAAGGGCACACCTACGCCCAGATTCTGTTGGAGCGACAGGATAGATCTTCTTTGCCCTCTGCCATTCTGGCAGTGAACAGCCTGCTCCATTCGATAGGGCGGATCTTCCAGGACAACGCCCGGACGATGGACAGCACTCAGGGTCAGCACACTGACCGCAAGCTGCGGCGGAGGATACAGGAAAAGAAAATTGCCATGGGCCATAAGCCAGACGATCATGTGGAGCAGGGATGGGGCGGCATGACCATGTGACCCCAGGATTTGCGTTGCTGAAAACAAGATAGAGCGGCCCGGAGGCCGCTCAAAAAGTCAAATCCATATTCAAAATGCGAATCAAGGTTTAAAAGCAAGAGAAGGGGGTAGAAAAACAGCGCAAAAGAGTAGAGAATGTAAGTATGTGGCAAACAAATCTCATAACACTCTATTGCGCTGTCTGCGACAATAGTAGCATAATCGAAGCGGTA
>CAJUKT010000020.1 GCA_910587255.1 uncultured Oscillospiraceae bacterium
CATCGTCCGCGCCCTGGCCATGCGCCCCAAGGTGCTGCTCTTTGACGAGCCCACCTCCGCCCTGGACCCGGAGATGGTGGGCGAGGTGCTGGAGGTGATGAAGGAGCTGGCCCGGGAGGGCATGACCATGGTGGTGGTTACCCACGAGATGGGCTTTGCCCGGGAGGTGGGCACCCGGGTGCTGTTTATGGACGGGGGGAAGATTGTGGAGCAGGACGAGCCCCACGCCTTCTTCGCCCACCCCAGGGAGCAGCGCACCATTGATTTCCTGTCCAAGGTGCTGTAAGAAGCGCGGAGAAGCGGACAGTGAGGGAGCTTGGAGCGGAGCGAACGCAAAAGCCCAGGGCCCGCACAGCGGGGCCGGGTTTTGCTTGAGCGCAGCGAAAGCGAGGGAACGTCCTGTCCGCTTCGCAGCGTGACAGCAAGCGCGGAGAAGCGGACAGTGAGAGAGCTTGGAGCGGAGCGAACGCAAAAGCCCAGGGCCCGCGCAGCGGGGCCGGGTTTTGCTTGAGCGCAGCGAAATCGAGGGAACGTCCTGTCCGCTTCGCAGCGTGACAGCAAGCGCGGAGAAGCGGACAGTGAGGGGCGCTGTGTGCCTGTGGCACACGTCCAGCGCCGACCGAGCCGAAGGCGAGACCTTGGAGCGGAGCGAACGCAAAAGCCCAGAGCCCGCACAGCAAACATCATACCATGCGTCCTGTCAAAAACCGCCCGCACAGCCGGACGGTTTTTGTGCATTTTTACAGCTTGTATTATCCGCCTGCTTCTGGTATCATAATACGAACGCAAAAGGAGGGGAACGATATGTGCCAGTCCACGCCGCTGTTTTTTAACGCGCCCGGCCTGGGGGCGTATCGTTTCTATTTCTCTTTATAAGGCAATCGCCGTTGGGGCGGTTGCTTCTTTTTTTGCGAATTTTACGTGAGGGAGAGACGAGTATGAATAACCAAGAGCCCATCCGCGACGCCCGCACCCTGGGTATGCCTAAGATGCTCATCCTGGGCCTTCAGCACATGTTCGCCATGTTCGGCGCCACGGTGCTGGTGCCCATCCTGGTAAACAATTACGGACTGCCCCTGTCCATCCAGACCACCCTGTTTTTCGCGGGGGTGGGCACGCTGTTCTTCCACGTGTGCACCCGGCTGCGGGTGCCCGCTTTCCTGGGCTCCTCCTTCGCCTTCCTGGGCGGGTTTGAGGCAGTGTCTAAGCTGGACTCCGGCAAATACGCCGCCATGGAGGCATCGGAAAAGCTGCAATACGCCTGCGGCGGCATCGTGGTGGCCGGCCTGCTGTATGTGGCGCTGGCCCTGGTCATCAAGGCAGTGGGCGTGAAGCAGGTCATGCGCTTCCTCCCCCCCGTGGTCACCGGCCCCATCATCATCCTCATCGGACTGAACCTGGCCCCCTCCGCCGTCAATAACGCCAAGACCTGCTGGTGGCTGGCGCTGGTGGCCATGGCCATCATCGTGGCGGCCAACATCTGGGGCCGCGGCATGATCAAGATCATCCCCATCCTGCTGGGCGTGGTGGGCTCCTACCTGGTGGCGGTCATCGCCAACGCCCTGGGCGCCACGGCGCTGGATGCCACCGGCGCGGTGGTCCCCCTGATGGACTTCTCCACCGTGGCCGCCGCCAGCCCCATCGGCCTCCAGCCCTTCCTCACCGACTTCGGCGGCTCCATCGCCAAGTTTGACCTCACCTCCATCCTGGTGATGGCCCCCATCGCCATCGCCGCCATGATGGAGCACATCGGCGACATGTCCGCCATCTCCGCCACTGTGGGGGAGAACTTCATTGAGGAGCCCGGCCTGCACCGCACCCTCATCGGCGACGGCATCGCCACCTCCCTGTCCGCCATCTTCGGCGGCCCCGCCAACACCACCTACGGCGAGAATACCGGCGTGCTGGTCCTCTCCAAGGTGTACGACCCCCGGGTGATCCGGCTGGCCGCCGTCTACGCCCTGGCGCTGTCCTTCAGCCCCATGTTCGCGGCGCTGGTCAACGCCATGCCTGCGGCCATCGTGGGCGGCGTGTCCTTCATCCTCTACGGCATGATCTCCGCCATCGGCGTGCGCAACGTGGTGGAGAACCGGGTGGACTTCACCAACTCCCGCAACCTGATCATCGCCGCCGTCATCCTGGTGTGCGGCCTGGGCTTCTCCGGCGGGCTGACCTTTGAGGTGGGCGGCGCCCACATCACCCTCACCGCCCTGGCCATCGCCGCCATCGCGGGCATTGCCCTCAACGCCATTCTGCCCGGCAAGGACTATGAGTTCGGCGCCGACGTGTCCCAGGGCCGCTCCGGCGACTTCGGGCGGTACTGAGAAGGCTGCCCTGCAACAGGCGCTAAAGGAAAGCTGACGGAAAAAGGCCGAACGGCGTGACGAAAGCCACGCCGTTCGGCCTATGGAAAACATTTCCCCAGTCGCCGGTCCCGGTCCATCCAGCACCTTCCCCATCTGGCAAGGGCGCCGGCCCCTATCCCCGCCTGTCGGCTTATCGGACGCCCAGCACCCTGTCTTTGTAGCTGTCAAACGCGCTTTCCGGGAGAACGTTCCCTTCGTTCGTGTCAATTGCGCTGTTGCGCTGCTTGAGAAGCGCCATAAGGGCGCGTCCCGCTTCCTCGGTCGTATCGGAAAGGACGCTGGCGCCGTTAGAGGCAATCAGGTAAACTACCAGGCTATGGATTTTCTTGTGGATCTTCCCGGTGTTGATGTAATAGGTATAGTCGCCAAAGCAGCATGCTTTCAGGCTGTCCACGCGCATGACGGTCTGGGCCGGGTCGGCTAGAAAGATATAGTCCCTTGTAAGCAGCCCATCCTTATGCGCAGCGTTGGAAAGCACTCGGTCGAGCCCCGAGGTCAGTTTGAGGATATAGCAATCTGACGCCACAGCCTGCCGCTCAAACGTTTCGATCTCGCTTACCGGCAGTTTGCTGCTCTTTGCAGAGGCCGCAATATAGTCGTCCTGCTTTTGACGCATTCCTTTTACCAAGAAGAACAGAATAATCAGGCTGACCAAAAGCACCACGCCAAAAAAACCGCAAATCACAATGCCGACGCTCAGCATATCGTCTTCACCATCGGATATAAACTGGAGGGTTCTGCGGATGCCCCACACCAGTCCGTACAAGGCGCCGGCGAAGAACAGGCCAAATAAAACGAAGCCGATGGCGCTTCCCCGTTTGACGGTTTTCATTGTACCCTTAAACACCGAGCCATCAGGGAAATGCTTTTGAACATAGTCCTCATTCATTTTTGAAAAATAGTCTGCCATGCACAAACCCCCATTGAGAATAACCGCGCATATTTCTGTTTGCTGCCTGCCGCGAGTCAAGTATAGCATAGAAGAGAAGAAATATCAACCCCAGGATAAGAAATGGCGCGGGGCTCTCCACGTGTCCTAGGGCGGTTTAACATCTCCGCGCCTTTAAACAGCCTCGCCCCGGGTTATCCGCACAGGTCAAGGATGACATGGGCGAACAGCTTGGCGCTGAGCATCAAATCGCTCACACGCACCCGTTCGTCCGCGCCGTGGAGGTGGGTGTCGAAGCCGGGCAGGGTGCAGCCGAAGGCCACGCCGCCGGGGATATCGTGGACATAGGTGCCGCCGCCGGTGGACAGGCACTCGCCCTTGAGGCCGGTGTACTCCTCATACCGCCCCAGCAGCGTCTTGATAAAGGGGCTGTCGGCGGGGACGTGGTGGGGCGCGCCCTGGACGGCCTCAAAGGTGAAGCCCTTCCCCTCAAAGGCGGCCTTTGCCACGTTCAGGCAGTTCTCCTCCGTGGCGCACAGGGGCACCCGGCTGTCGAAGAAGCCCTCCAGCCCCGTCTCCGTCACCTCCAGCAGAGAGAAGGCCACAGTGAGCGGCCCGGCGATGGGCTCCTGCTGGGCGATGCCCAGCGCCCGGCCCTTGCAGTCCCCGTGGGGGATCAGGGCGTTGAGATCGTGGAGGGCGTCCTTGCAGCCCCCATCCGCCAGGGGCAGGGCGCACAGCAGGGAGATGAGCCCGGTGATGGCGTTGTTCCCCCCCTCGGGGTAGGCGGCGTGAGAGGCCTCCCCCTTGGCGCGGATGACGGTGACGCCATTCTCATGGGCAAAGGTGAACTTGATCCCCGTGCGGGCGGTGATATCCCGGGCCACGGGCTGGATGTCGTACATGGTCAGCCCCTCCACCCCGGCGGAGGCGTCCCCCGGCAGAACGTTCCCCCGGATGCCGCCGTGGAGCCAGTTCACCCGGGGCAGCTCGGACTGGGCGGGCCAGCTCCTGGTGAAGATGGGCCGGGGCTTTCCATTTTCAGAGCCGGCGGGCCGGATGTTCCCCTTCTCCGTGTTGATGACGGGGAAGCCGGAGTCGGGGGAGAAGGTGGCGGGGGCATAGGGGTGCCGGGCGAAATACCAGGCGATGTCCCCGGAGCCGCTCTCCTCGTTGGTGCCCATGATGAGCTTGCAGTTTTTTGCCAGCGGCACGCCCAGCTCCTTCACCGCCTTCATGGCCAGCAGGGAGGCCGCCACAGGGCCCTTGTCGTCATCGGTGCCCCGGCCGTAGAGCAGGCCGTCCGCCAGCTTGGGGGTATAGGGCTGGGTCACCGTCCAGCCGTCCCCGGGGGCCACCACGTCCAGGTGGCCCAGGATGTGCAGGGCGTCCTCGCCGCCGTTCAGGTCGGCGGTGCCCACATAGCCCTCGTGGTCCTGCGCCGCAAGGCCCCACTCCCGGGCGATGGCCAGCGCCTCCCGGAGGGCGGCGGCGGGGCCGGGGCCAAAGGGCGCGCCGGGGGCGGGGGCCCCCTCCACGCTGTCGATGGATACCAGGCGGCTCACCGCCTCCACCAGCAGCCCCTCCTTGTCCGCGAAATAGGCGTCAATCTGTTCTTTTCCGATCATATGTAAACACTCCTTCAACGGCGCAAAACCGACGGGCGGTTTTCCCATAGTATACCCTACTTTTCTGTCAAATACAAGGGAAACGGGGCAGATTACTCCGCCCCCTCCCGCTCCACCTCGTCCAGGTACTTGTACACCGTGTACCGGGACACCCCCAGCCGTCCGGCGATGTAGGGCACCGACTTGCGGTAGGAGAAGGCGCTGCGCCGGCGCAGCAGGCCGATGATCCGCAGCCGGTCCCCCTTGTTGAGCTCCTCCGGCGGCTTGCCCAGCTCGGCCACGCACTGGTCGAAGAGGTCGGCCAGCTGCCGGGAGTCCCCGGGCTGCCACAGGGCGGAGCGCAGGTCGGAGGGGGCGTTCATCAGGTCGGATAAGATGCGGTTGGCGAACACCAGGGAGGTATAGTCGAAGTTGATGCCCAAGGCCAGGTTATAGTCCTCCCCGATCATGTGGAAGGTGGAGGATTTGGTCTGCCGCCCGTCGGG
The DNA here is from genome assembly GCA_910587255.1 of uncultured Oscillospiraceae bacterium. Taxonomy (GTDB): domain Bacteria; phylum Bacillota; class Clostridia; order Oscillospirales; family Oscillospiraceae; genus Enterenecus. Next base: position 5,369 of record CAJUKT010000020.1, read on the forward strand.
GGTGACGGCGGCCAGGTTCACCTGGTCGGTGGTGGCGGCCTGCTCGTCCAGGGTCAGGCCGATGCCCATAATATCCATGGTGGAGCCCACCTCCCGGCCGGACACGTGGCCGTTGTAGATGGACAATATGGGGTGGGTGGGCACCCCCATGTCGTGAACCAGCGTTTCACAGGAGGAGCCGAACATCTCGGCGATCCCCCGGGCGGTGCGGTCCAGAAATTCAAAAGCCTGGTCGCGGGTCATGACAGCCAGCTCCTCTCCGGGATCTGCCCCGGCTGCGGGGCGCGTCCTATTATAGCGCTTTTCCCAGGAAAAGACAAGCCCCGGTCTCTGGGCTGGCGCCTGGGGATGGGGGGTGCGGGGCGCGCATTGACCCTTCCGCCGGGCTGTGGTAAGATAGGGGAAGAACGCGCTCAGCCGCCGGGGGAGCGCCCCCAAAGCGGAACGCCGCGATTTGAATTTTGAGGTGAATCCACATGACCGACACCATTGCCGCCATCGCCACGCCCATGACCCCCTGCGCCATTGGGATACTCCGCCTGTCCGGGCCGGGAGCCGTAGGGGCGGCGGACGCGGTGTTCACCCCCTTTCGGGGCGGGCCCATGTCCGGGCGGCCGGAGCGGACGCTGGTGTACGGCGCGCTCCACGACCGGGAGGGGGCGGTGATTGACTGGTGCTTGTGCACGGTGTCCCGGGCCCCCCGCAGCTATACCGGGGAGGACACGGCGGAGCTGCAATGCCACGGCTCCCCCGCCGCCCTGGCCCTGGGGCTGGAGGCCCTGTTTGCCGCCGGGGCCCGGCAGGCCCTGCCGGGGGAGTTCACCCGGCGGGCGTTTTTGAACGGGAAGCTGGACCTGACCCGCACCGAGGCGGTGGCCGGCCTGATCCACGCCGAGACCCCCGCCGCCGTCTACCAGGCGGCGGGGCAGCTGGGGGGCGCGCTGGCAAGGGCGGTGGACGGGGTCTATGGGGAGCTGGCCGGCCTGTGCGCCCACTTCCACGCGGTGCTGGATTACCCCGACGAGGACATCGACCCCTTCGAGGCGGAGGAGCTCTCATCTGCGCTGGGCCGGGCGGCGCAGGGCCTGGACGCCCTGGCGGCCACCTACCGGCGGGGGCGGCTTTTGAACGAGGGCGTCCCCTGCGCCATCGTGGGGCGGCCCAACGCAGGCAAGTCCACCTTGTTTAACGCCCTGCTGGGCCGGGAGCGGGCCATCGTCACCGATATCCCCGGCACCACCCGGGACACGGTGGAGGAGCGGGTGAGCCTGGGCGGGGTGCTGCTGCGGCTCATCGACACGGCGGGGCTGCGGGAGACGGACGACGCGGTGGAAAAGCTGGGAGTGGAGCGCTCCCGGGCGGCGATGGAGGGCGCGGAGCTGATTTTGGCCGTCACCGACGGGTCGTCGGACTTCACGGCGGAGGACGCGGAGGTGATGCGCCTGGCAGCCGCCTCGGGCAGGCCCTGGATCTGGGTGATGAGCAAGCAGGATCTGACAGGGCCGTGCACTTTGTGGAGCGCCGCGCCGGAGGGGGGCTCCCCCGCCGCCTGCGTCTCCCTGTCCGCCCGCACCGGATATGGGATGGACAGGCTGGAGCAGGCGGTGGCGGCGCTGTTCCCCGCGCCGGAGGGGGTTGAGGCCGGGGCCCTGCTCACCAACGCCCGGCAGGCGGAGGCGGCGGGCCGGGCCCGCGCCGCCATCCGAAGGGGCGGGGATGCCCTCCAGGCGGGGATGCCCCCCGACGCGGTGGTGGCCGACGTGGAGCAGGCCATGTCCGCCCTGGGGGAGCTGACCGGCCGGACGGTGAGCGAGGACGTGACCGCCCGCATTTTCCAGCAGTTCTGCGTGGGGAAGTGACGTTCTGGGAAATAGGGCATGACAGCGGGGCGTTTATCGTGTATAATGGCAGAAAACAAACGCTGAGGAGGGGCCGCGCCATGAAAGCAGTGGTGACCCGGGTGAAAAACGCCCGGGTGGAGATCGACAACAAGGTAAACGGGGAAATTGAGAAGGGGTTTTTGGTGCTGCTGGGGGTGGGCCCCGACGACACCGAGGCCGCCGCGGACAAACTGGCCGACAAGGTGTGCGGCCTGCGGATTTTCGACGACGAGAACGGCAAGATGAATTTGAACCTGGCCGCAGTGGGGGGTGCGCTGCTGGTGGTGAGCCAGTTCACCCTGTACGCCGACACATCCTCCCGCCGCCCGGGGTTCTCCCACGCGGCTAAGCCGGAGCTGGCCATCCCCCTCTATGAGCGGTTTATGGCCGCCTGCCGGGAGAAGGGCTTTGCCGTGGAGCACGGGGAGTTCGCCGCCGAGATGCAGGTGTTCTCCCAGAACGACGGGCCGATTACGATTTTACTCGAGGTATAATATGGCCGTGATAAAACAACTGGACCCCCATGTGGCCGACCTCATCGCCGCCGGCGAGGTGGTGGAGCGCCCGGCCAGCGTGGTGAAGGAGCTGCTGGAAAACGCCATCGACGCCGGGGCGGGCGCCGTCACGGTGGAGATCGCCCACGGCGGCATGTCCCTCATCAGGGTGACCGACGACGGCTGCGGCATCCCGGCGGACCAGGCCCCCACCGCCTTCCTGCGCCACGCCACCTCCAAAATTTCCACCGAGCGGGACCTGGAGGCCATCGGCACCCTGGGCTTCCGGGGGGAGGCGCTGGCCGCCATCTCCGCCGTGTCCCGGGTGGAGCTGCTCACCCGCACCGAGGAGGAGGGGCTGGGCACGGCCCTCACCGTAGAGGCGGGGGAGGTGGTGGCCCAGGAGGAGGCGGGCTGCCCCAAGGGCACCGCCATGAGCGTGCGGGAGCTGTTTTTCAACACCCCCGCCCGGCTCAAGTTCATGAAGAAGGACGCCTCCGAGGGGGCCGCCGTGTTCGCGGTGGTGCAGCGAACGGCCCTGTCCCACCCGGAGCTGTCCGTGAAGTTTATCCGGGACGGCAGGCAGGAGCTGCTCACCCCCGGGGACGGACAGCTGAAGAGCGCGGTGTACGCCGTCATGGGGCGGGATATCGCCCTGGGCTTCCTGCCCGTGAAGGGGTCGGGCGAGGGGATGGGGGCGGAGGGCTTTGCCTCCCTGCCCACCTGCTGCCGGGGGAGCCGGGGCTATCAGCACTTTTTTGTCAACGGGCGGTATGTCAAGAGCCGGATTATGACGGCGGCGGTGGAGGAGGCATATAAAAACCAGAAGATGGTGGGCAAATTCCCCGGCTGCGTCATCCACCTTACCGTCAGCCCCGCCGAGGTGGATGTGAACGTCCACCCCACCAAGACCGAGGTGAAGTTCCAGCGGGAGCAGGCGGTGTTCACCACGGTATACGGCGCGGTGGCCGCCGCCCTGGAGCGGGACCACACCCGGCCCCAGGCGTCCATACCGGGGGTGAGGCCGTCGGACACCGTGAGCGCCAACCAGACCGCCCTGCCCCTGCGGGACGGGGCGGGGGAGCTGGCGGGGAGCCGGTTTATGCCCTCCGCCCGGTTCAAGCCCCTGGGGGGGACCGTCCCCGGGGGGCAGCCCCAGCCCTCCCCCCCGCCCCGGCCGGAGCCTGCCTCCCCGCCGGAATCCCCCGGCCAGCCGGTGAAAAAAAAGAAGGACTCCCCCTTCCAGTGGGTGGAGCCCCTGCCGGAGAAGAGGGAGACCCCCGCAGGGCCGGAGCCGTCCGCGCCGGTGAAGCCCAAACCGGCCCCTCCCGCACCCGCACCGGCCCGGGAGGAGCCGCCTGCGCCGTCCCCCGCCCCGGCGGAAGCAGCCGCCCCGGAGCCGGAGCCCTGGGTGGTCCGGGGGGAGCTGTTCCACACCTATGTGGTGGTGGAGCAGGGGGACAAGGCGCTGCTCATCGACAAGCACGCCGCCCACGAGCGGGCCAATTTCGACCGGCTCAAGGCGGCGGATTACCGCCCCATGGTGCAGGAGCTGCTCACCCCCGCCGCCTTCTCCCCCCCGCCGGAGGAGCTGGAGATCCTGCTGGCGCAGGGGGAGCTGCTGGCCCGGTTCGGCTTCGAGGTGGAGCGGTTCGGCGGGAATGCCCTGGCGGTGCGCTCCGCGCCGGACTATCTGGACGCCGGGGAGATCGAGGGGGCGCTGTGCGAGCTGGCCCGGCGGCTGCGGGTGACGGGATGCGCCGACCCGGCGGCCGCCCGGGATGAGCTGTTACACACCATGGCCTGCAAGGCGGCGGTCAAGGGCGGCTGGCGCAGCGGCCGGGAGGAGCTGGAGGAGGTGGCCGGGCTTGTGATGAGCGGGCAGGTGAAGTACTGCCCCCACGGCAGGCCGGTGGCCATTGAGCTGACCAAAAGGCAGCTGGAAAAGCAGTTCCGCCGCGCATGAGGACAAGGGAATGGACGCGCCCACATACGCCCCCCGACGGCGGAAAACCTTGGCCGCCATGGGCTGGACGCAATGACCCGCCGCCGGCACGTGAGGCAGTCTGCGGCGGGCGGATGGAGATTGCGCCTGTGACGGCTGGGCCTACCCCTGTTTGCGCCCCTGCCACAACTGGGCAAGCATGTCCTTGAGCACCAGGAAGGCGTCCAGCTCCCCGTACCCGTGCTCGCCCTTGAGCCGGTCCAGCAGCTGGCCCAGCTGCTGGGCATAGGGGGCCGGGTCCACCTGCTCCCGGTAGGTGGTCAGGACGGGGTACTTCTGCCCCCAGGCTTTCGTCCAGTCGATTTTGTCCGTCACCGCGTCGCTGGTGCGCTGGATGGCCTGCTGCACCTCCTGTACGTCCAGGTCGAAGTCGATCAGCTCGTCCAGCGACACCTTATACAGCGCGGCCAGCCGCTTGGACTGGCGGATGTCGGGCAGGGTCTCGTCCGTCTCCCACTTGGAGATGGTCTGGCGGCTCACCCCCAGCTTTTCCGCCACCGCCTCCTGGGACAGCCCGGTGCTTTTCCGGGCGCGGTACAGGCTGCTTCCTAAATTCATGACAACCACTCCTTTTCTTAGGATCTCATGATAGACCGCCGGGGCCGGAAAGTCCACCAATCAAAGGGGTCAATTCCGCCCGTTTTGTTAACAAACCAAATTTTGTGAGGAGGCGCCGCCATGGCGTATCAGCTTTCCGACATTAACGCCGCCGTGCGGCGGGACCCGGTGGGGTTCATGGAGGAGTGCGACCAGGGCTATCAGGACAAAATCGCCCGGGCCGCCGAGAAAATCTGCGAAAACATGAGCAAAAGCCCGGTGGTGCTGTTGTCCGGCCCCTCGGGCTCGGGCAAGACCACCACGGCGGAAAAGCTCAGCCAGGAGCTGGAGCGCCGGGGGGTGCGCACCCATGCGGTGTCCATGGACGACTACTTTTTGCGTCCCGATTCGGAGGGCGCACCCCGCACCCCCGGCGGGGCCATCGACTATGAGAGCCCGGAGATGATGGATTTAAAGCTGTTGGACGAGCACTTTGCCAAGCTGACCCGGGGGGAGTGGATTCTGGTGCCCAAGTTCGAATTCGCCCGGCAGATGCGCAACGACAGCCGGGGCCGTCCTCTGAAGCTGGGGGCGGACGAGGTGGCTATTTTCGAGGGCATCCACGCCCTGAACACCCAGCTCACCAGCCGCCACCCCGACGCCACCCGGCTGTATGTCTCCGCCCGCAGCGACGTGAAGGGGGAGGACGGACGGGTGATGTTCAAGCGCACCTGGCTGCGCCTCACCCGGCGGGCGGTGCGGGATTACAACTTCCGGGGCACCGACGTGGGCGGCACCCTGGACATGTGGGTCAACGTGCGCCGGGGGGAGAAGCTGTATATCTCCCCCTACAAGGACACCGCCCACATCAAGTTCGACACTGCCCTGGCCTACGAGGCCCCGGTGATGGCCTGCTATGCCAAGCCCCTCATGGAGGCGGTGCCCGGGGAAAACCAGCGCCGGGGGGAGCTTTTGCAGCTGGTGGCCGCCCTGGACCGCTTCGAGCCCATCGACCCCGGGCTGGTGCCGCCGGAATCCCTCCTGCACGAGTTCATCGGCTGAGCAAGCGCCGCGATGCCGCAAGTCCCTGCCCGGCCGGGCAAAGGGCGCCCTCCCCCGCCGGGGAGGGCGCCCTTTTACAGCTTTTCCTGTAGCAGCACCGCCATCTCCTCCGGCGATTCCTGCATCCCCCGGGCGATCCATTCCTCAATCCAGCCATAGATACCGTTGGCGAGAAAGGCGGCGGCGTAGGCGATGTGGTTGGAGTACTCCGGCTTGGGGCCTATATTGGAGAGCAGCACGGCCTTGAACAGGTGGAACAGCCCCCGGCGGTACAGCAGGCGGTAAAAGTCCCCGTTGCGGGCCATGTAGGCAAACAGGTCCGGCATGGCCTGGTCCTGGGCGGGCGGGGTGCGGCTGCTTTCCCACTCCCGGAAGGTGACGTTTATGTGTTCCCGCAGGATGTCCTCCTTTTCGGCAAAGCTGCGGTAAAAGGATACCCGGTGGACCCCCGCCGCAGCGGCAATCTGGCTGACGGAAATATCCCGCAGCTCCCGCCCCTCCAGCAGCTCCAGCAGGGCGGCGGTGAGCTGCCGCTTGACATAGGTGTTTCGCTCCGCGTTGTTCATGGCGCTACAGTTACCCCCTTTTTGTAGCATTTTTTTGATTTGCTTGACAGATTCTGATACAAGTGCTACACTTGCCGCATCATGATGCTACACCTGCTGCGGCGGAAAGTCAAGAACAAATGGAAAGGAACAAGGCACAATGGCATTGACGCGAAAAAGGCTGGCCGCGCTGGCGGCGGCGGTATTGACGGGGGCGGTGCTGGGCCGGCTGGCGGTGCGGGCGGCGCTGAACCTGCTGCTGGGCGGCACGATGTTCGGGGGGAATTTTCTGTGAGCCGGGTCAGGACGGAACGGAGGGGACGGATTATGTGGGGGCTCATCTACGCGGGGGCGTTTCTGGCCGCCTTCGCGGTGTCGGCGGCGCTTAAAATGACCGCCGACCCCTTTGGCGGGAAATACACGGCGGCGTGGGACAGTACGGTGGGGAGCGTTTACACCGACCTGCCCTATGGGGACGGGGAGGCCAACAAGTTCGACCTCTACGTTCCGGCGGACAGGGGCAGGGAGAGCTATGGCCTGGTGGTCTACCTCCACGCCGGGGGCTTTACCAGCGGGGACAAGAGCGGCGACCATGAGATACTGAAATGGCTGTGCGCAAAGGGCTATGTGGCGGCGGGCATCAACTACACGCTGTTCAGCGGGGAGCACCCGGAGGCCAACGTCTACACCCAGTCGGTGGAGATCCGGGACAGCATCCCCTTTGTGCTGGCCGAGGCGGAAAAATTGGGATACCCCATTGACCGCATGGCGGTGTCCGGCGGCTCGGCGGGCCACGCCCTGGCCATGCTGTACGCCTACCGGGATGCGGACACGTCGCCCGTCCCGGTGAAAATGACCTTTGGGGCGGTGGGGCCGTCCTGCTTCTACCTGGAGGACTGGATCAACATGGGGGCCGACCCCAGCCAGCTGAACGCCGTGGACCCGGAGGGGGATTACAGCGGAATGGCGGGGCTGTTTTCCGCCATGGCCGGGAAGGAGATCACCGCGGACATGCTGGCAAGCGGCGCCTATCTGGAGGCGGTGAAGGACATTTCCGCGGCCATGTGGGTGGATGAGCGCTCGGCGCCCTCCGTCCACGCCTACGGCGCGTGGGACAGGATGCAGGCGTTTTCCGCGTCAAAACGGCTGGACGCGGCGCTGACGCGCCACGGCGTCCCCCACGAATACATCGTGTTCCCGCACTCCGGCCACGGGCTGCAAAACGACAACGCCCAGTACGCCCTCTACATGGAAAAGGTGGAGGAGTACCTGGAGCGCTATATGGGATGACAGGGAACGAAAACGGGAGGCATGGCCGTCAGGCCATGCCTCCCTGAATTGTATGCGGGACAGCTCAGCCCCCCAGGGGGGCCGGGGACTGGACCGGGGCGGGGACCATCCCCGGCGTCCGGGTGGCGTTAGGCCAGGGCACGAAGCACAGGTTCATGTCCACGTCGGAGCCGATGCCGGCCACCTTGCCCTTAGAGGAGTACTGCCACATCTGGAACTGGTAGCGGAAATCGGGGGTGTCCGCGTACTCGGCGTACCAGAAGGGGTACTGGGTGAGCTTGCTCAGATCCATCTTCACATAGCCGCAGTAGTCGTTGAAGTAGAACATGGGCTGATAGCCCGCCGCCGCCACCCGCTGGCAGAAGGCGTCGATGCAGTCGGTGATGATTTTCGCGTCCACCCCGTAGGCCCGGGATTTATTGCCCCCCAGGTACTCCCAGTCGCACACCACAGGGTAGGTGACGTACTGCCGGTAGGGCTCCAGCTTGGAGATGAGCAGGTCGGCCTCCTCCACCGCCTCCTCCAGGGTGATGGCGTTGGAGAAGAAGTAGGCCCCCACGTCCAGCCCGGCGGCGATGGCCCCCTGCATGTTCTTGTCGAACCAGGAGTCCTCCAGCACCGCGCCGGAGCTGTCCTTGCCGTAGAGGCGGTTGCCCGCGCGGACGATGACGAAGTCGACGTTGTCCGCCGCCACGGCGTTCCAGTCGATCTCCCCCTTGTGGCCGGACACGTCGATGCCCCGGGTATAGTATCCGCCGGTGTAGGCCATGCGGCCAAAGGCGTCCTTCACAAACTGGTCCGGGGTGTAGGTGATGGGGGGCACCCCCTCCAGCCCGTCCAGCCAGTAGTTATTGAACCGGAACATCCCCTCGTGGTAATCCACGTTCATCATCCGCCACACCACGGCGGACAGCTCCTGCCGGGAGATGGGCCGGTCGGGGTAGAAATACCGCAGGCCGTCCGCCTCCTCGGTGCCGTTCATGATGCCCTTTTCAAACAGCTCCACCACATAGCCGTCGGCGCAGTCGGTATAGGGGCTCTCCCCCGAGATGTCGGTGAGGTCCAGCGCCCGGGCGGCCATCCGGGCCACGTCCAGCCGGGCGGGGGCGGCGTCCAGGTACTCCTCTAAGAAGGCGTAGACCAGGCGGTTATCCAGGGCCAGCTGGACATAGGGGTAGGCCCAGTGCTTTTCCGGGTCCCGCTCCGGCTCCTCCACGCCCACGGCCAGCAGCAGCAGCTTGAAGACCTCCCCCCAGGTCACGTTGTTCTCCCCCTGGAAGGTGCCGTCGGGGTAGCCGCCCACCACGCCCGCCTGGTACAGGGCGGAGACATAGGGGTAGGCCCAATGCTCCGGGTGCAGGTCGGTGAAGGGGGAAGCCTCGGCGGCCAGGGCGGTGGTGCTGGAGCTGACGGCCAGCACAAGGGCCAGAAACAGGACTGCGATGCGTTTTTTCATGGGGTCTCCTTTCCTCCCGGGGCGTTTTTTTGTAGTTACCATTTTACATAATTCGACGCCGTCTGACAAGCCCCGGGGAAAATTTAACAACTTTGAAAAATTTGCGAAACACCCCTTGACAGCCGCCCGGCGCTGTGGTATTGTCTATTTGACAAATAAAGTTGTCAAATAGACAAAAACACTTGTCAGAACGACAAAGAAAGCTGTCAGGAGGAACGGATTATGATTTGGAATGAACTGGGCGTCAGCGGCGGGACGGCGCTGATTGTGCTGTGCGCGCTGTACTTTGTGATCAAGTGGGCGGTGCGCAACGGGATTCGTGAGGCCCACCAGCGCATGAACGGAGAGAAGGGCTGGCTCCGGGGGGCCTGTGAACGGGTCCTCTCGGAGGAGCCGGGGACCGCGAAGGGGTAAAAGGAGGCGCGGCCATGCTGAAAAACCGCTTGAAGGAGCGCCGGGCGGCGCTGGGCGTCAACCAGCAGGAGCTGGGGCGCATGGCCGGGGTGTCCCGGCAGACCATCAGCCTCATCGAGCGGGGGGACTACTCCCCCTCGGTGACGCTGGCCCTCACCCTGGCAAAAATCTGTGGGGTGACGGTGGAGGACATTTTCAGTTTAGAGGAGGAGAACGATGAAAAACAGTAACAACGCGGCGCGGCAGGAGAACAAAAAGGCCCTGCCTAAGTTTATTTTGACCGTGGTGCTCAGCCTGGCGCTGGGCGGCGTGCTGGGCTTTGCCCTGGTGACGCTGAATTTGCAGGACTTCCAGGGCGCGCTGGACGGCGCGGGGCTGTTCTTCACCAATCACACGGCGCCGTGGCTGCTCATCGCCCTGCCGGTGGCCGAGCTGGCCGTGTGCCTGCCCGTCTACTTCAGCGCGAAAAAGCAGCTGGCCGCCTGGGACGGAGAGGACGAGGCGGTGAGCGGCCAGGCTGACGTCAAGCTGTCGGTGTGCCTATGGGTCACCGGGCTGTGCACCGTGGCGGCGTTGTTTCTGCTGGCGGCCATGTTCGCCGGGTTCGTGGGCAACAAGGGGACGGAGCGGATGATGCCGGCTCCCATGTTTTTCGGCGGGCTGGCCGCCTTCCTGGCAGATCTGCTCGTGCCCATGGTGCTCCAGCAGAAGCTGATCGACCTGACCAAGCGGCTCTACCCGGAGAAAAAGGGTTCGGTGTACGACCCCAAGTTCCAGAAAAAGTGGTATGACAGCTGCGACGAGGCAGAGCGGGCCCTCATCGGACAGTGCGCCTTCAAGGCATACCGGGCCATGTGCTATACCTGCATGGGGCTGTGGGTGGTGTTCCTCCTGGGCGGGATGTTTTTCGATTGGGGCTTCCTGTCCGCCCTGGCGGTGTGCATCGTGTGGGGCGTGGGCCAGTCGGTATACAGCTGGTGGTGCCTGAAGCTGGACCGGCCCGGCGGAAAGCTGTAAGGCGCGGGCCGCGCCAAGGCGTCCGCCCATCAGGAGGGTGCGGATGAGCTGAAAAACTGAGCGCAGGAATCAACCGCCCCAGGGGCGGTTGATTTTTTTGCCGGAATCAGGTAGAATAGAAGTCCTACGAAAAGGAGAGAAGGTGGATGCCCCTTGACCCCGCTGCTGCTGCCCAACGAAATACTGTCCATGTCCGCCCAGGCGGCCCGACTGCTGGTGGAGTCCGGCGACGGGGATGGGGCGCTTTTATACCTGGCCCTGCTGGAGTGCGGCGGGGACCAGGCCAAGGCGTCCGCCCGCCTGCGCTGGGAGGACGGGCGGCTGCGCCCCGCGTGGCAGCGTCTGGCCGGGATGGGGCTGGCGCAGCCCCGGGAGGACGCCCCTCCCCCGCCCCCCCCGCCCCAGGACGGCCGCCTGCCCGAGTACTCCCGGGGAGACATCGCCGCCGCCATGGAGGGCGAGCCGGTGTTCCAGGGCCTGTGCCGGGAGCTGGAGGGGATGCTGGGCCGGGTGTTTACCGACAGCGACCTGCGGTGCGCCTACACCATTTACGACCACCTGGGCCTGCCGCCGGAGGTGATTGTGCAGCTCACCGGCTGGGCCATCCGCCGGGAGCGGCGGGTGAAAAACAGCCCCGCCGCCTGCCCCCGGATGCCCCAAATCCAGCGTCTGGCCTTTCAGTGGAAGCGGCTGGGGCTGGACACCCTGGAGCGGGCGGAGGACTACCTGCGCCGCCAGGAGGCGGTGGACGGCCGGGAGTGGGCCGTCCTCCAGGCCGTGGGGGTGGCCGAGCGCCGCCCGGCGGTGGAAAAGGAGCGGGAGTATATCGCCGCCTGGGTGGGCATGGGGCTGAGCGACGAGCTGATCCGCATGGCCTACGAGCGCACCGTATTCCAGAAAAACGCCATGAACTGGCCGTACATGAACAAAATCCTGACCTCCTGGCACGGGGCGGGCTACCAGACGCCCCAGCAGGTGGAGGCGGGGGACAAGCCCCCCCGGCGCACCGCCGCCCCGGCCGCAGCCCGGCCACGGGACTTCCAGCCCAGCCAGGAGCGCATCCAGAAAAACAACGACTGGCTGGATAAATTCTTAGAGGAGCAGCAGAAAGGAGGGGGCTGAGGTGTCCTATGAGCCCACCGTCATGCGCCGTGCCCTGGCCCGGCTGGAGCGCCGCCGGGAGGAGCGGGAGCGCCGCCGCTACGACCTGGAGCGGGAGCTGTATACCCGGGAGCCCCGGCTGCGGGAGCTGGACGCCGCCCTGCGGGGGACCATGGCCGATCTGGCCCGGCTGGCCACCGGGGGGACGCCGGTGGCCCCGGACGGCCCGGAGCTGGCCGCCATCCGCGCCCGGAGCGAGGAGCTCCAGGCCCGGCGCGCCCGGCTCATGGCCGCCCTGGGGTACGGGCCCGACGCCCTGGACAGCACGCCCGCCTGCGCCCAGTGCGGGGACACGGGCTGGGCGGCGGGGGGCATGTGCGCCTGCCTGAAGCAGCTGTGCGCCCGGGAGCAGCTCCGTGCTCTCACCGCCCTGCTGAACCTCGCCGACGAGCAGAGCTTTGACAGGCTGCGGCTGGACGTGTACAGCGACCTGCCCTGGCAGGGCCAGAGCCGCTCCCCCCGGGAGAACATGCGCCGGGTGATCCAGGTGTGCGGGGGCTACGCCCGGCAGTTCCCGGACTACCCGCTGAAAAATCTGCTGCTGTCCGGGGGGACGGGGCTGGGCAAAACCTTTTTGTCCGGCTGTATCGCCCGGGAGGTGTCCCAGCGGGGGTATTCCGTGGTGTACGACACGGCCATCCACCTGTTTGCCGCCTTCGAGACCCGCCGCTTTACCCGGGACGCGGGGGAAGAGCGCCAGGCCCGGGATGACACTCGGCGCTACCTGGGCTGCGACCTGCTGATCCTGGACGATTTGGGCAGCGAGCTCACCACCCCCCTGTCCCAGTCCTCTCTGTACGAGGTGGTGAACAGCCGCCTCCAGGGCGGGCGGCACACCATCATCTCCACCAACCTGTCCATGGACCACATCGCCCAGCGCTATACCCCCCAGCTGGCCTCCCGCATCGGGGGGCTGTACCAGGAGCTCACCTTTTACGGGGACGATTTGCGGCTGAGGGGGTAAAGGAAGCCTGTCCATCTCCCGATGGGCAGGCTTTTCGGGCGCCGCAACCGCCGGTTGCTAAATTTTCCAAGCCCTGTTGGTTGCGTTCCCACGGTGGGACTGCTACAATAGGAACGAAAAGGAGGGCGCGCCCATGACATTGGCGGAAAGGATTCTAGAGCTGCGCACCCGGCAGAAGCTGTCCCAGGGAGACCTGGCGGAACGGCTGGAGGTGTCCCGGCAGTCGGTGAGCAAGTGGGAGACGGGCCAGTCGGTGCCCGAGCTGGATAAGCTCATCAAGCTGGCCGACCTGTTCGGGGTGAGCGTGGACCAGCTGGTCCGGGACGGGGATGTGCCCGGAGGGGCGGCGGAGCCGCCCAGGGAAGGGACGCCCCCGGCGGCGCAGCCTCAGATCGTCTACGTGGAGCGGCCCCAGCGGGGGCTCGCCACGTCCCAGATCCTGGGGGTGGTCTGTACGGCGGGCGGCGCGGGGCTGTGCCTGATCTCGGCGGCCACACACAATGATGAAATGTTTCTGGTAGGACTGGTGGTACTTATCGCGGGCCTGCCCCTGTTGCTGGCGAAAAGGCACCCCTTCCTCCTGTTTGGCTGGCTGGCGTGGGCGATGGGCTACCTGTCCCTATGCACCCCGGCCATTATGGGGCCTGCCTTGGGCGCGTGGCAGCCCTTTACGGGGCTGGTGCAATCCTGGCTCTGGCTGATGGCGGACGGGGCGCTGGGGGGCAGCATTCTGCTGATGATCCTGCTCTTTCTGCTGTCCTATGGGGCGCTGAGCGCGCTGACCATCCTGCTGCCCGTCCACACCGCCCGGCTGGCCTGGAAGCGCTGGAAAGGCCGGGGAGAGAAAACTGCATCATAAACGCAAAGGAGCGCCCCCGCGAAAGCGGGGGCGCTCCACGTCTGTGCCGGTCAGAGCTGGCCGTAACGCCGAAGGATGGTATCCAGATGGGCCCAGCTGGCGTAGTCTCCGGGGCGGAGGGTGTTGTCCGAGGTGCCCTGGATGAGGCCCGCCCCCACCGCCCAGCGCATGGCGTCCCGGGCGGCGGTATGTACGCCCGCCCCGTCGGAGAAGCGGGACAGGCTGCCGGTGGGCTGGATATGGCGGCCCAGATACTCCGTCTCATAGCGGTACAGCATGGACACCAGCTCCTGCCGGGTGATGGGGGCGAAGGGGTCGAAGTCCTGGCCCGCCACCCCGTCCAGCAGGCGGTGGCCTGTGGCCCAATCCACCGCCTGGGCGTCGCCGACGGGGCCGCCCTCGCCGGACAGCGTGTACAGGGCCTGGGCCATGAGGGCATAGGACACGGCCTGGGCCGGGGGGAGCGGCTCAGGCGGGGGGCTACCCTCCCCCTGGCCGGAGAGAAGCGCGTGCCAGGGGTTGTCCTCCCGGGGGTCGGTGGGGTCCCAGCCGTTGGCGGCCTCCTCCGGGATGTGCTCCACCAGCTTGTCCGGCTTGCCCAGGGGGCCCGGGTCGTCACCGTCGTAAATGGTGACCTTGGTGCCCCGGGCCACGTTGTCATAGATCCACTTGGCGTCCGCCGTCTGAAGGCGGACGCAGCCCAGGGAGGCCGGGGCCCCCAGGCCGTTATACTCCTCGGTCATCAGGGTGGAGGGGTCTTTTTCGGTATAGCATACCGAGTGAAACAGGATGTTCCCCTTGATCTGGGTGGCGTACTGGCCGTAGGAATCGTCGATCATATGCAGCCAGGTCCACCGCCCGCCGATGGTGAAGGTGCCGGTGGGGGTGGCGTGGCCCTTGCGCCCGGTGGAGCACACCATGGCCTTGACGGGGACGGTATAATAGCCCTCCTCGTCCAGCTCGTAGACGGTGACGGTGCTCTGGGCCCGGTTGACCATGATGTAGTAAGGCTTGCCGCTGCTTGCCATGGGAGCGCTGGCCCAGGTCGTGCGGACGCCCGCGCACAGCAGCGGCACGGCGCACAGCGCCAAAAAGAGGCTGAGGATTCGTTTCAAAGGGATACCTCCTGCAATATCTTGTGTATAATAAAATGGCTTTCACGAGGAAAGCCATTTCATTATACATGATTTGGATGGCAAATACAAGGGGAATTGGGGGGTTCCGCGCTTCCTTGCTGTCCGCTTTACCGCGCTTCTTTGGTGTCACGCTGCAAAGCGGCCAGGGCGCTCGGACGCTTTCGCTCCGTCTCGGGCAAAACCAGCCCCCGCTGTGCGGCGGCTGGGCGTTTGCCCTCGCTTCGTTCCAAGCTTCCTCGCTGTCCACTTTTCCGCGCTTCTTTGGTGTCACGCTGCAAAGCGGCCAGGGCGCTCGGTCGCTTTCACTCCGTCTCGGGCAAAACCCGCCCCCGCTGTGCGGCGGCTGGGCGTTTGCCCTCGCTTTGTTCCAAGCTTCCTCGCTGTCCGCTTTTCCGCGCTTCTTGTCACACGTCTTTGCTCCCGTAGAAGTGCCGGGACAGCAGGAAGGACAGGATCAGCAGCGCCAACCCAGCGATGACTGCGGCCACCGGGACGGCGGTGACCTGCGCCGGGGTGGGCTCGGCAAGCTCCAGGGATTTGAGCCATTCCAGCCCGCCCAGGGGAAACAGGGCCGCGACGACCAGCAGAACGATCCCGCCCATGATGCCGAAGAACATCATCCGGGCCCGCTCCGGGCCGAATTTGTACAGGAAGGGCAGCATGATGGCGTTTACCAGTACGGACATCAGGCCCATCACCGAACAGCTCACCAGAAATTCCACAGGCTCCTCCACCCGTCCGGCGGCATACAGCATCACGCCGAGAATGGCCGTCAGGCCCACGCTGAGCAGGCACAGCAGCAGGACGCAGAGATACCGGGCGGCTACCGTTTTCGTGCGGCCCACCGGCAGGGCCAGGCCGTAGGTGTCCCACTTGGCCTGCTTGTCGTAGGCAAACACATTCATGGGAAGCATCACGACCATGACGACCAGCAGCACGCCGACGATGTCCGCCGACCACACCCCGGTAAAAGCAATGCCCGCGTATACTATCAGCATAAACAGGTAGGAGCGCAGAGTCTTGCGCAGGATGAGAAGATCCTTCAAAATCAGCCCGGTCATGCTTTATCCCCCTTTACCACGAATACCATCAATTCGTCCAGCGTCACCGGCTCCACCGCCAGCCGGGGGTAGAGCCGCTTGAAATCGCCCCTGCGGCGGATGAGCGCCTCGGTGGAATATTGGCTCTTCCGGGTGGCCACCACATAGCCCCGGTCCACCTGTTCCAGCTCCTCCCGGGCGCACACCAGCCGCCCATAGCTCTCCAGCAGGCGGTCCTTCTCGTCGCACAGCAGCAGCTTTCCCTGGTGGAGGTAGGCGATGTAGTCCGCCACCTTCTCCAGGTCCGACGTGATGTGGCTGGAGATCAGGATGGCGTGGTCCTCATCGGACACGAAGGCCAGGAATTCGTCCAGGATCTCGTCCCGGACCACCGGGTCCAGCCCCGCCGTGGCCTCGTCCAGCAGCAGCAGCCGGGGCCGGTGGGCCAGGGCCGCCGCCAGGGACAGCTTCATCCGCATCCCCCGGGACAGCTCCTTGATGTTTTTCGCCCCGGACAGGCCGAACTTGTCCAGATAGTCCCGGTACAGCCCCTTGTCCCAGGTCTTAAACACCCGGCACAGCACCGTCTCCACGTCCCGCACCCGCAGGTACTCGGAGAAGAAGCAGTCGTCCAGCACCATGCCGATATCCTCTTTGGCGCGGTCCGGATCGGCGCCCAGCAGGACGGCCGTTCCGGCGGTGGGCTTGACGATGCCCAGCATGGACTTGATCAGGGTGGTCTTGCCCGCCCCGTTCTCCCCGATCAGGCCCATGATGGACCCGCCGGGCACCTTCAGGTCGATGGGGCCCAGGGTAAAGCTCTTGTATTGCTTGACAAGACCCCGGATTTCAATACAATTTGTCATAATTCTCCCTCGCTATACAGAGTGTTCAGCATTTCAGTGAGTTCGTCCAGGTCTACGGCCCCGGCCCGGGCGGCGTCCACCGCCTGGGACAGGTGCTCCTCAATCTGGCAAAGGACGGCCTCCCGCCTTGTCTCCCGGTTCTGGGCGGCCACGAAGCAGCCCTTGCCCGGGACAGTGGCAAGGAAGCCCTCCCGCTCCAGCTCCTCATAGGCCCGCTTGGTGGTGATGACGGAGATGCGCAGATCCCGAGCCAGCAGCCGCATGGAGGGCAGCGCCTCGCCCTCGGAGAGCTGGCCTGAAAGGATGAGCCCTTTCAGCTGGCGGACGATCTGCTCATAGATCGGCACGCCGGAGGAATTGCTGATGATGATGTCCATGGTGCACCTCGTTGATATTTTGTATATATACGATATGCACAGTATAGACGCCATATACGGATTTGTCAAGGGGGGACGGGAAAAATTTTTGAGGTAAATCAAACCAGCCGCCTCCCGGACGGGAGACGGCTGGTAATTGGCGAATAAACAGGGGCGGGCTCTGCCGGACGGCGGGGCTTACCGGTGCTTGCCCATGAAGAACAGCGCCACGCATCCCGGGCCGGTGTGGGCCCCGATCACCGGCCCGATGGAGTTGATGATGATCTCCTTGGTGCCGTAGCGCTGCTTGATCTCATCGGCCACGAACTGGGCGTCTTCGGCGCAGTCGCTGTTGCTGATGAACATGGTCTGGCCTGCGGGGTCGTCGGCCAGCTCCCCCACCTTGTCCACCAGGGCCAGCAGGGACGCCTTGCGGCCCCGGGCCTTGGCCACGTTGATGAGGTGGCCCTCGTTGTCCACGTGGAGGACAGGCTTGATCTGGAGCATGGTGCCCACCACGGCGGTGGCGGCGGACACCCGGCCGCCCTTTTTCAGGAAGAACAGGTCGTTGACGGTGAAGTAGTGGCACTGGCGCAGCTTATTGGCCTCGGCCCAGTCCCGGACCTCCTCCATTGTCCTGCCCTGCTGGCGCAGCTTGGCGGCCTGGTATACCAGCATCCCCTGGCCCAGGGAGGCGCACAGGGTGTCCACCACAATAATTTTGCGCTCCGGGAACTGCTCCGCCAGCTCCTGGGCGGCGATCTGGAAGGAGTTGCAGGTGGCGGACAGCCCGGAGGAAAAGGCCAGCACCAGCGCGTCCTTTCCCTGCTTGAGCACCGACTCCAGGGCGTCGGCGGCCTCCCCCACGTTGACGGCGTTGGTGGTGGCCATCAGACCCTCCCGCTCCTTGCTATAAAATTCATCCGGGGACATATCCCGGTTATCCGGCCAATTTCGGTAGGTTTTGCCGTCCATGATGAAGGACAGGGGGAGTACGGTCAGCTCCAGCTCCTGAACTAGGCTGTGGGGCAGGTCGCAGGACGAATCGGTGATGATGATATAGTCGCTCATGATGAAAACCTCCAACAATATAAAAATGTGAATGGTGCCTGATTGATGTGCGGGGCGCGGAGGGCCTGCGCCCGGGCGCTCAGCGTTTCTTGCTCAGCAGGTCCTCGTGCCCGGTGCGCTGGGCCAGGATGGTCAGGGCCCGGTGGCAGGCCAGCCCGCTGGCGTAGCTGCGCAGGGCAAGCTCCAGCACCAGCTTGGGCAGGTCCTGGTCGGAGATGTCCTCGTTGATGCCGGCGGCGGCGTCCGCCATGGCCTGGTCCAGGTACTGGCAGAAGTACTCATACTGCCGCTGGGGGGCCCGCAGCTCCCGGCCCACGGTGGTGAGCACCTTCATCTCCCGCACGCTCATCACCTGCTTCAGCGCGGCGATGGCGGTGAGGTAGGCCAGGTGCTCCTGGCCGTATTTTTTGCCGTTGGCCCGCTCCACCAAGCCGTCCTTGATATAGTTGTTGATCATGGCGGAGGTGAGGGCGTCGCCCTCCCCCGTGTTCACCATCTGCCGGGCCAGGTAGCCCACCACCTGGTCCATATACAGCGGGATGTCGGGCAGGTCGTCCCAGCTGTCTGGGCGCTGCTCGGTCAACTGTTGTTTCAGTTGTGCCAACTCCTCCATGGGGGTTCCTCCAATCCATACAGGGCCTGTCCAGGGCTGGTTTGAACATTGCCGGCATGGCCAAAGGGCGGGCCTTTTTTCGCCATATGCCGCTGATTTGCCCTGTCTGGCGAAAAAAGTCCCCCGCCGCCGGGCATACCGTCAATGTTCAAACGGCGCCTAATCTAGTACAGGGAATTATATCACATCATTTTGTCAACGTAAAGAGGGGGAATGAAAAAAACAGCGCTGGGCAGAAAAGCCCCGCGCAAGGGTATGGCATCGCCAAAAGATCAAGGGCAAGGCGGACCGCCGCTGTGACAATCGCTGCGCCTACTCTTGGTATGATCCTGTTTATGCCGCTATTCTCCATAAATCGTTGATTTGCCGGTCGCTTCATGATAAAGCAATACCCGCCGGAAAGCAACTGCCTCCCAGCGGGTATGCGCTTGCGTATGGCACGTGCGGCTCAGCTGTTGTAAGCCCGGTAGAGGAAGCAGGCGATATGGCCGCGGCTGCAAACCTTGTCGGGCGCGAAGGTGTCCTCCCCGCCGTCGCCCTTGGTGATGCCCTTTTCCACTGCCCAGTCCACCGCTTTGGCATAGGCGGCGCCGTCGGGCACGTCGGTGAAGCTGGCAGCCTGTCCGGCCTCCGCCTTGTCCAGGGCCTGCCAAATGTAGGACACCGCCTGGGAGCGGGTGCAGGGTGCGGCGGGATCAAAGCCCTCGCCGATAAAGCCCTTCTCATAGGCCCAGTTCACCGCGTCCTGATAATAGGAGGCCACGGTGACGGGGGCCTCGCTTTCGGCGGCGGGCTTGCCGGCGGCCCGCCACAGGAAGGTCAGGATCTCCGCCTGGGTGCAGTCCCGGCCGGGGGCAAAGGTGGTCTCGCCGCCGTAGCCGTTGGTAATACCCTTTTGGGCGGCCCACTGGGCCTCCGCCTTGCACCAGTCGGGGGTGTCGGTGAATTCGGGGACGGGGGTTCCCGGACCGGCAGTATTGTCGGGGTCGGGATCATCGGACGGCTCTCCCGCGGCAAAGAGCATGGTGCCCTTGGCCACCACGGAGGACCCGTTTTTCATAACGCCCCACTCAAACAGGGTGCTGCCGCCGAAGAACTCACACAGGCTGTCGCTGGAGATGGCCAGGGTCATGACGCCGGAGCTGTCCTTGGACAGCTTGCCGCCCATCTCCTCCACCATGGAGGCAAACGTACCGGCGGACTGGCTCTTTCCGCTGACCTGGGTCAGGGAAAAGTCGTATTTTTCCGCATAGGGGGCCAGGACGTTCTTCCCGGACTCCTTGACCACCAGCCGCTCGTCATAGGTGCCGTCGTTGTCCAGGTCGGTGAAAAAGCGGAAATAGACGTTGTGGGAGGAACGCAGCCCGGCCCAGGTGAACTCGGAGCCCTGGGGAAGGGTGCGGGTGATGTCCACGCGGGGCTGCGCCTTATCGTAGCTGCGGCTGGAATTGAGATACCGCACCATGAACTCGCCATCCACCCCCATCTCGTCGGGGTCCGGCGCATCCAAGTCCACGGTGTAGCTCCCTGCCGGAACTTCGCTGTCCGCCGCAAAAGCGGGAACGGCCAGCCCCATGCACAGGGCCAGCGCCAGGAATACTGATAAGAACCGTTTTTTCATACCTTTTTCTCCTTTATTCTATAGTTTCCCAACAGACCGGCCAGGGGCAGGGCGCGTTCCCCGCCCCGGCGGTCCGCCGGAAACATAAAAAACGGTGTCGAGCTTGAAAACTCAACACCGCCTTGAAAAAATCAATGCGAACACAAAGCCTGTCTGCCGTTTCCCGCCTTGCTATTCCAAAGGAAAACGGATATAATAGGCCCGTGGTGCGATGCAATATCGCTGTGTTGAGTGGTGCTGTCACTCGCATAGGGCCATGGGGTGTTCCCGCACCCCGTGGCCTGCCGCCTTTTATGCTTCCGGCCTAATTTTATCCTATCCCAGGGGAAAATGCAAGGGGGATGCACCATGAGAAAAGCGGCCTCTCAGGGCCGCTTTTCCGCGTCTATCCGTCCTCCGGCAGCCGCCCCAGCAGCAGCGCCGCCCCCGCCTGGGCCAGCAGCAAATCGGGGGAGCAGCCGCCCCGGGGGAGTATCAGCTCCTGGCGCTCCACCGCCCGGCCGTCCAGGGAGACGAACTCCCGCTGCACCGCCACCGACGCCCGCTGCTCGTCCAGGCTGGACAGGGTGAGGGTGTTCCGGCTGGACGAGCCGTAGCTGAGCACCATACCGGCGGGGAGCAGCCGGGTGAGGGCGGACCGCCCCCCGGGGAGCAGCGCCGCGCGGCAGTTGAGGGTGCCCGCCCCCGCCCAGCCGGTGGCCCCGGGGGACACCACCAGCAGGTCCAGCGGCGTGCCCGCCAGCAGCGCCGGATGGCGGCAGGCCCGCACCAGGGCGGGCAGGCCCCGGACCAGGGCGCTCACCCAGTCCGCCAGCCCCTCGTCCCGCTCCCACACACCGATCTGCCACATACACCGCGCCCCCTCTGCCTATGTACCCGCCGGGGATAGTGTGTGCGGGGAGTAGGATTTTATGCGCAAACCGCCTTGGCCTTCGCCGCGTTTTGCTGTGGCGCAGGGAGGGGACCTCCCGGGCGGCTTCCCTGCCGCCTACCGCCGCGCCTGCTTGCGATGGATAAACAGCACGTAATTCACCGCGTTGCCCATGATGAGGATGTTGCCGCACAGGTACAGCCACACCAGCAGCAGGATCACCGACGCCAGCGAGCCGTAAATCAGCGAGTACCGGGCGGAGTTGCCCATGAGCAGGGAAAAGATCATGGAGGCCGCCGCCAGCGCCGCCGATGCCGCCATCGCCCCGGGCACCACCGGGGGCCGGGGCTTGTCCAGCGGGGCGGCAAAGCGGTAGAGAAGGAGAATGAACAGGAACACCATGCCCAGCAGCAGCAGGTATTTCACCCACTGCCAGGTGCCGAAGCGCTCCACCAGGCCCTCCAGCCGGAGCACCTGGCCCAGCAGGTGGAAGAACCAGTTGCCGGTGACCACCACCGCCAGCGACAGGTAAATGGTGGCCAGCAGCAGGACGGAAAAGAGGATGCTGGCCGCCAGCTGGCCCAGGCCCCGGAAGGTGGAGCGGCCATACAGCTCGGCCATGATGTTCATCAGGCCCCGGACGGCGGCGGAGGCGAACAGCACCGTGAGGAACACGCCCGAGAGCAGCATGGCGGAGGATTGGTTGGTGTCGATATAGGTGAGGTAGTCCTGGAAGAGCAGCAGCACCCCCTCGGGGAGAAAGGGGTCCGCGTGGTCCATCAGGGAGGTCAGGTCCAGATGCAGCCCGTTGACGAAGGAGGAGATGCAGATCATGATGGGGAAAAAGGTGAGGATGAGAAAGTAGGCCAGCTCGGCGGCGGCCCGGCTGACCCGCTTGGAAAAGTACACATCCACCACGTCCGCGGCGAAGCGGACGGGCGGATGGGCGCACAGGAACTGCTCCAGCTTGTTTTTCATGACGCTCCCCTCCAGTGGTTCAATAGGGAGAGTATACCAGAAGCGGAGGGGAATGACAACCGAAAATAATGTCGAAAGGCGCCGGGGAAGCGTTGCCCCCATCCATATGCGGGGCGCCGGGAAGGCGCTGGCAGGGGGCCGGGAGGGGGGAATGCCCAGACCACGCAGGCCCGGTGTGGGCCGGAAATCGAAGGGGACACGGTTGGCAAAGACGCAATAGCCGGATATCACCGCACCTGTTCGGGCGCGGAGAGGGGGTACACAGGGGGGAACCCCCTGTGCGCGCTCTTTGGTTCCTTTCTCTCGCGTGAGAGAAAGGAACCCGCCGGAGGCACCGGCGGGGCCTATTCCAACAGCATGTCCAGGTCCTCCACCGTCAGCGACGGGTTGAGCGCCCGGCTGACGGCATAGCCCAGCACCTTGCCCAGGTCGGCCACCCGCTGGTCCACCTCCCGGGGGGTGACGAAAAAGCTGTCACCCTGGGGCAGATCCCCCCGGTCCGGCGCCGGCTTGCCTGCCTGCTCCAGCAGATCCAGGGCCAGGGTGGCCCCGTCCACCACCGTAGGCACCCCCACGGTGAACACCGGGGCCCCCAGGCTGTCCCGGTCCAGTGCCTGGCGGTGGTTGCCCACGCCGGAGCCGGGGATGACCCCGGTGTCCGACAGCTGCACCGTGCGGCACAGCCGCTCCAGGGAGCGGGAGGCCAGGGCGTCCACCACGATGACGCAGGAGGGCTCCAGCCGCCGGGCCAGGGCCTGGGCCACCAGGCTGCTCTCCATGCCGGTGGAGGCCAGCACCCCGGGGGCGGCGGCGGCCACCGGGCGCAGGTCCCCGAAGTGCTCCGGCACCTGCTCCACCAGATGGCGGGTGACCAGCAGGTGGTCCACCGCCAGGGGGCCGATGAGGTCGGGGGTCACGGCCCGGTTGCCCAGGCCGACGACCAGGGCAGGGCCGTCCTGGGGCAGCAGGGGGCGCAGGCACTCCGACACCGCAGACACCGCCCGGGCAAAGGCCCCCTCCTCCCGGCGGAGCAGGCCGTCCAGCTCCACGGTGATATATACGCCCTGGGGCTTGCCCAGCGTCCGGGCCCCCTCGGGGCTGGAGATGGTGACGGTGTTCACCGTAAAGCCCTCCCGGACGCCCTCCTCCGCCCGGACGCCGGTGAGGGACGCCCCCGCCCGGGCGCCCTCCCGCCAGAGCTGGTGGGCCTCCACCGCCAGATCAGTGCGCCGCTGTGCCATAAAAGATTCCCCCTTATACCAGATGTTGTGGCCGCAGGGCCTGTTTGCTCCTATTTTCTGCCGGGAGAAAGTTTCTATGCGAAAAATTGAAAAAAAGTGTTGCAATTTT
The DNA here is from genome assembly GCA_910587255.1 of uncultured Oscillospiraceae bacterium. Classification (GTDB taxonomy): domain Bacteria; phylum Bacillota; class Clostridia; order Oscillospirales; family Oscillospiraceae; genus Enterenecus. Next base: position 28,955 of record CAJUKT010000020.1, read on the forward strand.
TCTCTTCAAATGTTAAAATACATATCTGCGACGGGAAACCGTACAAGAGAATAAATTAGAAATCGGAGGAGGTGTTTGGTTTGCCCAATATCAAGTCTGCCAAGAAGCGCGTCCTGGTCAACTCCACCAAGGCGGCGCAGAACAAGGCGCAGAAGTCCGCACTCAAGACCGACCTGAAGAAGTTTGAGGCCGCGGTGGCCGGCGGCAACCGCAGCGAGGCCGATGCCGCATATAAGGTGGCCGTCAAGGCCGTGGATCAGGCCGCCGCGAAGGGCCTGCTGCACAGCAATAACGCTGCCCACAAGAAGAGCGCCATGACCGTGAAGCTGAACAAGCTGGCATAAGCGCATTGCCGCATTGTCATACCACCTAATTTGAGGATGGGGGCCCCATTTCGGGGCCCCTGTTCTCATTTTCCGGCGGAATTGTCGGCTGCATCTGCGGTCAGGATGCAGCCCGGCCGGGAAAAGCGTGGACAGGCGGCATGGTAAAGTGGTAAGCAGAGGTGTGAAGGCCGGACGCGCTTTTTGACGCGTCCGGCCTTCGGCGTGATCCGATTATTTTTTCCAGCGCTTGAGCATGGGGAAGAACTGGCGCATCTGGGCCTTGGCCTGGTCCTGGGTCATGCCGGGGTTGGACTGGGCCATCATGGGGGCGCAGAAGTCGATCATCTCCTCCATGCTCATCTCCCCGGCGAACTTGCCCTGCTTGTAGCAGTAGGAGCAGTAGTCGGGGCTGGCGGAGCCGTCGGCCTCGGTGCCCAGCTCCGTGCCGGGGAGCAGGGGCATCCCGCAGGACTGGCAGAAGTGCATGTCTTTGTAATTTTCCATGGCTGAAACCTCCTTTGTGGATGGTTCCATTGTAGCGCCCCAACCCTGACAGGGTGTGTCATGTTCCGGGGCGTGGGCCCGGTAAATTTCCCAGCCCAGGGCGGCCAGACGGCGGCGGAGGACGCCGGGGGCGAGGACCTCCACCCCCGCGCCGAAGCTGAGCAGATAGCCGTACAGCCACTGGTCCTCGGGAAATACCGCCTCCACCAGCAGCGAGCCGTCCTCCTGCCGGGATACGCAGTCCTGGCCAAATTCGTCGTACACCCGGTAGGCCATATAGGGGGCGAAGCGCAGCCGTGCCTCTACCCGGAACAGGGGCGGGATGTCGCCGGAAAAGCCGATATCCGGGGGCTCCAGGCGGCGGTGGAACACCTCCCCGGCAAATTCCGGGGACAAAATCCGGGACAGGCGAAAGGTGCGGTAATCCTCACGCTCCAGGTCGAATGCCTGCAAATACCAGCCCTGGCCCTTGAACACCAGCCGGGCGGGGAGCACCCGCCGGGAGCGGGTGGCGCCGTAGGAGCTGGCGTAGTCAAAACGCAGGGTCTGCCGCTCCAGCACCGCCCGCTTCAAAAGCCGGAACTGTGCATTGTCCGCGTCCCCCGCCCCCCAGCGGGACAGGTCCACCTGGAGCCAGTCCTCCTGCCCCCGGCGGAACAGGGCGGACAGCTTGGTCAGCGCCTGGGCCCCCTCCTGCCCCGGCAGGCTTTGCAGGGCGAGAAGGAGCTGGCGCTGCTCCTCGTCGGTGAAGGCGGCCCGGTCCAGCACGTAGCCGGGCAGCAGGGCCACGCCGCCCCCCGCCCCCTGGGTGGTATAGATGGGCACCCCGGCGGCGGAAAGGGCGTCCACGTCCCGCAGCACGGTGCGCTGGGAGACCTCCAGCCGCTGGGCCAGCTCCCCGGCGGTCATGCGGCCCTTTTCCAGCAGGAGGTAAACCATTTGGAATTGCCGGGCGACAACGGACATGGGCGGCGCCCCCTCTCATGTTTTCTCTATTCTACCACAGAAAAAAGGGAAGGGGAAGCCCCGGCAGGGCCTCCCCCTTCTCCTGTTCGCGGTGTTGTCACGCTGTGGATTGGCCGCGCTCCGATCCAAGCGTACCTCGCTGACCGCTTCTCCGCGCTTCTTGTCACGCTGCGCGCCCTCCGCGACGGCGGCTAAGCCACTGCGGCTGCGCGCGCCGTTTTCCGGCCCTGCGGGCCGAAAAGCCGTCCACTCCGCTCCGTGTCTTAGCCGCCTGCTCCCGGGCGCTCCGCGCTTCTAATCCAGCTCAAACTGCCCGGTATAGAGCTGGTAGTACCGGCCCTGCTCCTCCATGAGCTGGGCGTGGCTGCCCTTCTCCATGATCCGGCCCCCCTCGATGACCACGATGCAGTCCGCATTGCGCACGGTGGACAGCCGGTGGGCGATGACGAACACGGTGCGCCCCTCCATGAGGGCGTCCATGCCGTGCTGTATGTGCTGCTCGGTGCGGGTGTCGATGGAGGACGTGGCCTCGTCCAACACCATGATGGGCGGGTCCTTCACCGCCGCCCGGGCGATGGACAAAAGCTGGCGCTGGCCCTGGGACAGGTTGGCCCCGTCCCCGGTGAGCATGGTTTGGTAGCCCTCGGGCAGGCGGCGGATGAAGCCGTCGGCGTTGGCCGTCCTGGCGGCGGAGATGCACTCCTCGTCGGTGGCGTCCAGCCGGCCATAGCGGATGTTATCCATCACCGTGCCGGTGAACAGGTGGGTATCCTGAAGGACCGCCCCCTGGCTCAGCCGCAGGGAGTCCTTTTCAATGTCCCGCACGTCGATGCCGTCGCAGGTGATGAGCCCCCCCTGGATTTCGTAAAAACGGTTGATGAGGTTGGTGACGGTGGTTTTGCCCGCGCCGGTGGAGCCCACAAAGGCGATCTTCTGCCCCGGGTTGGCGTATACGGTGACCTCCTTCAAAATCCGCTTGCCCTCCACATAGGAGAAGTCCACCTGGTTGAGGCGCACCGCACCCCGCAGCTCGGTGTAGCAGAATTCCTCGCCGGGGACGTTGCGCACCGCACCCCGGATCAGATGCAGCCCCATCTCCCCGTCGGGGCCGGGGTACTTCCAGGCCCAGCCGTGGGCGGCCATTTCCTCCAGGGTGAGGGGGGTGAGGGAGCCGTCCGACCCGATGCGCACCCACAGCCCGGTCCGGGAGTCCACGCCGGGGGGCAGCAGCTTGAGGGCGCCGTTTTCCTCGTCGGCCTGGCCCAGCTCGGACAGGGCCTCGTCCGCCCCCACAGACACGGGCACCAGCGCCAGGGAGCAGTCCCGGGGCACCTTCCAGGCCCAGGCCCTGGGCCGTCCGGGGCCGGTGAACTTGGACAGCGAGCCGTTGGCGTCCTTCTCCACCGGCACCAGGGTGACCTTCCCCCGGTCCACCTCGGGCTGGGCGTCCATGACGGCGAAGATGCGCTCCGCCCCCGCCATGGCGGACAGCAGGGAGGTCATCTGCATGGAGATCTGGTTCACCGGCTGGGTGACCTGCCGGTTATATTGCAGGTAAATCACCAGGGAGCCCAGGGTGAACCCGGCCGCCCCGCCGCCGCCCATGGCCAGGGCCCCGCCCAGCACGGCGGTGACGGCATAGCCGATGTTGGTCATGTTGGAGGCCACCGGCATGATGGCGGAGGAGTAGAACCCCGCCTCGCTGGCGGCGGCGCGGTAGTCCTCGTTCAGCGCCCGGAACTGGGATTTGGCCTGCTCCTCGTGGTTGAAGGCCTTGACCACCTTCATCCCCTCGATCATCTCCTGGATGTTGCCGTTTACCGCGCCCAGGGCGGCCTGCTGCCGGGCGTAATATTTCCGGCTGCGTTTGCCGAATACCAGGAACACCGCCGTCACCGCCGCCAGCATGGCCAGCGAGGCCAGGAACAGCATCGGCGACAGGGCGATCATTATGGCCACCACCCCCACAAAGGTGATGGCGCTGGAGATCAGCTGCACCACCGACTGCTCCAGGGCCATCTGCACGTTGTCCGCGTCGTTGGTGAAGCGGCTCATCAGCTCGCCGTGGGTGTGGGCGTCAAAGAAGCTCAGGGGCAGCTGCTGGAGCTTGTCAAACAGCTCGCTGCGCAGCTTATTGCAGCCCTTCTGGGCCAGCTGGGCCATGAGGTTGGACTGGATATAGGCGCAGGCCGCCGCCAGCAGGTAGACGCCGACGAGTTGCAGGCAGCTGCCCAGCAGGCTGGGAAGCTGGGGCTGGCCCGCCTTGAAGGCAAGGGCGATGTTATCAATGATGGGCTTTTGCAGGTAGGTGGCCGCCACGCCCAGCAGGGCGGACACCACCACGCACACCAGCGCCGCGGCCAGCAGCGCGGGCCGGTTGAGGATATAGCGCATGGTGCGCAGGGCGGTGCGGCGCAGGTCCTTGGGCTTGCCGTAGCCGCCCCGGGGCCCGCCGTGGGGGCCTCCGTGGGGACCGCCGCCGGGGCCGTGGGGTTTTCTGTTCTCAGCCATTTCCGCCGCCCCCTTCCTGCTGGGAATCGTAGATTTCGCGGTAGATCTTATTGGAGCCCATCAGCTGGTCGTGGGCGCCTACGCCGGCCACCGTGCCCTCATCCAGCACCACGATCTTGTCCGCGTACTGCACGGAGCTGATGCGCTGGGCGATGATGATGACGGTGGTGCCCTTCAGATTCTCCCGGAAGGACTCCCGGATGCGCCCCTCGGTGGCGGAGTCCACGGCGGAGGTGGAGTCGTCCAGGATGAGCACGGCGGGCTTGCGCACCATGGCCCGGGCAATGCACAGGCGCTGCTTCTGACCGCCGGAGACATTCACGCCCCCCTGCTCCAGGTAGGTGTCCAGCCCCTCGGGGAAGGACATGATGAAGTCGTAGGCCTGGGCGTCCTTTGCCGCCTGGATCAGCTCCGCCTCGGTGGCGTTCTCATTGCCCCAGAGCAGGTTTTCCCGGATGGTGCCGGAAAAGAGCACGTTGTTTTGCAGCACCATGCCGATCCGGCCCCGCAGGCCGTCCAGAGGATAGTCCCGCACGTCCAGCCCGTCCACCAGCACCCGGCCTTGGTGCGCGTCGTAAAACCGGGGGATCAGATTCACCAGGGAGGATTTTCCCGTGCCGGTGCCGCCCACGATGGCCACAAATTCGCCGGGCTCCACCGTCAGGTTAATGTGCCGGAGCACGTCCTCCCCCGCTCCCTCGGTCTGGTAGCGGAAGGATACGTCCTGGAACTCCACTCGGCCCCGGGGGGCGGGCAGGTCGGCCGCGCCGCCGTCGGTGATGGCGCTCTGGGCGTCCAGCACCTCGAACACGCGGCGGATGGACGCCTGGGCCCGGGTGTATTGCAGCACCGCCATGCCGATCATCATGGTGGACATCAGGATCTGCATAATGTAGCCGGTCACTGTCTGGAGGTAGCCGATCTCCAGCTCGCCCCCCAGCACCATATTGCCGCCGTGATACAGCACCAGCACCGTGGCCACTGAGAAGCAGATCATCATCACCGGCTGGATGGCCACGATGCGAAGCACCGCGCTCAGCCCGGCGGCGGTGAAGCCGTCGTTGGCGCGGGTGAATTTCTCGCGCTCCCGGTCCTCCCGGACGTAGGACTTCACCACCCGCACGGCAATGAGGTTTTCCTGCACCGTCTCGTTTAGGTGGTCCAGGGCTTTCTGCATCTTCTCAAAGAGGGGGAAGCAGATTTTCATCAGCAGACCCAGGGCCGCGGCCATAAAGGGCAGCACCACGCACACCACCAGGGCCAGGCGCGGGCTGATGGCCAGGGTGAGGATGACGCTGGCCACCGTCATGGTGACGCCCCGGATGAGGACGCGCAGGCACATGATGGCCACGTTCTGGATGTTGGTCAAATCGTTGGTGAGCCGGGTGATGAGGGAGGAGGAGGAAAACCGGTCGATGTCCGAAAAGGAGAAGGACGCGATTTTTTCAAACTCCGCCTGGCGCAGGTTGGCCCCCAGGCCCTGGGCGGCGAAGGTGGCGCATCGGGCGGCGTACCCGCCCACCACCGTGGCGGCAAGGGCCACCGCCACCATCAGCGCCCCGGACTGCCAGATCACCGTCATGTCGTTTCCCTCAATGCCCTGATTGATGATCCGGGCCATGAGCAGGGGGAGGACCAGTTCACAGGCCGTCTCCAGCACCACCAGCAGCGGGGAGGCCACGGCGTAGCCCGTATAGCCCTTGAGATAGGACGCAAGGCGTTTTAGCAAAGGTCACACTTCCTTTCAAAATGGGTCGTGGGAGGGCCCCTCCGGCGGGGGAGGGGGGGCCAGGGGGTCGGGGATGGGGTCCTGGCGCCTGGCTCCGCCGATCTGGTACAGGTTTTCCAGCATCCGGGAGAACAGCGCGTCCGCCAGGGCCCGCTCCTCGGGGGAGAAGCCATGGTACATGTGCCCGTCCACCTGCCGGAAGGCGTCCATGCTCTGGGCGATGGCGTCCCGCCCCTTTTGGGTGATGGAGATGCGGTTGCGGCGGGTGTCCTTCTGGTCGGTGCGGCGTTCCACATAGCCCTGCCGCTCCAGCACCTTCAGCGAGGCGGCCACAGTGGGCGGCGCACTGTGGAGCTTATCGGCCAGCTCCTTTTGGGTGGGGGCGCGGGCAGGGTCGTCGGGGTAGCGGGACAGCGCCCACAAAAGCCGGGGCGAGCCCACGTCCCGCACGCCCCGCCGGGCCAGCGCCGCCATGCAGGCGTTATGGTGGGCGCGCATGAGCTGCTGGAGCAGAATCCCGGATTGGTCGGCCATAAAATCCCCTCCCAAATCGTTCGCGTGCGAATGATTAGTGCACGTATTATTTTAACCGGCCGCCGGGAAAAGTCAAGGGGGGCGGCTGTGAACAGTTTGTGAATTCCGCGGCAGAAGAGCCGGGGAGAAATTTTCGATTTCCCCTTGACAAGCGGCGGATTTCCTGTTACAATCCTCCTTGTTCCTGCGAGTGTAGCTCATCTGGTAGAGCGCCACCTTGCCAAGGTGGAGGTAGCGAGTTCGAGCCTCGTCACTCGCTCCAAAAGGAAAAAAGTATCCCGGTCAGCCATGCTGGCCGGGATAAACTTTGCCGGACGCGCTGCCTCCACCTGTCGGCGCGGTGCGCCGCGCCGACGTGCAATGAGAGGTGCGGGGTCCCCGCGGACGCAGTCCGTGGGGTGCGGAAGCGAGTTCGAGCCTCGTCACTCGCTCCAAAAAAGCAAGGGCCGGTTACACCGGCCCTTGCTTTTTTGGAATCCGTGGGTGATTTCGATGCTCGGGCCGGCAAAGCCGCCCCTGCGCAATTCTCCGCCGCTGCGCGGCTGCGAATTTACGGCGCACTCGCGCCGCGGCCCAGAAGGGCCGTGGGGCGCGCCGTCGGAACGGCAGCCGAAGCGGCGGCGTACCACCCGCGCCACAGGTATCTTGCCCAAGGGCTTGATATAAATGACAAAGATAAAAACGCAACGCGCATCCTGCTGGGATGTGCCAGAGCCGGTAGGTAGCCCGGCCGTCTCGCCGAACCGGCGAGGTAAGTAACCTGCCCCTCCTGGGTTGTCCGTTCTTTGTCCATAACACGTTTTTAGGAGGGATCGTTATGGACGAGACGAGCGGGACACTGACGGTATTTTTTGAGGAGCCTTTCTGGGTAGGCGTATTTGAGCGGATTTCGAACGGCAGGCTGTCCGTGTGCAAGGTCACGTTCGGAGCGGAGCCGAAGGACTGCCAGGTGTGGGATTTTATCCTCAGACACTACCACGAGTTGACGTTCAGCCCGGCAATTGAAACCGAGGTGAGGCAGGCCGCAGACAATCCGAAGAGCAGACGGCGCAGGGCCGGAGAGCAGCTGCGCACGTCAGGAGTGGGCACAAAGTCGCAGCAGGCGCTGCAGATGCAGCGGGAGGCGATGAAAACCCGGCGGAGGCAAAGCGGCAGAGAGCGGCGGGAGGCCGAAAAACAGCGCCGGTTTGAGCTGAGGCAGCAAAAACGAAAGGCGAGGCACAAAGGCCATTGACCGCGCACTTCCCCAAAACAGCAGAAAGAGGGCAGAACAGGCCAAACGGCCCGCTCTGCCCCCTTTGCTTTTATTACATGGATTCCGGCGCGGTGACGCCCAGCAGATCCAGGGCGTTGCGCAGGGTTACCTTCAGCGCCTTCACCAGGCCGAGCCGCTGGTTGGTCAGCTCCGGGTCGTCGGGGTTGTTCACCCGGGAGACGTTGTAGTAGCTGTGGTACAGCTTCACCAGCGCCAGGATATAGTCGGCGATCAGGTTGGGCTTGCGCATCTTGGCCGCCTTGGCCACGGTGGCGGGGAACTCGCCCATCATCTTGAGCAGCTGGAGCTCCTTCTCGTCGGTGAGGCGGTCATAGCTCTCCTCCTGGTGGAAGGCGGGGATATCCTTGTTCTTCAGGATGGAGCACATCCGGGAATGGGCGTACTGGGCGTAATACACGGGGTTGTCGTTGTCCTTGGCGGCAGCCTGCTTCATATCGAAGTCCATCTGGGAGGAGATATCCTTGGACACGAAGAACCACCGGGCGGCGTCCACACCCACGTCCTCGCACAGCTCCCGCAGGGTGATGGCGTTGCCGGTACGCTTGGACATTTTGACCTCCACGCCGTTTTCCACCATGCGCACCATCTGGATAATGTCCACCGACAGCGATCCCTTGGGATAGCCCAGGGCGGTGAGGGCGGCCTGCATCCGGGTGATATAGGAGTGGTGGTCGGCGCCCCACAGGTTCACCATCACGGGATAGCCCCGCTCCACCTTATAGACGTGGTTGGCAATGTCGGGGGTGAGGTAGGACAGGGTGCCGTCGCTTTTGCGCAGGACCCGGTCCTTGTCGTCGCCATAGTTGGTGCTCTTCAGCCAGAGGGCCCCGTCCTGCTCGTACAGCAGCCCCAGCTCGTCCATCCGCTTGAGACAGGCGTTGATGCGCTCCATATTGTTCTCATAGAAGAAGGTCTCGTGAATCCAGGACTGCATGTGCACCCGGTAGAGCTCCAGGTCCTTCTCAATCTTCTTCAGCTCCCGGGTTTTGCCCTCCATCATGAAGTACTCCAAGCGCTCCTTGGGGTCGGCGTCCAGCCACTTGTCCCCGTCCTGCTGGGCGATATCAATGGCGATCTGCTTCACGTCGTCGGCATGGTAGCCGTTGTCGGGCAGGGGGTACTCCTTGCCGAAGTACTCGAAATACCGGGAGATCAGCGACTCGCCCAGCATGACAATCTGGTTGCCGGCGTCGTTGACATAGAACTCCCGCAGCACGTCATAGCCGCTCTTTTCCAGCAGGCGGCAGATGGCGTCCCCCCAGGCCGCGCCCCGGGCGTGGCCGCAGTGCAGGTCGCCGGTGGGGTTGGCGGATACCCACTCCACCAGGATGTGCACCCCGTCGCCGGAGGTGTTCTGGCCGTAATTGTCCCCGGCGGTCAAGATCTGGTTGATCAGCGCGGCCAGCGCGCCGCTCTTCAGCTTGAAGTTGATGAAGCCGGGCTTGGCCACCGTGATGGACTCGGCCTCGGGCAGCAGCTCCCGGAGCTTGTCCACGATGGGGGCGGCGATATCCATGGGGCTCTTGTGCAGCGTCTTGGCCAGCTTCATGGCCGCGCCGGTGGCGTAGTCGCCCAGCTTGGGGTCCCGGGGGACCTCCACCGTCAGCACGTCGGGGGCGGGCTCCAGGCCGTAGACCTCCTGAAACGCCTGGCTCACTGCGTCGAAAATTTTCTGTTCAAAATCGCTCATAAAGCGTTCGCCTCCATATCTTTATTGTCCGGCCGTCCCTGCGGCCCGTTTTTCTCCCATGCCCTTTTCCCCCAGCAGCAGCTCCTGAAGGTTCCGGCACAGCGCCTGGGCGGAGGCGTTGTCCCGGATGATGAGCAGGATGGTGTCGTTGCCGGCGATGCTGCCCACCAGGCCCTGCTCCTCCAGCTTGTCGGCGAAGGAGCCCACCGCGTGGGCCAGCCCGGGCATGGTTTTGATGACGATGATGTTGCCCGCCGCGTCGATGGACAGGGCGGCCAGCCGCGCGATGTTCAGCAGCTTCCTGACGTCGTTGCCCACGGCGGACACGGGCTCCACCCCGTAGCGGATGCCGCCGCCGGGGCCGGTGAGCTTCACCAGGTTCAGCGCGTGAATGTCCCGGGACAGGGTGGCCTGGGTGCACTGCACCCCCCGGGCGGCCAGCAGCTCCAGCAGCTGCTGCTGGGTGGCCACGCTCTGCCCGGAGATCAGCTCCAAAATCAGCTTCTGCCGGTCTGTTTTCATCGGTCCTTCCTCCCTGCGCCGGCACGCAAAACAATAGACAGGCCGGAAAGGTCTTCCTAGTATACACCCTTCCGGCCTGCAATGCAATCATTTTTTGCATGTTTTTTGCATATTATGCTTTTTCTCCATCTCCATCCCGCTTTCCCGGGCGGGCGGTCTCGCTGCCGTCCGCCTTTTGGAGGGTGATCCGGCTGCGAAACTCGGTGGGGGTCATCCCCTTGTACTTGGAGAAGTTCATATTGAAGGTTTTGATGTTGTTATAGCCCACCTCGAAGGCCACGTCGATGACATACTTCTCCGTGGAGGCCAGCAGCTCGCACGCCCGGTTGATCCGCACGAAATTCAGCAGGGTTTCAAAGTTCTTCTCGGAGTAGTACAGCATCAGCCGGTTCATCTCCGGGATGGATACGCCGAAGTGGGAGGCCACCTGGCTGGCGGTGAGATTTTCCGCGGCGTAGTTCTTATAAATATAGTCGGTGGCGGCGAAGGCCACATTTTTGTCGGTGCGGTTGAATTTTGTCTTGGACTTTTTGTATATTTTGCGGTACTTCATGGGGGTGGTGCCCACCTGGGCGCTGAAGTTCCTGGACAGGTGGGGGGCGTCCACAAAGCCCACCAGCACGGCGATCTCGTCCAGGGTCAGGTCGGTGTAGATCAGATAGTCGGACACCTTCTCGATGCGGATGCCGGTGAGCAGCTTGGAGAAGGTGGTGCCGGTGATATCGGAGATGTTTTTGGACAGGGTGGATTCGGAGATGAAGAAAGCCCCCGCCACGCTGGACAGGGTGAGCTTTTCAGAGGAGTGGGCGTAGATGTAGCTGAGGATGGAATTCTGGGTGGAGATATCCCTCTCATAATCCTTTTCTCCGCGCACCGCCATGATGTACCGGCGGTACATGATCATCAGCTCGATGATCTTGTTGGTGACGTAGAGCTGCGCCAGGGGGCGGTCGGGCTGGCTCACCCTGGTGGACTCCACCCCGAGCTCCGCCTTGAGCTGCTCGGTGAGCCCGTCCATGTACTGCGCCTGCACCGAGTCCAGGTAGACCACCGGCTCCATGGACAAAAACTGGAGCAGTTCGGAGCTGTCGTCCTCAGAGCCGGGCACGCCCTTGAGTACGGAGTTGACATATTGGTAGTCGTAGACGATGCGCATGAACTGCAGCGTCTCCCCTACCGCCGTGATTTCGGAAATCTTCCAGGGGGTGATGGCGATGAGGGTGTCGGGCTTTACCTCGTACTCCACCCCGCCGATCTCAATGGCGCCTTGGCCCCGCTTGATGTAGAGAAAGCGGGCAGCCTGGTGGATGAGGGGTTTGGTGGGGGATTGGATAGCCTCGTAGTCAAAGGAGCAGATGGCGGCCGGGTCCTTGGTGGCGGCCAGGTTGTCCTGCAAGGTCGCAGGTCTGTTCAAAACGATCACCTTCAGCCTTTCTGGTGTATGGCGCACAGATACAGGAAAGCCCGGCCGCACGACCAGGGCCCGTGCGGCCGGCTTTCCCGTTGAGAGGAGGTTCTATGCTGTTAACGTGAAACGGTCCGTCAGCTGAGGACCATCATAGCCACGGTCAGCACCACGGCGGAGAACACCGCGATGACGGCCAGCAGTTTGGCAGACCACTTCACCCAGGTGTCCCAGGGCACACGGGCCAGGGCCAGGCCGCCCATGATGAAGCCGCAGGTGGGGGTGAACAGGTTGACGAAGCCGTTGGCGGCCACGTTGATCATAATGGAGGTTTCCACAGACCAGCCCATGCCCGCCACGATGGGGGAAACGATGGGGGAGGACAGGCCCGCCAGGCCGGAGGAGGACGGCACCAGGAAGCTCAGCCCCACATGGAGCACATAGTCCAGGAAGCCGAAGATGGGGGCGGGCAGGCCGGAGGCGGTCAGCGCGGTAATGGACGCCTCTACCAGCCAGGCGCCCAGGCCGGTGGAGCTCATAATCACGGTGGTGGCACGGGCCAGGGCGATGACCAGGTTGACGGAGATCATGTCGGTAAAGCCGTTGATCACGCAGGGCATGAGCTTTTTCTTGTCTTCCAGGCCGATGAAGCCCATCACAAAGCCCATGAGCAGGAACCAGGTGGCGGCCTCATTGAAGTACCAGTCGCCCAGCTGGCTACCGGTAATCACGCTGGTGAAGCCCAGGGCATTGTAGATGCCCTCGTTCAAGCTGCCCCAGGGGATGAAGCCCAGGATCATAATCAAGAAGGAGAAAGCGAACACGATCAGCACGCCCTTCTGCCGGCCGGTGAGGCGGACGTTGCTGGAGATCTCGGTGGAGGTGCCGTAAGCGGCCTTGCACTCGCTGATCTGCTCAGCGGTGAGGATGGAGCCCTTGCCGTCCTTCACCTTCTTGGCGTAGGCAGTGACGAACAGGGCAGAGAGGATAAAGGTGCCCAGCCAGAGGATGATGGCCACAACAAAAATGGTGCCCATGTTCACATCAACGCCGGCCGCAGCCACGGCCGCGCCGGTGGCGAAGGGGTTCAGGGTGGAGCCCAGCACGCCGGAGCCGGCGCCCAGCAGGACGGTGGCCGCGCCCACCATGGGATCGAAGCCCGCCGCCATCATGGTGGCCGCCAGCAGGATATAGAAGCCCACAGTCTCCTCGCCCATGCCATAGGTGGTGCCGCCGATGGAGAACAGGAACATCAGGATCCAGACCAGCACCAACTCTTTGCCGTGGAGCGCCTTCACCAGCACCTGAATGCCGGTTTCCAGCGCGCCGGTGGCGGTCAGGATAGACAGGAAAATGCCCAGGCAGAACACGAAGCCGATTACATCTCCGGCATCATGCCAGCCATTGAGGGGAGCCATCAGGATGTCGCTGAGGGAAGCGCCCTGCACAGCCATCTCCACGGCCTCGCCGGTCTCCTCATCAAAGCCGGTGTAGGTCTGGCCGCTGGCAACCCAGGTGACGATGGACACCGCCAGCAAGACGACCAGCAAAATTACAAATGTGTTTAACGAGCGCCTCTTTTTCTTCTCTGCCATGACAATCTCTCCTTTACGTTAGACGTTTCAGTTGACCTGCGGATATCACCTCAAACGCCGTCCGGGCGGGGGCAGGGCCCCCGCCTTTGCGGCACTTTCAGTCAGTTGTGGCGCGGGGACGTTACTTCTCCACCACCGTGCCCGTCTTGCCGTCCAGCGCCTCGGCGGCGCGGGCCAGGGAGGTGATGAGGGCGGTGCCGCCGTGGGTGTTGCTGGCGACGAACTCCATGCAGGACTGCACCTTGGGCAGCATACTGCCGGGGGCGAACTGGCCCTGCTTGATATACTCCTCGGCCTCGGCCAGGGTCATGGAGGGCAGCTCCTGCTGGTCGGGCTTGTTGAAGTTGACGCACACGCGGTCCACTGCGGTGAGGATGATGAGCTGGTCGGCCTTCACGTCCCGGGCCAGCAGGGAGCTGGCGCGGTCCTTGTCGATGACGGCGGCCACACCCTTCAGGCCCGTGCCGGTCTCAACGACGGGGATGCCGCCGCCGCCCACGGTGATGACGATGACGCCGGCGGAAACCAGCTGCTCCACCGTCTCAATTTCCACGATGCGCTTGGGGATGGGGGAGGGCACTACCCGGCGGTAGCCGCGCCCGGAGTCCTCCACGAAGGTGAAGCCCTTTTCCGCCGCGATGGCGTCGGCCTCCTCCTTGGTGTAGAAGCTGCCCACGGGCTTGGTGGGGTTCTGGAAGCCGGGGTCGGACTCGTCCACCACCACCTGGGTGACCACGGTGGCGCACGCCTTTTTGATGCTGCGGGCGTTCAGCTCGTCCTGGATGGCCTGCTGGAGGTGGTAGCCGATATAGCCCTGGGTCATGGCCCCGCACTCGGGGAAGGGCATATAGGGGGTGTTTCCGCCCTTGTTGGCGGAGAACTCCATGGCCAGGTTGATCATACCCACCTGGGGGCCGTTGCCGTGGCCAATGATGACGTCATAGCCCTTTTCCACCAGGTCCACGATGGGCTTGGCGGTGCCCTTCACCAGCTCCAGCTGCTGCTCGGGGGTATTGCCCAGGGCGTTGCCGCCCAGGGCCACTACAATACGCTTACCCATGGCTTACATCAGAGTCGCGTACATCACAGCCTTGATGGTGTGCATACGGTTCTCTGCCTCGTCGAACTGGCGGGCCTGCTTGCCCAGGAACACATCGTCGGTGACCTCCATGGCGGGCAGGTCGAACTTCTGGTAGATGTCCTCGCCGATGGTGGTGTCCCGGTCGTGGAAGGAGGGCAGGCAGTGCAGGAAGATGGCGGTGGGCTTGGCCTGCTCCATCAGCTCCTTGTTCACCTGATAGGGCCGCAGCAGCTTGATGCGCTCCGCCCAGATCTCGTCGGGCTCGCCCATGGAGACCCAGATATCGGTGTACAGCACGTCGCAGTCGCGGGCGCCCTGCTTCACGTCGTCGGTCAGCTCGATGGTGGCGCCGGTCTCGGCGGCCACGGCCTTGCACTTCTCCACCAGGTCGGCGGCGGGCATCAGCTCCTTGGGCCCGCAGGCGCAGAAGTGCATGCCCAGCTTGGCGCACACCACCATCAGGGAGTTGGCCACGTTGTTGCGGGCGTCGCCAAAGAAGGTGAGCTTGCGGCCGCGCACGTCGCCGAACTCCTCCTTCACGGTGAGGATGTCGGCCAGCATCTGGGTGGGGTGGAAGGCGTCGGTCAGGCCGTTCCACACGGGCACGCCGGAGTAGCGGGCCAGGTCCTCCACCACGGACTGCTTGAAGCCGCGGTACTCAATGCCGTCGTACATGCGGCCCAGCACCTTGGCGGTGTCGGCCAGGGACTCCTTCTTGCCCATCTGGGAGGAGGCGGGGTCCAGGAAGGTCACGCCCATGCCCAGGTCGCGGGCGCCCACCTCGAAGGCGCAGCGGGTGCGGGTGGAGGTCTTTTCAAACAGCAGCACCACCTGCTTGCCGGTGAGCCACTTGTGCTCCACGCCGTTGTTCTTCATCCGCTTGAACTCGGCGGACAGGTCCAGCATATAGTTGATCTCGGCGGGGGTGAAGTCCAGCAGGGTCAGGAAGCTCCTGCCGCGAATGTTGATGCCCATGGTAAATTCCTCCTAAATAGTTTTATGGTGTGGCGGGAAAACAGCATGGTGAAGATTACTCGGCGCGGATCAGCGGCATGGACATGCAGCGCGGGCCGCCGCGGCCGCGGGACAGCTCGGCGGAGGGCATCTCCAGGACGGTCAGCCCGGCGTCGCGCAGAATGGCGTTGGACACGTCGTTGCGCTGGTAGACCACGATCTTGCCCGGGGCGATGCACAGGGTGTTGGAGCCGTCGTTCCACTGCTCGCGGGCCGCGGCAATCAGGTCGTCGCCGCCGCAGTAGATCAGATGGACGTTGGACACGCCGGTGTACTTCTCCAGAATGCTCTTCAGGTCGGAGTCCACCCGCTTGATGTGCAGGTCGGCGGGGTCGTCCTGGCCCGGGGTGATCTCGTACACGGTGAGGGGGCCCAGGATGGCGGGATGGACGGTGTACTTGTCCACGTCAATCTGGGTGAACACGGTGTCCAGGTGCATGAAGGCGCGGCTCTTGGGGATATCGAAGGCCAGCACGGTGCGGATCTTGGCCTCGGGATCGGTGAACAGGTTGCGGGCCGCCGCCTCGATGGCGTCGGGGCAGGTGCGCTGGGAGATGCCGATGGCCAGGGTGTCCTCGGTGAGGTTGAGCACGTCGCCGCCCTCGATGTTGGCGTGGAGGTCGCGGTCGTAGTAGCGCTTCACCAGCCCCTCGAAGTCGGGGTGGTACTTGAAGATATAGTCGGCGTAGATGGTCTCGCGGCAGCGGGTGACGGAGTACATCTTATGCAGGAACACGCCGGAGCCCACGCTGGCGAAGGGGTCGCGGGTGAAGTACAGGTTGGGCATGGGGTGGACCACCAGGTCGTCCGGCGGGGCCACCAGGTCCTGGAGGGAGTAGGCGCGGGCAGCGTCGCCCATCTCCTTCAGGGTGATGCCCTCCATGGTCTTTTCCACCAGAGCCTTGCCCTTGAAGTGGGCGGTCAGGTACTCCAGGCACTTGTCCTGCCAGCGGCGGGTCTTGATATTGCCCTCGAACAGCCACTGGCGCAGGAAGGGCTCCACCAGCTTGGGGTTCAGGCTGAGCACGTCGGTCATCAGGTCTTCCAGATAGACCACCTCGGTGCCGTTGTCGCGCAAAATCTGGGCGAAGGCGTCATGCTCCTCCTGGGCAACCTTGAGGAAGGGGATATCGTCAAACAAAAGCTCTCCCAGGGTGTCGGGGGTCAGGTTCAGCAGCTCTCTGCCGGGGCGGTGCAGCAGTACCTTTTTCAGCGGGTTGATCTCGCTTCTGACACAAATGCCTTTCATGGCTCCTCCTTATGCGGTTTGCATGAATAATATTTTTGGCCGCGCCTGCGCGCACCGGTGCGTCCAAATCATGACCATCCCTATCATAGCGCATCCCTCGAAAATTATCTGGAAATTTCCAAAGCCCCGCATTGTATATTTTCGCTAATATCGCCCGGCGTGCCGCCGGGAAAATTGCACACTCTAACGGGGCGGCCGGGGCGTCCCCCGCTGCCTGCCGACAGTTTGCGCAGGCGCGCCCCGGACTATTCAAGCGCGGGCGCCCGCCGCGCCGGGATGCCCCACCGCCTTGTCCGCCGCTGCCGCCGGGAACCCGGCCCGGGGCTCAGAAGCCGTACCAATCGCCTCAGCACCCGGCTTTGCGGCCAAAACTGCCGCCGGCCGCGTTGAAAAATCTTGAAATACACAAAGTATTCCCGCGATTTTTCGCCTTGCCATCGGTAATTTTGGCTCGCGAGTCTGAATGCTTCGGCTATTGGCACAGCTTCTCACTTCCTGCCGAAGGGCCAGCGGAAGCCGCGGCGCTCCTTGGTCCCCGACGGGGCGGGCTGCTTGGGGGCCTTGGGCCCGGCGGGCTGCTGCGGGGCGTCCAGCCGTTCCAGGGCGTCCAGGGCCTTCTGGTATTTCTTGTCCGCCGCCTGCCGGTAGAGCTCCCGGGCCTTCGCCAGATCCTGCTCCACCCCGGCGCCCTTCTCATAACATTCGCCCAGCAGGTACATGGCCCTGGCCTCCCCCCGCTCGGCGCTCTGCCCGTACAGCTGCGCGGCGCGCTTTTCGTCCTTGGGCACCCCCATCCCGGCGGCGTAGCACTCCCCCAGGGAGCAGGTGCCGCCCGGGTGCCTGCCCTTGTGGGCGCGGGTGTACAGCTCCACCGCCTTTTCCAGATCCTTTTCCACGCCATAGCCGTTCTCATAGCACTCGCCCAGCAGGAATTCGGCCCGGTGATAGCCCTGCTGGGCGGATTTGGCGAACCATTCCGCCGCCTGGGCGTCGTCCTCCTCCACGGCGATGCCGTGGTAGTAGAAGAAACCCAGATTGCACTGTGCCCGGGCGTTGCCCGCCCCGGCGGCGTGGCGGTAGAGCCGGGCGGCCTCCGCCTTGTCCTCGGCTACGCCGTGGCCCAGCTCATAGCACAGCCCCAGGGAACAGGCGGCGGCGATATACCCCTGCTCGTGGGCGGCGCGGTAGAGGCGGAACGCCTCGTCAAAGTCCGCGTCTACGCCGTAGCCGTACTCGTGGCATTCGCCCAGGAGGAAATGGGCACGGGCGCTGCCCCGCTGGGCGGCCTGGGTAAACCACTCCACCGCCTGGGCGTCGTCCATCTCCACGCCGATGCCCTGGTAGTAGCAGAAGCCCAGGTTACACTGGGCCCAGGCGCTGCCCTGCTCCGCCGCCTCCCGGTAGAGCTGGGCGGCGCGCTTGGCGTCCCGCACCACGCCCTTGCCGAACTCATAGCACACCCCCAGCGAGCAGGTGCCGGCGGGGTAGTGCTGCTCGTGGGACTTGCGGTAGAGCTCCACCGCCTTTTCCAGATCCATCTCCACGCCGTAGCCGTTTTCATAGCATTCGCCCAGCAGCTGCTGGGCCCGGGCCTGGCCCGCCCCGGCGGCCTGGGTAAACCACTTCACCGCCTGCTCGTTGTCCTCCGGGGTGCCAATGCCCCGGTAGTGGCAGAAGCCCAGATTGCACTGGGCCTGGGTATAGCCCTGCTCCGCCGCCTCCCGGTAGAGCTCCACCGCCCGGGCGGGGTCGGCCTCCACCCCGGTGCCCAGCTCATAGCACAGCCCCAGCGAGCAGGCGGCGGGGGGATAGCCCGCCTCGTGGGACAGGCGGTAGAGCTGCGCCGCCCGCGCCTCGTCCTTTTCCACGCCGAAGCCGCTGTCGTAGCACTCGCCCAGCAGCTGCTGGGCCCGGGGGTACTCCTGCTGGGCGGACTTGGCGAACCACTGGGCGGCCTGGGCGTCGTCCTGCTCCACGCCGATGCCCTGGTAGTAGCAGAAGCCCAGATTGCATTGGGCCCGGGCGTCCCCCGCCTCGGCCGCCCTGCGGTAGAGCTCCACCGCCCGGGGCCTGTCCTGCTCCACCCCCCGGCCCAGCTCATAGCACAGCCCCAGCGCGCAGCTCCCGGCGGCGTGGCCCTTCTCGTCCGCCTCGGCGTAGAGCCGGGCGGCCCGGTCCATGTCCTGCTCCACGCCGAAGCCGCCCTCATAGCACTGCCCCAGCAGGAACAGCGCCCGGCCGTGGCCCTGCTGGGCGGAGCGGTCAAACCAGAGGGCGGCCTGGTCGTTGTCCTCGTCCACGCCGATGCCCCGGTAGTAGCAGTAGCCCAGATTACACTGGGCCCGGGCGTCCCCCGCCTCGGCGGCCTGGAGGTAGAGCGCCAGCGCCCGCTCCATATCCTGCTCCACCCCGGAGCCCAGCTCGTAGCACAGCCCCAGCGAGCAGGTGGCGGGGGGATAGCCCGCGTCGCTGGCCGCGCGGTAGAGCTGGGCGGCCTTCAGGTGGTCCTCCTCCACGCCGTAGCCGAAATCGTAGCAGTCCCCCAGCAGGCCCAGGGCCCGGGGGTAGCCCTCCTCGGCGGCCAGCTGGAACCAGTGGACGGCCTGGGCGTCGTCCATCTCCACGCCGATGCCCCGGTAGTAGCAGAAGCCCAGATTGCACTGGGCGGGGATATAGCCCCGCTCCGCCGCCTCCCGGTAAAATTCCACCGCCCGGGGCAGGTCGGCCTCCACCCCGGCGCCCAGCTCATAGCACAGCCCCAGCGCGCACACGGCGGGGGCGTAGTCGTTTTCCCTGGCCCGGCGGTACCACTCCACCGCCTGGGCCGGGTCCTGCTCCACCCCCTGGCCCAGCTCGTAGCTCTGGCCCAGCAGGAACTGGCCCTTGGGGTAGTCCTCCTCGGCGCACCGGCGGTACAGCCGGGCGGCCTCCTCCATGTCCTGCTCCACGCCGATGCCCCGGTCATAGCACACGCCCAGGGCGCAGGTGGCGGCCTCAAAGCCCTGCTCGTGGGCGGCGCGGTAGAGCTCCACCGCCCGCTTCTCGTCCTTCTCCACCCCCAGGCCGGCCTCGAAGCACTCGCCCAGCAGCTGCTGGGCCCTGGGGTATTCCTGCTGGGCGGCCTTGGCAAACCAGGCCGCGGCCTCCTCATAGTCCTGCTCCACGCCGATGCCCCGGTAGTAAAAGAAGCCCAGATTGCACTGGGAGGGGGCGTGGTCCTGCTCCGCCGCCTCGCGGTAGAGCTCTGCGGCCCGCTCCTTGTCCATCTTCACCCCGGAGCCCAGCTCGTAGCACAGCCCCAGCTCGCACATGGCGGGGGGATAGCCCTGCTCCGCCGCCTGGGTAAAGAGCTGGACGGCCCGCTCCGGGTCCTTTTCCGTGCCGATGCCCCGGCCGAAGCACATGCCCAGGCCGTACTGGGCGGCGATGTAGTCCCCCTCCGCCGCCCGGGTGAACCAATGGAAGGCCAGCGCTTCGTCCCGCTGGGTCCCGCCCGTGCCGTTGCAGTAGTTCATGGCCACCCGGTACTGGGCGTCCAGGTCCCCGTCCTCCGCCGCCTCCAGCAGCTCGCGGAAGCTCTGCTCCTTCCTGGCCGATACGTCCGCCAGGCTCTGGATCAGCTGGGGGTTGATGTATACCATCACCGCGTCCTGCCCCTCGGGCAGCAGTCCGTCGTTGCGTTCTTCCGACATATGTATCCGCTTCCTTTCCGTCTCCCCCGCCCTTGCGGGTGTTTTTGGAGCATTGTACCATATCCCCCGGGGGAAATCCACCCGGGATTGGGCGCGGCCGTCACACGCCGGCGTACCGCGCGCAGTTGAATACGCTGATGCCGATGATGAGCGCCATCAGCGCCACAAACAGCCGGTCCACCAGGGGGGCGTCCAGCTTCTTGTTCAGCGCCCGGCCCAGGATTCCCCCGCCGATGCCCCCCGCGGCCATCAGCGCCAGCACCTCCGGCCGGAAGGGCGGGACGGTGCGGGCGGCCAGGGTGGCGATCAGGCTGAACAGCTGCCCGAAGAAGATGACATACAGGCTGTTGGCGGCGGCGGTTTTGGTGTCCATGCTGAAAAAGAAGTAGAGCACTACCAGATTGATGGGCCCGCCGCCGATGCCCAAAAAGCTGGACATGCAGCCCAGGGCCAGGCCGATGGCGGCGCAGGCGGGCTTGTTTTCCAGGCGCAGGGTGCGCACCCTGTCCTTGTTCAGGGTATAGATGAGCGTGCCCAGGGTGACGGCGGCCAGGCAGGCGGCCTGGATGGCGCCCACGGCGTTGGGGTCGCCGGACATGGCCTTCACGGCGGAAAACAGCCGGCTGCCCAAAAGCCCCCCCGCTGCCGAGCCCAGGGCCAGGGGCGTCCCGGTGGACAGGGACACCCGCCGCTCTCCGGCCAGCATGGCCCGGCCCACGGAGTAGCAGCTCATGGACAGCACCGTACAGCCGGACAAAAAGCTGATGGCGGCCACGTCCTCCAGCCGCAGCAGGTCCAGCACGGGCTTGATGATGACCCCGCCGCCGATGCCGCACACGGCGCCCACAGTGCTGGCCAGCAGGCTGACCAGGAAAAAAATCAGCAATTGCATAAGCCGTCCCCCTATCGCTGGGTGAGATTCCGCCCCCGCCGGGGCGCAAAAACAGGATACCGCAAAAAGGCCGCGGGCACAAGCGGAAAATGTGAAAACTGTCCCTGATCCGGGCGCCGGGATAAAAAACGCCGGGACGGCCTGCGTCCCGGCGGGCGGCGGCCTCGGGAACCCAAGGGGGGCGCCGTTTTTATCTCAGAAGCCGTACCAATAGCCTCAGCGCCCGGCTCTGCGGCCAAAATTGCCGCCGGCCGCGTTGAAAAATCTTGAAACACACCAAGCATTCCCGTGATTCTTCGCCTTGCCGCCGGCAATTTTGACTCGGGCATCTGAAATACTTCGGTTATTGGTACAGCTTCTCACTGTCCGCCGGGGCTGTCCAGCAGCTGCGCGGCCTGGCGCAGGCCGATCCCCCGCTCCCGGGCGATGGCGGCCAGATCGTCGAACTCGTACTTCTCTCGGGCAACCCCATAGCCCGACGCCCGCTTGCACCGGACGGGGCCCAGGGGGGTGTCCAGCGCGGCGCACTCCCGCTCCAGCACGTGGCGGCGCAGGGCGCACTCCCGCACGCCCAGGGTGGTGGTATGGCGGAAGAGCAGGGCGCACAGCGCGTCCCGGTCCGCCGGGGCGCACATCACCCGCAGCAGGGTGCCGGGGCGGCACTTCTTCATGCCGATGGGGACGGTGTACACGTCCAGCGCCCCCCCCTCAAGCAGCCGCTCCATGGCAAAGCCCAGCTCCTCGCCGGTCATGTCGTCCACATTGCAGGACAGCTCCACAACGCTGTCCCCGCCGTCCTCCGCCTCGCCCAGCATGGCCCGCAGGCAGTTGGCCGCCGGGAAGTCCTTCTGCCCGCAGCCGTAGCCCACGGCGCAGGGGCGCATCACCGGCATATCGCCGAAGCGGGTGACGAAGTGCTTGAGTAGCGCCGCGCCGGTGGGGGTGCACAGCTCCCCCTGAATATCCCCGCCGTAGATGGGCACGCCCTGGAGCAGCAGTGCGGCGGCGGGGGCGGGCACCGGCAGCAGCCCGTGGGCGCAGCGCACCTGCCCCGTCCCCACCCGGACGGGGGAGCACACCACCTGGCCGGGGGCCAGCGCGTCCATAAGCATACAGGCCATGGTGATATCGGCCACCGCGTCCAGCGCGCCCACCTCATGAAAGTGGACCTCGTCCACCGGCACGCCATGGACCTGGCTCTCCGCCTGGGCGATGAGGGAGTATACCGCCATGACCTGGTCCTTCACCCGCGCAGGGAGGTCCAGGTGGTCTTGGACAATGTGCCCGATGCCGTCCATGCCGCTGTGGTGGTGATGGTGTTCGTGGTCATGGTGGTGCTCGTGCTCGTGGTGGTGTTCGTGGTCATGGCCGTGGTGGTCGCAGCTGTGCTCCTCCTGGCCGTGGACCGTCACCGACAACCGGGTGCCGGTGATGCCGCACTTGACGGCCCGCTCCCGGGAGACGTGGACGCCGGGCAGGCCCAGGGCGTTGACCTGGGCCACAAAGGCGTCCGGGTCGGGCAGCAGCTCCAGCAGGGCGGCGGACAGCATATCCCCCGCCGCCCCCATGCCGCAGTCCAGATACAGTATTTTCATCGTGTGTGCGCTCCCTTCATCGTGGTTCGCCGGCCCGGGGCTCCAGGTCCAGCAGCACTGCGGAATATTTCCCCTTCAGCCCGTCCAGCACCTGGCCGCGCCGCTCCAGCAGGAGGGGGAGCTGCCCCTCGGGCAGCTGGATCATGGCCCGCCCCCCCAAAAGCCGCACCCGGAAATCGGAAAAGCCCAGGGAGAAGAGCAGCGATTCCGCCGCCTCGGTTTTTTGCAGCTTTTCCCGGGTAATCTCCTCCCCGGCCGGGATGCGGGTGGCCAGGCAGGCGTAGGCGGGCTTGTCCCAGGTGAACAGCCCCGCCTCCTTTGACAGGCGGCGGACCTCCCCCTTGCTCAGCCCGCACTCCCGCAGGGGGGAGCGGACACGCAGCTCCCGCAGGGCCCGCATACCGGGGCGGTCCCACGCGTCGTCGGAGGCGTTGGTGCCGTCGATCAAAAGGGGGAAGCCGTCCTCCCGGGCGGCCCGGGAGATGGCGGAGAATACGGCCCGCTTGCAGTGGTAGCAGCGGTCGGCCGGGTTGGCCGCCACCTCCGGCAGGGCCAGCACGTCCAGCTCTACCGCCCGCAGCTCCACCCCCAGCTCCCCGGCCAGCCGCCGGGCGTCCTCCCACTCGAAGGCGGGCTGGAAGGGCGAGCGGGCGCAGTAGGCCCGCACCCGCCGGGCGTAGCGGGCGGCGGCGTACAGCAGGTAGGCGGAGTCCGTCCCGCCGGAGAAGGCCACCGCCGCGCGGGGGTTGGCCTGGAAAAATTCTGGCAGCGTCATATCGTCCCCCCCTCCCGCTCAGCGCAGCGTCTGGTGGGCGCGGCAGTAGCTCAGGCAGAGCAGCCTGCGCGCCAGCTCCGCCTGCTCCGGGGGGAGCTGGGCGGTCAGCTCCCCGCTGGCGGTGAGGCGGACGCCGTGGCTGTGGATCACGGGAAGCTGGGCCCGGCACTGGTCCGCCGCCTGCATATAGGCGTCCCCCGTCCAGCCCAGCTGCTCAAAGAGCACATTCATCAGGAAGCAGGGGGAGATATCCGGCCCCTCCCCGGCGATGTCCCGGCCGACGGCCGCCTTGGCTGCCTCGTTGGCCCAGATGAGGTAGGGGGTGGACCAGTAGTTGTAAAAGCCCTCCCGGCTGTCCTGGTCCAGGGTCACGCCCAGGGCGTGGTAGACGCTGTTGCCGTTGCCCAGCCAGGGCTTGTGGTCCCCAAACACCACCAGTACGATGGGCTCATCCGAGGCACGGAAAGCGTCTACCATGTCCGCCAGGTGCCTTTGGGTGGCCATCACCGAGCCCAGGTAGTTGGACAGGATATACCGGGAGGCGTCGTCAAGCCCCGGATTGGTGAAAAAGTCCTCCGGCTCCCCCCACCAGCACTCCCGGTCCCCGTAGGGGCCGTGCCCCTGGTAGGTGACGGAGAAGGAGAACAGCGGCGCGTCCTGCTCCAGCTGCTCCAGGACGGTCCGGGTGAGGTCGGGCAGGAACCCGTCGTCGTTGAGAACCGGGTCTGCGCCGTACACCGGGCCGAAGTAGTCCTCCGTGAAGCGGTAGGAGTCGAAGCCCAGGTAGGCATTCACATTCTGCCGGTTATAGAACCAGTTGTAGCTGGGGTGGCTGCCGGTGGCCCGGTAGCCCTGGCCCTTGAGGTAGCGTACGTAGGAGGGGGCGTCCCCCCGGTAGTCGTAATTCCCGTCGGCCACGCCGGTGAGGAAGGCCCGCTCGGTATTGACGGTGCCCCCGGCGAAGATGTTGGAGAGCAGGGCGCCGGAATAGCCCTCCGCCTCCAGGGCGTGCCAGATAGCGTATACGTCCTGGGAGAACTGGATCTCCTCAAACTGGGAGAAGTCGGTGAAGGCCTCCAGCATGATGCCCACAAGGTTCACCTTTTTGTCCTCCGGGATGGCGGCGTCCTCATATTGGGCCAGCCACCCCTCCGCCTCCCGCTGGTCATAGCCCTCCGGGGGCCGGGGGAAGGCGTCCTTTACACTATGGAGAAAGGGATAGAGCAGCCCCCGGGACACATACTGCTGGGTGACCGACCACTTGTTGATATGTTCCTCGCTGGCGTTGTCCTGGTATGCCTGGTCGCTGGCGTACAGCGGGGCCAGGGCGGCGGCGCAGGCCAGGGCCGCCCCCGCCGTCAGCGCCCGGAAGCGCGCCCGGGGCCGGCCCCGGGCCAGCAGGGCCAGCAGCGCCGCGCTGAGCAGCGCGCAGGCCAGGGCGGCGGCCAGCTTGCCGAACAGGAACAGCTGGTATTTGCCCGCCATATTCCCCGCCTCCCCCAGCAGCAGCAGGTCGGCGGCGATCACCGGGTCGTCCCGGAAGAACATCTTGTAGGCGTTCGCGGCGGCCAGCGCCAGCACCGGCAGCGCGGTGAGCGCATAGGCCAGCCAGGCCCGGCCGGTGAGGCCGAACAGCAGCGCCATGAGCACCACGGGGGGGAGCAGGTTGAGCGCCACCAGCGCCGGATGGGCAAAGTAATCATAAAACAGCTCCCAGCCGTACTGGGCGGGGGCCAGCATCAGGCACAAAAGCCCCAGCGCCAGCGCCGCCCCCAGCATGAGCAGCCCGTTCCACAGCCAGAAGGCCGCCCGGCGGGGGGCGGAGAGCCCGTCCTCCGGGCGCTTCTGGAATAAAAAGCAGGAGAATAGTCGTTTCATCGCCGTGCCTCCACAAAAAGATATACCGGCGGCGGGCAGCCCGTTCCTGGATGCCCGCCGCCGGTATTCTACCACAATTCGCCCCGCTGTGCACGGGCAAACCTGCGATTTTACGAAAAGTTAAAAAGATTGGGGCCCATCGGAGGGGACGATCAGTAGGCCAGCTTTTCCTCCAGCCAGCTTTTCAGCTCGCTGATGGGCACGCGCACCTGGTCCATGGTGTCCCGGTCCCGGATGGTGACGGCGTGGTCGGCAGTCTCGGTCTCGCTGCCCACGGTGGCGAAGTCCACGGTGATGCAGTAGGGCGTGCCGGTCTCGTCCTGGCGGCGGTAGCGCTTGCCGATGGAGCCGGCGTCGTCAAAGTCCACCATGAAATGCTTGGACAGCTCGGCCTGGATCTCCCGGGCCTTGCCGCCCAGCTTCTTGGACAGGGGGAGCACCGCGCACTTGAAGGGGGCCAGGGCGGGGTGCAGGCGCAGCACGGTGCGCACGTCGTTCTTGGCCTCGTCCACCACCTCCTCGTCGTAGGCGTTGCAAAGGAATGCCAGCAGCATCCGCTCCACGCCCAGGGAGGGCTCGATGACATAGGGGACGTAGTGCTCGCCGGTCTCCTGGTCGAAGTAGGTCAGATCCTTGCCGGAGGTGTTCTGATGGGCGGTGAGGTCGAAGTCGGTGCGGCTGGCCACCCCCCACAGCTCGCCCCAGTCGGTGAAGGGGAAGGCGAACTCAAAGTCGGTGGTGGCGTTGGAGTAGTGGCTGAGCTCCTCCGGGTCGTGGTCGCGCAGGCGCAGGTTCTCCTCCTTGACGCCCAGGTTCAGCAGCCACTGGTGGCAGAAGTCTTTCCAGTAGGCGAACCACTCCAGCTCCGTGCCCGGCTTGCAGAAGAACTCCAGCTCCATCTGCTCGAACTCTCGGGTGCGGAAGATGAAGTTGCCCGGGGTGATCTCGTTGCGGAAGGACTTGCCGATCTGGCCGATGCCGAAGGGCAGCTTGCGCCGGGTGGTGCGCTGGACGTTGACGAAGTTGGTGAAAATGCCCTGGGCGGTCTCGGGGCGCAGGTAGACGGTGTTTTTCGCGTCCTCGGTGACCCCCTGGAAGGTTTTGAACATCAGGTTGAACTGCCGGATATCCGTCCAGTTGAACTTGCCGCAGGTGGGGCAGGCGATCTGGTGCTCGTCGATGAACGACTTCATCTCCTGCTGGCTCATGGCGTCCACGCTGCGGCCCAGCTGGAAGCCGTTCTCCTGGCACCAGTCCTCGATCACCTTGTCGGCGCGGAAGCGCTCGTGGCACTCCTTGCAGTCCATGAGGGGGTCGGAGAAGCCGCCCACGTGGCCGGAGGCCACCCACACCTGGGGGTTCATGAGGATGGCGGCGTCCAGCCCCACGTTATAGGGGTTTTCCTGGACGAACTTCTTCCACCAGGCCTTTTTCACGTTGTTCTTCAGCTCCACGCCCAGGGGGCCGTAATCCCAGGTGTTGGCAAGGCCGCCGTAAATCTCGCTCCCGGCGAAGATGAAGCCCCGGGCCTTGCACAGGTTCACGATCTTTTCCATACTCTTTTCGCTGCTTTTCACAATATACCGCTCCTTTTCCGTGTTTTCCGGCTCAAAACGAAAACGCCCTGAGCCGTTTGGCTCAGGGCGAACAGCTGTCACGCTTCGCAAGGGTCTGGACGCTCGGTCGCTTTCCCTTCGACTCGGGCCGGCTGCGGGCCGCCCTGCGGCCCTGCGCTCGCCCTCGCTCCGGTCCAAGCTTCCTCACAGCCCCTTGTTCCGCGCTTCTTCTTGTCCGCGGTTCCACCTGAATTCGCGCCGGGCGCAGATGGGCCGGGCGCGCGCTCTTGCCCGGTAACGGCGGGGGCCGCCGGGCCATTGCCTGCCCGGGCTCGGGAGTGCCTTCCCGCCGCGCCTTCGTGGGACTTGCACCGTCCGTCCCCTCTCTTGAAACCCGTGCGCGTGGTACTGTTCTCCGTCACTGCTTTGCGGCGTCCATTCTATTACAGAAAGCCGGGGCTGTCAAGGGGGCGGAACAGGGCTCAGCCCTCTTTTTTGCCGCCCTTGCCCGGCCGCGCCAGATGGATCAGCCCCAGCACCAGGAACACCGCGCCGATGATGATCAGCGCCGCGGCCCCTGCCATCAGGTACATCTGGGTGCGGCCCTCGCTGCGGGTGGTCACGCCCTCCACAAAGGTGAAGTCTCCGCCCAGCATCCACATGAGCGCCCCCAGCGCGGCCATGCCGGCGCCCTCCAGCAGCTCCTTAAGGGCGCTTTTGCGTGCCGCAGCGCGGTTTTGCTTATCGTCCATGCCAATACGCCTCCTTTCCGGCCCCGTCCCCGGACGGGATGTGCTTGCAAAGAGCATAGCACAGCGGGGCGGAAAAATCAAGGTGGCCCCCGGTGAAAAATCAGCGGAGTTTTATACTTTTTTCATTTCCTTTTTTTCAAAGCTGTGATATAATGCTGAGCAAATCACTGTGCAGGAGGGAGCGCCATGCAAAACCGCGTCACCGTTACCGTGGGTGGGCTGAAATACACCCTGCTGGCCACCGAGGGAGAGGAGTACGTTCACCGGGTAGCCGCCTATGTGGATGAGAAGCTGAGGGAGACCACCAAGGCCGGCGGCTCCTCCCAGATGGGGTGCGCCGTGCTCACCGCCGTCAACATCGCCGACGAGCGCTTCAAGGAGCGGGAGGCGTCGGAAAATCTGCGCCGCCAGCTCAAGGACCTATTGGAGGAGAACTCCCGGCTCAAGGGCGAGCTGAGCGAGGCCAAGCGGGAGATATTCAAATTGCAGCAGAAGCGGTAAGCGCGAGCTTAGGCGCGCCGTCCCGGATGGACCGGAGCGAGGATGAAAAACCAAGATTTGCGGAGCAAATCTGTTTTTTATCCGAGACGGAGGGAAGCCGGGGCGAACAGCGCGCCCAAAGCGAGCGTGATAAGGAAGCGCGAGCTTAGGCGCGCCGTCCCGGATGGACCGGAGCGAGGATGAAAAACCAGGATTTGCGGAGCAAATCTGTTTTTTGTCCGAGACGGAGGGAAGCCGGGGCGGGCAGCGCGCCCAGCCGGAGCGTGATAACGCCGAAGCGCGACGATAGCCGCACGCCCAATCGGAGCGCGATAACTGCGCGGCACGACAAACCATTCACAGAAACGAGAGAACAAGCCATGGAAATACTATCCCCCGCCGGCAGCCCGGAGGCGCTGCGCGCGGCGGTGTGCGCCGGGGCGGACGCGGTCTACCTCGGCTTTGGACAATTCAACG
Organism: uncultured Oscillospiraceae bacterium; assembly: GCA_910587255.1. Lineage (GTDB taxonomy): Bacteria > Bacillota > Clostridia > Oscillospirales > Oscillospiraceae > Enterenecus. The sequence goes on from CAJUKT010000020.1 coordinate 57,454, forward strand.
CCCGCCGGGGGGCGAAAAACTTTACCCGGGACGAGTTTGCCGCGGCGGTGTCCTACTGCCACCTGCGGGGGGTGAAGGTGTACCTCACCCTGAATACCCTATGCTCAGACCGGGAGATGGCCCAGGCGGTGGACTGCGCCGTCCAGGCGTCCCAGCTGGGGGCGGACGCGGTGCTGGTGCAGGACATGGGCCTGGTGCGCTCGCTGCGCCAGTGCGCCCCCGACCTGCCGCTGCACGCCTCCACCCAGATGACCCTCCACTCCCTGGACGGGGTGAAGCAGGCCGCCGAGCTGGGCATGACCCGGGCGGTGCTGGCCCGGGAGCTGTCCCGCCGGGACATCGCGTATATCTGCCAGCGCTCCCCCATTGAGATCGAGGTGTTTGTCCACGGGGCGCTGTGCATGTGCTACTCGGGGCAGTGCTTCATGTCGTCCGTCATCGGCGGGCGCAGCGGCAACCGGGGCATGTGCGCCCAGCCCTGCCGCCTGCCCTACGGCTGGGGGGACTGGGCGGACGGCCACCCGCTCTCCCTCAAGGACATGTCGCTGGCGGGCCATCTCAAGGAGCTGGAGGAGCTGGGCGTGGCCAGCGCCAAGATCGAGGGGCGGATGAAGCGGCCGGAATACGTCTATATTGTGACCCACGTGTACGCCGACGCCCTGCGGGAGGGCCGGGAGCCCACGGCGCAGGAGCTGTCCCAGCTGGAGCAGGCATTTTCCCGCCAGGGCTTTACCGACGGCTATTTTGTGGAGAAAAAGGGGCCGGACATGTTCGGCGTCCGGGAGGAGGCCAAGAACCCCCGGGAGCTGTTCGCCCAGGCCCGTGCGGCCTATGAGAAGGGGGAGGGCCCCGGCGTGCCGGTGAAGTTTTACGCCATGGTCCGCCCCGGCGAGCCGCTCCAGGTGGGGGTGGAGGACAGCGAGGGCCGGGTGGTCACCGCCGCGGGGAACGTGCCGGAGGCCGCCCGCCGCCGGGCCGCCACCCGCGCGGAGGTGGAGGGCCAGCTCACCAAAACGGGGGGCACCCCTTACCGGGTGGCGGAGGTCCGCTCCCTGGTGCAGGACGGGCTGGCGGTGCCCCTTTCCGCGCTCAACGCCCTGCGGCGGCAGGTGCTGGACGGCCTCACCGCCAAGCGCACCGCCCTGCCCCAGCGGCGGCACGGCCCGTATAAGCTGGGTGCCCGGTACGAGAACTACCGGGGGGAGCCGGATATCCGCGTGTCCCTGCGCCGGGCGGGCCAGCTCACCTTCGAGCTGACAAAGGCCAGGCCCAGCCTCATCACCCTCCCCGCCGAGGAGATCGCCGCCCACCCGGACGACGTGGAGGCGGCCATCCGCCGGGGCGTGCCGGTGGCGGCGGTGCTGCCCCGGATCTGCTTTGACCGGGAGCTTCCCGGGCTGCGCCGGGAGCTGGAGGCGTGTAAGGAGGCCGGGGTGACGGACGCCTACGTGGGCAATCTGGGCCATGTGCCCCTGTGCAAGGAGCTGGGCTTCACCCTCCGGGGGGACTTCGGCCTCCAGGTGTTCAACAGCCAGGGGGTGAAGGAGTACAAGCGGCTGGGCTTCCAGTCCGTCACCGCCTCCTTTGAGCTGAAGCTGGCCCAGATCCGGGACCTGGCCAAGGCGGTGGACACGGAGATCATTGCCTATGGGCGGCTGCCGCTGATGATCACCGAGAACTGCGCCGTCAAAAACCAGACGGGCAAGTGTGTGTGCTCCAACGTGAATCTGCTCACCGACCGCAAGGGGGTGCGCTTCCCGGTGGAGCGGGCCTATGGCTGCCGCAACGAGATTTTAAACGCCAACAAGGTGTTTTTGGCGGACAAGGCCGCCGACTGGAAAAAGGCGGGGCTGCGGGCCATCCGCCTGCTGTTCACCACCGAGAACGGGGTGGAGTGCGTCCAGGTGCTGGAGGCGTACCGGGGCAGGGGGAATTATATCCCCAACAACTTCACCCGGGGCCTGTATTACAGGGATGTGGAATAAAAACGAAGCGCGGAGAAGCGGGCAGCGAGGAAGCTTGGACCGGAGCGAGGGGAAAAGCCAGGCCCAGCGAAGCTGGGACGGGTTTTCCCCGAGGCGGAGGGAAAGCACCCGAGCGTCCTGGCCGCTTCGCAGCGTGATCAAGAAGCGGGCAGCGCCCGTGGGCAGCATGGAGGTATCATGAACATCATTTTAGCTTCCCAGTCCCCCCGGCGGCGGGAGCTGCTGGAGCGGGTGGGCCTCAAAGAATTTCAGGTCATCTCCCCCGATGTGGACGAGCGGGTGGAGCCGGGGCTGTCCCCGGCGGGGATGGTGGAGGAGCTGTCCCTGCGCAAGGCCCGGGCGGCGGCGAAAAAGGCCGGGCCGGAGGATGTGGTGATCGCTGCCGACACGGTGGTGGCCCTGGACGGGAAGGTGCTGGGCAAGCCCCGGGACAGGGAGGACGCCTTTGCCATGCTGTCCGCCCTGTCGGGCCGGGAGCACCGGGTATACACCGGGGTCACCGTCCTGGGGGGCGGCCGGGCGGTCACGGAGCACGAGGAGACCGCCGTGTGCTTCCGGGCGCTGGCCCCCGGCGAGATTTGGGGCTACATCGCCACCGGGGAGCCCATGGACAAAGCGGGCGCCTACGGCATCCAGGGGGTGGGCGCGCTGCTGGTGCGGGGCATCCGGGGGGACTACTGCAATGTGGTGGGCCTGCCGGTGTTCCGGCTGGGCCGGATGCTGGCCCGGTTCGGCGTGGAGCCGCTGGCAGGCGCGGCGCGATAGGAGACCATGTATGAAGCGATTTTTCAGAAATAACGGCGGGCTGCTGCTCATCGCCGCTGCCCTGCTGGCGGCGGTGCTGGCCATCGGCGCGCAGATCCTGGGCTTCGACCCCCTCACCAGCGCGCTGGAGGTGCTGGCCACCCCCTTCCGAACGGCGTCCGCCGCCGTGACCAGCTGGACCCAGGCCCAGTACGACCGGGCCTTCCGCTATGACGAGCTGGCGGTGGAAAACGAGGCGCTGCGCCAGCGGGTGGCCCAGCTGGAGCAGGACGCCATCGCCGGGCAGGACGCCCAGCGGGAGAATGAGCGCCTGCGGGACCTGCTGGGGCTGCGGGAGGAGCGGCCGGAGCTGCAATATCAGGACGCGGCGGTGGTGCGCCGGGCCTCCTCCAACTGGACGGCGGACTTCACCATAGACCGGGGGAGCGCCGGGGGGGTGGAGGTCAACGACTGCGTGATCGACCAGTACGGCCACCTGGTCGGCGTGGTCACCGAGGCCAGCCCCTACTCCTCCCGGGTGACCACCATCCTGGACCCGGCCCTGGAGCTGGGCGGGCGGGTGGCTCGCACCGACGAGGACGCCGTTCTGGAGGGGGATTTCACCCTGATGCAGCAGGGGCTGGTGCGGCTGTCCTTCGTGTCCGAGCAGGCCAAGCTGGTCACGGGCGACCAGGTGACCACCTCCGGGCTGGGGGGGGTGTACCCGCCCGGGCTGGTGGTGGGGACGGTGCGCACCCTCTACGTGGAGGAGGACGGCGTGAGCCGTTACGCCCAGGTGGAGCCTGCGGCGGACATCGCGGAGATACAGTACGTCTATATCATTGTGGACTACGGGGAATAAAACCTGTCTATCGGGGAGGGGTCAGCCCCTCCCCTCAATCCGTCGGGAAAGGCGTTGCCTTTTCCGACGGGAAAAGCTGCGGCCTCATGCGCGCACTCGCTGTCCGCCTGGGGCGGCCAACTCGCACACTGTTCGGCCAAGAAGTGTTTTCCCCGACGCACAGGTCGCCGGGGAAAACGGATTTCATTTTCTTCGCGCCTGCGGGCGCGAACTCTGCGAGGCTTTTTGGACAAGCTCCGGGGAGGGGTCAGCCCCTCCCCTGTGTTTCTAAAGAGAAAGAGAAGGTGTAACGCTATGGCGGAGCTGACGCCCATGATGAAGCAATACTGGAAGGTGAAGGAGGCCCACCCGGACTGCCTGCTGTTCTTCCGGCTGGGCGACTTCTATGAGATGTTCCACGACGACGCCAAGCTGGGCGCGGAGGAGCTGGGCCTCACCCTCACCACCCGGGACCGGGGCAAGCCGGAGGGGGAGCGCACCCCCATGTGCGGCGTGCCCTACCACTCCGCCCAGAGCTATATCGCCCGGCTGATCAAGCGGGGGTATAAGGTGGCCATCTGTGAGCAGATGGAGGACCCGGCCACCGCCAAGGGGCTGGTGGACCGGGATGTGATCCGCATCGTCACCCCCGGCACCGCCATGGCCGACGAGATGCTGGACGAGAGCCGGAACAACTATATCTGCGCCGTCTACGCCGGCGCCGCCGGGGCGGCCCTGGCCCGGTGCGATTTGTCCACCGGGGCGTTCACCGCCGCCCCCTTCCAGGGAAAGGACTGCCTCACCCATTTGCTCAACGCCCTGGCGGCCTGCCCCCCCAGCGAGGCCATTTTGTCTGATGGGGCCGCGGACAACGCCCAGCTCACCGACTTTTTGAAGCTCCGCCTGGGCTGCCTGTGCCAGGGCGTCCCCGAGGCCCGCTTCCGCCCCGCCCAGGCGCTGGAGGCCCTGGCCGCGCTGGGCATCCTGGAGGAGGGGGAGCGCTCCCTCCCGGACCAGGACGGCCTGCGCATGTGCTACCAGGCGGCAGGGGCGCTGGCGGGCTACCTCAAGGAGACCCAGAAGACCGACTTGAGCCACCTGGGCCGCCTGACGGTGGACGGGGCCAGGGGCCAGCGCTATCTGGAGCTGGACCTCACCGCCCGGCGGACGCTGGAGCTCACCGAGACCATCCGGGGCAGCGAGAAAAAGGGCTCCCTGCTGTGGGTGCTGGACAAGACCCGCACCCCCATGGGCCACCGGCTTATCCGCGCCTGGATCGAGCAGCCCCTGTGCGACCCGGACGCCATCTCCTTCCGGCAGGACCAGGTGGCCGCCCTGACGGCGGACGGCGTGGTGCGGGAGGAGCTGTCCCGGGCCCTGCGGCGGGTGCCCGACCTGGAGCGGCTCATCGGCAAGGTGGTGTACGGCTCGGCCAACGCCCGGGACCTGCTCACCCTGGCGGACGGGCTGGCGGTGCTGCCCGAGCTGGCGGGGCAGGCCGCCCCCCTGGCCCAGGCGGCCCCCCGGCGCTTCGGATTCCTGGAGGAATTCACCGGCCTGGACGACCTCCAGGCCCTGCTGAAGCAGGCCATCCGGGACGATGAGGACGACCACCGCCTGCCCTTCACCATCCGGGAGGGGGACTTTATCCGCCGGGGCTACGACGGGGAGGTGGACCACCTCCGGGAGGTCATTGACCACGGGGCGGACATGGTGGCCGCCCTGGAGGGCCGGGAAAAGGAGCGCACGGGCATCAAGAGCCTGAAGGTGCGCTATAATAAGGTGTTCGGCTATTACATCGAGGTGTCCAAAAGCTATTATGACCTGGTGCCCCAGGACTACGTGAGAAAGCAGACCCTGGCCAACTGCGAGCGGTTTATCACCCAGGAGCTGAAGGACCTGGAGCACGAGATTTTATCCGCCCAGAGCCGGGTCACCGCCCTGGAGTATCAGCTGTTCTGCCAGCTGCGGGAGGCGGCGTCCCAGCGGGTGCGGCAGGTGCAAGACGTGGCCCGGGGGGTGGCCCGCCTGGACGTGCTGGCCTCCTTCGCGGCGGCGGCGGTGGCAAACGGCTACGTCCGCCCGGCGGTGGACGGCGGCGGCGCCATCGACATCCGGGAGGGCCGCCACCCAGTGGTGGAGCGGATGCTGAAGGACGCGCTGTTTGTCCCCAACGACACCTATATGGATGGGGGTGCGGACCGCTTGTCCATCATCACAGGCCCCAACATGGCGGGCAAATCCACCTATATGCGCCAGGTGGCCCTGATTGTGCTCATGGCGCAGATGGGCTCCTTTGTCCCGGCCCGGTCCGCCCGGATCGGGGTGGTGGACCGGGTGTTCACCCGCATCGGGGCGTCCGACGACCTGGGCGCGGGCCAGTCCACCTTCATGGTGGAGATGACGGAGGTGGCCCAGATGCTGAAAAACGCCACCCCCCGCTCCCTGCTCATCCTGGACGAGATCGGACGGGGCACCTCCACCTACGACGGCATGTCCATCGCCCGGGCGGTGCTGGAGCACTGCGCGGATAAGGGACGGCTGGGGGCCAAAACCCTCTTTGCCACCCATTATCACGAGCTCACCGAGGTGGAGCACGCCATTGAGGGGGTGCGGAATTACCAGATCGCCGCCAAAAAGCGGGGGGACGGCATCGTGTTCCTGCGCAAGATCGTCCCCGGCGGGGCGGACCAGAGCTACGGCGTGGAGGTGGCCAGGCTGGCCGGGGTGCCGGACCAGGTGGTGAACCGGGCCCGGGAGATATTGACGGAGCTGGAGGCCCAGGGCCATACCGCGCCCCCGCCCAGTCCGGCCCCGGCAGAGGAGGGGCAGGTGTCCCTGGGGGATATGGCCGGGGCGGCGGTGCTGGAGCAGCTGCGCTCGGTGCCGGTGGAAACCCTCACCCCCATCGAGGCGATGAACCTGCTCTACCAGCTGAAAAGCCGGCTATAGCCCTCGGGGAAAAGGCTGGACTGGACGAGCCGCTCCGCGGGAGCCGGGCCGTCCATAGCGGGAGAGGACATAACAGGGGACCGGACGAGATCAGCTCGCCCGGTCCCCTGTCCTTTCCTTCCGCGTTCGCCGTGCGGCTTGAGAACGGCCATGGGCGCCACGGCAGCTCGGCCCGGGAGGCTGCAAAAGTTTCCAACAATATTTTCAAATTTCCGTCTTGCATTTTTGGGATTTCTGTGCTATGCTTTTGTCAAGAAAGATAAACGTTTACATATTGGCTATTATACGTTTTTCGGACTATTTTTATCCAAAAAATATGAAAATGCCCCCGCGGCATTGCATTCCTCCCGGTTTTGTTGTATGATAAAGTTATCAGATCAATAAAATCAGCGTTGTTCGGAACCGGTTGCCAGGAAGCAGGGGGGTGTTCACATGGGCGAACGGCGGGGAAAGTACCCCACAATCAAAGATGTGGCCAGGCTGGCCAACACATCCACAGCGACGGTGTCCTATGTGCTGAGCGGGAACACCGACCGGCTGATCAGCCTGGAGCTTCGGGACAGGGTGCTGGATGCGGCGGAGGAGCTGCATTATACCAAGAGCGCCGTGGCCTCCAGCCTGCGGGTAAACCGGCGGGGTCTGGTTTTCCTGCTCATCCCCCAGTTCAGCAACATCTACTTCACCCGCGCCTGCGAGAGCCTGGAGGATGTGATTATTGCAAACGACTTTCTGCCCATGATCTGCGACACCCGGGAAGACCCGGAACGGGAGCGGAAGCTCATAGAAAACGCCGTGGCCCAGCGGGCGGACGGCATCATTTTGGGGCCCACCAGTTCGGGCTGGAAGAATACCGCCATCCTGCGCAAGCTCAATATCCCCTATGTGGTGGTGGGGCGGGAGATCTCCCCGGATAAGGACAGCCAGGAGGATAACGAGGCCTATTTTGTGGGGGACGACAGCTACCAGGCGGGATTTCTGGCCGGCCAGTGCTTCGCTCGGAACGGCCACCGCCGCATCGGCGTCATTGAGTGGAACGGCACCGTGTCCAGCGCCATGGATCGGAGCATGGGCTTTTACGAGGGAATCCGCAGGCAGCTTCGGAACGGGGGCAGCCTGGAGGTGGAATCGTCCGACGTGCTCAGCACCGAGGAGGGCTACCGCCTCACCCGGGAGCTGCTCCAGCGCACCCGGCCCACGGCGCTGTTTTTCGGCTATCACAGCTATGCCCAGGGGGGTGTGCGCTACCTGGCGGAAATGGGCCTGTCCGTGCCCGAGGACATCTCCGTCATCATGGTGGGCACCCCGGCGTGGGCGCAGTTCTCCTCCCCCAAGTACCACACCATTTACCAGAGCGAGGACTGGGTGGGTTCCACGGCGGGACGTATCCTTATGGCCCAGCTCCAGGGGGAGGAAAGCCCCCTGCTGGCAAAGAAGCGCTACATTTGCCCTTGCCAGCTCATTGAGGGGAACAGCGTAAAGGATTTAACCAGGCTATGAGCGAGATTATCGGCCTCCAATTTGCGGGACGCAAAGGCAGAGGCCGATAAAATGTAAACAAGTAAACGTTTACATATATAAATTCATGTAGTTTATTGACGAAATGTGAACGCCGGTCATCGGAAAAACGGCTGAGAAAGCAGTTTTTTCTCCGCATGTAAACGATTACTTGACAAGACAGCGTATTGTGGGAGAGAGGAGGGAACGGCAAGGGCAAGGCATCCGCAAAACAGGGCTGCGCCCAGCGGACGGAACGAAACCAACGACGACGCAGAAGGGAGAAAATTGGTATGAAGGATCTGAATCTCGGCAACGCAAAAGTCCCCCCCGATCTCCTGCCCTCCAAGCCTGAGGAGCGCAACTGGGGGATCTACAGCTTTTTCGCGCTGTGGATTGGCATGGACATCGGCATACCCACCTATTACCTGGCCTCCAGCCTTATCTCCGGGGGCATGAACCTGCCCTGGGCCATGATCACCATCCTGCTGGCCAACGTGATTATCGCCTTCCCCATTCTGGCCAACGGCCATGCCGGCGCGAAATACGGCATCCCGTCCACCATCTACTGGCGTTCGGCCTTCGGCTTCCGGGGGGCCAGCGTGGCGGCCATCATGCGCGGCATTGTGGCGGCGGGCTGGTGCGGCATCCAGTTTTGGATCGGCGGCTCCGCGCTGAACACAGTGCTCAGCCTGCTCTTCCCCGCCTGGGGCCAGTGGGCGCCTGGTATATGGATCTGCTTCGGCGTGTTCCTGGTTGTGAATATTTTCATCCTCATCAACGGCCTGGGCGTTATTAAGAAGATGGAGCACTGGTGCGCCCCCATGCTGGTCATCTGGATGGTAGTGCTGCTTATCTGGGCGCGCACCAGCGCGGGCAGCTGGGGCCCCTTGGTGAACCAGACGGGCAAATTCGCCACCACCGGCGAGTTCATCGCCTTCTTCATCGTGGGCCTGAACGCCAACATCAGCTACTGGGGCTCCATGCCCCTCACCGTCACCGACTTTACCAAGGTTTCCAAGGATCAGAAGTCCCACATGGTTGGCCAGTTTGCCGGCATCCCCACCGGCATCGTGGGGCTGGCCCTGGTGGGCTCCCTGGTCACCAGCTGCACTGTGGTGATGTTCGGCGAGGCTATCTGGGATCCCGTGGCCCTCACCGGCATGATCGGAAACGTATGGCTGGTTGTCGGCATGATGTGCTTCCTGATGATTGCCACCCTCACCACCAACATCGCCGCCAACGCCCTGACCCCTGCGGTGGCCATCGTCCACCTCACCGGCGGCCGGCTGAACTTCAAATGGGCGGCCATTGCCCTGGGCGTGCTGGGCGTGGTCATCCGCCCCTGGGTGCTCATCAACGACATGGGCGTCTACATGAACTTCTTCCTCAACGGCGGCGGCGCGCTGCTGGGACCCATCATCGGCATTACCATCTGCCACTACTTTTTCGTCTGCCGGACGGAGCTTGACCTGCGCAGCCTCTACGTCCCCGAGGGGGAGGCCATGTTTGAGAACCTGAAAAAGTTTGCCCTGCCCACCTATGCGGGCTGCTGGGGGGCCAGCGCGATTATGCTGCTGGTGGCGTTCCTGGCCCCGGCCGGCTGGGCTGGGGCGGTGTGCACCCTGGGCTGCACCATGCGCTTCTCCATGGTGGCGATGGCGGTTATCGTGGCGGCGCTGGGCCTGCTGGTGTTTATCAACCGCAACGGCGGCATCAACCCCGTCAGTATGCTCACCATGGCCATCACCTTTATCGTGATCTTCCTGGGGCTGTGGGTGGCCCCGCTGCACTGGCTGTACGACGCGTCCATCATCGTGGGCACCCTGGTGGGTATGCTGGTATACTTCGCCCTCATGGCGGCCACGGATAAGAGCTTCTTGGAGCAGAAAAAGGCCGAGCACGCGGCCGCCGCAGGAAAGTGAGGCGCACAGTATGAGAAACGTGACCATTGGCCTGGTCCAGCTGGAGAGCCGGGTGGGCGACAAGGACTATAACCTGAAGGAGTCGGAGCGGCTGGTTCGGACGGCGGCGGCCCAGGGCGCGCAGATCATCTGCCTGCCGGAGCTGTTCGTCACGGGCTATAACCTGAACACCTTCGGCGAGGGGCTGTACGATCTGGCGGAGGGGCTCAGCGGGCCTGCCATCACCGCCATGCGGGCCCTGGCCAAAGAGCTTGGGGTCTATCTCATCGCCCCCATCGCCCTCCAGGCGTATACCACCCGGCCGCTGAACAACGCCGCCGTGGTCATCGACGACCAGGGCGAGGTGCAGGGGACCTACAGCAAGAACCACCTGTTCGGCGGCGAGTGCGGCTACTTCACCCGCACCGGCGAGTACCCCGTCTTTGACACCAAATACGGCAGGATCGGCATTATGATCTGCGCCGACAACAACTACCCCGAGCCCGCCCGTATCCTGGCCCTCAAGGGGGCGGAGATTATCTTCATGCCCGCGGCCTGGCGGGTGCAGGAGTCGGACATCTGGCCGCTGCTCATCCGCTGCCACGCCTTGGAGAACAATGTCTATGTGGCGGCGGCCAACCAGTACGCAGACATGGGCGACCTCTTCCTCTTTGGCCACAGCATGATCGCCGGGCCCCGGGGCCAGGTGATTGAGGAGCTGACGCAGGATGGGGGCGGGCTCATTGTCCGCACCGTCGATCTGGACGAGATCTATGCCTGCCGGGCCAATATGCCCAGCCTGAAAGACCGCCATCCCGAGGACTATGGCGTGTTCTGCGCGCCGGTATCCCAATAGCAGCCCCGCGCTCCCCCCGCCGCCTGTTTCGCAGGGCGGGGACGGGGCCAAAGGTTTCAGACGGCGCGCCCGCCGTTTGGAATAGATAATCGTGCAGTTTAGGAGGAGAACGATTTGAAGAAAATTGTGATTGCCCTGGGCGGCAATGCCCTGGGCAGCACCCCGGCGGAGCAGCTGGAGCTGGTGCGGCAGACCGCCAAGCCCATCGTGGATCTCATCCAGGAGGGGAACCAAGTGGTCATTGCCCACGGGAACGGCCCCCAGGTGGGTATGATCAACCTGGGCATGAGCACTGCGGCGGAGGCTGGGGCCATCAAGAGCGATATGCCCTTCCCCGAGTGCGGCGCCATGAGCCAGGGGTACATCGGCTACCACCTGCAAAACAGCATCGGCAACGAGCTGGCCGCCCGGGGACTGGCAAAGGACGTGGCCACCGTGATCACCCAGGTGCTGGTGGACGAGGCCGACCCCGCCTTTCAGAAGCCCACCAAGCCCATCGGCGCGTTCTATGACAAGGCTGCGGCGGAGAAGATCGCGGCGGAGAAGGGCTATACCATGGTGGAGGACGCCGGACGGGGTTACCGCCAGGTAGTGCCCAGCCCCAAGCCCATCGACGTGGTGGAAAAGAACATGATCCAATCCCTGATTGACACGGGCCATGTGGTGATCGCGGCAGGCGGCGGCGGTATCCCGGTGATTCGGAAGGACGGCCGCTTGCTGGGCACCCCGGCGGTGATCGACAAGGACTTCGCCTCCGCCAAGCTGGCGGAGCTCATTGACGCGGATATGCTGGTCATTCTCACCGCGGTGGACCGGGTGGCCATCAACTGGGGCAAGCCGGAGCAGAAGGCCCTGGGCGAGATGAGCGTGGCGGAGGCGGAACGCTACTGCGGCGAGGGCCACTTTGCCCCGGGCAGTATGCTGCCCAAGGTGCAGGCGGCCATATCCTTTGCCAAGGCGGGGGGCACGGCCATCATCGCCAGCCTGGAAAACGCCGCCGCCGCCCTGCGGGGCGAGAGCGGCACCCACATCACAAAGTAAGCGGAAAGGACGAGCGCCATGAAATCGGAAGTGATCAGCGTAAAGTGCTCCATCGTCCGGGGCGGCACCAGCAAGGGCATTTTCATCCTGGAGAACGAACTGCCCAGCGACCCCGCCCTGCGGGATAAGTACGTGCTGGAGATCTTCGGCAGCCCCGACGTGCGGCAGATCGACGGCCTGGGCGGCGCGGATGTGCTGACCAGTAAGCTGGCCATCGTGGGGCCCTCCTCCCGGGAGGACGCCGACGTGGACTACACCTTCGGTCAGGTGAGCTTTGTGGACGCCAAGGTGGACTATAAGTCCAACTGCGGCAACATCTCCGCCGGGGTGGGGCCCTTTGCCATTGATAACGGCCTGGTAAAGGCGGTGGAGCCGTACACCACCGTGCGCATCCACCAGGTTAACACCGGCTCTATCATCAACGCCAAAGTGGAGGTAAAGGACGGCCGGGCGGTGGTTGAGGGCAGCCTCCACATCGACGGCGTGCCCGCCCTTGGCTCCACCGTGGAGCTGGATTTCTCCGACAGCGTGGGTTCCATCACCGGCAGGCTGCTGCCCACCGGGAACGTCACGGACACGATCACCACACAGGACGGGACCTCTTATGAGGTGTCCATCGTGGACGCGGCCATCCCCACCGTGTTCATCAAGGCGGAGGCGCTGGGGCTGGAGGGCATTGAGACCCCTGCCCAGATCGAGGGCAGCGCCCCTCTCATGGCCCGGATTGAGGAAATCCGAGGCCGCTGCGCGGAAAAAATCGGCTTGACCGACAACTGGAAGCTGTCCACCCAGAAATGCCCCTACGCCCCCTTCTTCGCCGTGGTGTCCCCCAGCAAGGCCTACCATACCTTCGACGGCAAGGACGTGGCGGCGGAGGAAATCGACCTGGTGAGCCGTCTGCTCTTCATGCAGAAGATGCACAAGACCCATCCGGTGACGGGAACCGTGTGCATGTCCACCGCAGCCCGGGTGCCCGGCAGCATTGTGGAGCAGGTTCTCAGCCGGCGGGGCCGGGAGAACCGCAAAATTATCATTGGCCATCCCGCCGGGGTGATCCCGGTGGTGTCGGAGCTTGAGACGGAGAACGGGACCTATAACCTCAAAACCGCCGCCATCCTCCGCACCGCCAGAACCATCATGGACGGGCAGGTATATGTCCGCAAATCCCGCATCCAATAAAAAATTTCAGGAGGAAGATTACCATGAACAAGACGATTGCAGCCCAGATTGCCGAAGTCGCGGTGGCCACCACCTACGACAAGCTCCCCGCCGAGGCCGTCACCAAGGCCAAGATGCTCACCCTGGACGTGCTGGCCTCCATGGTGGGCACCCGGAACGTGATCTCCAGCGAGATCGCCCGGGAGATCTCCGAGGAGCTGGCCGGACCCGCCGAGGCCACCATCGTAGGCTCCAAAGACAAGGTAGCCGCCCCCAACGCCGCCTTTGCCAACGCCATCCAGTGCTATGGCCTGGATTTCGTGGACGACCACAACGAGTCCAACGCCCACCCCTCCCCCGCCACCTTCCCCGTGGGCATGGCCCTGAGCGAGAGCCTGAAGAAGAGCGGCAAGGACTACATCGCCGCTGTGGCCATGGGCAATGAGGTCGTGTGCCGCATGGGCACCGCCTACCTGGGCGATATGTACTATCAGGGCTTCCACCCCACCAGCACCTGCGGCATGATGGCCGCCAGCGTCACCGCCGCCAAGCTCCTGGGCCTGGACGTGCAGAAGACCATCTACGCCCAGGGCATCGCGGGCAGCATGGTGTCCGGCCTGATGGCATGGAACACCGAGGGCTCCTTCACCAAGCGCCTCCAGGCCGGCCACCCCGCCATGAACGCCATCATCGCCGCCCGCATGGCCTCCAAGGGCTTCAACGGCCCCTCCGACATCTTTGAGAGCAAGGACGGCCTGCTCCACGCCTACTCCTTCCAGGACCACTATGACCCCAAGTACATCACCGAGGGCCTGGGCGAGGACTGGACCTTCACCAAGTCCAGCATCAAGGTCTACCCCTGCTGCCGTTACTCCGGCGGCCATCTGGACGCCTGCCTGGAGATCGTGGCCAAGCACCACCCCAAGGCCGAGGACATTGAGAAGATCGAGATCCGCTCCTCCAAGTACACCATGCACCTGCTGGCCGAGCCCTGCAAGTGGGCGCCCCGGAACATTGTGGATCTCCAGTTCAGCATGCCCTACCAGGCGGCCATCGCCTTCAAGAACAGCCAGTTCACCGTGGACGAGCTGAACGAGGACTATATCAACGACGAGCTTGTCAAGCGCCTGATCGCCAGCACCACCGTGGTAATGGACGACGAGTTCGAGCGCCGCTATCCCGCCCACTACTCCAGCGCTGTGACCATCACCATGAAGGACGGCACCCAGTATACCGCCACCGTGGACGACCCCAAGGGCGACTGGCGCAACCCCGTCACCTATGAGGACGTGGTGAACAAGTTCCGCTACCTGGCCAACCGCACCTACGGCGACAGCGCCCGCACCGAGGCCATCGTGGAGTTCGTCAACAACCTGGAGAACCAGCCCGATATGTCCAAGCTCATGGAGCTGGTCAACGACGTGAGGTAAGCGCCCCGCAGCGCCAGGAAAGGAGGCGGCGGCCATGCCCCAGCGCAACCAGGACGACCGCAGCAAAAAAATCGTATTTGTATCCAACTGCCTGCTCAACGCCAACAACAAAGTGTTGGAATTCGCCCGCTACCCCGGTATGTTCACCCAGGTGGTCCAAACGCTGGACAAGTATGGCATCGGCCTGATCCAGATGCCCTGCCCCGAGGTGCTCCACATGGGGAACCAGCGGTGGTGGCACTCCCGCAACCTGTATGACAACGCGGGCTTCCGGCGGCTGTGCCGCACCTTGGCGGAGCAGATGGCGGACTACATGGAGAACTATGCCATTGTGGGCTATGACGTGGTGGCGGTGCTGGTGTGCGACGGCTCGCCCACCTGCGGCGTCAGCGTGCACAGCCACTATGAGAACGGCGGCGGGCACCCCGCCGAGCCGGAGCGCAGCCTGCGGGAGGGGCCCGGCGTGTACACCCAGGAGCTGCTGTCCGCCGTGGAGGCCCGGGGGCTGGCCATGCCGCCGGTCTATGGGCTGAAGATGGACGACCGGGACAGGACCAACCAGCAGATCCTGGACGAGTTCGACGCCTTTATCCGGGAACGGCTTTCCTGAAAGGAAGCCGGGCGGCGGGGCGCTTGCGCCCCGCCGCCCCCGGCCAAATTCTGAGTTGAGTAGGTGGTATTAGGCAATGAGTAACATGACATTTGCCCAAAAGGCATTGGCCCGTGCCGCCGGCAAGGACTATGTGGAGATTGGGGAGATCGTCAACGCCAATGTGGACGTGGCCATGATGGACGATATCCTGGGTCCCCGCATTGAGATCGCCGAGGGCCTGAAAGAGCTTGGCGTAGGGGTTTGGGACAAGTCCAAGGTGGTGGTGGTCAGCGACCACTACACACCTCCCTGCGAGATCAAGCAGGCCGAGGCGGTGAAGTTCACCAAAGACTGGTCCCAGGAGCATGGGGTGGACTACCACGAGTACGAGGGCCCCTGCCACCAGGTTTTGGCGGAGGCCTGCTATAACCAGCCGGGCACCCTGGTGGTGGGCACCGACTCCCACACCTGCATGTCGGGGGCATTCGGGGCCTTTGGCACCGGTATCGGCTCCACCGAGATGCTGGGCGTGGCGGCCACCGGCCAGATCTGGCTGAAGGTGCCCGAGAGCTTCCGCATCGAGTGGCGCAATACCCTGGGCAAAGGGGTGTTCGCCAAGGATATGGCGCTTTTCGACTGCCGCACCATCGGCCATTCCGGGGCGACCTACAAGGCCCTGGAGTACTGCGGAGAGGCCGTCTCCGAGCTGTCCATGGACGAGCGGATGGCCATCTCCAACATGTCTGTGGAAATGGGGGCCAAGGCGGGCTATATCCCGCCGGATGAAAAGACGCTGGAGTACCTGCGCGCCCACGGCAGCAGCCGGCCCTATGTGCCGCTCTACCCCGACGGGGACGCAGTGTACGAGCGCAGCTACGTCCACGATGCAGCCGCGCTGGCGCCCCAGGTGGCCTGCCCCCATCATGTGGACAACGTCCACGATGTGACGCAGGTGGCGGGCGCGCCCCTCACCCAGGTGTACATCGGCTCCTGCACCGGAGGGCGGTTGTCCGACCTGCGCGCCGCGGCTCACGTGCTCAAAGGCCGCAAGGCCGCCAAGGGGCTGCGCTTCCTGGTGTCCCCCGCCTCCCGGGAGGTATACCGCGCCGCCATGGCGGAGGGCCTGCTGGACATACTGACCGATGCCGGCGCGGTGATTGTGGCCCCGTCCTGCGGCCTGTGCCTGGGGGCGCACACCGGCATCCTGGCCGGAGGGGAGAGCTGCATCTCCACCAGCAACCGCAACTTCATCGGCCGCATGGGCAGCAAGGACGCCAGCGTCTACCTGGGCAGCGCGGCCACCGTGGCCGCCAGCGCCATCGAGGGCCGCATCGCCGACCCCCGGGCATATTTCTAAGCGGACGGGAAAGGGGGAACACTATGAAATCCCAGATACTCCGGGGAAAAGTGTGGAAGTTCGGGGACGACATCAACACCGACATCATTTCCCCGGGCGAGTACATGGACGCCAGCTACGAGGAGATCGGCAAGCACGCCATGGAGCGGGCTTTCCCCGGCTTTGCTGACACGATTGAACCGGGCGACATCATTGTGGCCGGCAAGAACTTCGGCCCCGGCTCCAGCCGGGAGACGGCCCAGATCGCCCTGCTATACGCCGGGGTGGGGGGCGTCATCGCCAAGGACTTCGCCCGGATCTTCTTCCGCAACTGCATCAATGTGGGATTCCCGGTGGTCACGTTCGACGGCACGGACGAGCTGAACCAGGGGGACGAGATTGTGGTAGACCTGCTCAGCGGAAGGATCGAGAACATCACCACCGGCAAGGTGTATTTCGGCAGCCGCCTGCCCCAGCATGTGCTGAGCATCGTGGAGGACGGCGGGCTGAAAAACCACCTGAAAAAGACGCTGAAAAAGGGCTGACGCAGCCCAGGGAACAGCGGCCCTGAGACAAAAGGAGGTAATGGAAGTGGCATCGACCTTGCAAGTGAACTTCGCCGGCGTATCCATGCCCAACCCGTTCATGCTGTCCTCAGCGCCCCCCACCACCAACGTGGAGATGGTGGCGCGGTGCTTTGAGGCAGGCTGGGGCGGCGCGGTGCTCAAAACGCTGGCCTACACCTTGAGCCAGGCGCAGAACGTGAACCCGCGGATCACGGCGGTGCGCAGCGCCGACGACCAGATCATCGGCTTCACAAACTTTGAACTGGGCAGCCCCAAGCACATCGAGAAGTGGGCCCAGGACACCCGCTGGCTGAAGGAGCGGTTCCCGGAGCATGGCGTGTGGGTGAGTCTGCTGCACACCGAGGGGCTGGTGGAGTCCCAGTGGCGGGAGGTCACCCGGATGTTCGACCAGGCCGGGGCGGACGGCTTTGAGCTGAACTTCTCCTGTTCCCACGGCATGGCGGAGTCAGGGGGCGGCGCCACGGTGGGCGGCAACGAGGAGGCCATCAAAATGGTCACCACCTGGGTGCGGGAGGAGACCAGGAAGCCCGTTATGCCCAAGCTCCCCGCCATTGTGCAGGATATCCCGGGCAAGGCCCGGGCGGCCCAATCCGCCGGGGCAGACGCCATCGCGTCCATCAACACGTTGAACAGCCTGCCCGGGGTGGATATCCACACGTTCGTACCCTATCCCAGCGTGGACGGCGGCAGCGCCTTCCAGGGGCTGAGCGGCGCGGCGGTGAAGCCTGTGGCCCTGCGCACGGTGGCCCAGATCGCCGGCGCGGTGGACATTCCCGTCTCGGGCATCGGCGGCATCTACAATTGGCGGGACGCGGTGGAGTTCATCCTGTGCGGCGCCTCCTCCCTCCAGGTGTGCTCGGCCGTGATGCACCACGGTTACCGGATCATCAACGACCTCACCGCCGGCCTGCTCAACTACATGGAGGAGATGGGCTTTGCTACCATCAGCGACTTCTGCGGAAAGGCCCTGCCCAATATCCACCGGCACAACGATCTCAGCCGCGCCTACAAGCTGTACAGCAGCCCCGACCCGGACAAGTGCGTGGGCTGCGGCCGCTGCGCGGCGGTGTGCGCCGACAGCGCCTACAGCGCCATCCACCTGGATGAGGATCGCCGCGCCATTGTGGACAAAGAGAAATGCGACGGCTGCGGCTTGTGCCGGGGCATCTGCCCGGCCCACGCCATCAGTATGCAGCGCAAATAAAGGAGGCGGAGAGAATGAGCGCAATCAACCAGACCTTGAAAGACATCCAGGCGGAGGCCCGGCGCTGCCTGTACTGTGTGGACGCGCCCTGCCAAAAGGGGTGTCCCGCCTCGGTGGACGTGGCCCAGTTCATCCGCCACCTGCGCTATGCCGACGTGAAGAGCGCCAAGCGGGTGATCAAGCAGGCCAACCCCCTGGGGGGCATCTGCGGAACCCTTTGCCCCAGCGAGGAGCTGTGCCAGAAAAACTGTACCATGGGCCGCTGCGGCGCGCCCATCCACATTCGGGATCTCCAGAAGTACGCCTGCGCCAACGCGTCCTACTCCCCCGCCCTGCCCCAGCCCAACGGCAAGAGGGTGGCCGTGGTGGGGGCGGGCCCGGCGGGGCTGGGCTGCGCCGCGGCCCTGGCCGCCTTGGGCTACCAGGTGGAGGTCTTTGAAAAGGACGGCTGCGCCGCGGGCGTGGTGGCCCGGGAGATCCCCGGCTACCGCATCAGCGCCGCAGTGGTGGAAAACGACCTTGCCGAGTTGCCCGGGGATCGCGTCCACATCCACTATGACAGCCCCGTGACGGCGGAGGATATCGCCGGGAAGCTGTCCAAAGAATATGATGCGGTGTTTGTGGGCGCTGGCCT
Source organism: uncultured Oscillospiraceae bacterium (assembly GCA_910587255.1). Taxonomy (GTDB): domain Bacteria; phylum Bacillota; class Clostridia; order Oscillospirales; family Oscillospiraceae; genus Enterenecus. The sequence continues at coordinate 76,212 of CAJUKT010000020.1, forward strand.
GTCCGCCGACCGGATGAGCGGCGTGGACATTGCCCCCGGCGCCCCGGTGGCGGGCTGCTCCCGGTTCCTGGCTGAGCTGAAGTCGGGGGCGGTAAAGTCCGTGTCCGGCACGGTGGTGGTCATCGGCGGCGGCGACTCCGCCATCGACGCGGTGTGCAGCAGCTTGGCGTGCGGCGCGGATAAGGCTGTGCTGGCCTACCGCCGCTCCCGGGAGGAGATGCCCGCCTGTGATGAGGAGTTCCTGAGCGCGGCCGACAAGGGCGTGGAGCTGATGTATATGGTGTCCCCCGTGTCCATCACGGCGGAGGGGGACGGCGCGGCGGTCACCTTTGTGCGTAACCGGCTGGTGGAGCGGCCCGGCGAGAGCCGCAAGGGGTTCGAGCCCGCCCCCGGCAGCGAGTTCACGATCCGCGCCTCCCAGGTGGTATTCGCCATCGGCAAGACGGCGGACACGGCGCTGCTGGCCGGTAAGGCCGACCCCGATACCCTCCGGGTAGGGGATACCAACTGCTTCGCCGGCGGCGACTACCTGAGCGGCGGGGCTACGGTGGTCCGGGCGGTGGCCGACGGCAAGAAGGCTGCGGCGGGCATTCACGCCTACCTGAGCTGAGCGGCGGGCCATGAACGATCTCAACATACTCCACGGCACGGTGGTGCGGCCGGAGGGCTGCTTTGCCGGCGGCGTGGAGGTGAAGGACGGAACAATCGTCCGCGTCCTCCGGGAGGGCGAAGCCCCCGGCCCCGCCCGGGAGACGGTGGATGCCGGAAACATGCTGATCTTCCCCGGTATGATCGACAGCCACGTCCACATCCGCGGCGGGCGCCTGGAGCACCGGGAGGACTTTGCCTCGGGCACCATGGCCGCCGCCGCGGGGGGCGTGACCACCGTGCTGGAAATGCCAGTCACCCTGCCCCCGGCCTCCCGCCCCGGCGATTTCATCAACCGGGAGAAGGAGGTCAAGGCCCGGGCCTATGTGGATTACGCCCTCTACGGCGGGGCGGGGGCGGACAACCTGGAGGAGATCCCCCTGCTGGCCCAGGCGGGGGCGGTGGGGTACAAAACCTTCCTCATGCCCCCCGTACCCGGCCGGGAAAAGGAGTTTTTCGGCCTGTGCAGCCAGACGCAGGAAATTCTCACCCAAGTGATGGAGCAGGTGGCCAAAACCGGCCTGATGCTGGCGGTTCACAGCGAGCTGAACCAGTATGTGGAGGAGGAGACCCGCCTGCGCATGGAGCGCGGGGAGAACGGCCTGAAGGCATTCTGCCGCTCCCGGCCGGTGGAGGCGGAGACGGAGGCGGTGAAGTGGGTCATTGCCGCAGCGCGGAAAACCGGCTGCCGTGCCTCTATCTGCCACGTGAGCACGCCGGAGGCCGCAGCCCTCATCCAGGAGGCCCGGGCCCAGGGGGTGGACATCCACGGCGAGACCTGCCCCCAGTACCTCCTCTTCAACGAGGACACGGCGGAGCGGGCCGGTGTGTTTGCCCGGATGAAGCCGCCCCTGCGGGACGCGGGCCGGATGGCCCGGCTGCGGGAGCTGTACCGGGAGGGCGCGCTGGAGATCACCGGCAGCGACCACGCCCCCTACCTCCGGGAGGAGAAGCTGAGGAACGGCCAGGATATCTGGCGCACCTTTGACGGCGTACCTGGGCTGGAGCTGTCCTTGCCGCTGCTGGTGACGGCGGCGGAGCGTGGGGAGCTGACGTATGAGTCCATCGCCCGGAATACGGCGGAGAATACCGCCCGGCTGTTCGGCCTGCCCCAAAAAGGGCGGATTGAGGAGGGGCGGGACGCGGATCTGGTGCTGGTGGAGCGCTTGCAGCTGCCCCAGCCGCTGGATATCGGCACGCTGTTTACCAAGAGCCGGGACAGCGCGGAGCTGTACCGGGACCTGCCCCTGCGCTGCCGCGTGGCCGCCGCCTACGTGCGGGGCCGGCGGGTGTTTGCGGACGGGGCCATCACTGGAGAGCAAGGCTGGGGGAAATTTGTCAGCCCTGTTTGATAAAAAACCATATTATTTTTTAGGAGGAGAACAACAATGAGAACCGATATGCGCGGAAAAGACTTTGTGACCCTGATGGACTACACCGGCGAGGAAATCCAGACCATTCTGGACGTGGCCTTCGACCTGAAGCGCCAGAACGCCATGGGCGCGGAGCACGAGCTGCTGAAGAATAAGACCCTGGGCATGATTTTTGCCCAGCCCTCCACCCGAACCCGGGTGTCCTTTGAGACGGGCATGACCCAGCTGGGCGGCCACGCCCAGTACTACAGCGAGGACAATATGCAGCGCAAGAACAAGGAGACCTGGGACGACACCGGCCTGGTCCTCTCCCGCTACCTGGACGCGCTGATGGTCCGCCTCTACGACCTGGAGAAGTACGGTATGGCCCGGGATATCATGAACCAGATCCGCGCCGCCACCACCATCCCCGTCATCAACGGCCTGGACGATAAGGAGCACCCCTGCCAGTGCATGGGCGATCTGATGACCATCCAGGAGAAGCTGGGTACCGGCTGGAAGAAGAAAAAGATCGTCATGTCCTGGGCCTACTCCGACCGGGTGAAGTCCCCCGGCGTGCCCCAGGCCATGCTGCTGGCGTGCAGCCTGCTGGGCGCCGACCTGACCCTGGCCTACCCCAAGGGCTACGAGCTGGACGAAGAATATATGGCCTTTGCCGACAGCGCCTACCAGAAGAGCGGCGGCAAGCTGTCCATCACCAACGATATCTATGAGGCCAGCACCGACGCCGACGTGATCTATGCCAAGAGCTGGGGCAGCACCCGGGGCATGGATAAGGCGGAGGACAAGGAGTACCGCAAGCAGTTCGAGAAGGACTGGTGCATCTCCGACAAGCACTTCAGCCTGGCCAAGCCCGTGTCCTACTATATGCACCCGCTGCCCGCCGCCCGGGGCGAGGAGGTCACCGACGAGCTGATCGACGGCCCGCACTCCATCGTGTACGACCAGGCGGAGAACCGCCTGCACGCCCAGAAGGCCATCCTGGCCCTGCTGATGAAGAAGAAGTAAGAAACCACCCAACTTATGCGGGGAACCAGGCGTTCCCCGCATAAGTAAACGATTACATATCTGCATCCACAACATTGGACTATGAACAGGGGGTTCATTATGATTTTAGGGTTACCGTTCCCGACCTATCTGGGCTGGTTTGTCGGGCCCATCGCCACCATTGCCACCGCGGCCTTCTGCGTTTACGAGTACGTCAAGCACTGCAAGAACGAAGCGTAAACCGCCCTGCCCCGGCGGCTCGTACCCCGTTGACGGGCCGCCTACCCGTGCGTACGCGATTAAAGGAGGTAAGTCCATTGTTATCTGGTAGTCTCGCCGTCATCGGCTTTGTGATGCTGGGCATCTATATCGCTGGGATGCTGGGTATCGGTATCTACTGCAATAAAAAATACGCAAACACCCTTAGCGGCTTCCTCACCGGCGGCCGGAGCCTGGGCCCCTGGGTGTTCGCCCTGACCTATGGCTCCACCTACCTCAGCGCGTCCACCTTCATCGGCAATACTGGCACCGCCTATAAGGCCGGCATGGCCTATCTCATGATGCCTGTGGCGCAGGTTGTGCTGCTGCCCATCGGGCTGGTGGTCTTTTCCCACGGCCTGCGGCGGGTATCCGTCCGGCTGGGCGCCATGACCATCCCCCAGTATGTGGAAAAACGGTTTAAGTCCCCCCTGGCCGGCACGCTGGCCTCTGTCGTGATCCTGCTGTTCATGGTGCCCTATATGGTAGGCGTCATCAAGGGCGGCGCGCTGGCGCTGGGCTCCCTGCTGGGCCTGTCCTACACCGTGTCCGTGCTGCTGGTGGCGGGCGTGGCCTGCGCGTACCTGATCTGCGGCGGCTACATGGCCCGGTGCTATACCGACGTGGTGCAGGGCGTGATGATGGGCTTTGGTATGCTGGCGGTGCTGATCATGGGCTTCTTCGTGGTGGGCGGCCCCGCCGAGATCGCCGCCGGCGTGGGGGCCAGCGATCCCGCCCTGCTGGAAACCCCCGGCCCCATGGGCTGGAGTAACCTGTTCCTGTTCTCCTCCGTGTTCGCCCTCACCCCCTGGGGACTGCCCCAGCTGGTGCAGACCAACTTCACGATTAAGGACCGCAAGACGGTGCATATCTCGTCCATTGTGCTGTCCATTTGGCTGGGCGCCATCCTCATCGGCTCCATGATCATCGGCAATATGGCCCGCGCCTACTTCGGCGACGCCTATTTGGACAATGTGGACGCGGTGTTCCCCAACCTGGTGCTCACATTTTTCCCCAACGCCATCGGCGCGATCATCATCGTTGCCGTCATCGCCGCGGCCATGTCCACCATTGACGGTGTGCTGATGACCAGCGGCAGCGCCTTCGGCGTGGATATCTTCAAGCGGTTCATCAAGAAGGACGCCTCGGACAAGCAGGTATTGACCGTCACCAACATCACCATGTTCGCCATTATGGCCGTGGTGGTGGTGTGGGCCTTCAACCCCCCGGCGATGATCCTCACCTTCTCGTCCTTCGCCTTCTCCGTCATCGCGGGCGCGCTCATCGTTCCGGTGTTCGCGGGGATCTACTCCAGAAAGGGCACCACCCTGGGCTGCGTAGCCGCCATGCTCGCGGGCGCCGGCGGCACGCTGCTCTGGTACGTGGTGAAGCCCGGCGGAAACTATATCCTGGGCTGCCCGCCCTTCGTGGCCGGCGCGATTTTGTCCGTCATCGCGTATGTGGCGGTGAGCAGATTTACCCCGCCCCTCCCCCAAGAGTTTGTGGATGACCTGTTCTCCAAAGAAGCCGAGGAGAACGCATACGCGCAGGATTGAGCCAAATCCCTGCGCCCAGCCGTGCGGGACTCCGGGCCTCCGGGGTTTCGCACGGCCCTTTTTAAAAAGACTGAAGCGAAAGGAAGTTTTTCTCATGGATGGTTTGTTGGACGGCGTTGTGGTGCTGGATCTGACCCGGGTGCTGGCGGGACCGTACTCCGCCATGCTGCTGGCGGACATGGGGGCCACAGTGATCAAGGTGGAAAACCCCAAGGGCGGGGACGACACCCGCAGCATGGGCCCCTTCGTCAATGGCAGCAGCGTATATTACGCCAACTTCAACCGCAGCAAATACGGCTGCACCCTGAACCTGAAGGAGCCGGAGGGCAAGGAGATCTTCAAGGAAATGGTGAAGCGGGCCGATGTGGTGCTGGAGAACTACCGCCCCGGCACCATGGAGAAGCTGGGGCTGGGCTATGACGTGCTACGGGAGGTCAATCCTGGAATCATTTATGGCGCGGTGTCCGGCTTTGGCCATACCGGGCCGTACAGCAAACGGGCGGGCTATGACATTGTGGGCCAGGCCATGGGCGGCCTGATGAGCACCACCGGCTGGCCCGGCGGCGACCCCACCCGCACCGGCACCCCGATGGGCGACGTGCTGGGCGGCTTAAACCTGGCCGTCGGCGTGCTGGCCGCCCTGGTAAACAAGGCGAAAACCGGCCGGGGCGAGAAGGTGGACGTGGCCCTGGTGGATTCGGTGGTGTCCTCCATGCAGAACATCACCATGATCTATCTGGCCGAGGGCCGCATCCCCCAGCGCATCGGCAATCGGTACGAGTCCACCTACCCCTATGACTCCTTCCCCGCCAGGGATGGCAATGTGATCGTGGCCGCAGGGAACAACAAGCTGTACGCCATTTTGTGCCAGGTGATGGGCCGGCCGGAGCTGATTGAGGACCCAAAATTCCTCAACGTGAAGGACCGGGTGGCCAACCACGCGGAGATGCGGGAAATCATCAGCGCCTGGAGCAGCCAGTTCACCATCGACGAGGTGGTGAAGCTGCTCAACGACGCGGGCTGTCCCGCGAGCCCTGTGAACACCCTGGACCGGGTGGTGCGGGAGCCACAGATCGCCGGGGCCCGGGAGATGTTTCCCGAGATCGACCAGCCGGGCATCGGGCGGATGAAGGTAACGGCCAGCGCCCAGAAGCTGACCAACACCAAATCCTTCCCCCGGAAAGCGGCCCCCCTGCTGGGGGAGGACAACGAATCCGTTTATGGCCGGATGCTGGGCTTTGACGGCGAGAAGCTGGCCCGGCTGAAGGAACAGGGCGTCATCTGACGGGAGGCGGAGACAATGGAGCGGCAAGTGAAATTCATCGAGGTAGGTCCCCGGGACGGCTTCCAGAGCGTCAAGGGGGATATGATCCCCACCCAGCTGAAGCTGGAAATTATGGAGCGGCTGTTGGATGCGGGGGTGTCGCACATGGAGTTTACCTCCTTCGTCAGCCCCAAGGCCATCCCCCAGCTGGCGGACAGCGCCGAGGTGACCCAGGCCCTGCTGGCGCAGTGGCCGGAGGCGGACGTGTTTGCCCTGGTGCCCAACCTGCGGGGGGCGCAGCGGGCCTATGCGCTGGGTCTGCGGAAGGTGTGCTATGTGGTGTCGCTCAGCGCCAGCCACAACAAGGCCAACATCAACCGCACCCACCAGCAGTCCTTGGCGGCCTATCGGGAGATCCGGGAGAGCTGCCCGGAGCTGGAGATTGTGCTGGATCTGGCCACCGCCTTTGGCTGCCCCTTTGAGGGCAAATACCGGGAGCCGGGGGCGGCGGTGGACTTCCTCCGGGACTACGTCGAGGCGGGTGTGACCACCTGCTGCCTGTGCGACACCATCGGCATCGCCGATCCGGCCCAGGTACGGGGCCTGCTGTCCGCCCTGAAGACGGCCTATCCGGCCCTGTCCCTGGAGGTCCACTTCCACGACACCCGGGGCCTGGGGGTGCTGAACACCTGCGCCGCCCTGGAGGCGGGGGTGAGCGGCGTCCAGGCGGCGCTGGGCGGGCTGGGGGGCTGCCCCTTTGCCCCCGGCGCGTCAGGGAACACCGCCAGCGAAGACCTGATCTACCTGCTGGATCAGCTGGGGGTGGAGACGGGCGTTGATTTTGCGCAGCTGCTGGCCGCGGCGAAGTACCAGCGGGAGCGGGTGCCGGGCAGCTACAGCGGGCACCACATCAACATCAACGCACCCCAGTGCGTGCTGGGGTGAAGACGGTGGCCCCGGCAGACCCAAAGAGGGCAGATGATAAACAAATAGCTATCCCCGACTTTGAAATAGATGCCATGGCCCGAGTATTGCTCCCGGCGCTCCGGGCCTTCTACTCCAGCCCGGAAAGGCAAGCGGCGTTTGAGGAGTGGAAGCACCAACAGGAGAATACATAACAGAAGCGGCCCCCGTCACACTGACAGGGGCCGCTATTCTATGCGTTGATATTGTCGAGATAAACAACAAACCCGAACCCGTCCCCGATGGGGAACAAGTTCGGATTCTGTTGGTTTGTGTTACGTTGACAAAAAAGATACAGCCCCAGTCCGTACCTCCCGTCTCCCCTCGGCCACGAATCCAGCGAAGCGAATCGTGGCCGAAAGCGAAGAAATTCCCACCATAGCGCAGCTTTCGGCAAAGCCGGAAACGGAGCGGTGGTGGGAATTTCTGAGCTGGCTCAATGTGGCAAAAATGTTTTTTCAGAAAACGACGGCTTAGTGTGATGTAAGCGGTATGAAGATTGCGCCGACGTGGCTTGTCATTATGAAATCACTATTTTCGGGGAACCGTTGCACCGCAACGGTTCCCCGATGCCAGATACCCACCACTGCGTGCAGCTCCAAACCATGATCATCTGAGGCACGACGGCGTGATATGGTGCATCGTCCGTACGGGGACTGTTATGCCAGACTGAGCCGGAATTCCCTGCCCCCTATCGTATAAGTGACGCAGAGACCCCGGTTTGTGTCTACGTGGATATTCTCCGCCCGGCTGAGCTCCTGCAGGGCGCGATACTGTTCCCGGGCGGTGGGGCTGTAGCCCGCCGGATCGTCCGAAGTGAGCAGTACCCCGCCCAGTAGTGCATTTACCTGGGCCAGCTTCCGCTTCTGCTCCGCAGTGAGTCTCAGGTTTTCTTCCCGGAGGAAAAAGACGTCCGGGTCGCTGAGCCAGGCCCTGCCGTTAAGCTGGCGGCGGAAGATCGTGTTGCCGATGGCTTGTTTGGTGGACACCCGTTCCCGGTGGAACAGGCGCATATACCACACATCGTCCCAGTCCAGCCCCACGTCGCAGCTCACCCGGCAGTAATCCACCAGGCCGAAGGCCGGCATCACCGGCACGCCGCAGCCCAATATCAGCTTGTCCCCGCACCACTCCCGCAGCAGTTCCATGGCCCGGATCATCCGTCCGGCGCGGCTCTCGGTTTTCTTGCCGAAGGGGGCCGCGCCATAGAGGAAATCCAGTTTCACCAGGTCGAACCCCCACTGATCCAGCACCCGGTCAAAGACGCCGCGTAGATAGTCCCGCACTGCTGGCAGGTCGATATCCAGAGCGTAAAAGCCGCTCCAGTTTCCGCCGCATTTCCAGGGCTGGCCGTTTACCTTCAGCAGCCAGTCCGGGTGTTCCCGATACAGGTTGGAATCTGTCTCACACACAAAGGGGGCCAGCCACAACCCCGCCAGAAAGCCTGCGTCATGGATTTCCTCCGCCACGGCCTTCATGCCGCGGGGGAATTTCTCACTGTCCGGCTCCAGCCAGTCGCCGACCTGGGGCTCCCAGCCGTCATCTACCTGGAACAGGTCACCGGGGGATAAAAGGGTCTTGCACCCTGCCAGGTCGGAGGAAATGGCCTCCTGGGTGATGTCCTGATATCGGTTATACCAACTGGAATAGCCTGCCAGTTTTTTGCCCGTCCGTGGTTTGACCCCCATAGCGGCAAACCAGCCGTCAAACACCTCCGTCTCTGTCCCCTCAGCAACGTACAGGTCAAAGGCGTGGAGCGTCCCACCGGGATGCTCCACCCCGGCGCAGTCCCGCTCAATGGCGAGCAGGCCTCGGTTTGCGTCGTATCGGAAGATGGTGTATCCGGGCCGCTCATCCAGGGAGGCGATAAGACAGAACCGCTCCCCCCGTCGGAAATAGCACCAGGAAAAGCCGTGAAATAGGCCCCGCTTGTTGGGGTAGTCTACGAAATGATAATCTCCATAACGGTCAAAGGCGTATTTGTCCAATAGGGGCTTGGGCACATGGGCCAGCCCCCGGATCTTGTCCCGCTTGCCGCATTCCGGGCAATAGGTCCAGGTCTGATAGCCGTTCAAGAAGGCCCGCTCGTCCTTGCCCATCTCCCAAGGGAGGATGGCGGTGATTGCCTGGATGGTTCCGGCAGGGGCGTCGCAGCGGATGCGGACGGCGCCGTCCGGCCCGTCCACCACCCCGGTGAGGGCACGTCCGCCCACCAGGGCGCGCCAGCGCAGCAGCTTATCCATTGCCGCCACCCCCGGCCCGGAGCTGGTGGCCGATCTCCTCCACCCGTTGGTCGGTGAGAGTGAACTTTTTTCGGAACAGCACAAACGCCGCGGCCAGCACGATCATGGGCAGTACCGTCATCATCAGACGCAGACCCAGCAGGGTCTCGGCGCTCTGGACGGCCACCGGTCCGATTTCGTCGGTGTTGCCCGCCAGGCCGATGAGGTCCAGCCCGATCCCGGTGAGGAATACCGCCACGCCGGAGGCGGCTTTGACCACAAAGGTCTGCATGGAGAAGATGACGCTCTCCTCCCGCCGGCCGGTTTTCAGCTGGCCGTAGTCCACGCTGTTGGACAGGAACAGGGTGGTGAGCACGGACAGCATCCCGTTGCAGATGAAGACCACCACCCCAGGGATCAGCAGGAGGGGAAGATATCCCGACAACCCTGCCAAGAGGAAAGCGAGCATGACCACATAGGCGCAAAACGCGGAGATCAGGCTGACGGCAAAGATCCGGGTATTGGACAGTTTTCTGCGCAGCAGTGGGTAGACCACCATCATACCAAGGATCTGGGCCGCCCCGCCCACGGTGGAGAACAGGGTGTAGCTGCCTTTCCAGCCCGCCCCGCCGAAGTCGTATTTGAAGAAGTAAATAATGAAGTTGGAGGTGAGGTACAGTGCGGAATTGATGAGCACAATGCTGGCCACCACCACCATGGCCTGATCGTTGCGCAGCAGGGCGGCGAACATCTCCTTTACCCCGGCTGTCTCCATCTCGGTCTGGGAGTTCTCCTTAAAAAAGGCACAGCACAAAATCTCCGCCGCCACGAACAGCAACGACACGATGAGGGCAACCCGGCCAAAGCCTGCCCGCTCGCTGTCGCCCCCCAGTACCCCCACCAGCGCGACAGTGAACATGGCGATAAGGGCGCTGCCCACCCCTGCGCAGGTGCGGCCCACCACGGACAGGTTTTCCCGGTCCGCCGGGGTCTTGGTGACAGCAGGGATCATGGACCAGTAGGGAATGTCCATCATGGTATAGGTGACGCCCCAGAGGATATATGCCACGGCGAAATAGGCCATCAGTCCCGCGCCTTCGGCGTGGGGGGCGTTGAACAGCGCGTAGAGTACCACCGCGTTAAGTATGGTCCCGCTGAGCAGCCAGGGGCGGAACCGGCCCCAGCGGCTTTTCGTTTTTGCCACCAGTACCCCCATAAAGGGGTCGTTGAGGGCGTCGAACACCCGTGCTGCCATCAAAATCAGCCCCACGAAGGTAGCGCTGAGGCCCAGCACGTCCTGATAGAAGTACATCACATAGGATGCGGACAGAGCATACACCATGTCCTTGCCCACGGCGCCGATGCCGAAGGCGGCCTTTTGCTTCAAGGTCAGCTCCATTTTTCCTCTCCCTTGGTCTTAATGGTGAAGTTGATCGTCACGTCTTCGTTCTGTTCCGTGTGGACGGTGAGGGCGGCGGTCCCCGTAGTGCCCAGGCTGCGCACATAGGCGCCGCACATACCGCCCTCGGCCGTGACGGTGGCGGGGCCTGCCAGCTCTGCGTTCCCGGACAGGGCGAAGGACACGGGAAGCTGGGCATAGGGGGCCGGGTTCCCGTTCCCATCCAGAATACGGACCCGGATCGCGGCCATGTCGTAGCTGGCCCCCTCGGTGAGGGAGGTATGGCTGACCTTTACCTCCAAATGGAGCTTCGCCGAGGGGCGGCAGGTGACGCTGGCCACGGTTTTGCCATCCTTGATCCCGTCGAAGCGCCAGACGGTGGCTTCGCCGCCCCAATTGGCTACATACTTGCCGTACAGATCCACGCCGTCCTGGAATTTCATGCCGTACCGGGCCATGCACCAGGCCATTTTCGCTTTATAGGACACTGGCAGACCGGCCAGCCCATACTTCCCAGCCGCCAGCAGGCACTCCCGCAGGAGCTTGGCCTTCTCCGGCGGAAAACCCTCCTGAGTCTCCAGCAGCTCACCGATGGTGTCATCCACCACGAAGGGCGGGTGGGGCAGAGAAGATGTTCGGTTTTGGCACAGACGGGTGACAAAGACCCCGTTTTTATACAGCGCCACCTCGTCCGCGTTGGAAAACACGTACACACGCCCCATCCGCCCCGCCGGGTAATCGCCGATGTCCATGGAGGAACCTACCGTCAGCACAGGGGCCCCCTCTCCCTGGCTGGCATAGGCCGCCGCGGCCAGCTTTGGGTTCCGAAAGGCGTCCATCACCCCGTGATAGCAGATCCGATCGCCGGAGCCAAAGTCCTTGTGGGTGGGATAGTCGAACATACACCAGCCAAAGCACCCTGCGTGTTCCTTCCACGCCGCATCCTGCACCCGGAGGTGGCGCAGGGCCTGCTCCTGCCGCCGTGCCCAGGTGTCGAAGGGCTTGGTGGGGAACATATGGCCGTTGCACTCCGAAATGAGGAGGGCCTTGCCCATATCCGATGTAACCTCTTTTTTGGGCTTGGCCCCGGGGGTCCTGCCGTTATGCGAGAAATCGTTGTAGGCGTATACATCTTCCAGCAGACTGCTTTTTTCCAGGTAGCGCACGCCTGAGGTTTGACGGCTGGAATCCAGCTCATGGGTGATGGCGTTGGTGCGGGCGTAGAATTCGTCATCGTCCAGGCTCTCGTTGATACGCACACCCCACAGTATGATGGACGGGTGGTTCCTGTATTGTAAAACCATTTCCCGGACGTTCTGGCAGGCCTGACCTTTCCATGCCCCGTTTCCGATGTGCTGCCAGCCGGGGATCTCGGTGAACACCAGAAGCCCCAGCCGGTCACATTCGTCGATAAAATACTGGCTCTGGGGATAGTGGCTGGTGCGCACGGCATTGCAGCCAAGCTCCTCCTTCAAAATGCGGGCATCCTCCCGCTGAAGGGCTTCCGGGGCGGCATAGCCGATGTAGGGGTAGCTCTGATGGCGGTTCAGGCCTCGGAGGAAGGTTTTTTTGCCGTTGAGGTAGAAGCCGTCCGCTTTGAACTGCGCGGTGCGGAAGCCGAAAGCGGCCTCCTGCCGATCCAGCTCCATTCCGTCCGGGGCCAGGAGGCGGGCCTCACAGCGGTAAAGATCGGGCCGCGCCGTGTCCCAGGGCCTGGCGTCCGGAACATTGGCCTTTCCCGCCGCGCCAGCCCACACGGTTTTCCCCGCGCTGTCCAAAATGGAAACCTCCAGCTTTGCCCCATCGGGCGCGCCGTCGGTGGCCACCTTGACGTTTGCCGTGGTCAACGTGGGTGTGGTAACATAAATGTCAGTGATGTATCCGTTTTCCCGCACATCCAGCCATGCCTCCCGGTACAGCCCGCCATAGGTGAGGTAGTCTACCACAAAACCAAAAGGCGGGATGGATGGGTTTTCGCTGGTATCCAGCTTCACAGCCAGCAGGTTGGACCGGCCCGGCTCCACCAGCTTTGTCACTTCTACCCGGAAGGCGGTGTAGCCACAGCGGTGAGTGGCCGCTTCCACGCCGTTGACGTACACCGTAGCAATGTGGGCCGCGCCGTCCAGTTGAAGGAACAGCCGCTTGCCCGCCAGTCCGGCGGGGACGTCCAGCGTCCGGCGGTAACCGCACAACATCTGATAGTCCTCCGAATCGATGCAGTGCAGGGGCAGCTCCTTACAGGTGTGGGGCAGGCGGACAGCTCGGGCTTCGCCGCCCCCGGTCGGAAATTCGTCGCTCCACTGGGGCGTAAACTCCCAGCCGTCGCACAAACTATACCTCATCGTTTCTCCTCCTGATCCCGTTCATAATGATGTCCATCATAGCGGCCAGGGTGTCCGCGTAGCTGGCTCCGTTTTCGCCGTTTACAAGAAAGCCTTCGATGGACGCGGTGACCATCTGCCGCAGTACCGGGATAGACACTTGGCGGATGCAGCCCTTCCCCACCCCTTCCTCCAGCAGGGCGATGGTTGGCTCCCAGTTGGTTTCCAGGTGCTCCCGCACCCGGCGGGCCACGGCGGGGTATTTTTCGTCCAGCTCCCCCAAAAGCCGAAGGTCCAAGGCTTGGTACTGCTCCGGCAGAGCGATCATCACCGACCTGATCCGCTCCTCAATGGGGCCGGAGGTCGCGATCAGCGACCGCTTTTCCTGATGGATGCGGTTGAACAGATCGTCTACCATGTCCAGCAGAAGCGCCTCTTTGGATGGGTAAAGCGTGTAAATGGTTTTTTTGCTGATGTGCAAAGCATCGGCCACCTCCTGCAAGGTAAACCACAGGCCCTTCGCCTGAAACAGTGCGGTGGCCGCGCCGATCATGCGCTCGCGCAGTTCCATAGCGAATCCCTCCTCCCTTCGGAAACCAGACTGTTTATATCGGTTTCCATTGTAGCACAGGAAACCAATATGATTCAAGCGGTTTCGTAATGTTCTACATTTTGACCATTTGAAGCGCACTTTTTTGTGGATTTCGCACATTCTCCTTGCCGCCGGATCGGAAACCGTAAAATAAATCGACAGGCTTCTTGTCGAAACCTGTCGATATCTGGCTCAATGGGGCAAAAATGCTTTTTTGGAAAGCGTTGCAGCGCAACATGCGACGCAACGGATTCAGAGCTTTTCTTGCATATATCTGGCATAGCCGGACTACACAGTGCTTAAAAAATTCCGCTTTTCAACCATATTCCTTTGGATGGTTGCAAGCTTCTCTCGGGTAACGTCTTCGATATCAACTTTCAATACCTGGCAGATATAATATTCCAACAGTAAGCGGAGGATATAGATAGCCTCGAGAAGATCCTCGCCCTTAAATGCTTTTGCTTCTTTGCTTTTCCCATAATGTGTATAGTAGTGGCGGGTATCTGCAATACGTTGAGCATAGGGATTTTCGGACATATAAAAATTAGAAAAAAGTCCGTTAAACTGTCCAATGAGTAAGTCGTTTAACCTGGACACTAAAATGATGTAATTGCAGTTTTTATCCATTTGAGAGTCGCTTAGCAACAGCTTTTCAATATGATTAAAATTCGGATTTCGACCAAACCGCTCATATACTGATTCAATATATTTTTCTTTTTTGTCATTATAAAAAACCGAGAATGGAAGGTTTCCAGAGCTTGTACCATATTTAGAAAGATCATTTCTGGCGGCATATGCCGGTATCTAAATAATGATAAGTACAAATTAAATATTGGTTCCAATTTCGTTAAAGCATCTTGAATATCTGCAGTATCAGATAGATGCTGCAGAGTAAAATTGTAATCATATAAATGCACATCAAAAATTTGGTAGCGTGGTTCTGACGAGTAAAAAGCTCTTTCTGAATAGTTGATTTGCCCATTGATCATATCATAGTCATCAAAATCGGTAAAAAATTGATGCTCAATATTAATATTATCCTTAATGGCAAAAGAAATGAGCGAGATAACTTTATCTCTTACCCCCACAAAAAAGGCAACATCTTGTTTCTCCTCGGATTCGATCTCCATGGTTAGCCGCTCAATGGTACGACTGATTTCTTTGCGCGGAAAGCCAAATAAATCGTTTGATAATGAGGTTGAAAACTTGATTTTTGCATTAAACCAGTGGTATATATGTTCTCCAAGTCCCTTAAATTTAACAGTAGGGAATTCAGACATATCAACTTGAGAAAGTCCGCTCCATTGTAGTCCATTTTCTAATTCGCAGGTGAGTCGGTTATATTTTCCTTGTGTGGGGCCTAATATCATATAGCGTGACTGAAAGATTACAGTTTGGTAAGAAAACTGCTGCGTATGATTTTTGATACACTTGTTTTGATACAGAGAAATGAAGGTTCCCGTAAGTAACTTTCCTACAATCAGAGGGATAGAACCATAGGACTTCCCGATTCCTTTAGGGACTTCTTGCTCAAGCTTTAGCCAAATTATTCCACTTTCGTTGTTGTATATAATTTCTCCAAGCAGGCTTTCCTCACCAATCTGAAACTCTCCCAGAATATGTCGATCCATATCCGTATGTTCCCGCATATCAATCGTCTCCTTTGCCAACACTTACAGTTTGTAGATATATGTATTCAAATGAACTCTATCCTTGAAGTAATGTATATGTTCACAATACCTAAAAGGGATGCGATGAGGAACTGAGTAAAGGCAGAACTTACTGCATTAACTTGTGTGAATTGGCTTTATCGGTTCACATTATTTTCCTAGGCGCTTAACCGTACGAAAGAAGTTTTCTTCAGAAAAGTACTCTGCAAAGAAGTCCTTTGTATTATCAAATATGTCCAGGTATAGCAAGGCGAAGCATGAGTGCAATGAGAATGGGTCTATATACTCCCATGTTTTCCATGGATAATATCCTTCTGGATCATGTAATCGTATTTTTCCCATGCCCGCGTTTATGTAAAAGAATATGTACAGACCGTCATTGACGGAGGTAAAATTTATGTTATCTAAAAATTTGACCCGATCTTTTCCCGGCCACGCCAAATGCATTATGCCATTATTATATTCAGAAACAAAAATCGTTTTTTGGGATTTGCACTCGCAAAAGTCAAAAACCCATATTATTGTGTAGCCGCAGCCCAGATAAAATTTTGTGCGGGATATAAATTCTTTTTGCGAAATTGGCGAGTGCTGAAACTCAATGACATATTTTTTATCACCTGACTGTAGCACAATGTCTGCAACATGGTATTCAGTATGCATTTCGTTCCAGACGACGGTTTCCTGAACCACTCTGTCAAAATGATTTTGCATTTTTATATGCCACGGTGATAATTTCTCAGAATACCACGGATCGCATCCTTTTCCAGTTTTATGCGCAAAGTGATGCGCATTTATATTACCTCGCTTTTGTATCATTGCATCTCTGCAGGCAGGACAGAAATAAGGTAGCCCAGTTTCTGCATCATCTATGTGGATTTTTTGACCGAGTGCGTTATTTGCAAAAAACATAATTTTGCCGCTCCCATATTTTCTCCTACTGCTACGCCATATTGTTATCAATCGAGCCATGATAGAAACTTCGATACCACTGCACCAGCTCCAGCATAAACTCTGGAAACAGCCACGCCCGGAACATTTCTGCAATTTCTGGATGAGCGACCGTTCCGCCGCCCTTACCTCGGCTGGTCTTGATTCCGTGCGCGTGGGTGGCCTTGATCCACAGTGAGGGTGTCAGAGTGGTGCTGGTGGTATGTATCGTATGAATTAGTTCATCGCAGGTATCTTCTTTAAATCCAGGATTGTAAATCTTCTCCCACATCCGCAGGTATTCAACCGTAATATTATTCCGCATCCAGCTTTGGATGAGGTAGCTCGGGCTGGAGGTTTTCTTTTCTTTAGCAATTTCCGTCAGCGAGACATAAGCGTTGAGACACGAACCATCGGTGCGCATCTTTTCGCCAAGTGAGGACAGACGAAAACCGGGAATCTTCTGAAGATCCAATTGCTCAAATAGCTTTTCAGAAAACTCATCTGCCTCTGCTTGAGTGATATATCCTTTCTTCACGTTTCGCTTCAAAATCTTTTCATGTGAGATTTCATATGTCCATAGCGCTTCGATTTGTGCTTCCCGGTCTGTCATGGGTAGTCACCCCTATATCTGCGTATAAGGATATTATACCAGATAAGTTATGACAAAGATAGCCCCAATTGCTGTATTTCTACTTCTAAAGCACCATCTGACCTAACTGAGACAAAATCAATGTGCTTTTTTACTGCCTGCTCATTAAAGGTGATTAGTCCAAGTTTTGCGCATATGGTATTCTTAATCTGCTGCTCAGAGATGGACGGAGAATGTTTGCAGAAACGCTTCCCATGCTCCACTCGATTGGCACAGCGCCACACCACGTCGCCAGAAGGGCGGGTGATACGACGGTAACTGCGTCCGCATTCTCCACAAACTAAAAGACCGCTCAGTACACTCTGTGAGTTGTACCGGGTGGTCTTTCGCTGATTAGTATCTTCATCGATATTGCTGCGCTTGCCTTTCTCGCTCTGTGCCATGAAGAATTCATCAAAGCTGACGATGGAGCCGATGTAGCGTTGGTTCGAGAGCAGATCATTGATCACGGCCTGTGTCCATTGGGCCTCACCCCTTGGTGATGGGATACCCTGGATAAAGAGAAAATTAGCGATGCCTTTCAGGCTCATGCCGGAGAGGTACTGCTGATAGATAGTTCGGACGGTATTGGCTTTCTCTTGATCAACGGAGACATTGCCATCTGGAGCTAACATGAATCCATAAGGAAGTGACATGAAGATATCCCCTTTCAGAAAGTTACGGATAAGCATATTTAATATAATGTGAATTGTTACTTATATGTGGATTTACATGGTAGATTTCAGTGAATAGTACTTTAAAGGTGGCCGAATACAGATCATTTGCCAGAATTTTTTCTAAGATAAGGAAGAAACCTGCTTTTGAACGAATCAAAAAACAGGTTTCTATGGTTGTCTTTTGTTGACAAAAAAGATGCACCAGAGAAACTACATAATATATAAGTGTGGCACTCAAATTAGACGTTGTTGGATTAATAATGGATTACTTTTCCTTGGATCGCATAAGTGCTTAGAGATGATATTTTAACCTGATTAAATTCCCCGTTTTCATTATCTGGGGCCAGAATTACACCTCGACCTTTCCTAATATATCTCTTGCACATAGCCGCCCCATTAACGTTAAATATTCCAATGTCGTTATGATTCAGTTTCTCAACTCTTTTTACTAACACAATTGCTCCATCGGGAATAGTTGGTTCCATGCTGTGTCCAGATATCTTCACAGCATAATCAGCTTCCATCATTTCTGTTGAATAATCCTCATGCAAAATATTCTCATCGATATAAAAGCCATCTCCGGCACAAGCAGCGAAATCAAACAAAGGAATTATTTTGTGAGGAACTTGTTTGATTTCCGTGTTTTTGGGTATATCCAAATCGTCCTCATCAACTTCATTTGGAAACGCACTATGTATCGCGGTTACTATTTCTGATATCCAAGAAAAGATATATTTTCCGGTTTTGTTTGCCTCTGCAATGCTGTCAACTAACTCAATAGAAGTAGATTTCCCTTCACCTGCATAAATCCCCTCATAAAAGCGAAACGCATCAAATTTTAAATCCTGTTCATTTATTGAAAAAACATGTTTTCCTTGTTCTTCAATAAAGTACGACCCATCCTGATATTCAAATATTAGCGACCTTCTCATAACGTTTCCACCTCTTTTGTATCGAATCTAAACCACCATCAATATTCTTTGCAACAATATCAAGGATGTTGTATGTATCATCTGCATATTCCAATGCGCCAGAGTACACGTTAAGCGTATCCCCAGTTCTAAAAATGTAAATAAGATTATCGATATCCAAATTTACAATAAACTGCGGATTATGTGTTACCATAAGAATTTGTCGATTTTCCCCCATAGTTTTAAATCGATCCAATAGATACGTTTTTATTGCACTCTGTGAAATATTATCTTCGGGCTGATCAATGATGTATATACCGTCTCTTGTATTCTCATAAGAAAGCAAATCAAAATAGATCTTTGCATTAAGCCCAGAAGATAACTCTTCCGATTTATCCATGCCTTGATATATAATGACATTTTTAGGAGTAAAGTCCTCTTCTATGCTTGCTAATAGCGTCTCTTTGAAAAATTGCAAAACGGGTTTGCTTCCATCATATTTTAGAATGATTTCTTTCAAGTACGATTCGTTAATGGTATCCCAATCAATTTCTTTATTGGAACGCAAGGCCTTACGAATAAGGGACATAAAATATTCTGTGTCCAATTTATCAACATTTAAGCGGGAAATAAACTGATAGTCAAAAACAGTATTGCTGACAGGAACAATAGCGGTTTCTTCAATATGCGGCAAATACTTTTGCAATTTTCGCTGTTTTGCAAGTATGTTAATTAAGGTTTCTTTTATTTCAGTTGTGTTGCTTAAAAAGGACATTTCCTTTTTGTGGTTGTCTGAAATATTCCGATTATGCTGTGTTGAAATCTTTATAATCGTTTTTGCAATAATTTCTATACGTTCATTTTCTGCCTGAATTCCCTCTACCCTCACTTGATATTTCTTCTGAATTTCCCGAATAAAATTCAGCTGTTCTTCTAAATATACTCGATCTTCCTCATCAACAGGTAACTGGGCCAGTTGTTCGATAAGAAGTATCAATTCTGATATCTTTGATAAAATATCAGTAATAGATTTCATATCTTTTTTATGAGAGCGAAGATTATTTATAAACACCAGACTTTCAGGCGGTCCATCAGAGATAGAGATTTTGAACGGCTGGAGTTTTCTGATTTCGCTATCTATAGAAAACTTTTCAGATAAATAATTAATCATTCGATCAATTTCATTTACTACCAAGCTCTTATAGGGCTGGGGATTTATATTGGGAGGAAAATACCTGGAAAGAAACTCTGTAGCATTCAAATGATTTTCTTCAAATTTGGCTCTAACCTCCCCCTGCATATCAAAATAAAAGACGTTTTCCGGAGAAATTTGTTTAGAAATTTGCAATTTGTGTTTATCCATATACTTTTTATAACCCTTTTTTATATGGGCTGGAAGTTTATCCCCAGATTTTTCAAAATCTACGATTGCATGTAATAATAGCGATTTTCCAATTGAATTGTCCCCTATAATTACATTTATTCCTTTAGACAATGGAATGGTAATTTGTTTGCCCTTTGTATGTAAAGTGATGCAATCAAGAGAAAACTTTTCCGCATTAAAAAAACTATCGACCGTCTTCAAACGTGATGAGTCTGTTACGGCCATAACGAGTCCCCTAAATGTGGGTAAGCATTTTACAAAAGTGTACGGGAAATTTGTGAGTTTATCTGAGGAATCTTCTCGCGGATAAACATTCCAGTCATGGCAATCCGTTCCGGTTACAAACCGTACTTGCTTTTCAAGGTTGGCCTGTAGTAGATAATTTTTATTCAAAACCTCATTTCTACGATTTTTAAACTCGAATGCTTCAAAGTAATCCGAATAAACAAATTCGTGAAATTTCTTGTCTCCAAGTGAATTCGCATCATTTTTTCGTGGTTTAGTACTCGAAAGGGAATTCTTTTGATGAGCTATTAGAATTGTATCTAAATCTATAATACGGAGAATTTTTAAGAAACACTCTTCAGAATAGGCCCCTTGTACGTCGGGCCGTATAGATTGCAAAACGGATTCTATATTTTGAATTTTAGAATTATCCTCATCTGAAAAAATGGTCACAACATGAATCACTTTTTTCTCTGAATCATCATTTTCGAAACAAACCGAAAATTCTACCCCAGGCAACACTTTCTGTATAGAACCAGTTTGAGTTTCTGCAATTTTAAGCCCGGAATAGATTTCATATGAAAATACATCATGATCAGTAACCGCGCAGATATTTACACCTTCTGCGTTGAGTTTGCGTATAAGGATTGGTAAATTCTGCACTATATTGTGTTTAACTTTCTTTCCATCTTTGATCCCCGAAGCACAAGAATGGATGTGTAGATCAATTTTGAGTCCGCTTTTTACAATCTTATCCATATAAATACCGTCCCATAATTATGAAATTCCAAATTCTAAAGTAAAAATGTAAGGACTTGCTTTCCCAAAGTACTTCGTCTATATTGTAATCTTGTATATTAAATGTTGATAAAATGTGTCACGCCAGAATAACCCAGAAATTCAAGACTCTATCAATTTCAAAAGGCGTATCCTCCATTTTTGCTATTCGAAAGGAGTGAGAGCAATTTTGATAAACAACTATATATGCTTCCTAACAATCGCTAACCTCGCTTTCGGATCTAACCATAGTTGAAAGTCTGCAGCGATTTCAGAATAAGCATTCACGCCTCCGCCTTTGCCCTGTTTTACACGCATTCCAACAGCGTGTGTCCTTCGAATCCACAGAGATGGCGTAATGGTAAGCGATGTAGTATGCCCCTGGTGGATCAGTTCCTCACAGGCCCTATCATCAAATTCTTCATTCATGTCACTTTCCCATTGACGAAGAAACTCCAACGTGTTGCGACTACGCATCCAGCTTTGAATAACGTATCCAGGAGATTCTTCAGAATATTGCTTTGCCAATTCCGTCAATGACACCATATCATTGCAAATCATTAGCCTCATGTATAGGCGCATAGTTTCATGGTAGTCCCTGATTTTTTTAGATGTTCGTAGCTTTTCTTCATTCAGCGAATCATAAAACTTCTCTCTCGATGTAGTAGCAAGATCCGTGTCTATGATTTGTCTCGCTAAGAGTGAATCAATCGAGGACTCATACTGAAACGCCAAACGTGTATAAAGCTCACCGACTTCTTGATCTGTCATAATCCTATTCTCCCTTTTTCTACAAGTATATCAGAAAGGATAGGATTTGTACAGCTTTATTCCATTTCTATGGAGGGAGACTGATATCTGGTCGATTTTCTCGGATGTCCGGCTTTGTCATAATCCATATTACACCGGCGATCCTTTTCGAATTGAGCATCCATATACGCGCTTACCCCGACAATTGGGATATATTTCTTATTGGCCAGGAGCTTATCCACAGCCGCCCTGGTCCATTTTGGATTCCCTGCCGGGGAGAGAATGCCTTTTGCAAAGAGCATGTCAACAATTCTTCCCAAACTGGCTCCGGCAAGATAATACTCGAATATGCTTCGGACAGTACCTGCCCTTTCCTCATGGATGACAATCTTTTCGCCATCTAAAACATAGCCATATGGAAGTTTCATAGTAGCCTCACTTTCTGAAACATAAACAAAAGCAGGTTTAAGAGAGATTCAATCTCCTTAAATCTGCTTAGTGACACCTGTGATATGTAATTGTAGCCAATTTTAAGATTCGATTTTAGTGTAATTCTGCCAAGAAAGGACAAAACCTGCGTATAACTATCGTTAAACGCAGGTTTTGTCTACAATGGTGGAGACTACAGAACTCGAATCTGTGACCTCTTGCGTGTGAACGCCAGCAGGAAACTTTTTTGCTTCGTTTGTAGTGCTTTTTAGTCGCTTTCGCTCGGTTTCACTTGCTTTGCGGTGCTGTTTGGACGCGGCGTTTCCGAGTGTTCCGAACGCGTCTGTGGTCAGTTATGTGGTCAAACGGGAAACGGGCCTTGCCGTCAATCGGCGAGACCCGTTCTGATTTTCGGAGGCAAACAGGGAAAATTTTACTACGCTGTAATCAGACAGGACGATTCTTATCAAGTGTTTGCCTCGTAGCGCCCCGTCAGATAGTTCTCCACATCAGCACAGAAAGCCTTAGCCCCAGAAAACAACGCATTCGTATCCGCAACAGAACAGGTATAGAAATCCTCGTAATCGCTACGGTTCCGAATCAGCGAGGCATTGGAAATCAGCTTGCTGTATTCTCTGGGCAATATTTCAGGTTTTAGATAGTTCAGCGTGAAACGGGCAATGACCGCCGAATGCTTTTTGTAGTCCTCCCCATCCAAAGCAAGTACTGCCCTCATAGCGTGAAAAATGGCGTAGTATGCCCGGTTATTGGCAGAAGCGTAGTCTTTCGCATCCACATCCCGTTTAACGGAGGCCAGCATCTCTTTCGCCTTCTGCAAGCGGTACCGGGACAGGTCGATCCTCGTAATATCAGGCACTTATCCGCACCCCTTCCCGATCAACATTACGGTAAAACGGCAATACGTTCACGCTCTTGTTGAAATAGTCTCGGTTTTCTACGATTGGGGACACTACGACTCCGTAATTCAACAAAAGCTCCGCAGCCAAATCTCCCACCTGCCAATTCTGTGCCGAGATGTCCTGGCGGGACGCATCTACAAGAATCAGCACGTCAATATCCGACCCCGGCTCTGCGCTGCCTCGAGCGTAGGATCCAAACAGGATGGCTTCAATTTGATCTTGAGGAAACAAAGATGCCATGCTGACGCACAGCTCCTCAATGATCTTGTTCACTTCCTGCATTGTCCGCACGGGGCATCCTCCTTTCCCAAAATTCGTTACTGATTCAAACTTAGTGTACCATAGAAGGGCACAAAATGCAAGTGTCAGCCCTTTTTGCCAGCAAGTTTGTTACACATACTAATTTAAAATCGCCGTTGAAATAATTGTTGGTTTTATGCTATAATTATGACAATGCATGGAGGATTTATTTTGCGAAATAACTTCCGATAATTTTCCATTATTGGAAGCTTCGTGGGGAGGTATCTGTATGGGCGGCTTAATGGAAAAATGCGAAATGACTGAGGAGGACATTAAACTCCAGTTCATTACTCCAGCGATTGAAGCTGCTGGATGGGACAGGCAACGCCAGATCAAAATGGAATATAATTTCACGGATGGCAGGGTAATCGTTCGCGGAAACGTTACTGCCCGTGGCAAGCGGAAGAAAGCAGACTACCTTCTGTACTATAAGCCGAATCTGCCCTTAGCAATCATCGAAGCGAAAGATAATAACCACAACCTCGGTGCTGGAATGCAGCAAGGTATTGAATACGCTGAAATCCTTGATATTCGGTTTGTGTATAGCTCCAATGGCGATGGTTTCCTGGAACATGATATGAAATCTGGCACAGAGCGTGAACTGACTTTAGAACAATTCCCCTCCCCAGAAGAATTGTGGCGGCGCTTTATCAGCAATGAACATATCACACCGGAGCAGGAAGATCTAATCACTGAGCCGTACTATTATCAACCGGGAGACAAAATTCCCCGTTACTACCAGCGAATTGCCATCAATCGGACGATTGACGCGGTTGCTCGGGGCCAGAACCGCATTTTGTTGGTGATGGCGACCGGTACAGGAAAAACATATACAGCATTCCAAATTATCCACCGACTCTGGAAGTCTGGCAGGAAAAAGAAAATCCTGTTTCTTGCGGATCGCAACATTTTGGTTGATCAAACCATGCAGCAGGATTTCAAGCCCTTTGCGAAGGTGATGACAAAAATTGAGGGGAAAAAGCTGGACAGTTCTTATGAGCTTTATCTCTCCCTTTATCAGCAGCTGGCTGGCGATGAAAACGAGGAACCCTTCCGGGCGTTTAAGCCGGATTTCTTTGGCCTAATTGTGATTGACGAGTGCCATCGCGGGAGTGTGAAGGAGGACTCCCGGTGGCACAAGATACTTGAGTATTTCCACAGCGCAACACAAATCGGTATGACAGCAACGCCGAAAGAGACAAAAGAGGCTTCTAACATCTCCTACTTCGGTGAAGCAATATATACCTACAGCCTGAAGCAGGGCATTGACGATGGATTTCTTGCTCCATATAAGGTTCTTCGGGTTGGCCTTGACAAGGACTTGGAGGGCTGGCGTCCTGTTGCGGGGCAGCGAGATATTTATGGTTATGAAATCGATGATCGTGAGTACAACATCAAGGATTATGATAAGAACCTTATTATTGACGAACGCACCGTGGCAGTGGCCAAACGTATCACTCGCTTTCTGAGAGAAAATGACCGTTTTGCCAAAACTATCGTCTTTTGCGTGGACATTGACCATGCGGAGCGGATGCGTCAGGCACTTGTAAACGAAAACAGCGACCTCGTAGCAGAAAGCGCAAAGTATGTAATGCGTATCACAGGCGATAACGCTGAAGGTAAGGCGCAGCTTGATTATTTTATTGCCGAGGACAGTACATATCCCGTTATTGTTACCACCTCAAAGCTGATGACAACGGGTGTGGACTGCAAAACCTGTCGGTTGATTGTGCTGGATAATAACATCAACTCCATGACCGAATTCAAGCAGATCATTGGCCGTGGCACCCGGCTTAAGCCCGATTATGGAAAAGAGTATTTCACCATCATGGATTTCCGCAATGCCTGTCGGCTATTTGCTGACCCGGAGTTTGACGGCGATCCAATCTCCATCATTGAGGATGGCGATGCTTCAGGCGAGAGTGAGACCCCTGATGAACCCCCGATCTCTCCTGTAACACCTCCCGGGTCGGGCGGTGAGGGGGAACCCCCTGAAAGGCGGCATAAATTCCGTGTGCGTGGTGTGGAAGTCACCATACTGAACGAACGGGTTCAGTATTATGACAAAGACGGGAAACTCATTACAGAGAGCGTGACAGACTACTCCAAGAAAAATATCCTTGGCGAATATGCGACACTGGATACTTTTCTGCGTGCGTGGAACTCCGAGCAGCGGAAGCAGGCAATCATTGACGAACTACGGGAACGGGGCGTTCTCCTGGAGGCGCTTCGGGAGCTATCCGGCAATAAGGATATAGACGATTTCGACCTGATTTGTCATATCGCCTATGACAAGGCCCCGCTGACAAAGGCAGAGCGCGCCAACAACGTCCGGAAGCGCGGCTATTTATACAAATACTCCGGTTTGGCGCAGGAAGTCCTAAGCGCGCTGTTGGACAAGTATATGAACGAAGGTGTCCGGGATATTGAAAGCCTGGAGATCCTGTCGAACGATCCGTTCCGGAAATTTGGAACACCTATGAAAATCGCAAAACTATTTGGCGGTAAAGCCGGGTATCTTCAAGCAATTCGTGATCTCCAAAAAGAGATTTATGCAGCGTAAGGAGGTATAAGATATGAGTTTGAACAACCTGGTAAAACGCCTGCAAGACATTATGCGCAATGATGCTGGCATCAACGGCGATGCCCAGCGTATTGAGCAGATGGTATGGATTTTATTCCTGAAGGTCTACGATGCCAAGGAGGAAGTCTGGGAATTCTACAATGAAAAATACACATCTATTATCCCCGAGGAACTACGCTGGCGCAATTGGGCGGTCGATCATAAAGACGGAAAAGCCCTCACGGGCGATACGCTGCTCAATTTTGTAAACAGTAGCCTATTCCCAAAACTCAAAAGCATTGAAGCCGATGAGAATACACCTATG
Source organism: uncultured Oscillospiraceae bacterium (assembly GCA_910587255.1). Classification (GTDB taxonomy): domain Bacteria; phylum Bacillota; class Clostridia; order Oscillospirales; family Oscillospiraceae; genus Enterenecus. The sequence goes on from CAJUKT010000020.1 coordinate 102,284, forward strand.
AGTCAGATTATCGTGCGCGCCGCTTTTGAGGACAATAACAACTATATGAAGGACGGCATTCTGCTCCGGCAGGTCATCAACGTCATTGACGAGATCAACTTTGAGGAATATGAAGACCGGCACGCTTTTGGGGAAATCTATGAGACGATCCTCCGCAGTTTGCAAAGTGCGGGCAACTCCGGCGAGTTCTATACGCCCCGCGCGGTGACTGACTTTATGGTGCAGATGATCAAGCCTAAGCTGGGCGAGTCTATCGCAGACTTTGCTTGCGGCACCGGGGGCTTCCTTACCTCGGCGCTGAAAGTACTGGACTCACAGGTGCATGGCGTTGAAGACAGGAAGGTTTACAGCAATTCGATTTACGGCATTGAAAAGAAAGCGCTGCCGTTTTTGCTTTGTGCTACCAATATGCTTCTTCACGATATTGACAATCCCCGCATTATTCATGGGAATAGTTTGGAGAAAAACGTCCGTGATTACAAGGACGGCGACCGCTTCGACGTAGTCCTGATGAATCCCCCCTATGGTGGAAACGAGAAGGAGGGCGTCAAACAGAATTTCCCGGCTGATTTAAGGAGCAGTGAAACCGCTGACCTGTTTATGTCTGTCATTATGTACCGGCTGAAGTGGAACGGGCGCTGCGCTATTATCCTGCCAGATGGATTCCTGTTCGGCACTGATAATGCCAAAGTAGCGATCAAGCAGAAGTTGCTTTCCGAGTTCAATTTGCACACCGTGATCCGTATGCCCCACAGCGTATTTGCGCCCTATACCTCGATTACGACCAACATCCTGTTCTTTGATCGGACAGGGCCTACAAAAGAAACCTGGTTCTACCGTTTAGATATGCCGGAGGGATACAAGAATTTCTCCAAAACCAAGCCCATGAAGCTGGAGCATTTTGCTCCAGCGATGGAGTGGTGGGACGACCGACAGGAAATCACGGTAGATGGATTTGACAAGGCGAAGAAGTACACTGTTCAGGAAATTGCAGCAAGGAACTACAATATCGATCTTTGCGGGTATCCCCATGAGGAGGAGGAAATCCTGCCGCCGAAAGAGTTGATCCAGCAATACCAGGAAAAGCGCGCCAGCCTGAACGCCGACATTGACCGCATCCTCGCCCAAATCACAGATATTCTTGGCATCAGCCTGACAGAGGAGGGCAGCAAATGACCGCACAGCAACTGAAAAATTCTATTCTGCAAATGGCTGTGCAGGGCAGGCTGGTTCCCCAGGACCCAAACGATGAGCCTGCCAGCGTGTTGCTGGAACGCATCCGTGCTGAGAAGGAACGGCTCATTCGGGAAAAAAAGATCAAGCGGGAAAAGAACCCTTCTGTCATCTTCCGAGGTCCCGATAATACCCCTTATGAGAAAGTCGGGGATACGATCACGCCGCTGGAGGTGCCGTTTGAGATTCCGGAGAGCTGGGAGTGGGTACGACTTGGTGAGTTGTTTCAGCATAATACGGGCAAAGCCTTAAATGGAGCGAACCGTAGTGGACAACTTCAAAAGTATATCACGACCTCTAACCTATACTGGGATCGTTTTGAACTGGACAACCTCAAAGAAATGCATTTCACTGAAACGGAGATTGATAAATGCACGGTTGTCAAAGGTGATCTCTTAGTTTGTGAAGGCGGCGATATTGGTAGGGCAGCAATATGGCCGTTTGACTACACAATATGTATTCAAAATCACATTCACCGGCTTAGAACTTTCCTGCCCCTTTGTACTCGTTTTTTCTATTATTTGTTCGACTTATATAAACACGCTGGCTGGATAGGTGGAAAAGGGATTGCCATACAAGGTCTCTCCTCAAATGCAATACACACACTGCTCTTCCCTCTTCCACCCCTTTCGGAGCAGTATAGAATAGCGACTGCTCTTGATGTTGTGCAGCCCCAAATTGAATCCTATGCCAAGGTCGAAACAGTGCTTAATAATCTGAATACCAGCTTTCCCGACGCCCTCAAAAAATCCATCCTCCAGCAAGCCGTCCAAGGCAAACTTGTCCCCCAAGACCCCGCAGACGAACCGGCGAACATTTTATTGGAGCGTATTCGCACGGAGAAACAGCGGCTCGTCAAGGAGGGCAACATCAAGAAGGAC
>CAJUKT010000021.1 GCA_910587255.1 uncultured Oscillospiraceae bacterium
TACCGCTTCGATTATGCTACTATTGTCGCAGACAGCGCAATAGAGTGTTATGAGATTTGTTTGCCACATACTTACATTCTCTACTCTTTTGCGCTGTTTTTCTACCCCCTTCTCTTGCTTTTAAACCTTGATTCGCATTTTAAATATTCTACTCAAATTGATAATCTAACTGAGGGGAGAGCATCGAAGCAATTTCTTCAACGCAACGGCGTGTTGAATGGTCAAAAGTCATTTTTCCAATGGTAACCTCGCGGTGGTTTTGACCAGACAGTTTTGAGAAAAGAATTGAATATACGCGTCCTAACCTATCCGTAATTTGCTTCTCTGAATCGTACGTTTCTTGATTGGAAAAGAGCAGATGCGTTTGAAGCCCAATATTGGGACTCAATAGGATATCGGTCATTGGGGATGGATCTAAACCCACTATAAACTTATTATACAATTCTATGTCATACATTTGTAAAGCAAGCATAATCGGTACAACGTAATACAAAGCAAAAACTTTTGCATTGTCATCAGAAAATCCTCTTGAATACTTTTGGATGGCGCTGCCAGCTATCTTCATCATTCGTCCATACCGCTCTACTTCTCGAATGGAAAAGTTGAAATACTTTACAGTCTCGATACATACTCTATCGAAAATGAAGTCATGTCCTATATTGAGTTGTTGTCTCAGGAAGGATTCGTGGTCGATACTCCGCAACGATATCCGAAAATCAAAAAATTTATCTAAATATCGCGTTGCGTTGAACTCTGAGCCATAGTAGCTTTTTACGGTCCATTGAAGTTGAGAGAGACTTACGGCAAAAACGAAGGTTATACGATTATCATCAAAATAATGCTTGATTCGTTCCAAAAATTGAATCGAGTAGTCTGGTTTGCAACGATCAAGTTCATCTATAAAGAATACCAGACGGTTTCCGTGCTCATGAATCAATTGATCAATGAATTCCTTAACCAGACTATGTATTTCATCTGAGCTTCTTAAATGTGCAAATGTATCAGAACCTTTTACTTGCTGAAGAAGTGTAGAGACATCCCGACCACTTATGGCAGACGCAATCGCGGCAGCGGTATCGCTCAAAGAGCGGCTTTTTTCAGGAATAAATTCGCTTTGGTCGCTGGTCATGGTGGCATAAATTAATGATAGTATCGGATCATTGTGACTATCATTTATCCATGCATCATAATACACTGTTGTGTAGCTTTCAGGAATAGAAAAGCCATGAGGAGTTACTTTTGTAATGGCTTGTCGCAAATCATCAGATATCCGTGAATGAGGATTTTTAGCATCCAGCAGCAACTTGACTTGCTTGATGAAAAATGTTTTGCCTGAACCCCATTCTCCGTTAAGCGCTATCGAATAGCAGTCATCTTCCATGTGCGATAAAAGAGTCAAAAACTGCATGATGTCTTGTTTTCGCCCTATCAAATCGGATTTTAATAAATGAAGTGCATTTTCATCTGTTGGATTATAGCTGTAGTTTTTCATAGTCTTGCCTCCTCATCACTATATCTGTCATGATAAAAACTTCGATACCACTGCACCCGTTCCAGCATAACTCTGGAAACAGTCAAGCTCGAAACATCTCCACAATTTTTGGAGGAGCAACCGTTCTGCCGCCGTTGTTGTGGCTTGTCTCTATTCTCTTTACATGGGTAGTGTTAATCCACGGCAAAGTAGTACTGGTAGTATGTATCGTATAGATTAGCTTACCGAAAGTATAATAAGGCCCGCTCCATGTATGGCAGGCTGTTGTTGGTGATGATATAGATGGGGACGGGGCACCGCTCAAAAAAGGTGTGGGCGTCCGGGATACCGGGGCATTGACCCAGTGGCGGCGTATCAGCTCCCGCAGGGCGGCGGGATCATCCGCCAGGCCAAGCTGTGCTTCCATGTCTGCAATCAGCCGGTCCACGATCTCGTCCTCCGTGAGATAGCTGTCCAGGTAGCTGTCCGCCTCATAGCGGCGGCGGTTGTCCAGGCTGAACCGCTGGACCTGTTTGGGGTCGTGGACGGCGCTGTTTTTGCAGATGCGGCGGACGATTTCCCCCATCTCCTGGCTGTGCTCGTCCACAGTGGTGCCCATATAGTCGACGAAAACCGCTTTGGTCATGCTGACGCCTCTTTTCTGAAATGGATCGCTATGTCCCACTGGCAATTTCTATTATTTCCAGTATAACACACTTCCCGCCCTGCGTCGAGGGGCATCTCCACCAGTTTCAGATCGACTACAGTGCTACGCATTTAAAAGCAAGGGCGCACGCTCCGTTTCTAACAATCAGAGCGTGCGCCTTTGGTGTCAAATCAATAAAAGACCTATGGTAAAATTGCTTCTCAGCCAGCCAGGGCAGGCGAAGAATCCTGCCAGACATCTTCCATCTTCCGGGCCTGGAACTCCTTGCTTTCACCCGAGGTAGCTATGCGGATGCGGTTGAATTTTCCGCAGTCCGGGCACTGGCTGGGTTTAGCTGCGGCCTCTAATTCAAAATGACAATGCTCACAGACGAATACCATGTTCTCCACGCTCCTATCTGTCAACAGTATACCACTCCGGCCATCGTGGTTCAAGCTGTAGTGCGGTTTTCCATGTTTTGCACAATATGTAGTATACATAACTGCAAGTCAAAAGACCGTACAGCGGAGAACCCAGACCCCGCAGGGGGATTGGCCTGCCGTCAAAACAACGAACCGGCTTTAGGCGTCTGCATAAAATGCTATCTTATTCAGAGCGTCCAACTGTTTGATCATCAGTGGTCAGATAGGCCCGAAGCAGATCTTCCAGCAGATCGTAACGGTCAACCCCTGCCGCCAGCTGTCTTGCGCCGCTGTGATTGGTGATGTATGTGGGGTCACCCGTCAGGATATAGCCGATAATCTGATCCATGGGTCGGTATCCCCGCTCCGTTAAGGAGGCGTAGATGTGCTCCATGATTGCTCTGCGTTCCGCCTGGTTCATAACATCTCCTCCTTCAAGGGAAACCCCTCGGATGTTCCATCCTCGATCTCCCAAATATCCTCAATGGGAATCGTGGTTCCATCGGTGAAGGTCAACCGCCCTTCGAGCGGATCCAGCTTCTTCACCGTGCCCACGGCAGTGACATAGGCCCCGCCGCTTTTCTTGCCGTCCGGCTGGAAATAGGTAAACGCCGTTTCATTGCCGGTGCCTGCCAGAAAACGCAGCTTTTCGTCCAGCACCGCTTTCTCCTCCTCGGTGAGCTCCACCTTTTCCCCGGTGATCCGGGCTGTTTCCTGGATGGCGTCCCCGTAGCCCGTCAGGGCCTGGAACGGGGTGAACTGCGCCGCCCGGTCGATCATGGGCATACGGGGATGCCTGGGCGATGTGGGGTGGGGTAGGTGGATGATATCGTCGTAGGCTCCCATTACGCTTTGTGACCCCCTATTCTGCCGTTCCGGTCAGCGGTGGTGGCGCCATCCACCAGGTTGGTGCCCTTCAGAATGGCGTTCTTGCCGAATCTGCTCTTGATGCCCAACATCGTTTCCTGGAGCTTCTTCTCCCGGGCCAGTGCCGCTTTCTCTGCCTGTGCGGCCTCCGCGTCGGTAAAGAGATCCAGCTGCTCCATGGCGGGCGCGGCGGATACGGAGCTTTCCTCCGCCACCCGGTTGGCGGTGAGGTACAACCGCCGCACCAGCAAGTCCCTGTTTACGATGCGGTCAAACAGCTCCAATACTGCCGCCGTGATGCGCTTGGCGGAGTCGGTGTATCCTTCCAGGTTGGCGGTGCCGTGGGCGTGTTTGGGGATCTGCCGCCCATAGCGGTCGGTGGTCACCGCGCCTTGATATTGCTTTTTTCGGTCGGGGTCACGCAGGTTGTCGATATCGTAGCCCACGGTGAGTGTGAGCTGGTTGGTCGTCAGCCGCTGCCCCACCAAATCCAACGCCAGCTGATCCGCCATCTCCCAGGCCACCATCCGGGCCTTGGCGAAGTCATAGGGGCAGGTAAGCACCTGGCCGGAGCCCACGCTTTTTGCCTCCGGCTTGTACGCCTTGATGTCCGCCATGGTGGCCGGCTCATAGCCCCAGGCGTGGTCGATGAGCAATTCCGCGTTGACGCCGAATATCCGGTAGAGCAGTTCTTCGTTGTAATAGTCGGCGGGCTTCCCGATGGAACACCGGGCGATATCGCCCATGGTGAGCAGTCCCTGGGCCTCCAGCTTTTTGGCGTAGCCTCGGCCCACCCGCCAGAAGTCGGTGAGGGGGCGGTGTTCCCACAGCAGCCTGCGGTAACTCAGCTCGTTCAATTCGGCGATGCGCACACCGTTTTTGTCCGGGCGGGTGTGCTTGGCCCAGATGTCCATGGCTACTTTTGCCAGGTAGAGGTTGGGGCCGATGCCCGCTGTGGCGGTGATGCCGGTGGTATCCAGCACATCCAGTACGATTTTCCGGGCCAGTTCCCTGGGGGTGAGCCGATAGGTAGGCAGGTAGTTGGTCACGTCCATCAGCACCTCGTCGATGCTGTACACGTGGATGTCGCTGGGGGCCACGTACTTCAAATAGACGTTGTAGATTTTGGTGCTCCACTGGATATAATGGGCCATCCGGGGCGGAGCTGCCAGGTAGTCCAGCGCCAGCTCGGGGTGCCGTTTCACCTCCGGGTCGTTCCAGGACGAGCCGGCGAACTGCCGGCCCGGGGCCTTCCGCTGCCGCTGGGCGTTTACCTCCGCCACCTTCTGCACCACCTCAAACAGCCGGGCCCGCCCGGAGATGCCGTAGGTTTTCAAGGAGGGGGAGACCGCCAGACAAATGGTCTTTTCCGTCCGGCTTTTGTCCGCTACCACCAGGTTGGTGGTGAGGGGATCCAGGCCGCGCTCGATGCATTCCACCGAGGCGTAAAAGCTTTTCAAGTCACAGGCGATGTAGACCCTGTCTGGCATAAGTCCTCCCCCTTTCTAGCATTGTTGTGAGCTGATTTCAGTATACACCGCAGAAAATGATTTGTCCATATGTTCGAGTATGGAAATTTAATCAAATATTTGTTTCTCACTGCTGACAGGCTGAATCAGGTCAGGCCGGAGCCCTTTGCCCCAACAGGCATGATTTTGAGCCTTCCGGGCAATCTACTGCTGAGGTGATCTTTAATGGACAAGAAAAAGTCAGGAATCTCACAGCCGGTTCCGGATCAGGCCGAGCGCCCCATTCCGCCGGAGATTTACCCTGTCATTGACAACGACTTGGCGCGGGATAATGTGGAAAACGATCTGCCCGCCGCCGATCTGCAGGAGCTTCAATAGGCCGCATACTTTCTGCGCGAACCGCAAACGATATCACTGAGGTGATTCGTCAATGCAGCACTATTCCGATTTAAATGCCCTGCTGCGCAGCGAGCCGGAGGCTAAGCACTACTTTGACACCCTCCCGGACTACGCCAGGGAACAGATCAGTACCCGATCCGACAGCGTCAATTCCTTTGCCAGCTTGAAGGACTATGCCCAGAGCCTTCTGCGGGGCGACGATTGACGCGGCAGATGAAACCCACCCTCACATGGGGTGGGTTTCGTCTTACCTTCATTTTGGTTCGGCCATTCCCCGCAAAAGGGGTTCCAATTCTGATATGCTGTCCACCGGCTGGGCGCAAGCCCCATTCCGGCACAGGTAGTACCGCGCTCCTTGCTCCGGAACCGGGTAGTCCCTGGTGAACGGAGCCGCCGCTGCCAGCGTACCAGCGCTTGACCGCGTTTTGACCAGTACCGTCAGCGACCGGCGGGGATTTTCCCGCAGGAAGGCTTGCAGTTCTTCCGGCGTCCCCTGTGCGGCCACCACCAGTTCCATCGTTGGCCACAGCTCCTCCAAAAAGGCCAGCATGGCAAAGCTGTGTCCGGCCGGGTAGTCCCGCGCCGCCCCCGCCAGCCAGGACAGCTGAAGCTCCGCCGCCTCCCGCCAGCGCCCTTCCCCGGTGATCCGGGCAAGCCGGGACAGCACCAGCGCCGCCATGGCATTCCCCGACGGCATGGCCCCGTCGTAAGCCTCCTTCGCCCTGGTCAGCAGCTGCTCCCCATCGGAGGAGTAGGGATAAAAGCCGCCGTACTCCCGGTCGAAAAAGAGTTCCAGCAGACAATCCGCCAGCTCCACAGCGCGGGTAAGATATGCCGGGTCAAACGCCGCGCCGTACAGCTCCAACAGCCCATAGGCGTAAAAGGCGTAGTCGTCCAGCTTGCCGGGATGGGCGGCGTCCCCGTCCCGCCAGCGGGCCAGCAGCCGGCCATCCGGGGCGGTGAGTTTTAAGGCCAGGAAGTCCGCCGTCCGGCGGGCGGCATCCAGATACCGGGGTTCGCCCAGCACCAGCCCCGCCCGGGCCAGTGCCGCCAGCGCCAGCCCGTTCCAGGCGGTGAGCACCTTGTCGTCCCGATGAAGTACCGTCCGGCCCAGGCGGTAGGCATACACCCGCTCTCGAAGAACGGCCATCCCTGCCGGTTCCTGATCGAATCGAGCCTGACCGAGCAGGTTGGGGATGCTTCTGCCCTCAAAATTTCCCTCCCAGGTGATGCCGTACCATTGGCAGAAGCATTCTGCATCCGGCCCGCCCAACGCCTGGGCCAGTTCATCGGGGGTCAGCACGTAATACTTCCCCTCTACGCCCTCGCTGTCCGCGTCCTGGCCGCAGCATAAGCCACCCTGGGGGCCGGACAGCTCCCGCAGCACATAGTCCAGCGTGCGGCGGACGACCTGTCCATAAAGGGTACGGCGGGTATGTTGGAATGCCTCCGTGTAGGCCAGCGCCAGCAGGGCGTTGTCGTATAGCATTTTTTCAAAGTGGGGGACCAGCCAGCGTTCATCGGTGGAATACCGGGAAAACCCGCCGCCCACATGGTCAAACAGCCCGCCCCGGTACATGGCGTCCAGGGTTTGCAGGGCCACCTCCCGGGCGTGACTGTCCCCGGTGAGGCGGGCATAGCGCAGCAGAAAAATCAGGTTATGGGGGGTGGGAAACTTGGGCGCGGGGCCAAACCCGCCCCACCGCTTATCAAAGCTCTGGGCAAACTGGCCAACGGCCCGCTGGACGAGCTCCCGGCTGGGCGCGCTGGGCCGGTTTTGCGCTTCCTGCCGCAGATGGGCGGTAAGGGTTTCCCCAGCGGCCAGTACCCCCGCCCGGTCCTCCCGCCACAGGCGGGCCGCCTCGCGGAGCAGGTGTAGGAGCTGGGCTTTGGGCAGATAGGTGCCCGCCCAGAAGGGCTTTTGCTCCGGGGTGAGCAGCACCGTCAGCGGCCAGCCCCCCGAGCCGTTCATGGCCAGACACGCGGCCATATACACCGCGTCCACATCGGGGCGCTCCTCCCGATCCACCTTGACGGGGAGGAAAGCGGCGTTGATGGCCTGGGCTACGGTCTCATCCTCAAAGGATTCGTGGGCCATGACGTGGCACCAGTGGCAGGTGGAGTAGCCGATACTTAAAAAGATGGGCTTATCAGAACGTTTGGCCTCCTCAAATACCTCCGGTCCCCAGGGGCGCCAATCCACCGGGTTGTCCGCGTGCTGGAGAAGGTAGGGGGAGTGTTCCATACTCAGACGGTTGCTCATTTGGAGTCCTTTCTCAGTCCATGGGGCTGCGGACTGGATGGTGTAATGGATCAAGTATTTGCGGCCAGGGGATGAAATATGAACCCAGGGGCTTACGATCCTCGTTCCGTTTCGTATGATAATACGGAAATTGTGCATCGGCAGCCAGTCAGGGCTGGATTTTTTCAAGCGGTGGTGGTATAGTTGACGCGGTTGAAAAGAAGTACCTGCTTCTTTTCAACCTGTGCGGCGCGTAAGCGCCGCACAGGCCGCGAAGCGGCCTTGCGTCAGACTTCATAGTCAGCACACGGCCTTTGCCCGACAGCGGCTTTGCCGCTGGTTGAAAATCGGTGTATACCGGTTTTCAAGTGTGCTGACTATATAATGCGGGACTGTCTGAAAACTGCAGCCTTCGGAGGGTGGAGCCGATGAAAAACCAATATCAAAAAACGATCTACGCCTGTTTTGCGGCGTACATCGTCCAGGCTGTTGTGAATAACTTCGTACCCCTGCTGTTCCTCACGTTCCAGGACAGCTACGGCATCCCCCTGTCCCAGATCACCATGCTGGTCACCCTCAACTTCGGCCTTCAGCTGTTGGTAGACCTGGCCTCGGTCAGCTTTGTGGACCGCATCGGCTACCGGGCCTCCATGGTGCTGGCCCATGCCCTGGCTGCCTTTGGGCTGATCTTGCTGGCTATTCTGCCGGAGCTGCTGCCCAGCCCGTTTGTGGGCATCCTACTGTCCGTATGCGTCTACGCCGTGGGCGGTGGGCTGCTGGAGGTGCTGGTCAGCCCGGTGGTGGAGGCTTGCCCCTCCGATCACAAAGAGCAGACCATGAGCCTGCTCCACTCCTTCTATTGCTGGGGCCACGTGGGGGTGGTGCTGGTGTCCACGGTGTTCTTTGCTTTGTTCGGGGTGGGGCACTGGCGGGTGCTGGCGCTGGCCTGGGCGCTGATCCCCCTGGGGAACATGATCGCCTTTACCCGGGTGCCCATCGCGCCGCTGATGGAGGACGGACAGCGGGGCATGACCATCGGGGAGCTGGCGCGGCGGAAGGTGTTCTGGGTATTTTTGCTGATGATGGTGTGCGCCGGGGCCAGTGAGCAGGGAGTGAGCCAATGGGCGTCCACTTTCGCGGAGAAAGGCCTGGGCGTGAGCAAGACGGTGGGCGACCTGGCCGGCCCCATGGCCTTTGCGGTACTGATGGGGACATCCCGGGCAATCTACGGAAAATATGGCGGCCGGCTGGATCTGGATCATTTCATGGCGGGCAGCGCCCTGCTGTGCGTGGCCTCCTACCTGTGCATTGCGCTGGTGCCCAGCCCAGTGGTGGGGCTGCTGGGGTGCGCGATGTGCGGCCTGTCGGTGGGCATTATGTGGCCGGGGACGTTCAGCAAGGCTCCAGCGGGCCTGCCCCGGGGTGGGACGGCTATGTTCGCGCTGATGGCCCTGGCGGGCGACCTGGGCTGCTCCGGCGGGCCCACCCTGGTGGGCATGGTGTCCAGCGCCCTGGGGGACAACCTGAAACGAGGCATTTTGGCGGGGATCGTGTTTCCCGTGCTGCTGCTGGCGGGGCTGGCGCTCAGCCGGGGAAAGAAAACAGCGGAGAAATGATTTAGCACTTTTGTAACATTTCTGTGCGAACTTCCGTAATGAAAACCCGCTATCCTAATCCTTGCAAGAGATGCTCTTTCTTTTTCATTCTATCCTCCATCCTCAGAACCGGGGCGTTGCCGCCCCGGTTCCTCTTTTTTATTCGACCTGAGATATCTGCTCCCACTGGATCACAAACCGTTCATCGATCACCTGGTTCACATGGTAGTGACCGCAGAACCATTTGATGAACCGGCATCGCTGGCGCACCGTTTCCAGGAAGTCCGTCAGTTCGTCCGGCTGGTAGTGCCGGTTCATCCGCTGGGCAATACTGGTGGGGGCGCAGTGGGTGAGGACGCAGTCCACGCACCACCCTGCCCGCTCCAGATTGGCCTCAGCCTTGGCGTACTCCGCCTCGTTGGGCATCTCCTCGGGCCACCAGGAGCGGCCCAGCACCCGGAACCGGGCGCCCATCCGCCGCAGCGTCCAGTACCGCCGCTCGAAGTCCGGGGCGGCGGGGTCGAGGATGCCGTCCTCAATGTCATGGGAGGCGGCCCCGCCCATGGTGAACCAGGTGAGCCCGCCGATGTCGAATACCTGGCCCCGCATCAGGTGGAGGACGTGGGGCCGCACCTCATGCACTCTGCCGCCGTGCCACCCCTTCTCCGGGTAGGCGCTGAGCAGGTCGAAGTTCTCGTGGTTGCCGCAGACGAAGAGGGTAGTGAAGGGCTTGGCCTCCAGCCAGTCCAGCTTGTGCCCGTCCGCCTGCTCCCCGGCCCATACGCCGCCGTGGTCGCCACAGATGATCATATAATCATCCCGATCCATCCCTTTCTGCGGGGGGAAATTCTTTGTGGTGAACCGCTGGAATTCGCCGTGGCAATCGCCCGTTACATATAGTTTACTCATGCGCTGGCCCTCCCCACACATTCGATGATCTGCTCGATTTCCGTCCCATCCTTGAAGCGGATGGACAGCCGCTCCCGGTCCAGCACCCTGATGCTGCTGACCAGCTGCCGCACCGTATCGTCCCGGAACTCCCCGATGGAGCTGTCCGCGGCCTCCAGCGTCGCGGTGATAGTCCGTACCCGGCTGTCACGCCCGGACTCAGCGCCGCCCTCCCGCTCCAGCTCCCCCTTCCGGGCCAGCAGGGCCGACATGGCGGCGGTCACCTCCGTGATCCGGTCATCGTACTCGGTGTTCTCCGGCCCGGCCTCCGCCGCCATGCGGAACAGTCTCATCTGCTCCTCCTGGAGCGCCCGCAGCTTGGTCTCCACTGCGGGCAGGGAGGTGCCGTCCCCTGCCCCCGCCAGGGCGGCGGCGACGCAGTCCGCCAGCGCCTGCCGCGCCGCCTGCTGCCGGAACATCTCGTTCATGGCGGCGGTGACGGCGGCGTGGATGTCCGGCTCCTCCAGGGTGGGGGCGCACTTGCAGACCTTCTTGCCATGTTCCAGCCGGTTGATGCACCGCCAGACGTAGCGTTTGTTGCCGCGGGGCATATAGGTCACCCGGCGGTAGGGGCTGCCGCACTCCCCGCACACCAGCAGCCCGCCCAGGGCATATTTGCCGCTGTACTTGCCTTGCTCGGTCTTGGCCTTGTCCGAGGTTTTTCGCAGGCTGGACCGCCGCGCCATCTCCTCCTGCACCCGCTGGAAGGTGGCCCGGTCGATGATGGCCGGGTGGGCGTTCTCCACGTAGTATTTGGGGAGCTGGCCCTCGTTTTTCACCTGCTGGCGGCTGAACAAGTCCAAGGTGAAGGTTTTCTGGAGGATAGCGTCGCCCATGTACTTCTCGTTTTGCAAAATGTGCCGCACCGTGTGGTCGCTCCACTGGGCGCCGCCCCGGGCGGTCTTGCAGCCGTCCGCCGTGAGGTCGCGGCAGATCTGGCCCACGCTCTGGCCCATCAGGTACCGGGCGAAGATGCGCCGCACCGTGGGGGCCTCCCCCTCGTCGATCTCCGGCTCCCCGTCCCCGCCCCTGCGATAGCCCAGGAAGTTGCTGAAATTGTAGTGGACGATGCCCTGCTTGAACCGGGCCCGGTGGCCCCACTGGATATTGGTGGACATGGACTCGCTCTCCGCCTGGGCCTGGCTCATCAGGAAGGTGAGGATCATCTCGTTGGCCATGTACAGGGTGTTGGTATTCTCCTTCTCGAAATACACCCCCACGCCGCATTTTTTCAGCCTGCGGATGTATTCCAGCCCGTCCAGGGTGTTGCGGCAGAACCGGGACACGGACTTGGTGATCACCAGGTCGATCTTGCCCTTCTCCGCGTCCCGGATCATTTTATTGAACTGGGCGCGCTTCTTGGTGGAGGTGCCGGTGATCCCCTCGTCGGCGTACAGGCGAACCATCGTCCAGCCCTCGGTGTCGGCGATGCGCTGGGTGTAATACTCCATCTGGGCGGTGAAGCTGGTCTGCTGCTCCTCACTGCCGGTGGACACCCGGCAGTAGGGGGCCACCCGGAGGTGTTGCTTGCGGATGTCCTTCTGCGTATATTTGGGATCCGCTGGGGTGACGGCGACCTTTTTCGGGGCTCTTACCGCAGCGTTCATGCGCTCTCCTCCTTCGTTTCTGTGATGATCTGGCCGTTGACAGTCTGTAGGGGTGTAACTTTTCGATGAATTCACCGAAAGGTCTGTGCGGCACCCTTGGTTCGTCCTTGCCCTGGCTTCAATCTCTGGTTTCAGCTTCAGTGCGATCTGGCCCAACTCCCACTTGTCCAAATTGCGGCGGCCCTTCTGCGTGTCCAGCGCCCACTGCTTTGCTTCCAGCAGATCAGCGAAGGAAAACACCTTCATCGTGAACGACAGGCTGTGCTTTTCGCAGATTCGGAAACGATTGTGGCCGTCAACGATGACCATATCCTCGTTAACGATGATGGGAGCGTAGCAGCCGTTTTCTAGAATATCTCCCTCTAACGCAGAAAACTGCTCTCCGCTTAACGGCGGGAGCAGTTGTTCCATCTCCGGCAGAACGACAGGGGTGCGCTCAGAGCTGCTGTATTCAGTTTTTGTGTTTTGCATCGTACATCTCCTTCAGTTTGATTTTGCGGGCATCGCCGTAAATTGCCGTTCTACCCAATTCGTTTCCTGACAGGCAACCCTGCTCGGCGCTGTGTCGTATGGCTTCCCTTGGCCCGCTCCCTCAAACTGAGATCATGACAGGCTTCCCCGAAAAAGTATCCGATTGGACGGTCATTTACTTGTACCCCAGACACAAAACCGTGCCTGGGGTACAGCGATAAGCCTATAAATGATATCCAATCCCTTTCGGGAAAGCCTGTTATAATAGAAATCGATTAAAACACTATTTCCCCAATTCATTGCTGCATGATATAGTATAACTCCGACTGTGATGCGTGTCAAGGAGGATTTGAGGAAAATCTTGGATTCACTGATGCGCCTAAATGCTACGAAAGAATTTTACCTCAATTTTACAATACTTGTCTTTTGATTTTTACATGATAGCAGTATTCTTCTCTCGTACCCAAAAGTCGAAAGGAGAAATTTGAAGATGAAAAAATTCGCAAGTCTTATGCTGGCCTCTGTGCTGGTTCTGACGGTCATGGCGGGATGTTCCCAGAAAGCCTCCGGCACCGTCACCACTGATGGCTCCACCTCCATGGAGAAGGTGATCGGTGCGCTGGGTGAGGCGTTTGAGGCGCAGAACAAGAATGTGACCTTCACCTACAACCCCACCGGCTCCGGCTCCGGCATTCAGGCAGTCTTGGAGGGGCGCTGCGATATCGGCCTCAGCAGCCGCAACCTGAAGGCGGAAGAATCCGCCCAGGGCCTGACCGGGACGGTGCTGGCCTATGACGGCATTGCGGTGATCGTCAACCCCGACAACCCCGTTTCTGATCTCGATGTGGACACCATCGCCAAAATCTTTACCGGCGAAATTACCAACTGGAAAGATATGGGTGGAAACGACGCAGAGATTGTCCTGATTGGCCGAGAGGCGGGCAGTGGAACCAGGGACGGCTTTGAATCCATCACCGGCACGGCGGACAACTGCCAGTACCGCCAGGAGCTGACCTCCACCGGTGATGTGATCACCGCCGTGTCCCAAAACCCGGATGCCATCGGCTACGCATCCCTCGCCTCCATCAAGGACACCGTGCGGGCCGTCACAGTAGGCGGCGTGGCCCCCACAGAGGATACGGTGAAGGACGGCAGCTATGTCATTCAGCGGCCCTTTGTCCTGGTCACAAAAACGGACACTCCCCTTTCGGAAGCGGCTCAGAAGTTCTTCGACTTCGCAATCTCTCCTGACGCTGCGGGGCTGATCTCCGGTGCGGGCGCTGTGGCGGCAAATTGACGATGGAACGAAAAAAGCAACTGCTGGAAACCGCAGTCCACGGGGTATTCCTGATGCTGGGGCTGGTCACGGTGGGCTGTGTACTGCTGATCACCGCCTATCTGGTGGCCTCCGGCATCCCCGCCATCCGACAGATCGGGCTTATGCCCTTTCTGCTGGGTGACTCCTGGGAATCCACCGCCGCACAGCCCTCATACGGCATCCTCCCGTTCATTCTCACCAGCATTTACGGCACGGCGGGCGCTATCCTGTTCGGTGTCCCGGTAGGATTTTTCGCAGCGGTTTATTTGGCAAAGCTGGCTCCAACCCAGGTAAAATCCTTCGTCGGTGCCGCTGTCAGTCTCCTGGCGGGTATTCCTTCCGTGGTATACGGTCTGGTGGGGATGCTGGTGCTTGTGCCGGGCATCCGGGCGCTGTTCCATGTGCCGGATGGGGCCAGCCTGCTGGCGGCAATCATTGTCCTGGCAATCATGATCCTGCCCTCTATCATCAAGGTATCCATTACGGCGCTGGAGGCAGTACCGAAGGAGTACGAGGACGCATCCCTGGCCCTTGGTGCGACCCCGATAGAAACCTATTTCCGGGTATCTGTCCCTGCGGCGCGAAGCGGCATCGCAGCGGCAGTGGTGTTGGGGGTGGGGCGGGCCATCGGGGAGGCCATGGCGGTGATGATGGTGTCCGGCAACGCGGCCAATATGCCCTCGCTGTTTGAAAGTGTCCGCTTCCTCACCACGGCGGTATCCAGTGAAATGTCCTATTCCAGCGGCCTGCAAAGGCAAGCCCTGTTCTCCATCGCGCTGGTGCTGTTCCTGTTCATTATGCTGATCAACGCCGCGCTGAATTTCTTCCTCAAGAGGGACAAGGAGGGGTAATGATGTTGGATAGAGCAATTTCCCCGTCCCGGAGGGCTTATACGGTTGCGATGAAGCTGCTGTGTATCCTGTCGGCCCTGTTGGTGTGCGCCCTGACGCTGTTTCTCGTGGGCTATGTGCTGGCGGCGGGCCTCCCCAATCTGACCTGGGAGCTGTTGACCACGAAGCCCAGCTATCTGTCGGACACCATCGGCATCCTGCCGGATATTCTGAACACCGTCTACATCATCCTCGCCGCCCTGCTGATCGTCCTGCCCATAGGGACGGGGGCGGCGGTCTACCTGACCGAGTACGCCGCGAATCAGCGTCTGGTGTCCGCCATCGAATATGCGGCGGAAACCCTCTCCGGCATCCCCTCCATCATCTACGGCCTTGTGGGGATGCTGGTATTTACCGGCGTGTTCGGGACTTCTCTGTTGGCTGGTGCGCTGACCCTGGTGATTATGAACCTGCCGACCGTCATGCGAACGATCCAGGAGAGCTTGAGAACGGTGCCGCAGAGCTACCGCGAGGGGGCCTTTGGCCTGGGAGCCGGGAAGTGGCGGGTCATCCGCACCGTGGTACTGCCTGGGTGCGCGGACGGCATCATCACCGGCTGTATCCTGTCGGTGGGGCGCATTTTGGGGGAATCGGCGGCGCTGCTGTTTACGGCGGGCTTTGCCCATGCGCTGAACGGCCTGTTTACCGGGCTGACCAGTCCGGGGGCCACCCTCACCGTGGCGCTGTATGTCTACGCGAAGGAGCAGGGAGAGTTTGGCGTAGCCTTTGCCATCGCCGCGATCCTGATGCTCCTGACGCTGGCGGTCAACCTGACTGCCGCCTTGGTGGGCCGCTGCTTCAAGAAAAGGAGGGCGCTATGAACAACGCAATTACCGCAAAAAATCTATGCCTGTGGTACGGCGGCGCCCAGGCATTGAAAAATATCAATATCCAGATTCCAGAGAACAACATCACCGCTCTGATCGGCCCTTCCGGCTGCGGAAAGTCCACTTTTCTGAAAACGCTGAACCGCATGAATGATCTGATCCCCAGCGTCAGGATTACCGGAGAGGTACGGTATCAAGATACGGACATTTTCGCTCCCGGACTGGATGTGAACGCTCTGCGTAAGGAGATCGGCATGGTGTTCCAGAAGCCCAACCCCTTCCCCATGAGCATCTATGACAACATTGCCTACGGCCCCCGCACGCACGGTGTCAAAAACAAAGCCAAGCTGGATGAACTTGTGGAGCAGTCCCTCCGGGGGGCGGCCATTTGGGACGAGGTGAAGGACCGGCTGAAAAAGAACGCCTTGGGCCTGTCCGGGGGCCAGCAGCAGCGGCTTTGCATCGCCCGCGCCCTGGCCGTGGAGCCCAAGGTGCTGCTGATGGACGAACCCACCAGCGCCCTGGACCCCATTTCCACCTCAAAAATTGAGGAGCTTGCAATGGGGCTGAAAGAGCGGTACACTATTGTTATCGTGACCCACAATATGCAGCAGGCGGTGCGCATTTCCGACCGCACAGCGTTCTTCCTGCTGGGGGAGCTGATCGAGTGCGGAGAAACGGAAAAGCTGTTTTCTCAGCCGGAAAATCAGCGCACGGAGGACTACATCACAGGGAGGTTTGGGTAAGTGAGAAGTAAGTTTGATGAACAGCTTGCCCTTTTGAATACGGAACTCATCCAGATGGGGGCACTGTGCGAGGAGGCCATCTCAAAGGCGGCGAAGGCGTTGGAGAACGGTGACCGCACACTGGCGGAAACGGTCAAGCCGTTGGAGAGCGAGATCGACCAGATGGAGCGGGACGTTGAAACGCTGTGTCTGAAGCTGCTGCTTCAGCAGCAGCCGGTGGCCCGCGACCTGCGGCAGATCTCCGCCGCCATGAAAATCATCACGGATATGGAGCGCATCGGAGATCAGGCGGCGGACATTGCAGAAATTATCCTGGCGATGCTGGCCCAGGGATATGTGCCGGAGGACCTGGGCCATATCCGGGAAATGGCGGCGGAAGTTATCAGGATGGTCACAGAGAGCGTGGATTCTTATGTCCAAAAAGATACTGTCCGCGCCATGCTGGTGATTGACCATGACGACATTGTGGATCAATGCTTTGACCGGGTAAAACAGGTGCTGATTGGGAACATCACGGCAAATCCAGACTGCGGCGAACACGCTCTTGATTTGCTGATGATCGACAAGTATCTGGAACGCATCGGAGATCACGCGGTCAACATTGCGGGGTGGGTGGTCTTTGCCGTGACAGGCGAACATAAAGGAGAAACGCTATGATCTGGTGTGTAGAGGACGATGCCAGCATCCGGGATATTGAGCTTTACACCCTGCGCTCCACCGGCTTTGAAGCCAGGGGCTTTGAGGACGGCGGAGCGTTCCTGGCGGCGCTGGAAACAGAGAAGCCGGAGCTTGTTATTCTGGATGTCATGCAGCCGGGAATGGACGGCGTGGAGCTGCTGCGGCGGATGAAAGCGGCGGTGCATCTTGCGGATATTCCCGTCATCATGGCCACCGCCAAGGGCGCGGAATACGATAAAATCCAAAGCCTGGATTTGGGCGCGGACGATTACCTGGTAAAACCCTTCGGCATGATGGAAATGGCGTCGAGAGTAAAGGCCGTCCTGCGCCGCTGTCACCCGGCGTCTCCGGCAAAGCAGTTGACAGCCGGTGGTCTGACGATGGATCTGGAAGAACGGACGGTCACCGCAGACGGAGCGCGTATTTTGCTTACCTACAAAGAATTTGAATTGCTTCGCCTGTTCCTCTCCCGCCCCGGTGTTGCGTTCACCAGAGAGCAGCTTTTGTCCGACATTTGGGGCGTGGATTACACCGGGGAAACGCGGACGGTGGATATGCACATCAAAACGCTCCGGCAGAAGCTGGGAAACTATGGCGGGATGATTGAAACGGTACGACACATCGGCTACCGTCTGGAGGCAAAGGCATGACTAAGAAAATCTTCCGTTCTATCCTGCTGGCGGCGGTTTCCGTTCTCCTGGCAAGTCTGGTGATCATCATGGGCTGTCTGTATGACTACTACAGAAACGTCCAGGAGAAACAACTGCGGGACGAACTCCGTCTGGCCTCCTATGGGGTGGAGGCAGGGGGTAGTGACTATCTGGAGCAGTTGGCTTCTCCCTACCGGTTCCAGTCCACGGCGGATTTTCGCCTGACCTGGGTAGCCGCTGATGGCGAGGTGCTGTTTGACACCCACGTCCCGGCGGCGGAGATGGAAAACCATGCAGACCGATTAGAGGTTAAAGAGGCTCTTGCCGAAGGGGAAAGCGGCGGGATTCGCTACTCGGAGACACTGACCGAGCGAACGCTATACTACGCACAGCGACTGACGGATGGAACCGTCCTGCGTATTTCCATCAGTCAGTTGACGGTGTTTGCCCTGGCGATGGGGATGCTTCAGCCGATTCTGCTTACCGCCGTCTCGGCGGTCATCCTCTCCGCCCTGCTGGCCCATCGGATGGCGAAGCATATTGTTGCGCCGCTAAACGATTTGAATTTGGACAGGCCGTTGGAGAACGACGCCTACGAGGAATTATCTCCCCTCCTGGGACGTATCCACCAGCAGCACCGGCAGATTGAGGCGCAGCTCCGGGAGTTGAGAAGGAAAACCGAAGAATTTGAGCAAATTACAGAAAACATGGGCGAGGGGCTTGTCCTGCTGGACGGGAAAGGCGTCATTTTAAGCATCAACCCCGCCGCAAGGATGATCTTTCATGCGGACAGCGCCTGCATCGGACAGGAATTTCTTGTGATTGACCGTGACCATGAGATCAATCTTGCCATTCAGACTGCACGGGAGGGAGGGCACAGCGAAATTCGCGCTGTGCGAGACAACCGGGAATATCAATTCGACATCAGCCAGATCACAGCGGACGGCGCTGCGGCCGGGACGGTGCTGCTAGCGTTTGATGTGACCGAGCAGGCCGCCGCAGAACGCAGCCGCCGGGAGTTTTCCGCCAACGTATCCCACGAGCTGAAAACACCCTTGCAATCTATTATGGGCAGCGCCGAGCTACTAGAAAACGGCCTTGTCAAGCAGGAGGATATTCCGCAGTTTGTCGGCGTCATCCGCACAGAGGCAGCACGACTGGTAACGCTGGTGGAGGACATCATTCACCTATCGCAGTTGGATGAGGGGATCGCCCCGGCAAAGGAGCGGGTGAACCTTCTGGAACTGGCAGACAGCGCCGCTTCCGCTTTGCGGGAGCGGGCGGAGGAACGGCATATTGACCTGTCCGTGACCGGCGAAAATCTGATGGTAGACGGAGTGCGGAGCTTCCTGTATGAAATGCTCTATAATCTGATAGACAATGCAATCAAATACAACACAGATGGCGGCAGAGTGGAGGTTGCTGTTTCAGCGGGTGATACCGGCACAACGGTTTCCGTGAAAGATACCGGGATCGGTATTCCCCCGGAATATCAGGCAAGAGTGTTTGAGCGATTTTTCCGGGTGGATAAAAGTCGCTCCAAGGCTTCCGGCGGCACCGGGCTGGGGCTGTCGATTGTAAAACATATCGCGCAGTATCATCACGCCGATCTCAGTCTGCACAGCACTATCGGGAAGGGAACTGATATCTCAGTTTCTTTTTCACTTGAAAAGTAAGAAGCTGTACCAATAGAGGGAAAAGTAGTATAATGAGGGAATGATACAGAAAAATGAGCGACGCGGCTATGCGAGCGATTTAAGCGACAGCCAATGGGCGATGATAGAGCCATTATTTCCACCAGCCGGGAACAGAA
>CAJUKT010000022.1 GCA_910587255.1 uncultured Oscillospiraceae bacterium
AAAACCCGCCTGCCTCTGCGCGGCGGCTGGGCTTTTCCCCTCGCTCCGCTCCAAGCGTCCTCGCTGTCCGCTTCTCCGCGCTATATCATTCACGCTGCGAAGCGCCCAGGACGCTCGGCCTCTTTCGCTCCGTCTCGGGCAAAACCCGCCTGCCTCTGCGCGGCGGCTGGGCTTTTCCCCTCGCTCCGCTCCAAGCGTCCTCGCTGTCCGCTTCTCCGCGCTATACCGTAATATGCGCGCTCAGCCACACCTGGTTGAGCCCGTGGGCCACGGTGAAGGCGAACTCCACCACGCATACGGCGGGGTCGCTGTCCAGCGCCGACACGCTCACGCCCTCATACCCGTCGATGATCTCCCGGCCCACCCGCTTCTCCAGCTCCATCACCACCAGCGAACGGATGGCCCCCCGGGTCTGGGCGCTGTTCTTGGCCCGGCTGAACTTGGCGCGCAGGGCGCTGCGGATGCCGGGGATCACCTCGTCCACCACCAGGATGGTGCTCAGCTCCCGCCAGGTGGCGTCCGCCGCCCCGCCTGTCTTGGTCCGGGTGGTGACGCCGCGCACCACATAGCACGCCCCCGCCAGCGTCTCCAGCGGGGTCACGCCCCCCTGAACCAGCACATCCACGTCCCCGTCGCCATAATTGCACTCCAGCTCCCCCAGCCCGTAGAGCTGCGCGCCTCCCAGGGGCAGGGCCGGGTCGGCGCTCCCCGCCACGGCCCCCGCCACAGCGGCGGCGCACAGCGCCCCGCCGCCGTCGGCCAGGCCGGGGGCCGCCAGCACCACCCGTTCGCAGTTGAGCTGCGCGGCGCGCTGGACCAGCTCCTCCACGCTCTCCCCGGCCCCGCCGGCCACCACGGCGATGCGCTCCCGCCGGGCGGCGGAGCACTCCTCCACCGCGGTTTTCAGCGCCTGCTGCACCGCCAGCTCGGCGCTGTCGCACGCCACCACGCCCACGTCCTCCAGCGCCGCCATCACCGCGAAGGCGGCGTCATAATTCTCCCCGGCGGGTATGCCGTACACCACCCCCGCGCCGTTGCGGATGGCCGCCTGGGCCATCCGGCTCAGGGCGCACTCCCCCACGTCGGCCGCGGCCTTGCTGTAGCTGGTCCACTGGTAGTATGGTTCCAGTCCGTCCCCGTCCACAGCCGCCACCACCGCCACGCTGCCGCCCCCCGCCGCGGCGGCGGTGAGGCTGGACGCCTCGTAGGCGGAGTACACCCCCGGTCTCTCATGCTTTGTTACCGCGCTCATCTCATTCTCCCCTTCACTTCAAAGTCGGTAAACGCCCCGGCCTCCTGGTCCGCCCGGGCGGTGAGCCAGGCCCGGCACCGGCAGGCCACCTCCAGCCGGTACAGCCCGTCCCGCTCCAAAAATTCCGTCCGGCCCGTGCGCACCTCCACGGCGGGCAGTCCCGCCGCCCCCCGGCACGCCAGGCACTCCACGGCGGTCTCCGCCGCCTTGCGGCAGGCCTCCCCGCCCCCGTCCCGGGGCGCGAAGATGTCCAGCGCCAGCGTCAGCTCCGCCTCCCGGCCATAGACCTCCCGTTCCTCCCCGGTCTGGCCGTCCCGCTCCATGCCCAGGTAATCCTGGAACCCGCCGGGGGCGCACACCACCTGGCTGACGGCGACCGCCGCCACCGCCTCCCGCCACCGGGCGGCCCGGCCCGGGTCCATGGCGGTGACCACGTTGAGCCCGCTGTCCCGCAGCTGCTGCGCCACCCGGTCGCGCCACCTGCCCAGCGCCCCGCTCACGGCGCGTTCTCCCCGCAGGCGCGCAGCGCCATCCACAGGTGGGTGACCTGACCCCCCACCCAG
Source organism: uncultured Oscillospiraceae bacterium (assembly GCA_910587255.1). GTDB lineage: Bacteria > Bacillota > Clostridia > Oscillospirales > Oscillospiraceae > Enterenecus. The sequence goes on from CAJUKT010000022.1 coordinate 1,816, forward strand.
ATGGGCCGCACGCTCATCACCTCATAGCGTCCGCCGCCCCATTCCAGCCAGCCGCCCGGGCCGGTCTGGTCCAGGGGCAGCCCCGGCTCGGCCAGCCCCAGGAACCGCTCCTGGGAATAGCTGCCCAGCGCCCCGGCGGCATACTGCCAGTCCGCCCGGGTCATGGGCTGCACGATGGCCATTCCCCGGCCCGCCTCCTGTCCGTCCTGCTTCCGGCACACCATCTCCTGTCCATAGGCCCTGATGACCCATGTAAACGCCTCGATCAACCTTCCACCCCCCGAAACACAAACCCCTCGTCCTTGAAATAGGGCGCCATCAGCTGGAAGGCCCGCTGGGACAGCCTTGCGCCGTCCCCTTCCCCCGCCTCCCGCCGCAGGGAGATATCCCCGGCGGACAGTGCGGTGACGCCCTCCAGCCCGCGGCTTCCCCGCAGCCAGTCCATCACGATCCACGCCGCCGCCAGGGGGTAGGCCCCCTGGCAGTCCTCCGGCCCAAGGCCGTCCCGCAGCCGCCGGTCCAGCGTACGGCAGGCCGCCGCGCACAGGGTATGCAGCAGCTCCTCGTCCTGTCCCGCGCCGCCCAGGGCCTGGGCCAGCTTCAAAACCTGTTGCGTCATGCCGTCCGCCTCCTAAATCAGGAAGGCCCCGCAGCCGTCCTCCGGGCGGGCTGCCTCATCCCCATAGCTCAGCTGGGGCCCCTGGGCGAACAGCCTTCCGGTCCTGCCCCGGCACACCTTGATCAGCCCCACCAGCTCCTCCTCGTCCAGCTTGGCTGCCGCCCGCTCCAGCAGGGCATGGCCCGCCCCGGGCTCGGCGATGCCGGCCAGGCGCACCAGCTCGGCGCGCAGGCTTTTCAGGTACTTCCGGCCCAGCCGGGCCTCGTCCTCCACGCGCCGTCCCGCGCTTTTGATCACCCCGGCCCTGCGCTGGGCGGGCACCGCCACGAAGGACCACTCATACACGTCCGCCGCCCCGGTGAGCACCCCATGGCACACCTGCCCGCCGTACTCCTCCCCCTTCTCGTGGGGGCACTGGTCCAGCTCCCGGCCGCAGATGGAGCACAGCACCTTATCCACGGCGCACCCCACGCTGACCTCCCGCTTGATCCCCCCGTCGATCTCGGCGATGAGGGCGGCGTTTTCCTGGGTGCGCATCATGTACGCCCACCCCTTCAGGTAGCGGCAGGGCCGCCCGTCGGCGGTGAGCGTCCCGCCGTCCTCCACCACCTGGGTGCGGTAAATGCGGGCGGTCTGGCCCTTGGCGCTCCACTGGTGGTCGAACACGCCGGACACCCCCACGAACAGGGGGGCCAGCTGGTCCAGCGTCCCGTCGCCGAAGCGCTCGAAATCCCGGTCCACGTCGTTGTCGCACAGCCGCAGGGCGAAGGTGTACACCTCGTCCGCCCCCAGCTCCCGCCGGGCCAGGGCGTTGATGAGGGCCAGCTCCTCCCCGCCGGGCGTGCCGATGGCCTTCACCGCCCCGTCCTTACAAATCTCCATCCTGTCTCTCCTCCTCCATGGCCCGTGCCTGGGCGCGGTACAGCGCCGCCCTGGCCTCGGACTCCTCATCCTGAAGGTTCACATCCAGCCAGTCCACCTTCACCCGGTCGTCATACCCCTTCAGCCGCAGCCACCACTCGCAGACCCGCTCCGCCACCGGCTCCAGGCTGCGCCGGATGGCGGCAATCTCGCTGGTGAGGATATCGGCCTGCTGGGAGCTCATCCGCTCGGTGGACGACCAGCTCAGCCCCAGCAGGAAGGGGGGGATGCCCGTCTTGGCCACCAGCTGCTCCAGGATCTGCCGCACGGGGACCTCACTGTCCAAAATCTGGTTGTCCGCCCCGATGGTCCGAATCCCCACATCGCCGGCGCACACGAAGTCGCGCACGGCCCCGTCCCTTCCCGCCTGCATGGCGGCGCTCCACTCCCGGGCCACCTGGGCGCAGCGCTCCTGGGCGGCGGCCGCGTCCCCGCCCCCGCACGTCACGGCGAAGCGCACATTGCCCGTGCGCTCCCAGTTCTTGCCCACGGCCTGGAAGATTTTCACCAATATCTCCGCCAGAAACGGCATGGAGCGCAGCATGGACACGCCGTAGGGCGACCCGGTCTCGGGCTGGTAGGGGGTGAAGAGCAGCAGCTCCTGGCGCGGCAGCTCCCGCACCCTTCCGCCGCTGTCCCTGGCGCACAGCGCGAAGTCCAGCGGGCTGTCCCCCTCCCGGATCTCAATGCGGCCCACATCGCCGCACAGCACCGCGGCGATGTCCCGGCCGTCCGCGGTGGGGACGATCTCGCCCACCGCCCTGCCGCACACGAACATGGAATCCAGGTACTGGTCCAGAAACGCCTGGAGGCCCCGCTGGCCCCGTCCCACGTTCACCGTGCGGATAAACCGCTCCAGCCCCTCCCGGGCCCTCTCGTCCCGGCATTCCACCCGCAGCCCGCCGCACAGCCGCACCAGCTTGCCGATGGCGGCGTCCACCACGGGCACCGCCTCCCGGACGGCCCGGTACAGCGCCGCCTCCCCCGCGCCCAGGGGCGTATACCCGTCCAGCTGCACAAAGGGGTGCCTCCCCCCGTCCCGGAGCTGGGCGGCGGCCGCCGCCGTCCCCCGCTCCCTTCTGTTCCGCGCCGGCAGCCCCATCAGATGCTGAGCACCCGGCTGGCGTCCTCAAAGATCTTGGCGTAGCCGGAGATGGTGGTGATGGCGGCCCGCTCCATCTGCCGGTCGATGAGCTTGTCGTACTCCACCATCACATCCCCCGCCTTGACCATCTCCAGGGCATAATTTTTGTCCAGGCCGATGATCTTCCCCTTGGGGACGGCGCAGGTGCGCAGTACCTTGGCCCCCATGGGCGTGATGAGCCTGCCGGTGCCGTGGAAGTCCAGCCCGGCGGCGGCGTCCTGCATCTGCCGCAGGGCCAGCAGCATGGGCATGGTGTCGGCGCCCGCCAGCAGGGTGTTAAGCTGATAGGGCTCGAAGCTGTTCCAAAAGGACAGCAGGTCCTTATAGGCCAGCGTGCCCGCCGTCTCCACGGTGCTGACCTGGGCGGGGTTGCCGTTGCCGTCGCCGTTGACGATCACGCCGATGGCGTCCTCCAGGTGCATCCGTCCGATCTGGGCGCCGATCTGCCGCAGGGTGACGGAGAACAAATCCAGCTTCTGGAACCGGATGGCCTCATAGGAGGCCACCAGCATCCGCCCCCGCTTGTGGAGCTTGACCAGGCTGTCCCGGGTGCGCACGGTGGTCTGGGGGATGGCGGCCCCCTCGGCCACCTGCTTGAGCTGCTTCTCATCCTCGGGCGCGGAGGTGATGGAGCGGTAGTCCATCCCCTCGATAACGGTCTGGGTGGCGGTGATATCGGGGAGGATGTTGGCCTCCTCCATGCCCACCTTCACCGCCCGGGCGATGTACTCGGGGAAGAGCACCGCCGACTGGGAGGTGGAGAAGAACTTGTCCACCAGGTCGGAGCCCGCCCCCTTCACCCGGATATCGAAGCGCTTGAGCTGCCGCTGGTAGGCGTCCAGCCCCTCCAGGGCGGTGCCCCGGTACTGCTCGCTGGGGTCCAGCTTTTCCAGCACCTGGGTAAAGGACCGTCCCGCCTCGTGGTACATGCCCTTTTCCAGTCTTACGTGATCGAATCTCTGTGCCATCAATAGCTCCTCCTTTGTATGTCCGATTTGCGTTCAGGCGCGAAGCCCGGGCGCTTCTTTACAGCTTCACAACCACGCTCCTGGCCTGGGCGTCCACCGCCAGCACCAGGAATTTGATTCCGTCCTCCACCGTCTTCACGCCGCCCTGTCCGTCGCAGGCCAGCCCCTGCCAGCCCGGCGCGGGGGCGGTGCTCCCGGACCAGCTTACCTTGGCCGCGCCGCCGATCTGCACCGCCACGGCGCCGCCGCGCACGCCGCCCAGCGCCACGCCGCAGGGGGCGCCGCCCGCCCCGCCCGGAGCCGCTGCGCCGTTTTCCGCCAGCGTCACCACCATGCCGGGCCGGATCTCCCCCTCCGCCTGAAAGGTGGCCGTGGTCTGGCCGATCCCCTCGAAACAAATATCCATGCTTTTTCTCCTCCCGCAGATGAAATATATAGAAATCCCCTTTATTTGAGGGCATTCCCCTGAACTGGAGGGCCTCCCCGGCCCGCTGGACGCCCTTTTCTAAAACACGTCCCGCTCCACGTAGGCGGCGGCGCTTCCGCCCCCGCCCTCCAGCGCCATGACGAAATAGCGGATATCATCCATGGCGTGGTCGAACTCCTTGCGCACCCGGTCCTCCCCGGCCTCCTCCCAGCGGTACAGCCCGAACTCCCTGGCCGCCGCCCGGCACCCCCGGCAGATCACGATTTTCCCGCCCTTCAGCGCCTGGGCGGTGCGCCGTATGCCCTCCAGCACCCGGTTGTCCGCCCTGCGCACGCTCCAGCCCTCCCGCCGCAGCGCCTCAATAAAGCTGGCCGCCGACGGGTCCACGATGACCGTTTCGATGCACCGTCCCCCAGCCAAATCCCTCACATCCTGCACATATTCCCCGTCGGTTTTCTGCCGCCCGCACTCCCGGGCGTCGTAGTAGAATTCGCCGGTCCTGTACCAGATCCCGTCCATCTCCCCCCAAAGGCCGAAGGAGGCCGGGTTTCTTGTGCCGTAATCGCAGGAAATCCGCCATCTGGCGAACTCCCCCTCCGGCACGTCCGGCATGGCCTTTTCGTCGAAGAAGTCGTATACCAGCCCCTCCGCCGCCGTCCACTCCCCCAGCACATACCGCCGGTAGAACGTTCCCTGGAACATCCGCTCATACCGCTCCCGCACCCTGGCGGACAGCCCCGGGTTGTCCCCCATGGTGAAGCGCAGATACAGCGCCCGCTTTTCCTCCGCCTTGCAGATCCACTCCCGGTAGAACCAGTGCTCCGGCCCCGCCGGGTTGCAGGAAAACCACACCCTTCCGCCCCGCACGGAGCACCGGGCGCAGGCCTGCTCCACGAAGGAGCGCGGCATCAGCGCCGCCTCGTCCAGCAGCACCCCCGCCAGCGTCACCCCCTGGATGGCCGCGTAGCTTCCCTCGTCCCCGCCTCCGTAGAGGTAGAACAGGTTTTCCCGCCCTCCGCCCCGGAGCGTCACCTCGTTCCGGCTGACCTTTTCCTCCCATTTAAAGCCCAGCCCCTCCAGCACGGGCCGGGCCTGGGCCAGCAGGTTGCGCCGCACCCCGTTGATGGAGGCGGCGCACAGCCCGAACCGCTGCCGCTGGAACCGGGCCATGGCCCACAGGAAGAAGGACAGGCCCAGGGCAAAGGTCTTGCCGGAGCGCACCGCCCCGTCGCAGATCACGGCGTCAAATCCGTCCTGTCTCCACCAATCCAGCACCTGCCGCTGCTTTGGGGAGAATTCCAGCCTGTTCACGTCCCGTCACCATCCTCCGGCCGGTACAGCCCGTCCAAAAAGTCCTCCAGCGCCCCGCCCCGCTCCTGGTCCAGCACCTCCCGCAGCATGGCCAGCACCCGCACCTTGTCCACGAATTTGGCCTCGAAGGTGCCGTTGGCGTTGCGTCTGAGCTCCACCACCCCGGACAGGTCCAAAGCGTCCACCCCGTCCGCCTCTTCCCCGTCCAGGAAGGCCAGCTTCACAACGTCGTTGTTTTTCCATCTGGCCAGCCTGCGCAGCTCATCCAGCAGCTCCTGCCTGGCCGCGCCTTCTCCGCGTTTATTCTGCGTATCCATTCCCAGCCTCCTCGCCCCTCTTCGAAACATCCGTTTGGTTGCCTATTGCGGTGCAAGGCATAAAAAAATTCCGGGGCGGAAAACCCGCCCCGGAACCCACCCCGGCCGCTGTCAACTCAAACCCTGTTTTTCCTAAAATGCACAAAGGACAAAACGCCGATGGGCGTAAAATAGGCGCACCAAACCTCCAGCGCGATGGTTCCGCCCACCCCGTTTCCCTCCCCCGACAGCATCCCCGTCATCGGCATCAACAAGCAGGAAAAGAAAAACACGCCATGCCCCAGCATCAGCCGCTTCAGCCACCGGTCCGCCCCGTCCCTCACGCCAACCGTCAGCCCGATAAAAAACGTAGACAGAGCCATCATCCCATACCCGAGCAGATCATAATAAAAGAACAATCCGCCCTTCCCATAGTCCAGCATCCTCATGGCCTGCTCATCCAGCGAATCCAGCCGGACAGCCGTCGTCTGCGCAAAATAGACCAGGAGCACCAGAACCGTATAAACCGCCGCAAACCCCATCCCGGCATAAGCCGCCGCCCTATGCCGCTCCCCACACTCCGCGCAGAAGCCGCCGCACATCATCATGTATCCAATGGGCAGCAGCATACACACAAAATAGCTCCCAAAATCCCACGGAATCAGCATAAAAACCGCAAAAAGCACCACGGAACCAGTGACAATCAAGGCCCCCGCCCCTGCCACGGCCCAATTCGTCCCATTCTCCAACCCCCGGCTACTTATGGTAATCCGCCCCCTCCTGAATCTTAAACGCCCGGTAAATCTGTTCCAGCAGCATCACCCTTGCCAGGTGGTGGGGGAAGGTCATGGGCGACATGGACAGGGCGGCCCAGGCCCCGGCCATGACGGAGGGGTGCAGCCCGTAGGACCCGCCGATGACGAACACCAGATGCTTGGCGGCGTTGTGGCTCCAGGCGGAGACCATGGCGGCCAGCTCCTCGCTGGAGCGCATAGTCCCCTCGACGGCCAGGGCGATGACGCTGGAGTTAGGGGGGATTTTGGAGCGGATGGCGTCCCCCTCCTTTTCCAGCGCCCCCTGGATCTCCCCCAGCGACGGATTTTTCGACAGCCTCTGCTCCGTCAGCTCCACAATGCTCAGCTTGCAGTACCCCTTCAGCCGCTTGGCATATTCCGCCGCGGCCTCCTGGTAGAACTTCTCCTTCAGCTTGCCCACGCAGATCAAGGTGATATCCACCAAAGCGAGCTCCTCCTCTCTTGTCCGCGGCTGCGCACTTTAGCCGCCTGCTCCCAGCCGCTCCGCGCTATGCTTCAATTCACGCTGTGCGCCCTCCGCTGCGGCGGCTAAACCACTTCGACTGCGCGCGCCGTTTGCCGGCCCTTTGGGCCGCCAAGCCGTCCACTCCGCTGCGTGCTTTAGCCGCCTGCTCCCGGCCGCTCCGCGCTATACTTCCAGCCACCCCGTCGCCTCATTCCTGGGCGCGGCGATCAGCTCCACGTCGTTCTCCCCCAGCCCCAGCTCTCCCAGGGCCCTTCGGGCCGCCGCCAGGGCCAGCTCAGGCCGGTTGTTCTCCTGGGACAGGTGGGCCAGCACCACCCGTCCGGCCCCCTGGGACCCCGCCCAGGCGGCCAGCTCCCCGCCCATCTCGTTGGACAGGTGCCCCCGCGCGCCCCGGATGCGGTTTTGCAGGTGGAGGGGGTAGGGCCCCCTTCGGAGCATCTCCGGGTCGTAGTTGAACTCCCCGATGAGGGTGTGGGCCCCCCGCACCCCCTCCCGGGCCTGGGGGGTGATGACCCCGGTGTCGGTACAAAGTACCAGCTTTCGTTTTCCGTCCGTCACCCAGTACCCCACCGGGCAGGCGCAGTCGTGGCTGGTGGCGAAAGCGCCCACCTCCAGCCCGCCCAGGGCGAAGCGCTGCCCCGGCTCGAACACCCGGAAGCGCTCGGTCAGCCCGTCCCACCGCCCGCACAGCTGGCAGGCCGTCTCCTCCGCGGTGTACAGCGCCGCCTGGGTCTGCCGGCACAGCACCGGCAGGGCGGCCACATGGTCGATGTGCTCGTGGGTGATGAGCACGCCGGACACATGCCGCAGCTCCACCCCCAGCGCCTTCAGCCCCTGGGCGGTGCGCCGGGTGGAGATGCCCGCGTCCAGCAGGATATGTACCCGTCCGTCGCTGACCACGGCGCAGTTTCCCGACGACCCGCTGGCCAGCGTAGCCACTCTCAGCATAAGCGCACCTCCCAAAATTCTCTCTTTTCCACAAACATGCCGGAAAGGATGCAGTCCTTTCCGGCAAAAATAACCATATTGTGCCCATGTCCACGCTGCGCGGCTGTCCACCGGCCCGGGCCGGCCTGCGGAGGGCATTGCGGCCCCGCGTCCCCGTTCCGTCCGCCGCGGCCTGCGCCATTATCCCGCGGCAGATACCTTCCCACGCTCCGGGTCGGGCACCTCCACCACCCGGATATCCGCCCCGATGCGGGAGAGCTTGCCGATGATATCCTCGTAGCCCCGCTCGATATGCTTCACGTTGGAGATCTCGCTGGTGCCCTGGGCGGCCAGCCCGGCGATAATCATCCCCGCCCCGGCCCGCAGGTCGCAGGCCTCCATGGGCGCGCCGGTGAGCTTTTCCACGCCCTCGATGATGGCAATCTTTCCGTCCACCTGGATTTTTGCCCCCAGGCGGCGGAACTCCTCGGTATAGCGGTAGCGGTTGTCCCACACGCCCTCGGTGATGACGCTGGTGCCGTTGGCCAGGCACAGCACGGCGGCGATCTGGGGGTGCATATCGGTGGGGAAGCCGGGATAGAACATGGTCTTCACGTTGGTGCGTTGGAGGGGCCCATGGCGGCGGACAATGAGGGAATCCCCCTCCTCCTCCACCTCGGCGCCCATCTCCACCAGCTTGGCGGTGATGCACTCCATATGCTTGGGGATGACGTTGCACACGCGCACCTCGCCCCCGGCGGCGGTGACGGCGGCCATGTAGGTGCCCGCCTCAATCTGGTCGGGGATGATGGAGTACTCCCCGCCCCGCAGCTTGTCCACACCTCGGATTTTAATCATATCGGTGCCCGCGCCGGTGATATCCGCCCCCATGGAGTTGAGGAAGTTGGCCAAATCCACGATATGGGGCTCCCTGGCGGTATTTTCAATGACGGTGGTGCCCTTTGCCAGCACGGCGGCCAGCATCAGGTTCATGGTGGCCCCCACGCTGGCCACGTCCAGGTAAATCTGGCTGCCCTTCATCCGCCCGCCGTCCGCCTCGGCGCACATATAGCCCTTTTCCACCTTGACCTCCGCCCCCAGGGCGGCGAAGCCCTTTAGGTGCTGGTCGATGGGCCGGCTGCCGAAGTCGCACCCGCCGGGCAGGGGCACCTCGGCCTGGCCGAACCGGCCCAGCATGGCGCCCATCAGGTAATAGCTGGCCCGGAGCTTGCGCCCCGCGTCATAGGGCACGGCCTGGCGCCGGGCGTCGGTGCAGTCCACCTCCACGGTGGTGCGGTTGATCAGGCGCACGCGGGCCCCCAGGTCCCGCAGGATATCCAAAAGCAGGTCCACATCGCTGATGGCGGGAATATTTTCAATGCGGCAGGGGCCCTCCACCAGCAGGGCGGCGGGAATAATACCAACGGCGGCGTTCTTCGCGCCGCTGACCTCAACCTTGCCATACAGCGGGCGCCCGCCGTGAATCACGTATTTTTTCAAATCAGCACCTCTGACTCCCGGCAATACCGGTTTAATGGGAAAAGAGGGGCAGCTCCCTCTAAAAAATCTGTATAAGGGGAAACCGCTCGACCAAAGCCTTGCCAGGGAGCCCATTTCCCACCGATCCATTATACCACTCCCTGTAAGTAAAGGCAACCAAAACTTTCATCCTTTTCCTTCTCTCCCCCCGGATTCTCTCATCCAGCCATATTCTGCCCCGCCTCCCCACAGATATTCCGGGAAAATTGTGAATTTTCTGCGATACCCCTTGCAAAATCCAAACCAATGTATTATCATACCGTTAGCACTCGGTCTTGTGGAGTGCTAAAACATTGTTTTCAAAAATTTTGATATAACGAGGTGCGAAAGACATGGCAAAAAAGCAGTTCAAGGCGGAGTCCAAACGTCTGATGGACCTGATGATCAACTCCATCTACACCCACAAGGAGATTTTCCTGCGGGAGATCATCTCCAACGCCAGCGACGCCATCGACAAGCTGGCCTACCTGTCGCTGACGGACGACACGGTAAAGCTCAAGCGGGGGGATATGCGCATCACCGTCACCCCGGACCAGGAGGGGCGCACGCTGACGGTGTCGGACAACGGCGTGGGCATGAGCGCCCAGGAGCTGGAGCAGAACCTGGGCACCATCGCCAAGAGCGGCTCGCTGCAATTCAAGGAGGGCATGGAGAAGGAAGGCGCCGCGGACATCATCGGGCAGTTCGGCGTGGGCTTCTACTCCGCCTTCATGGTGGCCGACGAGGTGACGGTGATCACCCGCCGCCACGGGGAGGATACCGCCCACTGCTGGAAATCCTCCGGCGCGGACGGCTACACCATCACCGAATGCGAAAAGGACGAGCCCGGCACCGACGTGATCATGCGCCTGAAGCAGGACACCGAGGACGAGCGCTACAGCGAGTATCTGGAGACCGGCCGCCTGCAAACTTTAATTAAAAAGTACTCCGACTATATCCGCCACCCCATCCGCATGGAGGTGGAGGACTACCGGGAGAAGGCGCGGCCGGAGGACGCCGGGGACGATTACAAGCCCGAGTGGGAGACGGTGGTGGAGGAAAAGACCATTAACTCCATGGTGCCCCTGTGGCAGCGCCCCCGCTCCAAGGTGGAGCAGGAGGAGTACGACAGCTTCTACCGCGAGAAGTTCGGCGACTGGCAGCCCCCCCTGGCCACCGTCACCACCTCCTCCGAGGGCGCCGTGACCTTCAAGGCCCTGCTCTTCATCCCCTCCGCCACCCCCTACGACTTTTACACCCGGGAGTATGAAAAGGGCCTCCAGCTCTACTCCTCCGGCGTGCTCATCATGGACAAGTGCGCCGACCTGCTGCCCGACTGCTTCCGCTTTGTAAAGGGCGTTGTGGATTCCCCCGACTTCTCGCTGAACATCTCCCGGGAGCTGCTCCAGCATGACCGCCAGCTGAAGATCATCGCCGCCGCCCTGGAGAAGAAGATCAAGAACGAGCTGGTCAAGCTGATGAAGGACGACCGGGAGAAGTACGAGAAGTTCTGGGCCGCCTTCGGCCGCCAGCTCAAGTACAGCGTCACCGAGGGCTACGGCGCCAAGAAGGAGCTGCTCCAGGACCTGCTGCTCTTCACCACCTCCAAGGAGGGCAAACCGGCCTCCCTGGCCGAGTACGTGGAGCGCATGGACGAGGGCCAGGAGTTCATCTACTACGTGTGCGCCGATACCCGCGAGCAGGCCGCCCGCCTGCCCCAGGTGGAGCGCATCGCCGACAAGGGCTGGGAGATCTTGTACCTCACCGAAGAGGTGGACGAGTTTGTGATGCAGGCCCTGCGGGAGGTGTCGGGCAAGGCGCTGAAGCCGGTGTCCGACCCGGACGCCCTGCCCGAGACCGACGAGGAGAAGGCGGAGCAGGAAAAGCAGGCCCAGGACGCCAAGCCGGTGCTGGACTTTGTGAAGGAGACCTTAGGGGACAAGATCAAGGAGGCCCGGGTGTCCAAGATCCTCAAAACCGCCCCGGTGTGCATGACGGCGGACGGCCCCATGAGCCTGGAGATGGAGAAGTACTTCTCCAAGCTGGAGGCGTCCTCCCCCATGGGCCCCATGAAGGCCGAGCGCGTGCTGGAGCTCAACCCCGCCGCCGCCCCCTTCGCGGCGCTGAAGGCCGCCCTGGACGGGGACGACAGGGAACGCGCCGCCAAATACGTCCAGGTGCTCTACCACCAGGCCCTGCTCATCGCGGGCCTGCCCATCGAGGACCCCGCCGCCTATACCGAGCTGGTGTGCTCCCTGATGGGCTGAGCCGCAGTGAAGCCGCGCGCTGCGAACAGGCGAAGCGCAGCAGCCGACGCAATAAGCCCCCATCCCCCGCCCCAGCCGGCGGGGGATTTTTTATCCCGCCCCGGACGCCCCGCCGCCGGGGGGACCGCGTCCATGGGCCGCCCCCGCGGGGGCGGCCCCCCAAACCGGGAAAAAATCCCCAAAATATTTGGAACGTCCCCAAATATTTTGGCGGCAAAACGGGCTTGTATTTTTCAATGAAATAGAATACAATATGGGGAGCAATGAATGAGAAACGGCGGCCCTCTTGCATGTGAAGAAAGGAAGGTTCCCATGAAAATACAGACTGAAAAAGGTCTCGTCCGGCTGACCAGCGACGTATACTCCAACCTCACCGGCGCGGTGGCCACCAGCTGCTACGGCGTGAAAGGCATGGCGTTCCGCTCCAAGACCGACGGGCTGGTGCATCTGCTGCGGCGGGAATCCATGTCCAAGGGCGTGAAGATCGTCTATAACGACGACCAGTCCATCTCCATCTACCTGCACATCATCGTGGACAACGGGGTGAACCTGGTGGCGGTGGGCCAATCCATCCAGAACGAAGTGAAGTACAACGTCCACCGCCTCACCGGGGTGGAGGTGCGCAGCGTCAACGTCTGCGTGGATTCCATGGTGATCGGTTAAACCGGCCCAGAAAGAGAGGATATCCAACTATGGTAGATATCATTGACGGCGCGCTGTTTCAGCGCATGGTGATCCACGGCTCCGCCTCCATCAGCGCCCAGAAGCAGGCCATCAACGATCTGAACGTCTTCCCCGTCCCCGACGGGGACACCGGCACCAACATGTCCTTGACCATCGGCACCGCCGCCGCCGAGGCGAAGAAGAAACCGGCCCAGTCCATCGGCAAGGCCGCCTCCATCAACGCCTCCGCACTGCTGCGGGGGGCCCGGGGCAACTCGGGCGTCATCCTGTCGCTGCTGTTCCGGGGCGTGTCCAAGGGGCTGAAGGAGCGGGACGAGGCGGACGGCGCGGCCTTTGCCGCCGCGCTGAACGAGGGCGTGTCCGCCGCCTATAAAGCGGTGATGAAGCCCGCCGAGGGCACCATCCTCACCGTATCCCGGCTGGCCGCCGCCAAGGCGTCCGAGGCCGCCCAGGAGCACAACAGCGTGGAGGCCGTGCTGGAGGCCGCCATCGCCGAGGGCCAGGCCGCCCTGGCCAACACCGTCAACCAAAACCCGGTGCTGAAGAAGGCCGGCGTGGTGGACGCGGGGGGCAAGGGCTTTTTGTGCATCCTCCAGGGGATGCTGGACGAGCTGCGGGGCCTGCCCGTCCCCGAGGAGGAGGACGGCGGCCTGCCCGTCAAGGAGGGCGCCGACTTCGGCGCCTTGTCGGAGGAGGACATCACCTTCACCTTCGACACGGTGTTCATCGTGCGCAAGACCCCCGGGCAGTCCATCGAGCCCTTCCGCGCCTACCTGAACGGCATCGGCGACAGCCTGGTCATCGGCGAGGACGACGATTCGTTCAAGGTCCACGTCCACACCGACACCCCCGGCGCGGCCCTCAGCGAGGCCCAGAAATACGGCACCCTGGAGCTGGCCAAGATCGAGAACATGCGCACCCAGGCCGAGGAACTGGCTGCGGGCAAAAAGGCCCAGTCCACCGACGATCTGGACCAGGTCGAGGCGGAGCTGGAGGGGCATGAGGGCGGGGACGCCATCGCCCCGCCGGAAAAGAAGTACGGCGTGGTGGCCGTCAGCGCCGGCGCGGGCATGGCCGGCGTGTTCAAGGACCTGGGCGTGGACGGGGTGATCTCCGGCGGCCAGACCATGAACCCCTCCACCGAGGATATCTGCCGGGAGATCGCCCGCACCCCCGCCGAGGTGGTGTTCGTGCTGCCCAACAACAAAAACATCATCATGGCCGCCCAGCAGTGCGTGGGGCTCATCGAGGGCAAGGAGGTGGTGGTGGTGCCCACCCGCACCGTGCCCCAGGGCATCTCCGCCATGCTGGTGCTGGACCCGGAGGCGGACACCCAGACCAACGCCGCCGCCATGGAGGAGGCCCGCAAAAACGTGCGCACCTGCGAGGTCACCTATGCCGCCCGGAACTCCGACTTTGACGGCTTTGACATCCACGAGGGGGATTACATGGCCCTGGCGGAGGGCCAGCTGTTCGGCACCGACCGGGCCATCGGCTCTCTGCTGGAGCGGCTGGCCCAGGCGGACAGCCAGCAGAACGCCGAGTTCATCAGCATCTTCTACGGCGAGGATGTCAGCGAGGAGCAGGCCAACGAGGCTTTGTCCATCTTCCAGAAGCAGTGCCCCAACGCCGAGATCACCCTGCTGTCCGGCGGGCAGCCTGTGTACTACTATATGATATCCGCGGAGTAACCGCCGAAAGGGGCAAAGCCCTTTTCCGCGATGGGGTCCGCGCCCCTTGGGGGCACGCTTGCGCTCCGGGAGGCATTTTCGGGGCCGTCCCTGAAATGGAGTTCATTTAATTTCGCCGCCTGCGGGCGGCGGAACCCTGCCAGACGTTCAAAAACTTCCCCGGACAGGTTCCGGGGAAGTTTTTTTTGCAAAAATGTAAAATGCGCTTGACATGAAATGTAAAGCGTGCTATACTCCATCTTGTAAAGCAAACTTTACATCCAAAGGAGGGCTGACATGGAAAACCGCATCGCCGAGCTGCGCAAGGCCCGGCGCATCTCCCAGGCGGAGCTGGCCGAGGCGGTGGCTGTCACCCGGCAGACCATCATCTCGCTGGAGAGCGGGCGCTACAACGCCTCGCTCCTGCTGGCCCACAAGATCGCCAAATACTTTGACACCACCATCGAGGACATTTTCCTGTTTGAGGAGGAAGAACCATGAGGCGCAACTGTAATTTTAACATCAACCCCGCCTTTGCCGCCGGCGTCACCCTGCTGTGGATCAGCCTGCTCATCCGAAACGTGCTGGAGCTGGGGGGCCCTGCGGTGGCCGCGGCCCATCTCCTGTCCGGCGCGGCCTGCGCGCTATTGCTGATCGGCCTGCTGTACGGCTCCCCTAAGACCCGGCCCGTGTTCGATAAATTCCACGCCTTCAAGCGCCGGCTCTTGGGCCGGGAATAAGGAGGAACCCCTATGATGCTGCACATATTTGATACGTCCGACTATGAGCACTCCCTGCGCCGCCGCCGTCTGGCGGGCTTCGGCCTGCTGGCGGTGGGGCTGACGGGCCTTGTCTGCTACCTCCTGCTGATTCATGACAGCGATGTGCTGCCCGCCTTTGCCCGGGGCTTCTACCTGGGCGGCTCCAGCGGCATCGCCATCGGCTCGGTGTTCCTGCTGGTGCGGATGCAGTACCTGCTCACCCACCCGGCGGCCCGGAAGAAGGCCAAGATCCAGGAGCAGGATGAGCGGGAGAAGGCCATCCTCAACCAGTCCTACCAATTCGCCGGGATGTTCACCTTCTTCGCCGCCGCATGCTCCATGTTCGTGCTGGTGGCGGTGAGCATGGAGGCCGCCCTGGCGGTGCTGGGGGTGGTGGCGGTATACGCCGTTGTCTGGCTCATCGCTAACCTCTACCTGTCCAAAAAGCTGTGAGCGCCCGGTATCTGACGCTGTCCATCACCCCGGAGCTGGCGGGCGCGGAGGTCAACACCCTGCTGCGCCGGACCCTGGGGCTGTCCGGCACGGTGCTACGGCGGATCAAGTGGCTGGAGGACGGCATCACCCTGGACGGGGCGCGGGTGAACGTCCGCGTCCGGGTGCGGGAGGGGCAGACGCTGGCGGCGCGCCTGACGCCCCCGGCCCCCGCCTCCGGCGTGGTCCCGGCGGAGGGCCCGCTGGACATCCTGTACGAGGACTGGGATTTGATCGTCCTCAACAAGGCCCCCGGGGTGCTGGTCCACCCCGGACACGGCCATTTTGACGATACTCTGGGTAATTTTTTGATGTATCATTACAAAACCGCCGGGGAGGAGGCCGATTTCCACCCTGTCCACCGGCTGGACAAGGGCACCTCGGGCCTGCTGGTGGCGGCCAAGCACCCCCACGCCCAGGAACGGCTGAAGCTCCAGCTCCACACCGGGGGCTTCCGCCGGGTGTACCTGGCCGTCTGCGACGGCGCGCCCCCCGCCCCCTCCGGCGTTGTAGACGCCCCCATCGGCCTGGCAGAGGGCGCCCCGGACAGGCGGGCGGTGCACCCCGGCGGTAAGCCCGCCCGCACCCATTACCGGGTGCTGCGCGTCTGCGGTCCCCGCGCCCTGGTGGAGCTGGAGCTGAAGACCGGGCGCACCCATCAAATCCGCGTCCACATGGCCCACCTGGGCTGTCCCCTCACCGGGGACTTCCTGTACGGGACGGAAAACCGGGCGCTCATCGCCCGCCCCGCCCTCCACTCCGCGCGGCTGGAGCTGGCCCACCCGGTCACCGGGGAGCGGCTGCGCTTCGCCGCCCCCCTGCCCGCCGATATGGCGGCGCTGATTCCAAAGGAGGATATTCCATGAAAAATTTACAGCTTGCAAGCATTTCGACGCTGTTCCTGTCGGTGATGCTGTGGACGGCGGGGCGGGTCTTTTTCACCCTGCCTGACTGGGCGGGGCGGGTCAACGGCGTTATCATGGTGATTACCATGGCGCTGCTGGTGTTTTCCACCGTCCGGCTTAAAATTAAGAATTCATGAAAATGGCTGGTCTCATATTGACAGGTTTATACAGTTTATAATATAATATTATAAATTAAAACAAGGAGGGAGACCCATGGCAAAAAACGACCGCTTTCAAGTCATCCACTCGGAGGGCAACGGCCTCACCGGCCCTCAGCTTACGGTGCTGATGGACACCGCCACCGGGGTACAGTACCTGCTTGCCCAGTCCGGCTACGCGGGCGGGCTGTGCCCCCTGGTGGACCAGGACGGCGGGCCCCTCAAGTGGGAAGTATAAGAAGCTGTACCAATAGCCTCAGCACCCGGCTTTGCGGCCAAAATTGCCGCAGGCCCGTCCGTGGGCCGGAGCGGCGGCCGCCCCTGTTGTGCACGGCGGCGTATTGAGAAGGAAGTCCGGGGCTTTTCCCGGGCTTCCTCCATAAAGTTAAGAATTCCTAAAGAAAGCGCAGGTTCTGTTGACATCTCAGCGTGATCAATTCATAATGTCCCTGGATTCCCCGGATCAAAGCTGAGAAAGGAAGAGTGAACATGTCGAAGAATGACCGCTTTCAAATCGTCCAGGAGGAGGGCAACGGCCTGACCTCGAACCGTCGCATGGTGCTGGCGGATACCACCACCGGCGTGCAGTACCTGTTCGTAAAAGACGGCTACGCAGGCGGGCTGTGCCCCCTGGTGGACCGGGACGGCAAGCCCCTGGTTTGGGATATGTAAGAAGCGCGGAGCCGTCGTGAGCCGCGGGCTAAGACCAAAGTGGAGCAAAAGCGGGGAGGCCCCACGGGGGCCGGACAGCTTTTGCGGAATCGGAGGGCTTAGAACCGCGCCGCGAACAGGCGCAGCGTGATCAGGAAGCGCGGAGAAGCGGACGGCGAGGACGCTTGGACCGCAGCGAGGCCGGGCGCAGGGGCGCACCGCGCCCCGCAGGGCAAACAAAAAAGTCCGGGAAATCTTCCCGGACTTTTTATTCTGTGGAAACAGCCGCGACCCTGCCGGGTTTTATCAGCATAGGGACACCCCAGCCCCAATCAGGCCCACTGCGGTGAGCTCAAGCATGGTTGGAAAGGCCCACTCCATTGGGGTAGAGGCTCCATCCAAATAAACGAACATGCTTGAGATTTTCAGCGCCATCATGAGCGCGCACAGGCTGAGAACATACACCGCCCGCCACCGGCGGTCTATGGCGCGGGCGTTCACCAGCCCCGCCACACCCGCTGCCGCCAGCAGCGCGGCAATACATTTCATGGCCAACGCGTTCACTTCCCCGGCATGGAGCCCCCCTAAAATGGGCTCAACCCCGCCAAAAAATACATGCTCATAGTTCCACAGCATCCACCACATAATTCCCATCGTTATCACCAATATTGCCAGCATAACGGCAATCGGCTTGTGCAGGGGCGGGTTTTTATCCCCCTTCCGCCGCCGGAACCAAAGCAGGGGCACAACCACCCCCACCGCCAGAAAGACACGGTATAACGGGAAGCCGGTGGAGAACAGGCTTCCCCAAACGACGCGCATTGCCTCCCATCCGAATTTCCTGGAACTCAGCACGGGAATCACGGCGCAGGCGGCCAAAACGACGAACACACCCAGCCAAACGCAATAGGATTGGGGCCGGACCAATTTCTTTGCCGCATCCCGCGGCCGCTCCGCACCGGCGAAAGACGGCGCCCCCGCCTTATCCCCATAGTCAGCGACAACGTTCTCCGCCTCCCCCTGGGGCAAGTACCAATGGGCCCACCAGGATAACCGCGCCATATCGTTTTTTCCCATAGAAAGCTCCTTTCCTGCGCCTGCCGCTTAACTTCATTAAAATGATACCACAAATTTCGTTGAAAATCAACATATCATATTTCTTTTTCGCCTCCGTTTTATCTAAAAAGCCGGGACACTCCGGCGGCGCGTTTCCCAACAGCATACCTTGCTTCCAAGCGGCGGCTGCGCCCCCAGGACAGGTAAATTCCCCTTCCCTTTTCCGCGGAAATCGGGTATAATACTGCCAGCCGCCCCTGCGGCCGGCAGTATTTTTTACCCGAGGTGACCAGCCATGGCCCGAAACGACATAAACCGCCCCACCATGAAGATTTCCTATAACGCCCCGGTGACCCTCACCTTTGCCCTGATCTCCCTCCTGGCCCTGGCGGCCAACTACTTCACCGGCGGCTGGGCCAACGCCCGCTTATTTTCCGTCTACCAGTGCTCCCTGGCCGACCCCCTGGCCTGGCTGCGCTTCTTCGGCCACGCGCTGGGCCACAGCGGCTACGCCCACTATATCGGCAACATGGTGCTCATCCTGGTCCTGGGCCCCAACCTGGAGGACCGCTTCGGCAGCTGGAACGTGCTGTGGGCCATTTTGTTCACCGCCCTGGTGTCCGGGCTGGTGCAGTTCCTCTTCTTCCCCAGCACCGCACTGCTGGGGGCGTCGGGCATCGTGTTCATGATGATCCTGCTCTCCTCCTTCGGCGGGGTGCGCAACGGCGCAATCCCCACCACCCTGATCCTGGTGGCCATCTTCTACCTGGGGGGCGAGCTGTGGGACGCCATCTTCGTCAAGGACAACGTATCCCAGCTCACCCACATCATCGGCGGGCTGTGCGGCACCGTGCTGGGGTTTGCCCTGTCGGGCAGGAAATAGGCCCAGCCCTGCGCCCTGGTTTTGCGCGCGGCGCGGCCGTTTCACCCGCCCGCGCAGTTCAAGACGCCCCCGGCAGGGCCCTGCCGGGGGTGTTTTTTTGCGCTGTAAACAATATGTGAACAACATATAATTTCCCTTGACAAGTCGGACGGCCCCCGCTAATATATGTGAAGCAAATATATTTGGAGGTGATCCTGTGAACGAAGACGAACGCTTTTCCGTTCTCACCATGTTCCAGACCCTGAAGTCAAAGACCTCCCGCCTGCTGGACCCGGTGGTGCAGTCGGAAGGCATTACCACCCTCCAGTCCTGCGTGCTGGCCCACCTGTACCGGCAGGACGCGGCGGTGGGGGATATCAGCGACCTGGCGGTCATCGACCAGGCCAACGCCTCATCCCTGTGCAAGAAGATGGAGCAGGAGGGCTTCCTCACCCGGACCCGGCAGGAGTCAGACCGGCGGGTGGTGATCCTCTCCCTCACGCCCAAGGGCCGGGCGGCGGCGGAGCGGATTCAGGCAAAGCTGAACCACTATCTGGAGCTGCTGGGCGCCCTGCCCAACGACGCCAAGGCGGAGCTGGTCCGGGGCTACCTGGCGGCCAACCAAATGCTGGACTACCTGTTTGAACAAACCAAAGGAGAGTAAGACCATATGTTAAAGCTATCCAACATCACCAAGCAGTACACCCTGGGGGGGAACACCATCGAGGCCCTGCGGGGGGTGGACCTGGAGTTCCGGGAAAACGAGTTCGTGTCCATCCTGGGCCCCTCCGGCTGCGGCAAAACCACCACGCTGAACATCATCGGCGGCCTGGACCGCTACACCAGCGGCGACCTCATCATCAACGGCCGCTCCACCAAGGACTACAAGGACGGCGACTGGGACGCCTACCGCAACCACTCCATCGGCTTCGTGTTCCAGAGCTATAACCTGATCTCCCACCAGACGGTGCTCTCCAACGTGGAGCTTGCCCTGACCCTGGCGGGCGTGTCCAAGAAGGAGCGCCGCCGCCGGGCCGTGCACGCCCTGGAAAAGGTGGGGCTGGGCGACCAGCTCAACAAGGTGCCCTCCCAGATGTCCGGCGGCCAAATGCAGCGCGTTGCCATCGCCCGGGCCCTCATCAACGACCCGGACATCCTCCTGGCCGACGAGCCCACCGGCGCGCTGGACAGCGAGACCAGCGTGCAGGTGATGGAGCTTTTGAAGGAGGTGGCCCGGGACCGGCTGGTCATCATGGTCACCCATAATCCCGAGCTGGCCCAGCAGTACTCCACCCGCATCGTCACCCTGAAGGACGGCAGGGTCACCGGGGACACCAACCCCTACCACGCCGAAGAGCAGGCCCCCGTCCTCACCGGCAAACAGGCCAGGGCGGACAAAAAGCCCTCCATGTCCTTCCTCACCGCCCTGTCCCTGTCGCTGACCAACCTGCGCACCAAAATGGGCCGCACGGTGCTCACCGCCTTCGCCGGGTCCATCGGCATCATCGGCATCGCCCTCATCCTGGCCCTGTCCGCAGGCATCAACGACTATATCAACCAGGTGCAGGAGGACACCCTGACCAGCTACCCCCTCACCATCCAGGCGGAGAGCACCGACATGACCGCCATGATGGCCTCCCTTATGGGGGCGCGGCGGGACCAGCTCACCGGGGCGGCCGCCGAGGGCCAGGACCCGGACCGGGTGTACCCCTCCACCGTCATGTACGACATGATGGACTCCATGCTCAACGCCAAAGTGGAGACCAACAACCTGGAGGCGTTTAAAGAGTACCTGGATAACGGGGGCGGCGGCATCAAGGACATGGCCAACATCCACTACAGCTATGACTTTGACTTCGACATCTACGCCCAGGACGAAAACGGGGATATCATCAAGTGCGACGTGATGACCCTGATGCAGGACGCCATGACCGCCATGTACGGCGGCGACTACTCGTCCTACTTTGAGCAGATGGGCTCCATGTACTCCGCCATGGAGGTGTGGGAGGAGCTGCTGCCCGGCGAGGACGGCGCGCTCATCGCCCCCCAGGTCAAGGCGGACTACCAGCTGCTTTATGGCGATTGGCCCCAGGGGCACGACGAGGTGATCCTGTTTGTGGACGGCAACAACGAGATCTCCGACCTGATGCTGTACGCCCTGGGGCTGATGCCCCACGACGATATGGAGCAGGTTATGACCTCCATGTCCCAGGGGGAGCCGGTGGAGTTTGGGGACGTGAGCTGGTCCTATGAGGATCTGTGCGGCCTGGACTTCAAGCTCATCCTCCCGGCGGAGTACTACCAGCACGACCCGGCCACGGACACCTACACCGATATGTCCGCCACCGCGGCGGGGATGGACTTCCTCTACAACAGCGGCGACACCGGCATCCGCCTGAAGGTGTCCGGCATAGCCCGGCCCCTGGAGGGTGGCAGCGGGATGCTGTCCGGCGGCATCGGCTACACCAGCGCCCTCACCCGCTTCGCCATCGAGACCACCGGGGACACCGAGATTTTGAAGGCCCAGCTGGATGATCCGGAAACCGATGTCATCTCCGGCCTCCCCTTCCCCAAGGACACCGACGTGGAGCCCTCCGACCGGCAGAAGCGCCAGGATATCCAGGAGCACCTGCGCACCCTGTCCGTCCAGAACAAGGCCGAGGCCTACATCGACCTGATGGGCCAGCCCTCCCAGGAGTACGTGGACGGGGTGGTGGAGCAGCAGATGGCGGGCATGACCCGGCAGGCCATTGAGGATATGATCGTGGAGCAGTACGCAGGCGAGATGGGGGTGGACGGGGACACCGTGCGGGGCTATATCGCCGACATGAGCGATGAGGACCTCTTCGCCAAAGTGGAGGAGGCCATCGCCCAGGCCGTGCGGGAGCAGTATGCCGCCGGGGTGGCGCAGCAGCTGGGGGCCATGAGCCAGGACCAGCTGGCGGCCATGCTGGATGCGGCGGCGGATCTGGACGCCTCTCCCCTGCCCATGCCGGTGGAGCCGCTGGAGCCGTGGCAGTTCGTCTACCTGTACGACCACTATATGCCCCCCACCCGCTCCTCCTCCACCTATGAGGACAACCTGGATCTGCTGGGCTATACCCGGCTGGACGCCCCCTCCGCCATCAGCATCTACGCCACCACCTTCGCCCAGAAGGACAAGATCGCCGACCTCATCAAGGAGTATAACGCCGGGGTGGAAAACGAGGAGGACGAGATCTCCTACACCGATTATGTGGCCCTGCTGATGAGCTCCATCACCGGCATCATCAGCGGCATCAGCTACCTGCTCATCGCCTTTGTGTCCATCTCCCTGGTGGTGTCGTCCATCATGATCGGCATCATCACCAACATCTCCGTGCTGGAGCGCACCAAGGAAATCGGCATCCTCCGGGCGGTGGGCGCGTCCAAGCGGGACGTGTCCCGGGTGTTCAACGCCGAAACCCTCATCGTGGGGCTGGCGGCGGGCCTGCTGGGCATCCTGGTGAGCGTGGCGGCCACCTTCCCCATCAACGCGGTGATCCACAGCCTGACGGGGCTGGACGACCTGTCCGCCGTGCTGCCCGCCGGGGCGGGGGCCATCCTGGTTGCCATCAGCGTGATACTCACCGTATTCGCGGGGCTGGTGCCCTCCCGGGGCGCGGCCAAAAAGGACCCGGTGGAGGCGCTGCGGAGCGAATAATCGGAGATCACACGCTTTGCAAGGCCGTTGGGCCTTTGCAGACCCGCCTGCGAGCGGGACGGGGGATGTCACTTTCTCTCACGCGAGAGAAAGTGACCAAAGAGCGCGCTTAAGGGGGCGGCCTCCAAATGGAAACGGCCCAAAGGGCGGGCCGCTCCCATAGCCGGCCTTCCCCCTTAAGAATCCCCCTTTTACGGGGGAGCCCTATACGCAGGGCTTATCCAAACCCTCCCGGCGCCAGCGGCTTTCGACGCAGGCACCCCTATTTGCGCTGCCGCCCGTGCCTGGATACCGGCAGGCGGGCAGGGCCCGCGGCGCCGCGCCTGGGTTGACGCACCGGCCGGCCCGCGGCAATCAAAGAGACAGCAGGAGGACGAAAACCATGGAACTTATTGTCAAGCATTTTTCCCAGCTCACTCGGGACGAGCTGTTTGAGCTCTATAAGCTGCGGGTGGCGGTGTTCATCGTGGAGCAGCAGTGCGCCTATCCCGAGGTGGACGACGCGGACAAGAGCGCCTACCACCTGTGGCTGCGCAGCGAAGAGGGCATCCAGGCGTACCTGCGCCTGCTGCCCCCCCACACCACCTTCGACACCGTCTCCATCGGACGGGTCATCGCGGTGAAGCGCCGCCAGGGCCTGGGCGGCCGCATCGTGGCCGAGGGCATCCGCGCCGCCCAGGAGAAATTCGGGGCGGACACCATCACCATTGAGGCCCAGACCTACGCCCGGGGGCTCTACGAAAATGCTGGCTTCGTCCAGTCCTCGGAGGAATTCCTGGAGGACGGCATCCCCCATATCCAGATGGTGTGGCGCAAACCATAGGCGTATTCAACAGGGCGGCTGCCCTGAGCTTGTCGATAAAGCCTCGCAGAGTTCGCGCCCGCAGGCGCGAAGAAAATGAAATCCGTTTTCTCCGGCGACCTGTGCGTCGGGGAAAACACTTCTCGGCCGAACAGCGTGCGAGTTGGCCGCCCCAGGCGGACAGCGAGTGCGCGCATGAGGCCGCAGCTTTTCCCGTCGGAAAAGGCAAAGCCTTTTTCGACGGACTGAGGGCGGCTGCCGCAGCAGCCGCCCTTCCCCTTGCGTTTTTTTAATCTTGTGATATAATTTATCGGACATTGAGCATGATTGGAGAAATTCCCATGGATTACTTTCACCTGTCCGCCGGACAGGACACAATGGAGCGCCTCAGCGCCCTGGGGCTGGCCCACCTGGGGGACGGGGTCTATGAGCTGATGGTGCGCTCGTGGCTGTGCCTGCACGGCAAGGCCACCAACGCCGGGCTGCACAAGGCGGCGGTCAAGTACGTGGCCGCCCCCGCCCAGGCCAAGCTGGCCCGCGCCATCCTGCCCCTGCTCACCGAGGAGGAGCAGGGGGTGTACCGCCGGGGCCGCAACAGCCACACCGCCGCCGTCCCCCGCGGGGCCAGCGTGGGGGAGTACCACGCCGCCACGGCGCTGGAATCCCTGTTCGGCTGGCTGTACCTGCAAGGGAAAACGGAGCGCCTGAACCAGCTGTTTGACGCCATGATGGAGGAGGCTGCCCATGCCTTTTGACTCGCCGGCGCAAAGTCCGCTCTGCTCACAGCACCCTTGCGGCCGCTCCTCGCGCCGCTCCCTTGCGCCTCCTCTCCCCACAAAGCCGGAGGACGGCTTTGCGGGGGCCCCATATTTGTTTGGGAGGAACCATAATTATGCCTTTTGACGCTATCTTTATGACCGCCCTGGCCGGGGAGCTGCGGGAAAAGCTCACCGGCGGCAAGGTGGACAAGCTCTACCAGCCCGCCCGGGACGAGGCGGTGCTCCACATGCGGGCCGGACGGGACAACGTGCGCCTGCTGCTGTCCGCCAGCCCCGCCCACCCCAGGGCCCAGCTCACCCGCGTCCCCCGGGAAAACCCGGAGACGCCCTCCATGTTCTGTATGCTGCTGCGCAAGCACTTCACCGGGGCCCGGCTGCTGGAGCTCGCCCAGCCCTCCATGGAGCGGCTGCTGGACTTTCGGTTCGAGACGCTGGACGAGCTGGGCGACCGGGTGGAGCGGCGGCTGGTGCTGGAGTGCATCGGGCGCAAGTCCAACCTGATCATGCTGGACGGCGCGGGGCGGATCACCGACTGCATGCGCCGGGCGGACGGCGATTTGTCCGCCAAGCGCCCCGTGATGCCGGGGCTGTTCTACGCCCCCCCCGAGCCCACCGGGCGGCTGGACCCCTCCGCCATGGCCCCGGACGGGCTGCGCGCCTTCGTGCTGCAAAACGCCCCGGAGGGGGACGGCCAGGACAGATGGCTGCTGGACACCTTCAACGGCCTGTCCCCCCTGGCCGCCCGGGAGCTGGCCTTTCAGGGGGAGGGCACCCGGGAGGGGCTGGCAAACCGCCTGGAGCTGCTGATGGACCGGGTGCGGGCGGAGGACTTCACCCCCATTGTCCTTGTCCGGGACGGCAAGCCCTTTGACTTCACCTTCATGCCGGTGCTGCAATACGGCCCCTCGGTGGAGCTGCGCCGCTATCCCACCTTCTCCCAGCTGCTGGACGATTTCTACGAGCAGAAGGAGGCCCAGGAGCGGGTGAAGCAGCGGGGGCAGGACTTCATCCGCTCCGTCACCCAGGCCCGCAACCGCACCGCCAAAAAGATCGTCAACCAGGAGGGGGATCTGGCCAGGACTGCGGACCGGGAAAAGCTGCGCCAATACGGCGACGTGATCACCACCAACCTCCACCAGATGCGCAAGGGCCAGGCCGTCCTCCGGGCCCAGAACTACTACCATCCGGACTGCCCGGAGGTGGACATCCCCCTGGACCCCCTGCTCACCCCCCAGCAGAACGCGGCACGGTATTACAAGGACTACAAAAAGGCCCAGAAGGCGGAGGAGATGCTCACCCTCCAGCTGGAGAAAAACCGGGCGGAGCTGTCCTACCTGGACAGCGTGCTGCAAATGATCTCCCTGTCCGAGGGGGACCGGGATTTGCAGGAGATCCGCCAGGAGCTGATGGACAACGGCTATCTGAAGCAGCACAAGAGGAAGATGACCGCCAAGGGCAAGGTGAAAACCGTCCAGGCCAAGCCCATGCAGTTCCAGTCCAGCGCGGGGCTGGCCATCCTGGTGGGCAAGAACAACACCCAGAACGACCGGCTCACCACCAGGGACGCGGACAAGCGGGACCTGTGGCTCCACGCCCAGAAGCTCCACGGCTCCCACGTGATTTTAAAAACCGGCGGCGCGGAGCCGGACGGGGCCTCCCTCACCGAGGCGGCCATGCTGGCGGCCTGGTTCTCCCAGGGGCGGGAGTCGGGCCAGGTGCCGGTGGACTACACCCCCGTCAAGGCGGTGAAAAAGCCCGCCGGGGCCAAGCCGGGCTACGTGGTCTATAACACCTACCGCACGGTGTACGTCACCCCCAGCCAGGAGCTGGTGCGGGCGCTGGGCCGTGGTGAGCAGCGCGGATGGAACAAGGCGGGGCCGGGGCACAGCGAAGCCCCGCGCTGCGAGCAGGCGGAGCGTGGCGGCACGGATGTTGAAGAACAGGTACAGAAAGGGGGCGCTGCGCGCCATGAGTGAGCTGATGCCAAACCGGGACCTGCGCCAATGCGCCCGGCAGTCCATTGCCCTGCGCCTCCAGTCCCCCGCCCAGGCGTGGCCCCGCTTCGGCCGGGACCTCAGCCTGCTGGACGAGGACGGCCCGGACGGCTCGCTGCTCTTCGCCTGCCGCACCGACCCGTCCATGTCCAACCCCCTGGGCATCGTCCACGGCGGGATCACCGCCGCCCTGCTGGACACCTGCATGGGGGTCACCTGCTCCGCCCAGTGCGGCCGGGCCGCCACCCCCACCGTCACCCTGACCGTCAACTATGTCCGCCCCGTCCCCCTGGACGCCCAGCTGCGGGTGCGCACCCGCACGGTGCGCATCGGCCGCTCCACCGGCCAGCTGTCCGCCGAGGTGTCCCCGGCGGACCACCCGGAGGAAATATTGGCAACCGCCACGGGGGTGTTCTCCATTCGGCGGTAACGGCGGGCAAAACGGCGCAAAAAGAGCCGCCCCTTCACAAAAGGGGCGGCTCCTTCTTATTCCCGCTTCATCAGCAGCATCCCGCTGCGGGGGTGGACCGTCAGCCAGTTGCCGTGGGAGATGAGGGGCCGGTGCTGGTCGGCGTTCACGCCGTCCGCCCGGACCGTCCAGCGGCCGGAGGGCAGCTGGATGGCGTAGTCGTGGCCGGTGGCGTTGTAGGCCACAAACAAAAGCTCCCCGCAGGGGCCGCCCCCCTCCACCTGGAAGGACACCACCCCTTCCCGGTACACGTTGGGCTCCACAATGCGCCCGCCCGCCCCGGGGCTCTTGTCGCACAGCCCCGGCAGGGACTTGCGCAGCCGGATAAGCTGGCGGTAATAATCGCTCAGCGTGCCGAAGGTCCAGGCCCGGTGCCAGTCCAGGCAGTTCACCTCCGGGGGGGATTTGTAGCTGTTGTGGTCCCCCAGCTTGGTGCGGGCAAACTCCTCCCCCGCCTGGAGGAACAGGTTCCCCTGGCAGGTGAAGCACACAAAGGCGGCCAGCCTGTTCTGGGCCAGCAGGTCGTCCCGGGGCTCCTGGTAGCACACCGCCCCGCCCGGGCCGGGGGAGCACAGCGCCAGCTTATCCCAAAGGGTATAGTTATCGTGGGCGGACACATAGTTGATCACCTGGGAGCAGGCCCGGGGCTTGAAGTCGCCCACGCCCCCCATCCAGCCGGCGGCGGCGCACAGGATGGTCTCCCCCAGCCCTACTCCGCCGTTGACAAAGCCGGGCTGCTCACAGTGGAAGCAGTCGCCCTTGATGGCGTCCCGGGTAACGTCGCAGAACATGGCCACGCGGGGGTCCAACAGGGGCGCGCTGTCCTTCATGGGCGAAACCATCCCCGGCTCCATGGGGGAATCCGCCGCCCGCCAGGGCTCGCCGTACACCAGCTTCTCCCCCCTGCCGAAGGCGGCGTCCAGCGCCCTCTGGATGCGGTTCATCAGCTCCACCGTCAAAAGGCCCATCAGGTCGAAGCGGAAGCCGTCGATATGGTACTCCTTCGCCCAGTACAGCACCGAATGCACAATATAATTATCCGCCATGGCCCGGCCCGCCGCGATATCGTTGCCGCAGCCCGAGCCGTTGGACAGGCTGCCGTCCGCCCAGCGGCGGTAGTAGTACCCCGGCGCGGACCGCTCCAGCCAGGAGTCGGCGGTGTAGGTGTGGTTATACACCACGTCCATCACCACCCTCATGCCGTTTTCATGGAGCGCCTGCACCATCTCCTTGCACTCCCGGATGCGCGCCGCCCCGTCGGCGGGGTCGGTGGAATAGCTGCCCTCGGGCACGTTGTAATTCACGGGATCGTAGCCCCAGTTGAACTGGCTGCCGTCCCCCTCCTCGTCCACCGAGCCGAAGTCATAGATGGGCAGAAGCTGGACATGGGTGACCCCCAGCCCCTTCAGGTGCTCCATGCACAGGGGAAGGCGGCCCTGCCCGTCCCGCCAGGCGAAGGCCCCAAACCGGCCCCGGCACTCCTCCGGCACGCCGCTGTCCGGGTGGTAGGAGAAGTCCTTCACATGGAGCTCATAGATGATATTCTCCGGCGGGAGGGGGGGCGCCCCGTCCCGGTCAAAGCCCTTCGGGTCGGTGCGGGCCAGGTCCGCCGCCATGCTCCGCCGCCCGTTGCGCCCGCAGGCCACGGCGTAGGGGTCGGCGGTGAGGGCGGTTTCCCCCCGCACCGTCACCTCATAGTCATAGTAGACCCCGTGAAGGTCCCCCCCCACCGTGCAGCTCCACACACCCCGGTCCCCCAGCTCCAGCGGCCGGCGGTCAAACCAGGGCCCGGCCGTGTCGTGCCGGTATAAAAACAGCTCTACGCCGGAGGCCTCCGGGCTCCAGAGCTTGAATACCGTTCGGTCCGGGGTGCACACCGCCCCCAGATCGCAGCCGCCGTAAGCATACCGGCGGTCAAATTCCCTGTCAAAACGCGTATGATCTCCCACACTCATTCCCCACAGCACAAAAATGATTTGTCAAAACCATCCGGAAATTTTGCCCGGTTTCTCTACTATATTCGTTTTTCCTCCGGCTGTCAACTAAAAATCAAAGAACTTCCAGAATCTTCTAAGTTCCGTAAAAAATTCCCGGCCTGACGGGTTCAGGCCGGGAATTTCAGGTTTTCTAGGGAAGGACTGATTAAATCGACAAGAGCGATTTGCGAGAGCTTTCGCGCCAGAATGCGGCGCAATTTCGCAGGAATAATTTTATTTATTTCAAGGAATTGCAACAAAATTCTGGCGCAAAATATCCGCAAAGCGCCACGGGCGCATTTAATCAGCGCTTCCCTAGCTCTCCGGCTCTGGGAAATAATCCCGGAGGAAGGTGGAAACCGCCGTCCAGTACAGCTCCGGGTCCGTCCCCACCGCCTGGGCGTGGCCCGCGCCGGGCGCCCACAAAAACGCCTTGGGGCACCGGGCCGCCTGGTACAGCTTCCCCATCATGGCGGCGGGCACAAAGTCGTCCTCCACCCCATGGACAAACAGGGTGGGGGTGCTGGAGCGCGCCACCGCCCCGATGGGGGCGGCGTCCCGCAGGTCAAACCCCGCCCGGCGCAGGGTGGTCTTGCGCAGCACGGCGAACAGCAGCCCCGCCGGAAGGCAGGCGCGGGCAGGCAGGACGTCGTGGTAATGGGCCAGCACATGGCGGGCCTCCGCCTCAATGGAGGTATAGGCGCAGTCGGACACGGCGGCCTTCACCTGCCTGGGCAGCGCCCCCCCGGTGGCCATGAGCACCGTGGCCGCCCCCATGGATACGCCGTGGAGGAGGATCTCTGCCGCCGGGTCCCGGCGGATGACGTAGTGGCACCAGCCCACCAGATCCAGCCGCTCGTCGTACCCCCAGCCCACATAGTCCCCCTCGCTCCTGCCGTGGCCCCGCTGGTCGGGCAGCAGCACGTGCCAGCCCAGCTGGTTATAGTGCCTGGCGATGGCCCCCATGGATTCGTAGGTGTCGTGGTAGCCGTGGACGCAGATGGCCCAGCGGTGGCAGTCCGGCGCCCCCGGCGCCACCGTCCCCCACAGCAGCAGCCCGTCCGCCGCCTGTATGCCCGCCTCCCGGAAGCCCTCCATATTCCTGGCCCACAGCCGCCCCTCGGCCTGCACCGGGTTGGCCTCCTCCGCCCAGGACTCCCGGACCCGGGGCACCATCATCTGCCCGTAGAGATAATTGCCCAGCGCGGCCAGGCCCCCCGCCGCCCCGGCTCCCGCCGCGGCCAGGCCCAGCAGCCCAAAGGTGGTTTTCTTCTTCATAGCCGCCCCTCCAAAGGTGTTTTTTCCATCATACTCCCAGCGGAACGGCCCGTCAACGGGAAAAGTGTAAAACCTTTGTAAATCCGGCACCGCACGCCGGCCGGCGTGCAACATCCCAGGGGCGGCCTGTCCGTTTTTCCGGCACATTTACAAAAAATCGCGAAAAAAATATCCGCCCCGGCACTTGACTTGGGGCGGCGGACGTGGTATCTTAGTGGTCGAAATAGAACAGCAGTTTCAATTTTTAAAAAGGAGGTTCGATCCCCATGGTCTTGCTGCCCCGCGCCAACGCCCCGCCTTTCCTGCCAGATACGGCCCGCCCAAATCCATGCTGAAATTGAAAATGAGCAACCCCCGCTTAAAAGAGCCGCAAGCGATAGTATGCCTGCCAAAACGGGGCCCCCGCAAAGCCGCCCTTCGGCTTTGTGGGGAGAGGAGCCGCAGCGAAATGAGCGAGCGGCGGATTAAAAAGCCGCCGCAAGCGATAGGAAGCTTGCGGCGACGTGGTGGAGGAGGATGGATTCGAACCATCGAAGGCAAAGCCAGCAGATTTACAGTCTGTCCCCTTTGGCCACTTGGGTACTCCTCCTTATTCAGTTGGGCGGAAGAAGGGTGGAGCTGGTGGACGGATTCGAACCCCCGACCTGCTGATTACAAATCAGCTGCTCTACCGGCTGAGCTACACCAGCACAGAAGCCTTCCGCGCTACAGCGGAGCTTATTATAACAGCAGGAATCGGGCTTGTCAACCATTTTTCAAAAAGAATTTTAAAAGAGCACCCCCTATGATTAGTTTGCAGGGTCCAAGTCAAACGACTTGGCACCCCGCAAGCTAATTTTTTTATGCCAGAAAAGAGGTGAAACACATGGCAGGCTACGCTTTCCGCACGTTGCAAGCCCGGAAAGACCTCCAGACCCTTTGGGAAAACGGCAACACGGCCAAGGACCTGGCGGCGGCCTTAAAGGTGCCCCTCTCCACGGTCTATACCGAATTGCGGCGGGGCCGCACGGGGGACCGGCTCCCGGACCAGCGCCTCAAGTATGACGCCGACCTGGCCCAGCTCACCATGCAGCAGGAGCTTGAGCGGAGGGGAACGCAGAGCTGCCGCTGAGGCATGACCCGCACCACATAGGCACCAAAAAACCAAGGAGGACAACCCCATGAGCAAAAGCGAAAACGCCATCGTGCTCAAAGCTGGTGGGCGGGCCATGGAGTGCATCGGCACGGTCCGCCTCACCCCGGAGGCGGAGAAAGTAGTCCGCCGCCTCAAGGCCAAGACAGGCCTGCCCATCCGTCAAATCGTGTCGGACATCATTGTCCAGGCGGAAAACTTTATCACCATCGAAACGGAGGAGGACTAATCCATGAAAGAGTACAAATGGGGCGTTGGCCTGCGCCACAAGGCCACCAAGGCCATGCTGAACATCTCCATTTGGGCCCCCACCTGCGATGATGCCACGCACAAGCTGACCGGCATCCTCATCGGCCCGGAGTGTGAGTATGAGTGGACCGGCACTGGGCCGGACTATGACAACGGCCCCAGGGAGCGGGATGCCGCCCCCACCAATCACTAAAGGAGGAACAGTACATGAAAACCCCCGTTTCCCGCATTGCCCCCGGCAAGGTCATCCTCTACCGTGGGGAGCCCTGCATCGTCCTGGAGCACCGCAAGGAGGGCACCCTGCTGGCCGTGGCCGAGCAGATTGAGCAGTCCTTTGGCAAGACCAACAACTTCAAGGATGAGGACAACGCCCTCCGGGTGCACCTCAACGGCGCTTTCCTGGACGGCATCACCCAGGGGCACCCGGAGGAGGTCATCACCCGCACGGTGGACCTCACCGCCCTCAACGGCTCCAAGGAGTACGGGACCGTGGAGTGCAAGGTGGCCCCGCTCACCCTGGATGAGCTGCGCAAGTACCACGGCATCCTGCCCAACCCGGAGAGCTGGGAGTGGTCCGTGACCCCCTGGTCCACGCCCTGCGTGGATGATGACCATACATGGGTCCTTGGCTTGAACTCCGTTGGCAACCTCGACCTCAACCACTGCTCCGGCACCATCGGGTCCCGCCCCGCTTTCCTCATTCCCTCCGATTTTGCGGTGGAGGATGACAGCAACCCGCTGGAGGGGTACAGCAACCGGGAGCTCATAGAGGAGCTTTTCCGCCGGGTGGACAAATGAGGACCGCCCAGGACCCGTGGGACAAGCCCCGGCGCAACCCCTGGCCCATCGTCATGGCCTGCGCCGCCATCGCTCTGGCCATCATCCTGGCCCTCACCGTTTCCGCCCTCACCTTAAACTTTATCTTTGACGCCCTGCTGGCGGACAAGCCCCCGGTGACCGTGGCCACGTCTGCCCCGGAGCCCACCAGCACCCCACCGCCCACCGCTCCGGCTGAAACGCCGGAGCTGGTGAGGCACCGGGATGACATTGTGAGTGACGGGCGGCTCCTGGCCTATGACCTCCAGGAAATCATGCAGGACCAATGTGAGCGCTACGGCGTGCCCTATGCCCTGGCGCTGGCCATCGCTGAGGTGGAAACCCACTTTGACCCGGACGCCACAAGCCCCACCAGTGACTATGGCCTCATGCAGATAAACCAATGTAATCATGAATGGCTCCAAGGCCTGGGCATGGACCCGCTGACCCATGCCGGAAATATTGAGGCTGGCGTCTACATCATCGGCGGCTACCTTGACCGCTACGGGGACACGGAGCGAGCCTTGATGGCCTACAACTGCGGCCCCAGCGGTGCCCAAAAGCTCTGGGACGCCGGTGTCTACCAAACGGACTACACCCGCAAGGTCATGACTGCCCTGGAACATTGGACAAGCGTTTTGGAGGACTGACCTATGCCCTATTATACCACCTGCCCCTATTGCGGGGCCCACCTTGACCCCTGTGAGCCCTGTGACTGTCAATCTGAAAACAAGGAGGATTTACAAGATGAGTAACCTGTCCATGACCATCAATGTGGAGGCTCCGGCCCTGGTGGCCGCCATCACAAGCCTGGCCGCCGCCATGACGGTGGACCCCAACATCCTGACCCCGGACGCTCCCCGGCCCCAGATGCCCGCTCCGGCGGCTGTTCCGCCCCAGATGCCCGCCCCCGCCACGGCCCAGCCCCCAGTCATGCCCCAGACCCCCGGCCCGGCCCCCGCTCCCGTGACCCCGCCCCCGGCTCCGGCGGCCCCTGTTACGCCTCCCGCCCCTGCGCCCGCTCCTGCGCCCGCTCCGGCTCCTCAGACCGCCGCTCCTGTCATGCCGGTGGCCGGTGCCCCCACCTACACCCTGGACCAAATCTCCAAGGCCGGGGCCGCCCTGGTAGACGCCGGGAAGATGGAGCCCCTGCTGGCCCTGCTGACCAAGTACGGCGTCCAGGCCATCACCCAGCTCCAGCCCGCCCAGTATGGCGTCTTTGCCACGGAGCTGCGAGCTCTGGGCGCTCAGATTTAGGAGGTGCCCTATGCCCCCTGAGAAACACGCTTTGCTTTCCGCATCTTCCGCCTCCCGCTGGCTGGCGTGCACGGCGGCCCCCCGCTTTGAGGAGGGGCTGCCGGAGAGCACCAGCGACTATGCGGAGGAGGGCCGCCTGGCCCACGCCATTGCGGAGCTCAAGGTCCTCAAGAAGTTTACCATCATGACCAACCGCACCTATAACTCCCGGCTCAACAAGCTCAAGAAAGAGGCCCGCTATGACCCGGAGATGGACAAGACCACGGACCTCTACCTGGAGCACCTGCTGGAGCAGGCCATGACCTACAACAGCCCCCCCACCGTGGCCGCTGAGGTCAAGGTAGACTTTGCGGACTATGTGCCGGAGGGCTTTGGCACCTGTGACTGTGTGATGATTGGAGGAGATACCCTTTGCATCACCGACTACAAGCACGGCAAGGGCGTCCCCGTGTCCGCTGAGGGCAACCCCCAGATGCGGCTTTATGCCCTGGGTGCCCTCAAGCGCTACGCCCCCATTTTTGGGGACACCATCAAAAAGGTCCGCATGAGCATTGACCAGCCCCGCCTTGACAGCTACTCCACCGACACCATCACCGTGGAGGAGCTGCGGGCCTGGGGGGAGAGCATCAAGCCCGCCGCACAAAAGGCCTTTTCCGGCCTGGGTGAGTTTGTCCCTGGTGACCATTGCCGGTTTTGCCGGGGCAAGGCCCAATGCCGGTCCCGTGCCGGTGTCAACACCACCCTGGAGGACTTTGCCGGGTGTGTCCCGGCGGGCTCCCTCACCCCGGAGGAAAAACAATCCAT
>CAJUKT010000023.1 GCA_910587255.1 uncultured Oscillospiraceae bacterium
AGCACCCAGCTTTGCGGCCCAAATTGCCGCCGGGCGCGTTGAAAAATCTTGAAATACACCAAGTATTCCCGCGATTTTTCGCCTTGCCGCCGGCAGTTTTGACTCGCGAATCTGAATACTTCGGCTATTGGTACAGCTTCTAAGTTTTTGACGATATGGCGGCCTTACCCATGAAGCGGCGCGGGCCGTGCCCGCTTTCTATGCGCCGGCAAGCTGACGAACGGAGGCAGACTGTGGAAGCGATGAAACAGACAACATATGACAGGCGCTTTGACGCGCTGTACCGCTATGACGGCAGGGATCTGGGCTGCCTGTGCGCAGAGGGGCGCACCGTCTTCAAGCTGTGGAGCCCCGAGGCCCAGCGGGTGGAGCTGTCCCTGTACCGGGACGGCGTTTCCGAGGCGTATGAGGTCCTGCCGCTGGCGCGGGGGGACCGGGGCGTCTGGCAGGCGGCGGTGGATGAAAACCTCCACGGGACATACTATGACTACGCCGTTTGGACAAACGGCGTGCGCCGGACCACCGCCGACCCCTATGCCATGGCCTGCGGCCGCAACGGCGGGCGCAGCATGGCGGTGGATCTGCCCCGCACCCGCCCGGAGGGCTGGGACAGCGACCGACCGCCCGCCCCCCAGCCGGAGCAGATCATCTACGAGCTGCACGTGAAGGATTTCTCCTTTGACCCTGACAGCGGGGTGCCCGCCCAGTACCGGGGGAAATTCAAGGCGTTCTCCTGGCGGGATGAGGACGGCGGTCTGCCGGCGTGTATGGAGCACCTGGCGGGCCTGGGGGTGACCCACGTCCAGCTGCTGCCCGTGTTTGACTTCGGCTCGGTGGACGAGGGGGGCAGTGAGGAGCAGTTCAACTGGGGCTATGACCCGGTGAACTACAATGTGCCGGAGGGCAGCTATGCCACCGACCCGTCCGACGGCGCGGCCCGCATCCGGGAGTGCAGGGAGATGATTCAGGCCCTCCACCAAAACGGGCTGCGGGTGGTGATGGACGTGGTGTATAACCACACCTACCGCGCCGACTCCTGGCTGGAGCGCAGCGCCCCGGGATATTATTACCGCAGGAACGAGGACGGCTCGCTGTCCGACGGCTCCGCCTGCGGAAACGATATCGCCGCAGGCCGGGCCATGGTGGACAATTACATTGTCAATTCCGTGCTGTACTGGGCCCGGGAATACCACATCGACGGCTTCCGCTTCGACCTCATGGGCCTGCTGACGGTGGAGCTGATGAACCGGATCCGCGCTGAGCTGGACGCCGCCTTCGGCCCCGGCGAAAAGCTGATGTACGGCGAACCCTGGCGGGCGCAGGAGTCCCCCATGGAGCCGGGCTCGCGCCCTGTGCTGAAAAACGCGCTGGCCCTGCTCCACCCCGATGTGGGCGTTTTCTGCGACCTGACCCGGGACGCCATCAAAGGGGATGCCTTTATAGAGCGCGCCCCCGGCTTTGTCAACGGCGGGGAGGGGCGGGAGCAGGATATCCTCCGGGCCGTCATCGGCTGGCGGGATGGATGGGGGGAGTATACCCCCCGCAGCTGTTCCCAGATCGTCAATTACGTCTCCGCCCACGATAATTTTACCCTGTGGGATAAGCTGGTGATGTGCCTGGGCGTAAACGGGGACGAGGCCGGGGCGGCGGATCTGGATGGGCTTTGGGCGGATGTGCTGGCGCAGAACAAGCTGGCCGCGTTCATCTGCTTCACCTGCCAGGGCAGGTTGTTCTTCCAGGCCGGGGAGGAGTTTGGCCGCACCAAGCTGGGGGAGGGCAACAGCTTCCGCTCCCCGCCGCGGCTGAATATGCTGTGCTGGGAGCGGGCGCGCCGGTTTGAGGGGCTGACGGACTACTACCGCCAGCTCATCCGGCTGCGCAAGTCCCTGCCGGGGCTGTGTGACAAATCCCCCGCCGCGGCGGAGCGGGTCACCGCCCGGAGCATCCACCGCCCCAAGGTGGTGTCCTTCCAGGTGGAGCGGGGCGGCCCCCTGGGGGAGCGGCTGCTCATCGCGTACAACGCCTCGGACCGGCCGTTTTCCCTCTCCCTGCCCCATGGGCGGTGGATCGTCCGGGCGGACGGCCGCAGCGCCGATCAGCGCCGCCCCGCGCAGCGCAACGAGATCGGCATCCCCCCGTGCAGCGGCGTGCTGCTCCTGCGGGAAGGGGATTAACCGTCAATTTTCAAACAGCGTCTAAGCAGAATCAAAGGGTGTTTCTTATGAACTTTATCTATGGAAAGCAGGACTGGCTGAGCTTTGAGCGGGGGGAGGAGACCTGCTTCCTCATGGCCAATGGGCTGGGGGGCTTCTGCTCCCTCACCGCTATCGGCTCCTGCGCCCGGAACGAGCACGGGCTGCTGATGGCCTGTGAGCGCGCCCCCAACCGCCGCGTGCAGATGATCCAGCGCCTGGAGGACACGCTGGCGCTGGACGGGCGCGCCGTCCCCCTGTCCAGCCAGGACTTTGGGGAGCGCGTCCGCCGGGAGGACGGGCGGGCGTATCAGGCGGGCTTCACCTTCCGGGACTATCCCCAGTGGACCTATCTGGTCCAGGGGGTGGAGGTGGTGAAG
The DNA here is from genome assembly GCA_910587255.1 of uncultured Oscillospiraceae bacterium. GTDB lineage: Bacteria > Bacillota > Clostridia > Oscillospirales > Oscillospiraceae > Enterenecus. Next base: position 2,573 of record CAJUKT010000023.1, read on the forward strand.
CGGGCGGCCCTCATGCCGGGGGAAAACACCGTTGCCCTGGTCTACGAGATCAACAACCGAAGCCGGAGCGGGGCCGTCCTTCGCGTGACGCCCCACCTGCGCTTCGTCCCCAAGGGGGAGGCGCTGCGCCCCGGCCAGCAATTCACTCTGGAGAAGAGCTGCGTGCGCTCCAACGGGCGCACGCTGTACTTCCAGACCAGCGGCAGGACGGTTCCCCTGCCCCAGGCCCTGCGGGGGGCCTTCCATTTTGCCCAGGACGCCATGGACGGCAAGCCGGCCGCCGGGTGGGCCGTGGTGAACCACTGCGTGGAGCTGTCCGTCCCCGCCGGGGAGAGCCGGGTGCTGGAGGCCGTGTACGGCACGGCCTGGCCCCTGCCCGGGGCGGAGGAGGTGTTTTCCCGGCTGGAGGCCCATAACCGGGCGCTGGAGCGCCGGGCGGACCTGGAGGACGGGGCGGCCCGGGCTCTGGTCCGGGCGGCGGGGCAGTTCCTCTCCCGCCGGGAGTCCACCGGGGGGCACACCATCCTGGCGGGCTTCCCCTTTTTCGAGGACTGGGGCCGGGACACCATGATCGCCCTGCCGGGGTGCCTGCTGTCCACCGGGCGGTACAAGGAGGCCAGAAGCGTGCTGGAGACCTTTTTGGCCTATGAGCGGGACGGGCTGGCGCCCAACCTCTTCCCCGAGGGCGGGGAGGAGCCCCGCTACAACACGGCGGACGCGGCGCTGCTGCTGGTCAACTGCGTCTGGCTGTACTGGAAAAAGACCGGGGACGCCGCCTTTGTGGAAAGGGCGTTCCCGGTGCTGGCGCGCATTGCCGCCGCCTATCAGCGGGGCACCCGCCACGCCATCCGCATGGACGGCGACGGGCTGATCTGTGCCGGGGAGGGGCTGGACCAGGTGACGTGGATGGATGTGTGTGTGGACGGCATCCTCCCCACCCCCCGCCACGGCAAGCCGGTGGAGATCAACGCCTATTGGTATAACGCCCTGTGCGTCCTCCGGGAGCTGGCCCCCCTGGCCGGGGCGGACGGGGCGGAATACGCCGCTTTGGCCCGGCGGGTGAGGGAGAGCTTCAACCAAGCCTTCTGGATGGAGGACAAGGGATATCTGCGGGACGTGATCTCCGGCACGGCGGCGGACGGGCAGCTGCGCTGCAACCAGATCTGGGCGGTGTCCATGCCCTTTTCCGCCCTTGCGCCGGAGCGGGAGCGGCAGGTGGTGGAAGCGGTGTTTCAAGCGCTTTACACCCCCTACGGCCTGCGCACCCTGGACCCCGGCGACGGGGAGTTCCAGCCCTTCTACGGCGGAGACCGGCTGAAGCGGGATCTGGCCTACCATCAGGGCACCGTGTGGGCCTTCCCCCTGGGGGGCTACTATCTGGCGTACCTGAAGGTGAACGGCTGCTCCCGGCGCTCCAGGGACACGGTCCGGCGGCAGCTGGAGGCCGTCTCCAGCGCCCTGCGGGAGGGCTGCGCCGGACAGCTGCCCGAGATCTACGACGGCGGCGACCCCGTAATGTCCAAGGGCTGCTTTGCCCAGGCGTGGAGCGTGGGGGAGCTGCTGCGGGTCTATGAAGCGCTGGAGGCGCTGGAAAAAGGAGGAGCATCCATATGAACTATGGCGCGTTAAAGGCGTATGCCCTGTCCGGCCAGACGGTCAGGCTGCAATTTGAGGGCGGCGAGGCCAGGCTGGAGCTCATCGCCCCGGGCATCGTCAATGTATTCGCCCCCCTGGCCTCGCCGGACCACCGCTCCAAGGCCATCGAGGGGGATAAGGCCAGGCCCGTGCCCTTTACGGCGCAGCGCCGGGAGGACGGGCTGTGGGTGGAGACGGACGAGGTCAAGGCGCGGGTGAGCGACGGGTTCTGCGTGGACTTTTTTGACGCTGGGGGCAACGCGGTGTGTGAGGATTACCGGGGGGCGCGCCGCCCGCTGGAGCGGATCACCCCCGAGCGGGCGGCGCTGCTCCTGGCGGAGGGCCACGGGGCCGAGCTGGAGGAACCCGCCCATGCCTTTGAGGTGGTGAAGCGGCTCCAGGGCGGTGAGCATTTCTACGGACTGGGGGACAAGACGGGGTTTTTGGACAAGCGGGGCTATGAATACGAGATGTGGAACAGCGATATCCCCGACCCCCATGTGGACAGCTTCAAGGCGCTGTACAAGTCCATCCCCTTCTTTATGGCGCTGACGGACAGCTGCGCCTATGGCATTTTTATGGACAATACGTTCCGGTCCTGGTTTGACATGGGCAAGGAGTCGGAGGACTACTTCTGGTTCGGGGCCGCGGGGGGAAATCTGGATTACTACTACATCGCCGGGGACGGCCTGCCCCAGGTTTTGGAGCGGTACACCTATCTGACGGGCGTCTGCCCCCTGCCCCAGAAGTGGACGCTGGGCTACCACCAGTCCCGGTGGGGCTATATGACCCAGGAGGACGTGCAGGCGGTGGCCGACGGCCTGAGGGATCACGACATCCCCTGCGACGCGATCCATTTCGACATCGACTATATGCAGGATTACAAGGTGTTTACCTGGAATCAGGACCGCTACCACGGGGACCCCAAGGGGTTCCTGTCCAAGCTGGCCGCCCGGGGCTTCAAGCCGGTGGTCATCAACGACCCCGGGGTGAAAAAGGAGGCGGGCTATCCCGTCTATGAGCAGGGCGTGGAGCGGGGGTTCTTTGCCGCCGCCCCGGAGGGCGGGGTGTACATCAACGCCGTGTGGCCCGGCGACGCCGCCTATCCCGACTTCGGGAACCCCGCCGTACAGGAATGGTGGGGGGAGCATCAGCGGTTTCTGCTGGATCTGGGCGTGCGGGGCATCTGGAACGACATGAACGAGCCCGCCAGCTTTCACGGCCCGCTCCCGGACGGCGTGGTGTTTTCCGACGGGGCGCGGAAAACCACCCACGCCGAGCTCCACAACGTCTACGGCCACTTTATGGCCAAGGCGTGCTATGAGGGCTTGAAAAAGCTGGACGGACGCAGGCCCTTTGTCATCACCCGGGCCTGCTACGCCGGGACCCAGAAGTATTCCACCGCCTGGACCGGGGATAACCACAGCATCTGGGCCCACCTGCAAATGGCCATACCCCAGCTGTGTAACCTGGGGCTGTCCGGGCTGCCCTTCGCCGGCACGGACCTGGGCGGGTTCGGGTCCGACGCCACGTCGGAGCTGCTGGTGCGGTGGGTGCAGGCGGCCTGCTTCTCGCCGCTGCTGCGCAACCACTCCGCCCTGGGCACCCGGCGGCAGGAGCCGTGGCAGTTCGGGCGGGAGGCGCTGGATATCTACCGCAAATACGTCAAGCTGCGCTACCGCTGGCTGCCCTACCTCTACGACCTGTTCTGGGAGGCGGCGCGCACCGGCGCGCCCATACTCCGCCCGCTGGTGTTCCACTATCCCAACGACACAGCCGCCCGCACGTGCAATGACCAGTTCATGGTGGGCGGGCAGGTGCTGGCGGCCCCGGTGGTGCAGCCGGGGGTCAGGCAGCGGCTGGTCTACCTGCCCGAGGGGGAGTGGTACGACTACTGGACCCGGGAGCGGCTGAGCGGCCCGGTATCCATCATCCGGGAGGCCCCGCTGGAGCTGTGCCCCCTCTACGTGAAGGCGGGCAGCGTGATCCCCATGGCCCCGCCCCAGTCCTATGTGGGCGAGAAGGAGGCGGACGCGCTGTTGCTGCTGGATGTCTACCCCGGCGAGGGCACGTGGGACCACTACCTGGACGACGGCGAGAGCTTTGACTACCAGGAAGGGAAATACCATCAGTACCGCTTCACGGTACACGGGGACGGGGTAGTGGAGACGGAGCTTGTCCACGGCGGCTACAGGCCCTACCGCGAAATCAGGGTGCTTGGGAGCGGCGGGGATTCATGAGATACCGGCACTGTATTTTCGACCTGTACGGCACCCTGGTGGATATCCGCACCGATGAGCGCTCCCCCAGGCTCTGGGTGCGCATGGCGGAGCTTTACCGCCGCAATGGGGCCGTTTTCCAGCCGGGGGAGCTGCGGGACGGCTACTTCCGGCTGGTCAGGGAGCTGGAGGGGGCGGGCGCGCCGGGGCAGGACGCCCACGAAGCCCACCCGGAGATCCAGATTGAACAGGTTTTCCAAAGGCTCTATGGGGAAAAGGGCGTGGAGGCCGGGGACGGGCTTGTCCGGCGCACCGGGCTGGCCTTCCGGGCGCATTCCACGCAATACCTGTGCCTGTACCAGGGGGCGGCGGAGCTGCTGCGCGTGCTGCGCAGCCGCGGCTGCGGGGTGTGGCTGCTGTCCAACGCCCAGGGCCTGTTCACCCGCTGGGAGCTGGAGCGGCTGGGGCTGGACGGCCTGTTCGACGGCGTGTACCTCTCCTCGGACTGCGGCTGCAAAAAGCCGGACCCCCGGTTTTTCCAAACGCTGCTCCGGCAGCGGGGCATAGACCCGGGGCAGGCCGTCATGATCGGCAACGACGGGATATGCGATGTCCAGGGGGCCAAAGCTGTGGGCCTGGCCGCCGTCTACATCCGCTCCAATCTCTCGCCCGCCGGGCCTGCGCCCGGCGCGGACTATGTGCTGGACGAAATGGATTTGAACCGGGTGGGGGCCATTCTGACCGGGGACGGCGGCCCCGCGTAAAATCCAGAGGGACATGAGGAGGAAACGATGATGAAACGAAGCGCAGGCATATTGCTGCCTATTTCCAGCCTGCCGTCCCGGTACGGGATCGGCTGCTTTTCCCGGGAGGCGTTTGATTTTGTGGACTGGCTCCGGGACGCGGGGCAGGGCTATTGGCAGATCCTGCCCCTGTTCCCCACCAGCTTCGGGGACTCCCCCTACCAGTCCTTTTCCACCTTCGCGGGCAATCCCTATTTTATCAGACTGGAGGAGCTGACCGGCGAGGGCGTCCTCACCCGGGAGGAGTGCGCCGCCGCGGACTTTGGCACGGATGCCGGGCAGGTGGACTATGAAAAGCTGTACCACGCCCGCTATCCCCTTCTGCGCCTGGCCTACCGGCGCAGCGATATCGCCGGCAACCCGGATTACCAGCGGTTTCTGGCGGAAAACGGCTGGTGGCTGTCCGACTACGCCCTGTTCATGGCGGTGAAGGAGCGCTTCAACGGCGCGCCCTGGACCCAATGGGCGGAGGATATCCGCCTGCGCTGGGGGTTTGCCCTGGACTATTACCGCCGGGAGCTGTACTTCGAGATTGAATTCCAGCAGTACCTGCAATTCAAGTTCTTCCAGCAGTGGCAAAAGCTGAAGGACTACGCCAACGCCCGGGGGATTCAGATCATCGGCGATATCCCGATCTATGTGGCCATGGACAGCGCCGACGCCTGGGCCCATCCCGAGCTGTTCCAGCTGGACGCAGACAACCGGCCCACGGCGGTGGCGGGCTGCCCGCCCGACGGCTTTTCCGCCGACGGACAGCTGTGGGGCAATCCGCTCTACCGCTGGGACTACCACCGGGACACCGGCTACGCCTGGTGGACCGACCGCCTGCGCCACTGCTTCAAGCTGTACGATGTCACCCGCATCGACCACTTCCGGGGCTTTGACGAATACTACGCCATCCCCTACGGGGAGGAGACGGCGGTCAACGGCCATTGGGAAAAGGGGCCCGGCATGGACCTGTTCCGCCATGTGGAGCAGGCCCTGGGCCGTCATGAGGTCATCGCGGAGGATCTGGGCTATGTCACGGACACCGTGCGCCAACTGGTGCGGGAGAGCGGTTTCCCCGGCATGAAGGTGCTGGAGTTCGCCTTTGACAGCCGCAGCTCCGACGAGGCCAGCGACTACCTGCCCCACAACTATTTGGAGAACTGCGTGGCCTACACGGGCACCCATGACAACGAGACGCTGATTGGCTGGCTTGGCAGCATCACGGCGGAGGACAGGAGGCTGGTACGGGAATATCTGTGCGACCAGAAGACCCCGCAGAAAGAGCTGCACCGCGCCCTGATTGCCCTGGTGCTGCGCAGCGCGGCCAAGCTGTGCGTGATCCCCATGCAGGACTATATGGGCCTGAACAACCGCAGCCGGATGAACAAGCCCTCCACCGTGGGTACAAACTGGCTGTGGAGGCTCCCAAAGGGCGGGCTGACCCCCGAGCTGGGGCGGGAAATCCGGCGCTTCGCGGCGCTCTACGGACGGGCGGAGCGGCCCCTGACGAAGCCCGCATCAAACGATGGCGAGGAGGATACGGCAAATGCAGCAATCACGCAATAGGATTCGCCGGGGCCTGGCGCTGATCCTGGCCCTTTTGGCCCTGGTGGGCAGCCTGACCGCCTGCGGCGCGCAGCAGGGCTGGCGCGGCAAGGAAATCGTGGTGATCGACGACAACTACCGCACCTGGTATGAAATTTTCGTCTACTCCTTCTGCGACAGCGACGGCGACCGGGTGGGCGATCTCCAGGGCGTCGTCTCCAAGCTGGACTATATCCAGGAGCTGGGCTTCAACGGGATCTGGCTGATGCCGGTGATGCCGGCGGGCTCCTACCATAAATACGATGTGAAGGACTACATGGACATCGACCCGGAATACGGCACCATGGCCGACTTTGAGCGGCTGGCGGCGGAGTGTGAGAAGCGGGGGATCAAGCTGATCATCGACCTGGTGCTCAACCACACCTCCTCGGAGCACCCGTGGTTCACCGCCGCCTGCGATTATCTGGAGTCGCTGGGGGAGCAGGAGGAGCCGTCCGCCGCGGAATGCCCCTACTACGAATACTATCACTTTGTCAAGGGGGACCCAAAATCCGGCGCCTGGTACCAGGTGGGCTCCAGCGATTACTATTATGAGGGCGTTTTCTGGAGCGGGATGCCCGATGTGAATTTTGAAAGCCAGGCCCTCCGAAGGGAATTTGAGGCGGTGATGGATTTCTGGCTGGAGAAGGGCGCGGGCGGCTTCCGGCTGGACGCGGTGAAGGAGTTCTACACCGGCGCGGTGGACAAAAACGTGGAGGTGCTCTCCTGGGTCAACGACTATGTAAAGGCCGCGAAGCCCGGCGCCTACCTGGTGGGCGAGGCGTGGGAAGGGCTGCCCACCTACGCCCAGTACTACGCCAGCGGCATTGACAGCTTTTTCAATTTCGAGTTCGCCGGCCCCACGGGGGTTATCTCCAAAACGCTGACCTACAGCGGGGAGGAGCACAGCGGCCAAGCCTATGCCAAGGCGCTGTGCAGGGTGCAGAACACCATCCGGGAGTACCGCGCGGACGCCGTTGACGCGCCGTTCTTTGTCAACCACGATATGGCCCGGGCGGCGGGGTATATGTCCTACGACCAGCGGAAGGTCAAAATGGCGGCGGCCCTGAACATTCTGATGAGCGGCAGCGCCTTTGTGTACTACGGGGAAGAGCTCGGCATGACCGGCAGCGGGAAGGACGAGAACAAGCGCGCGCCCATGTACTGGTCCGCCGACCCCAGCGCCAAGGGCATGACGGCGGGCCCGCCGGACATGGAGCCCCAGGAGAACCGCTTCCCCAGCGCCGGGGAGCAGAGGAAGCAGGAGGACTCCATCTACAGCTTCTATCGGGACGTTATTCTGCTGCGCAATCAGAACCCGGAAATCGCCCGCGGGACCGTGGCCCGGCTGGAGGAGATCGAGGATTCGGATATCGCGGCCATCTCCAAGACTTATGAGGGACAGGTCGTCTATCTGCTCTACAACCTCTCGGAGACCGAGGAGAAGCAGGTGGAACTGGGCGGATACGGCGGGCTGGAGCTGGCGGGCTATGTGTCGGCGGACGGCGGCGCGGTGACTGTGGAGGACGGCAGGGTCACCCTGCCCGCCTACAGCGTGGCGGTCCTGAAGTGACTTCAGGGGACGGCGCCCGGCGAGACTGCGCCAAGGAACGATTCCAACGTGTAACAGAAAGGGGAAGGAAAACATGAAAAGAAGGATGAGCGCATTCCTTGTGGCGATGGCCCTGCTGGCCGCGCAGCTTCTGGCCGGCGTTCCCAGGGCCATGGCGGCGGAGGCGGGGGGAGAGCTGATTCTCAAGGTACACTACCACCGGGAAGACGCCAACTATGAGAACTGGACCGTCTGGCTCTGGGAGCTGGGCGGGGGCGACGCCATTGACGCCCCCCTGGTGGAGGAGGACGGGGAAATGGTGGCCACCATGACGGTGACCCCGGGCATCGCCAGCGTGGGCTACATCGTCCGCCAGCCGGACTGGACCAAGGATGTGGACATGGACCAGTTCATCGACATCTCGGAAATGGTGTCCGGCACGGTACATGTCTATGTGGAATCCGGGGTGGAGGGCCATACCAAGGAGTATGGCGGTGACGCGGTGCTGGGCACCAAGCCCCGCTCCGCGCTCTACAACCATGACGGCACCATTACCGTCACCATGACGGGGGAAATCGAGGGCAGCTTGGACGGCGTGTTCTCCGTGGAGGGCAAGGACGGCGGCGTGGCCGTGTCCGATGTGGCGGAGGGCGGCGGGGAGTTTACCTACACCGTGACCCTGGCACAGGAGCTGGACCCCTTCAAGAGCTACTCCATCACCTATGACGGAGCCCAGTACAAGCTCAGCATACCCAGCCTCTACTCCACCGAGGGCTTTGAGAAGGAATACACCTACACCGGGGACGACCTGGGGGCGGTGTGGACCAAGGACGCCACCACCTTCCGGGTGTGGGCGCCCACCGCGGAATCGGTCACGCTGAACCTGTACGCCTCCGGCAAGAGCTATCAGGACGACAAAACGGAGGAGATCGAGATGGCCCGGGACGCCAACGGCACCTGGGTGGCCGCCAAGAGCGGCGATCTCAACGGGGTGTACTACACCTACACCGCGGTGATCGACGGCGTGGCGGCGGAGGCCTGCGACCCCTACGCCAGGACCACCGGCGTCAACGGCGTCCGGGCCATGGTCATCGACCTGGACGGCACCGACCCGGAGGGCTGGGAGAGCGACGCCAACCCCCACGCGGGCGAGAGCATCAATGACGCCGTTATCTATGAGCTGCACGTCCGGGATCTGTCGGTAGACGCGGATTCCGGCATCCAAAACGCGGGCAAGTTCCTGGGCCTGACCGAGACCGGCACCAAAACCCCCGGCGGGGTTTCCACCGGCCTGGACCACATGAAGGAGCTGGGCATCACCCACCTGCACCTGCTGCCCATCTATGATTTCGGCTCCGTGGACGAGACCCACACCACCGCCTCCTTCAACTGGGGCTACGACCCGGTGAACTACAACGTGCCCGAGGGCTCCTACTCCACCGACCCCTTTAACGGCGAGGTCCGGGTGAAGGAGCTGAAGCAGACCGTCAAGGCCCTGCATGAGAACGGGATCAGCGTAGTGATGGACGTGGTCTATAACCATGTGCAGGACGCGGGGAAGTTCTGCTTCAACAGGCTTGTGCCGGGATATTTCTCCCGCATCAACGCCGACGGCTCCTATTCCAACGGCTCCGGCTGCGGAAACGACACCGCCTCCGAGCGCTCCATGGTCAGAAAGTTTATTGTGGATTCTGTGCGCTACTGGGCGGACGAATACCACATCGACGGGTTCCGCTTCGACCTGGTGGGCCTGCTGGACACCCAGACCGTCAATGAAATTGTGGCCGAGGTCCACAAGGACCACCCGGACGTGATCTTCTACGGCGAGGGCTGGACCATGTCCACCAACGTGACCAAGGAGGGCTATACCATGGCCACCCAGGTCAATTCCCAGCAGACGCCCGGCTTCGCCTACTTTAACGACACCATCCGGGACGGCCTGAAGGGCAGCGTGTTCGATGATACCGACCCCGGCTTTGCCTCCGGTAAGGCCGGTATGGAGGACGTTCTGAGCCGCTGCTTCCTGGGCGCGGATACCTGGTGCGCCAGCCCGGCCCAGACGGTGAACTACGCCTCCTGCCACGATAACCTGACCCTGTTTGACCACCTGCAAACCGCGCGGCCCGAGGCCGGCCGGGAGGAGCTGGTTCGGATGAACAACCTGGCGGCGGCATTTTACATGATGGCGGAGGGCGTGCCCTTCCTCCAGGCCGGCGAGGAGATGCTGCGCACCAAGCTCAACGATGACGGGAGCTTCAATTCCAACAGCTACAACGCAAACGACCAGGTGAACTGCCTGAAGTGGGGCGATCTGGACGACGAGGCGTACCGGCAGGTCTTTGAATATTACAAGGGCCTGATCGCGTTCCGCAAGGCCCATGGGGCGCTGCGCCTTGGTACGGCGCAGGAGGTCTCCGACGCGGTTTCCGTGGTGGGCGGGCTGGACGCCAACGTGCTGGCCTTTGCCGTCAAGGGCGGCGTGAACGGGGAGACCGCCGAGGGGCTGTATCTGATCTTCAACGCCAACGAGACCAGCGCCACCGTGAACCTGCCGGAGGGGAACTGGAATGTCTACATTAACGGGGAAAAGGCGGGCGTCCAGGCCCTGGCCAGCGTCTCGGACGGCAGCGTGGAGGTGGAGCCCGTTTCCGCGCTGGTGCTGGTGAAGGAGAGCGCCGCGGCGGCCCCAGGCACGCAGGACGGCGGCGAGAGCGGCAAGGCCGGTACGGGCCTGTATGTGGGCATCGCCGCAGCGGCGCTCCTCGCCTGCGGAGGCGGCGTGTTTGTGGCGCTGAACAAAAAGCGGAAGTAGACAGGGCGGCAATTTTGACTCGCCGATCCGAATGCTTCGGATATTGGTACAGCTTCTTATTTGTCCGTATGCGGCGCAGGGCCGGCAGCTGGTTTGCTGCCGGCCCTGCGCCCGTATTTTCTGTCGTTTAAGCGCTGCTTGAAAACCGGCGGCGCGCCCAGCGGCGAGGGATTTTTTGCCGGATAAGTCAAACCGGCGGCGTATGGCGGGGCAAAGCCCGCCGCTTGGGCCTGGCGGCAATTCCTCCTGGCAAGTCTGCATACTTCGGCGATTGGTACAGCTTCTTAAATCAGAAATTCCACCTTTACCACCTTGCCCAAAACCCGGATGGACGTTTTGCTCAAATCATACAGCTGGGGCTTGTGCTCCGGGTTGGTGGACTGGGGCATCAGGGTGACGGTGGTGTCGGAGCAATAAAAGCGCTTGACGGTGGCGTCCTCCTCGTCCACCAGCACCACGGCGACCTCCCCCTGCTCCACCTCCTCCTGGCGGCGCACGATGATGATGTCGCCGTCGTTAATGCGCAGGGCGTTCATGCTGTCCCCCTGAACCCGGAGGCCAAAATATTCCGCGCCGCCGTTCAGGTCGGTGAGGGTGTAGCCCTCCACGTGCTCCTCCGCATACAGGGGAAGGCCGGCGGAGATGCGCCCCAGGATGGGAATGCGGTGGCAGCTGGACAGGTCGATGGGGACGGCGCCGGAGGGGAGCGGGCTGCGTTCCTCGGTCAGGTCGGATTTCGTGATGCCGAAATAATCCGCAATTGCCTGGACCTTGTCCATGCGCGGGTACTTGCGCCCATGCACCCAATCGGATACGGTTGAAAAGGGAACGCAGAGCGCAGCCGCCAAACCGGCGGTATTCATATTCGCGTGTTTGATATAATAGTTCAAATTTGCGGAAAAAGTGGCCTTCAGCGCGTTGGCATCCCTTAAACCAGACATATAATCACCTGCCCTTTCGAGGGTAGTATACGGCAAAGGGGGAAAAAAGTCAACGGTGAATTACGCTTTAAGCATTGACATAACGCTAAAAGCGTGATATGATGTTGGTATAGGGGGTGAGAAGATGCAGGCAATTCCCAGCGCCTTCACGAAGGGCAGCCAAGGGGGGAACGGGGATTTCCCCAGGGGACGGGCGGCGCTGTCCCCGATGCTTTGACGCCCCGGGAAATGGAGGAGGGGTATCCCGTCCCGGCGGACTATATTTTTTTTTGCCTGGATTACGCTTAAAGCGGCAAAGAGGGGCCTGCGCGGGCGCGGACGAAGGAGGCGCTGCCCTAGGGCCGCGTGCCCGGGCTTCGGACACGCCGGGGAGGCCGCTTGGCGGAAGCGGAAGGAGGAGGGCGGACCATGACGGGCGTGAATTCGGCCGCCGGGTTTCCGCAGCGGCTGCGGGCGCTGCGCAAGCGCAAGCGGGTGAGCGGAAGGGTTATGGCGGATTTCTGCCAGCTGAGCAAGAGCGCGGTGGCACGGTATGAGCGGGGGGAGCAAGAACCGACCGCCAGCGCAATTTGCAGGATGGCGGACTACCTGGGCGTCAGCACGGATGAGCTTTTGGGGTTCAAAGAAAATTTTTGGAGTGTCCCGGATGCGGGACGCGGAGGGTGACAGCTGTGCTACGATAAAAGTATGGGGGACGCGCGAACCTCCGCGCCGGACGGCGGGGAGCGGAGACCGCCGCCCGGGGGAATTGGGCGGGGCCCATTCCGCCCCAGGCATCCGGGCCGGGGCGGACGCCATGCGTGGAAAGGGCCGTATGGCCCGCGGAGAGGAAGGAGGATGGTATGAATGTCGTAGGTAGCATCGCTGGGGCCACAGGCAGGCGGATGACCGGCCGGGGCCTTGAGCGCGGGCTGTTTGGGCGCGTGGACGCGCGCCGGGCCCGGGCACAGGGCACGGCCGGCCTGAGAGCCGGGGTATGGGGCGTACTGCCCCCCCATGGCCGGTGTTCCCGGAGGGGTGAACCCGCGGTTAGCAACGGGGATATCCAACCGGGAAAGGCCAAAAGCGCCCAGGCGGAGCCCTGCCGTGACAGACGCCGGATGGCCGCCAGGGGGGAGGCCGCGGGGCAAGGGCGGCCGGGCCATGTGGACGGGAGGACGGGGAGATGACGGCGCTGGAGAAAATCACCGCCTTTGTGGGCGGCTACCCCGGTGCGGATATCCTCCGGGAATTCCAGATCGACTACACAGACCAGATTTTCATTAACGGCGGGGCACTTCCCCCCGGATTGGTGGAGATCAGCCGGAAGGCCGACCTGATGGGCCGCGTGGCCGTGGTCAACCAGTACAATTTCGGGCTGCACTGTGCCGCTGAAAAGGCCCCCGGGGACGGCGCCGGGAGGGCGCTCAGCGCCGCGTGGCTCACAGACTTCAGGGAGTGGGTTCAAAACCAGTCCGTGCAGAGGCTGGCCCCGGTATTCGGAGACGTTCCCAGCCAGGAACAAATCACCGCGCAAAACGGCGTGCTGTATGACGCCGGGGATGGGGGGAGGGCCGTGTATGTGGTCCAGCTCTGCGTCCAGTTCGTAAAATATTTCCAGGCCACGGACCCGTGGTTTATCTAAAAAGGGAGGCAGAAATATGTCATTCAAGTTCAAAACCCCGGCCGGACAGACCGTCGAGCGCAAGCTGTACCTGTGCTGCGGCAACTACGGCACCGCCGAGGCCCCCCAGTGGGGCAAGCTGGGCAAGCGCGTGGAGGAGAGCGCCGCAGAGATGGACTGGGGCGAGGAGAGCAAACAGGATATTTTGGGCGACACCCACAGCACCATGAAGAAGCCGGTGATCTCCCAGACCTTCGACCCCTGCGAACTGGACGCCGGAGACCAGTACCAGCAGCGTGTGTGGGAGCTGGCCGTGGTGGATCAGGACGCCCCCGCGCTGTGCAACCAGGATCTGCTGCGCATCCACCTGTACGCGGTGGACGAGAAGGGCAACGCCTTCGCCGAGCGCTATCCCAGCTCCATGGTGAAGCCCGCCAGCCTGGGCGGCGCGGGGGGCGGCGCCCTGACCATGCCCATCAACGTCACCTTTGGCGGGACGCGGGAGACCGGCACCGCCAGCGTGGCGGAGGACGGCACCATCACGTTTACCCCGAAGGGAGAGGCTGAGCCCTGATGAAAGAGCTGAGGTTTGAAACCGGCCTGGCGGAAATGACGGTCAACGGTGGGCGCGTCATCCGCTTCAACCCATCGGATGTGGGCTTTATGGACACCCTGTACACCCTGCTGGGCAAGATCGAGGCCATTGAGGCGGAGGCAAACAAAAAGCAGGCGAAGACGGACGAGCTTGGCAAGCTGTTTGACCTCTCCCGGAGCAGCGACAGGCGGATGCGGGACGCGGTGGACTCGGTGTTCGGCGAGGGCTTCTGCGACGATGTGTTTTCCGGCGTGCGGCTGACGGCCCTGGCCGACGGCCTGTCCGTACTGGAGAATTTCGTCTTCGCCATCATGGACGAGATGGATGGGAGCGTTCGGAACAACCTGGCCAAGCGGGAGGGGCGCATCGCCAAGTACACGGCCAAGTATCAGGCCCGGAAAAATGCCGCGCCCCTGGAATGAACTGCTGCCCACCCGGGTGGAGGTGGGCGGCGCGCAGTACGCCGTCCGCTCGGACTACCGGGCGGCGCTGGATATCTGCGCCGCCCTGTCCGACCCGGAGCTGGACGGCCGGGAACGCTCTGCCGCAGCCTTGACCATTTTCTATCCAAACCTGTCTGATATGCCTGCCGAGCATTACCAGGAGGCGGCGGAACAGTGCCTGCGCTTCATCCGGGGCGGAGGCGGGGAGCCCCCCGGCCAGGGGCCCAGGCTGGTGGACTGGGAGCAGGATTTCCCCCAGATCGTGGCGCCGGTCAACCGGGTGCTGGGGCAGGAGGTTCGGGCGGCAGAGTATATGCACTGGTGGACCTTCCTGGCGGCTTACCAGGAGATCGGCGAGTGCACCTTCGCCCAGATTGTCCGCATCCGGGACCGTCTGGCCCGGGGCAGGCCGCTGGAAAAGGCGGATCAGGAGTGGTACCGGAATAACCGGCAGCTGGTGGACTTCAAGAGAAAGTATACCGGCGCGGAGGACGAGATGGTGAAATCCTGGGGGTTCTGAGGGCTCCCGGCGTACTTTGAAAGCTTCATATTGTGACAGCGGAAATTTTGATCAAAGGCCGCCCCCTCCGCCTTTGGCGCGGCGAAGGGGGCGCGCCCGGCCGGTTCCCATCCAAAAATGTTGAAAAACCGCTGTCCCAATATGGGGAGGCGGGGATTTTTTTATGTAATTTGGAGGAGAGCAGTTTGCGCGATGGATCTATTACGTTCTCTACGGCATTGGATAATGCGCAGTTGGAAAAGGACCTTGACAGGCTGGAAAAAAAGATCCTGCGGGAAAGAGAATTACTCGGGGGCCTGAAAATCAAGAAAAACGGCCTTGAGAAGCAGCTGAAAGCGGCCAGCGCAGCGCTGGACGAGCTTCAAAAAAAGACCAAGGCGGCTCACGGCGGGGCTGTGATCAGCTTTGGAGACGTTGAGAAGATTGCCCTTCTGAAGCCGGCGGTCTCCGCGATCAAGGGGGAGATCGGGAAATACACCGAAGCCATCCGGGAGTCGAACCGCGAGCTGGAGAGCGCGAAGAGCAGCTGGGGAGAGGTGTATGCGCAGCTGGAGGACATCCGGCGGCAGGCACAGGCCGGGGACGGCGGGACGCTGAAGGATCGCGCAGGGGGATTTCTTGGCCGCGTGCGGGAGGCTTCGGCCAATCTGTTGCAGCCGGCAAGGCAGCTCTTTGAAAAATTGTTCCGAGACGGCTTTGGCGGGTTCGCCAAAGCGGGCCGGGACGCCGCACCGGCGGATCAGGGAACGCCCGGCGGCCCAAAGACCGGCAGCGCCGAAAAAACGAAAAAAAACGGGATTGCACCGGCGGCAAAACAGGTGTTGTCCCTTGCAAAAAGGCTGAAGGTCGTTTTAACGCTGTCAAAAGCCATCGGCGGCGCGTTTAAGCGGCTGGGCGGGACAATCAAGGAGGCGCTGGTTTCCCCCGCTGTGCATAAAGGCTTGTCCATGCTCCGGGAACAGGCGGCGGCATACCTGAGGGCAAATACGCAGTTCTCCGGCGCCCTGCAGCAGCTGAAGGGCATCCTGCTGACGGCGTTTCAGCCCGTCTACGACGCGGCGGTTCCGGCCCTTATGGCCCTCTTGAATGTCCTCTCCCGGGCGGCCGCCGCCGCGGCTCAATTTATGGCAGGGCTGTTTGGCGTCACGGCAAAGCGGGCCCAGGAGAACGCAAAGGCCCTTTACGGGCAGGCGATGGCCACGGAAGCGGCGGGCAGCGCGGCGGAGGAGGCCGCCGGTTCCTTGGCGGGGTTCGACGAGATCAACACCATCCAGACGGAAAAGCAGGGCGGCGGAGGGACCGCCGGGGATATCGGGCCGCTGTTTGACTATGCGTATGAGGACGTGCCGTTCAGCTCGTGGGGGGAGGCGTTCAGCGCGCTGCTGGACCGGATGCTGAGCGGAATCCCCAATCTGATGGAGGCGTTCAAGGGGTTCTCCGACTGGCTGAACGGCCTGACGAAGAAGCTCTACGACATGTTCGCCTTCCCCGGAGTGCTGGAAAAGGCGGGGCAGCTGGGCCGGGATCTGGCCAGCGCATTGAATCAATTGATAGACAGCGTCGATTGGTATCAGCTGGGGCAGGCGGCAGGGGCGGGATTGAACCTGGCCTTGCAGCTTCTGACGGAGCTTATCTATACCTTCGATTGGATAGCCCTGGGAGCGAGGCTTGCGGAATGTGTCAACGGGATTGTATCGGAAACCGACTGGGGCGAATTTGGACGGCTGCTGTGGGCTAAGCTCAAAATCGCGCTGGAAACGCTGGGGGGCTTTATTGCGGAGCTGGATATGCCGCAATTGGCCGGAGCGGTAAGCGATATGATAACAGGGTTTTTCAATTCTGTGACCGAAACAATCCAAAACATTGATTGGTTTAAGCTGGGGGAGCAGATAAGAGACTTCCTGGTCAACATAAAGTGGGCCGAAATTGCGGAATCCGTGGCGGCCGCCGCCGGACAGGCTGTGCGCGCGTTTTTTGAATTTGTACAGGGCTTCCTGGGAGAGGCGTGGGGCAGCCTGGTCAGCTGGTGGAATGATACTGCGTTTGAAGACGGCAAGTTTACAATAGGAGGACTGCTCAACGGCATTTGGGAGGCGGTTAAGGATATCGGGGCGTGGATAAAGGAGCATATCTTTGACCCGTTCGTAAACGGATTCAAAGACGTATTCGGGATTGATCCGGCCTCAACCGTCATGGAGGAGATGGGCGGCGGCGTCATGGACGGCCTTTTCAATGGCATCAATGACGCCATCGCGCCCATAGTTGAGCTGTTCGAGGGCATCTTTAACGGGTTCACCAGCTTTGTGGAGGACGTGTTCACGGTGGATTGGAAAGCGGCATGGGAAGGCGCCGCAAACGTTTTTAAGGAGATATGGAACGGCATCGTGTCAACGCTGGAGAGCGCGGTCAACCTGATCATCCGGGGAATCAATTTTCTCATCGGAAAGGTAAACGGGCTGATCGGGGACGGCCTGCTGTCGAAGGGGCTTGAATTGTTTGGCCTCCCCAATGGAAAAATCCCTACAATTTCCCAGGTGCAGATCCCGCGGCTGGCGCAGGGGGCGGTGATCCCGCCCAACCGGGAGTTTATGGCGGTGCTGGGGGACCAGCGCAGCGGCATGAACCTGGAGGCCCCGGAGGGGCTGATGCGAAGGATCGTCCGGGAGGAGGCCGGGGGCGGCGAGAGCGCGGCCCTGCTGCAGGCGATTTTGACGGCGGTCAAGGCCGGGCACGTCATCATGGTGGACGGCTCTGTCTTTGGCCGGACGGCCATCAAGACCATCAACAGCGTGACCACCTCCGCCGGCAGGCAGCTTCTTCTTCTGTGAGGTGCATATGACTATCTTGGAAATCAACGGCCACGACTACGCCCGCTGGGTGGAGGACGGCGGCTACAGCTGGAGCCGGGACGACCTGGACAGCGAAAAGACAAAGCGCGTCAAAAACGGGACCATGCGCCGGGACAAAATCACGGAAAAACGGAACCTGACCTATCAGATGCTCCCCATGCCGGAGGAAATGGCAGCCCGGCTGGACGCCGATTTGCACGCCGCACAGTTCCGCGTGCGCTACCACGACCTGCACGGGGACCAGACCAGGGAATTTTACTGCTCCAAGCTGCCCGCAAAGCTGCGGCAGGTTGCGGACGGGGGGATTCAGCTGTGGGATGGGATCTCCTTCAGCCTGCATGAGATTTGAGGTGCGGCCATGGCACAGCATACAAGCGCCCTGTGGAAGGAGCTCTGGCGCACGCCGGGGACCGCCAGGGAATATCAATTCGACATCGCCGGGACAATTTACGGCCCGGACCATGAGGTGTCCCACAGCGTGGACGGCGGCCTCTATGAGCGGTTCGGCATCGGCGGCGCGGCCACGGCCAAGCTCACCATGTCGCTGTTCGCGGACAACATCCCCCGGGCGGCGGCCATCAGGCGGTACATACGCCTGCGCAATGGGGAGCGGGTGAGCGAGTGGCTGCCCAAGGGCGTGTTTTTCACCAGCCGCCGCAGCGTGGAGGACGGGGTCTGGACCATCGAGGCGTATGACGCCATGCGCAAGGCCGAGCAGCCCTGGGAGCCGGATCAAAGCCTCAGCTTCCCGCTGCCCATGCCGCAGGCGGCGGCGGAATTCGCCCGGATCATGGGGGTGGAGATCGACCCGCGGACGAAGCTGAACCCGGCGTATACCATCGGCTACCCCGCCAGCGACCCGGAGAGCGGTACAGGAGACTATTACAGCATCCGGCAGGAGCTGCAGTGGATCGCCGCCGCCCACGGGGGGAACTGGATTATCACCGGGGAGGGCAAGCTGCTGCTTGTGCCGCTGCTGTCCATGCCGGAGGAGACAAGCCGGCTGGTCACCGAATACGGGGACGCCATCACGCTGGGAGGGGTGAAAATCCGTGTCTGATAAATTCTTTGTGGGCCTGGACCTGACCGGCGTGGAGGACAACGGCAGACAGCGCCCCATCTCCCGGGTGACGCTGCTGCTGGACGATGAGAACAGCGTCACCGCCGGGGACGGCACGGGGGCGGAGCTGGCGGCGGACTGTCCCCACGCCACCCAGGCCATGGCGGACGCCATACTGGCCCAGGTGAGGGGCTGCCAGTACCAGATGTTCAGCGCGGACGACGCGGCGCTGGACCCGGCGGCGGAGCTGGGGGACGGGGTGACGGCGGGAGGCGTGTACTCCGTCATCTCCCGGCTGAGCGACGACGGCAGCGGGTACACGGGGATTGCCGCGCCGGGAGAATCCGAGCTGGAGGACGAATACCCGTCCTGCGGCCCCATGACCCAGGAATTCAACCGAAAATTTTCCCGGACCAATTCCCGCATCACCAAAACGGCGGAGCAGATACGCCTGGAGGTGTCCAACGAGATCAGAGGGCTGTCCAGCTCCATAGAGATCCAACTGGATGGGATCACCCAGCGGGTGGAGGACAATGAGGCGAGGCTGTCCCAGACGCTGCGCGTGGCCGCCGACGGCGTGACCATCACCAACTCCCAGGGCAGCACCCTGACCATAGACGGCGGACAGATCGACGCCAGCAAAATCAACACAGAGCAGCTGGACGCCAGCAGGATACACGCGGAGGAGCTGAACCTGAGCGGGAAAATCACCTTTGGGGATCTTGCCCCTGATGCGCAAGGCTCAATTACAAACGCCCAGTCCACCGCAAATTCTGCGCTTAACCAGGCGTCTGCCGCAAGCGGAATTGCGAACAGCGCGGCAAATACAGTAAGCGGATGGACCTACAAAGGAACAACATATATCGACGGTTCTATGCTTAAGACAGGAACCGTGAGAGCCTCGTCCCTGCAGGGCGGGAACGTCATGCTTCTGAACGAATTAGGCGAACCCTCCGGGTCGATTGAGCTTGGCGGGGCGATTTCATCTGGATATGCCGTGGATATTTTCAGCTATGCGGCAATGCGCCTAACTGCCAATTATGGTGATTTGTACTTGACCGCAAATAACAATTATATTTGGATCAGGGGAGATGCCGTGGCGGTAAACACCCCGTTTATATCCAGAAACGTGTCCTCCCTTGGCACAAGCTATTATAGATGGAGCGACGTCTACGCCAACAACGCCGTCATCCAGACCTCCGACCTGACGCTGAAGAAAGATGTTAGTTATGGCCTGAATGATTACGACGCGCTGTTTGATGCGCTCAAGCCAATGAGCTTCGTGTTCACAGATGGCGAAAGCGGACGGCGTCATCTTGGGATGGGGGCCCAGGATGTTGAGCTGGCGATGGAGCAGGCCGGGATATCGAGCATGGATTTTGCCGGATTCATCAAGTCCGAGCGCCCAGAGGGGGGCGGCCATGATTATGCGCTGCGCTATGGCGAGTTCATCCCGCTGTGCATTGAGCAAATACAGCGCCTAAAGGCTCGTGTGGAAGAGCTGGAAAGGAGATCATTATGACGGAGCTTCAAAAGGAAATTGACCAGGCGTTTAAGCTGCTGTCCGCCATCCAGGTGAGCGGGGACGGCGTGGACGTGATGGCGGCGGCGCGCGGCCATCTGCGGGCCGCTTACAATCTGGCGGACAGGCCGGAGGTGGACGGGGATGGCTGATAAAACCACCGGCGGGCTGAAGGCGGTGGAGGAGGCCGCAATCGGCAGCCTGCCGGGTATCGCGGATTTGTATGACGACACCCTTCTGCCGGTGGAGCAGCAGGGCGAGGCCCGGCACATGACCGGGCGGCAGTGGAAACGATACGCCCAGGAGGGCGTGACGGCATATGTGGAGAGCGCAAAGACGGCGGCCCGGGAGGCGGCGGGCAGCGCGGCAGATGCGGCCAAACGTGCGCAGGCCGCGGCGGACAGCGCGTCCGATGCCGCGGACAGCGCCCGGTCCGCCCGGCAGTACAGCGGGAAGCCGCCGGTCATCAAGGAGGGGCGCTGGTGGACGTGGAATGCGGAGACGCAGCGGTATGAAGACACCGGCCAGGCGGCGCGGGGAAACCTGATGTACGCCACGTTCTTTGTGGAGCCTCAGACCGGGGAGCTGTACATGTTTACGGATAACGAATATAGCGGGCCGGACTTCCGGCTCGTGGACGGAAGCCTGGAGGTGGTTTTGAGCGATGGAAATTAGCACGAATTTGGGACGGGTATCCCTGGCGCCCCGGGGAGAGTACGATCCCCAGGCACAGTACCGGCGGCTGGACATCGTGGGGTACGGCGGGTCCTCTTACCTGGCGCTGCGCGATTTGCAGGGCGTGACGCCGGAGAACGGCGCGGACTACATGCTGATTGCCCAGCGGGGAGATGTGGGCGCAACTGGAGAGACCGGCCCTCAGGGAGAACAGGGCGTCCAAGGGGAAAAGGGCGACACCGGCGAAAAAGGCGGCGCCGGCGATACCGGGAATGGAATTGCCGGTATTGAGCGCACATCCGGCAGCGGAGCGGCGGGCACCACAGATACCTACACCATTACCATGACGGACGGAAGTACGTCGGCGTTCCAGGTCTACAACGGCGCGGACGGAACCGGGGCCGGGGATATGACGAAGTCTGTTTACGATTCCCAGAACAAAAACACGGATGTTTTCGCCTATGTGGATGAGGCTGTCAAGGGTGTGAAAATTGACGTGGATGAGGCCCCTGCAGAGGGCAGCGAGAATCCTGTCTCCTCCGGCGGCACATTTGCAGCCCTTGCCGCCAAGCAGGACGCGCTGACCGGCCGGCCGGGCCAGGTGGTGGGGTTCGGCGCGGACGGCGCGGCGGAAGCGGTGCAGGGGTGGAGCGGACGTAACCTGCTGATCAACTGGGACTTCCGGCGGCCGGTGAACCGAAACGGGAGGCCGGAGTATACCGGGGGCGAGATGACCATTGACCGCTGGTCGCTGTCCATGTCTGGACCTGGGATATCCTTGCGGGTGCTGCCGGAGGGCGGCGTCTCCCTGGACAAGACCCAGGGCGGCGTATTCGGGCGGGTGGCACAGCGCTTGGACAATCCCAGTGGGCTGTCCGGCCAAACGGTCACCGTCTCCATCCTGGCCAAGGGAAACACCACCCCATATCTGCTCCTGTTCCTGAACGGCGAGGGCAGCGGGACTGGGCTGATCAATATTCCGCTCACGGACGAGTACAGCCTGTACTCGCGCACCTTAACGCTGCGCAGCGGCGATATCACACGGGTAGACGCCGCCGTGGGGTATCAGACCGCGACGCCCGCAGGGAGCTGCGCGCTGCTGGGGATGAAGGTCGAAATGGGCTCCCACCAGACCCTGGCCCGTCAGAACGAGGACGGCGGGTGGGAGCTCATTGATCCGCCGGACTATGCCCTGCAATACGCGCTGTGCAGCCTATACAGCCCAACCACAGGGGCGTTTGTGGGCAGCCAGCACAGTAACCCCAATCTGCTGGATAACTGGTATTTTGCAGACCCGGTGAACCGAAACGGAAGGCTGAAGTATACCGGGGGCGTGATGACCATTGACCGCTGGAACTCTATTTCGGCGGGTCTGACAGTGACGGTCAATGATGATGGAACGATCACGCTGTCAAACAGCGGAACAAATATAGGGTATTATAGGCAGACCTTTGATCGGCCTCTTGATCCTGATACCTATACCCTGTCCACGCTGGTTATGGCGTCTAATCCGGCGTCTGGCCACAATGCTATGTATGTATGCTACAATGACGGCACGTTTGGAGCCGTCGTCCGCCTCGATGCGCCGGGACTGTATGCGGGCGTATACGCCGGGGCTGCGGGCAAACACATATACCGGGTGCAGTACAACGTAGCGCCCGGGGGCTCGTTTACACTGCGCGCCGCTAAACTGGAGCTAGGCCCGGTGCAGACCCTGGCCCACCGGGATGCTGGCGGCAATTGGGTGCTCAGTGACCCGCCGGACTACGCCCAGCAATACGCACTGTGCAGCCTGTACAGCCCCATCACTGGAGAATGGATCGGAAGCCAGCACAGTAATCCCAACCTGCTGGATAACTGGTATTTTGCAGATCCCATCAACCAGCGGGGGCAGGCGGAGTATGCGCTAGCCAAATACGCAATCGACAGATGGAGAACGGTTAGAACAGCATTGCAGGTGGCGGATGGGCATGTCAAACTCGTGCCTGGCGATTTGTCGGCTAACAACGGCTATATCTCACAAAGAGTGGAAAATCCAAATATCATAGGCAAAAAAGTTACTATCTCTGCGTTGACAGTAGAAGGGCGGCTATATGCCTTGACTGGGACGCCTACAGAAAAAACAGCTTTGGCTCTGTATATCGGCGATGTGTTCCTTTGTGTTGACTGCGCCTATCTTCCTGAATACAAAAATTCTCCGATTATTGCGGTTGGGGTAAACCGAAACGCCCCCATTTCGGAGTTAAATTTAGTTGCTGTCAAGTTAGAGTTTGGTTCCGTCCAAACTCTTGCCCACCAGGACGAGGACGGCAATTGGGTGCTCAACGACCCGCCGCCCAATAGGGCGCTGGAGCTGGCCAAGTGCCAGAGGCATCAACTGGAAGTACCAGCAGGTTCTCAAGCTGTTTGTCAACGAATTCTGTCTAATGTAATTTCATTCTTTATGCCTACACCCGCAAGCCTTCGAGTAAACCCTAAACTGACAGGTGGTTTTTCAATCAGAACTGGAGCTGATAATATACATAATGGCTTTACTTTTGAATGCTTCAAAAAACCCAATGGCGTAATTATCAATTGCACAAAAACCACACATGGAATTACGATAGGCGATAGTCCTATATTAGTATGCGATTCTGTTGGAATGCTGGACGCAAATATTTGAGGAGGTGCATCATGGGCAAATGTTTCATTGACGCCTCAGCACTGGAAACCGAGCCGGACTTTGAGCCAGCATATAACAGCCGCTACATTATCAATGATGCCTAAGGCCGCATCACGGAGGGCTGCCGGCTCCGGCCCTTCCCCGGCGGGGAGGGGCCCAGGTACAAACTGCTTTGACGGAGGGGCAAAAGACAATGAAGGGTAACGTATTTCACGGCGTCATTGCCGCCGCCGCGGCCGGGGCTGCGGCCTACTTCCAGGAGCTGGCCCTGCCGGTTGTGGTGCTGTTCCTTGTTATGGTTATGGACTACATATCCGGCATGGTGCGGGCATGGACCCGGGGTGAGCTCTGCTCCAGGGTGGGCATTATGGGGATTGTGAAAAAGGCCGCTTATCTGCTGGCCGTGGTGGTGGCCATCGTGACCGACTGGGTGGTGCAGACTGCCGCCGGGCAGCTGGGCGTGGATTTCGGCGGATTCTTTTTCTTTGGGCTTCTGGTGACGGCCTGGCTTGTCCTCAACGAGTGCATTTCCATCCTGGAGAATATTTCCCAGCTTGGCGTCCCGCTCCCGTCCTTTCTGGCGGCGCTGCTGCAAAAGCTGAAAAGCACGGCGGAGGACAAGGGGGAGGAGCTGCTGAAATGATGTGTGCGGGGCGCACTGCTATTTACAATATAAATCATATATAGTAAAATTTAAAATAAGGCATAACGCAGACTTAAAGGCGTCTGAAAGCAGTTCCCATGTGTTTTTCTGGCTGTGGGGCCCTCAGACAGGCCGCAAGAATTCCAAGTAAAAAACGGGAAGTGACTGAGTATGAAGAAGCGGCAGGCATTTAACCCCTATCTCCCCAGCTGGGAATATATCCCCGATGGGGAGCCCCATGTGTTCGGGGACCGGGTGTACGTCTATGGCTCCCACGACAAATTCAACGCCCCCATCTTCTGCGTCAGCGACTACGTGTGCTGGTCCGCCCCGGTGGACGACCTGTCGGACTGGCGCTGCGAGGGGGTTATCTACCGCAAAAACCAGGACCCGAAAAACAAGCTGGGCCTGCGCCTGCTGTTCGCCCCCGACGTGTGCCGGGGCCCCGACGGGCGGTACTACCTCTACTACGCCTTCGACTTCATGGGGATCATGGGGGTGGCCGTCTGCGACACCCCGGCGGGGACGTACCAGTTCCTGGGCCACGTGCGCTACCCGGACGGCACCGTCTGGGGGCGGAAGAAGGGCGACCAGTTCCCCTTCGACCCCGGGGTGCTGGCGGACGACGACGGCCGGATCTGGCTGTACTCCGGGTTCTACACACCCGCCCCCGCCCTTGTCACCGGCTTCCAAAAGCTGCGCAACGACGGCGGCACGGTGGTGGAGCTGGAGCCGGACATGGTGACCATGAAAGGCGGGCCCCGGGTCATCTTCCCCAAGCAGGGCCCCGGCTCCTTCCCCAACCACGAGTTCTTCGAGGCCAGCTCCATCCGAAAGGATGGGGACAGCTATATCTTTGTCTACTCCTCCCGGCACAACCATGAGCTGTGCTACGCCGTCAGCGACAGGCCGGACGGCGGCTTCACCTTCGGCGGCACCCTGGTGAGCCTGGGCGACCTGTTTTTGGACGGGCGCACCGAGGAAAAAGACGGCCTCAACTACCTGGGCAACACCCACGGGGGGCTGCTGAACCTGGGGGCGGACTGGTACATCTTCTACCACAGGCAGACCAACCGCCATTCCTACTCCCGGCAGGCCTGCGCGGAGAAGCTGGAGCGCACCCCCGACGGCGGCTTCCGGCAGGCGGAGGTGACCTCCTGCGGGCTGAACGGCGGGGCGCTGCGGGGAGAGGGCCGGTACGAGGCCCGGATCGCCTGCAATTTGTGGAGCAAGGACGGCGTGGGGCGGTACGACGGCCCCAGCCCCCGCAAAAGGCTGAAGGCGCACCCCTATTTCACCCAATCCGGCGGCCGGAAGGAGGAGTGCGGCCAGTACATCGCCAATATGCGGGACGGCGCGGCGGCGGGGTTCAAGTATTTCCGCATGGAAACGCCGGTCTCCATCCGGGTGGAAACCAGCGGGGAGGGCCGGGGGACCATGGAGGTCTCCGACACGCCGGACTTTGCCCGCCTCTGCGCGGAGCTGAAAATCGCCCCCGGGACGGCCCGGGCGCAGCCGCTGGACATCGAGCCCGGCGTGCGGCCGCTGTACTTCCGCTTCCGCGGGGAGGGCAGCGTGAATTTTCACGCCTTCACCCTTCTGACGGGATAATGGGGGAGGCTGCGCAGGCAGTCAAAAACCGGCGGGACAGTTTTGAGAAGCTGTACCAATAGCCCAAGTATGCAGCCTGGCGGCAATTTGGGCCGCAAGGATATGTCTGGGGTCTACTGGTACAGCTTCTGAGCCCCGCCCAAATTTTTCTAGGGTGCGCGCAAAGAAAGCACACCCTGCGCCGCAAGGGCTTCACGGCCTGCCATAAATAACGCACAGGGCGGGTCCTGTTCAGGACCCGCCCTGTGCTGAATGGAGACGATAGAATCGGCAATGCAGCGCAGCGCCTCTTTACACGGGCTATTTCCCTGCTTTCCCGGAGCCCTGGCGCTTCTTTGCCCAGCGCAGGATGACCACGGCCTCTATGGCCAGGGCCGCAATGATAACGGCCGCGTCCACGGCGGCGAACATGGTGGTCATCTTGTTCCCGCCCTCGGCCGCGCCGCCCTCGCCGGCGTAGTATCCGCTGTTGCCCACGGTGTACAGGATGTTCTTGCAGGCCTGCCGCATGGCCAGTACACAGGTGGCCGCCTCGGTGTCGGTGAACTGGTTGGATTCGGCCATTCCGTAGCCCAGCATCAAATCGTTGCCCGCCCGGACCGCCGCGTCGGAGATCTGGTAGCCATAGGAGCCGTTGTAATCGGAGATCACAGTGCCCACAAAGCCCCACTCCTCCCGGAGGACGGTTTTGAGCAGGTTGGCGTCGCTGATCACGGGTACCGTGCCGATCCAGTTGTAGGAGGTCATCATACCCATGACGTAGTTGTTGAAGTCGAAGCCCTTTACCGTCATCTCAAAGGGCTTGAGCACGTTCTCCCGGAAGGTCTGCTCGGTCATGTAGGTGAGCAGGAAGGCGCAGCGGTTGGTCTCCTGGTCGTTGCCGGCAAAGTGCTTCAGGAAGGGGTACACGCCGTATTTGGCGGCGCCGTTCACCTCGTAGGAGGCGAAAATGCCGGACAATACGCCGTCCTCCGAGTAGTACTCGAAGTTGCGCCCGCCAAACGCGGAGCGGTGCAGGTTCAGGCCGGGGCCGTACCAGCCGAAGTTATTGGCGTTGGCAAACTCCTGGCCCATAGCGTCGCCGATCTTGTCCGCCATCTCCTTGCTCCAGGTCTGGGCCATGAGCACCTCGGAGGGGAACTGGGTGCCGGTGGTGTGGGTGACGTAGTTGGACAGGCCGGCGGGGCCGTCGCAGTCAGACGTGGCCACCTTGCCCACGGACTCGATGGGGGCGGTCTTCCAGCCGCCGGTGTTGATGAGGGTGATCATGTCCTCCAGGCTCAGCTGGTCCAGCAGCTTTTCCCAATTGGGGTCGTCGTAGCCCTTGCCGGTGAGGTCGGCCAGCTTCAGGCCGTTGTCCGCCCCCAGGGTGGGCATCACGTCCTCGTCGCTGTCGTACTTGCTGGGATTGTACTTGGCCACAGAAATCTGCTGGATGGCCTTTTCGGTGTCCTTGTCGATTTCAAACTCGGTGGGGGGCGCGGTGACATCGTCATAGTTGGCGAAGCCGTCCTTGCGGGAGAGGTAGCTCCGGCCTGCGTCGGCATAGTCGAAGCGGTTTACCGCGGGGATGCCGTCGGAGGGGCGGCCATCCTTGCTGTAGTCCACGTCGGAGCCCAGCTCAAAGGTGCGCTCATCCAGCACGGTGTGGGAGTTGGAGCGGATGGACACGCTGTAGCTTCCCGCCTCCAGGATATAGCCGCCGTTCTCCGTCTTGACCTTGCCGGAATCGTAGGAGGCCAGGTTCTCCAGAGGCACGGACAGGGTCAACTTCTCGGACGCCCCGGGCTCCAGCAGGCCGGTTTTGCCGAAGTCCAGCAGGTTTACGCTGGCTTTCTCAATGCCGCCGTTGGTGTAGGGCGGGGTGAAGTACAGCTCCACCACGTCCTTGCCCGCCACGCTGCCCGTGTTGGTGACGGTGACCTCCACAGTGACGGCGTTGGCGTCCTGCTTGAAGTCGGTGATCTCCTGCTTGAACTGGGTGTAGCTCAGGCCGTAGCCGAAGGGGTACTGCACATAGTCGTCGTAGTTGATCAGCCCCTCCTCAGCAGCGGTCTCATAGAACTTGTAGCCCATGTAGATGCCCTCCACATAGTCCACGAAGGAGAACACGCCCTGGAAGGTGTTGTCGTTGCGGATAACCTGCTTGGTCAGGTCTTCCACCCCGGTGAAGAAGTGGTTGCCCGAGTTGCCGGAATGGTTCCAGGTGGGGGCCTTCGTCAGGTCCTTCAGGTAGGTGTCCACCGTCCTGCCGGAGGGGTTCACCGCGCCGGAGATGATCTTGCCCAGGGCGGCCATGCCCGCCGCGCCGGTGCCGGGGGCCAGGATCACCGCGCCGATGGAATCATACTTGTCCACCCAATCCAGCTCCATGGCGTTGTTGGCGTTGATGACCACGATCACCTTGTCGAAGCTGGAGCAAACCAGCTCCACCAGGTCCTCCTCGGTGCGGGACAGCTCCAGATAGTGCTCGCCCGGCTCGAAGTCGTCATAGTCGCCGTTGTTGGTGTACAGGCCGTTGGTGTAGCCGTAGTTGGTTTTGGCCCGCTCCTCCACCGCGTCGGTCTTAGCCACGTCATAGGTGCCGTTGATCACCGCGTTCATGTCGGAGGGCAGGTCGGCGTTCTCGCCGCCGGTGCGGCCGATAACGATCACGGCGGTGTCGGAGAAGGACTCGGCCCCGCTCATCACCGCGGAGGTGTAGGCGTCCCGGGTGGGCTCGGGCAGGGTCCAATCCTGGGTCTGCATGGTGATGGCGGCGCGCTCGCTGCAATAGCCGGTGTACATTTTCACAAGCTCGTCGTTCATGGAGTAGCCCGCGTTGGCCAGCGACTGGAGTATGCTGACGGCGGGGGCGGAGCCGTCGCCGCTGTTGGCGGAGCCGGTGCCGCTGTACACGGGGTTGGTGGAGGCCCAGCCGAACACGTTCAGGTTCTTGGTGCCCGAGTCCAGCGGCAGCAGGCCGTTGTTCTTCACCAGCACCATGCCCTCGTCGCCGGTCTCCTCAATGACGGCAAGGCTGTTGCCCACCACGTCGTCGGAAATCTCCGCCTTGGAGGCGTTGAGCACGCCGGACACGGTGGCGTACAGCGGGCCATAGCAGATCAGGTTGACGCACAGCAGCACCACCAGAATCCACGCCAGCCCGGCTGTCCAGCGCACCACATGGCGCGTCCCCTTTTTCACCACAAACTGGGCGGCTACCATTACGATGACCATCACCAGCAGCGCGGCCAGAATGGCGTAGATGTACCCGCTGACGGAGCGGATGTAGTTGCCCACATCTGCGGCGCTGGCGCCCATCTTCACAAAAACCGGGGTCAACAGGTTGATAATAAAGTCGATCATACAGCAAGGTTCCTCCTTTTTAGGGTATAATAACGAGGAAAACACCGGCGGGGAGCGGAGAATGCCCCGCCCCCCGCCGGCTTTAGGAGAAAATGATGAAATCAGGAATTACTGGTTGGCGTACTTGAAGTCGATGTTCTGGCACTCGGTGAGGGGCGCGGCGGAGTAGGTCTTGACGCGCTGGTCGTCGATCTTGCCGGACCAGTTCAGGCCGTAGGCGAAGTCGTACACGTTCCCGTCGGCGTCCACGTAGCACTCCAGGTCGCGGGGCAGATCCTCGCCGGTCTGGGCCTCCACGGCCTCCATGGAGGCGGGCATCTGGGCCACCAGCAGGCCGCTGGGCTCGTGCTCACCGATGACGGTCTTGAGGAAAGCCTCATCGCCCACGTCGTAGCCCACCAGGATGGCGTCGGCCAGGGGCTCCACCTCGGAGAACACCATGGCGCCGCTGGCGCTCATGTTCATCAGCACCACCACGGGCTTGCTGCCGGCAGCGGCCTTGGCAGCCTTGAGCATATCCAGGTGGCTGGCAGTGGAGGGGACGGCGGCGGTGTTGCCCTTGTAGGAGCGGTTCTCGGTGGTGATCTTGGTCTGCTGGGTGTAGCCGTCGTTGAAGGTCTCCTCAATCTCCTTGCCGGCCACGGAGTTCTCCTTGGCGGTGGTGGCGGTATAGGGGCCGTACTGGATGGAGGGAGGCAGCCAGGTCTGGCTTCCATCCTCGTTCTCAACCGCAGTGGAACGGGCCTGGGGAGAGCTCATGCCCACCAGCACCAGGTCGCAGGCGGCGATCTCAGCGGCGGAGGCGCGCTGGATGTCGTTCTCGGTGTAGGTGGCGCTGCCGCTGTCGTCAGCCTCGCCGGAGGGGTCCAGAACGGTGTCGGTGACCACGTTGTAATACTGGGCGGCCAGCTCCAGATCCACGGAGGGGGCCCAGAAAGCGGCACGGGCGCTCCAGCCACCCACCACAGCCGCAGTATAGCGGTAGGGGATGTACACGGTCTGCTTCTCGCCGCCCTCGGACTGCTTGATGAGATTATTGCTGTTCTTCACCATGACGACGGAGTCCAGCTGGGTCTCCAGGCCATAGGCGCGGGTCTCGTCGGTGCAGCACACCTGGCGGACATAATCGGTGGAATTGTAGGGGTTCTCGAACAGGCCCACGCGCATGGTGGCCAGAATGTTCTCATAGGCGCGGTCCCGCATCAGCTTGAGGGCATCGTCCTCGCCCAGCTCATCCACCAGCAGATCCCAGGCCTCGGCCATATCCTCCAGGCTGGAGAAACCGCCCATCTGGGTCATGCCGCGCTGGATGGCCAGGGCGGCGCGCTCGGCATTGGTGTAGTCCTCCATGCCCCAAGAGCCGGAGCCGCCGGAGATCTGGCCCCAGTCGGACACAATCAGGCCAGTCCAGCCGGAGTTGAACAGGGTATTGTACTTGAACTCGGAGAAAGCGCCGGACATCATCTCGCCCAGGGAGCCGTCCTTGGAGTAGGAGATGGAGTAGTTGGTCATAATGGCGCCGGCGGCCTTGGTGGAGCTGTTCTTCAGGTTGAACGCGCCGTCGTGGAAGGGGATCAGGTGGGCCTCAAAGTTGTTGTTGGGGAACACAGCGAACCGGCCGGTGTCGTTGTGGTCGTCACGGCCGCCCTCAGCGGCGCCTGCGCCGGCGTAGTGCTTCATCACCGCGATGACAGAATCGGTGCCCCAGCCCTTGTCGGTGGAGCCGTCAAAGGTGGACTGCAGGCCGGACACATAGGCCTCGGCGATGTCGCGGGTCAGGGCGGGGTCCTCGCTATAAGTGCCGGTGCCGCGGTCCATCACAGGGGAGGTCATCAGGTCGATCTGGGGGCCCAGCAGCATAGCCACGCCGGCGGCGCGGTACTGCTTGGAGTACTCCTTGCCTACCTCAAGCGCCACATTGGGGTCCATGATGGCCGCCAGGGACTGGCACTGGACGATGCCGGACTGGCCGTTGGGGTCGATGGACACCAGGGCGGGAATGCCGAAGTCCAGGCTCTCGCACAGCTCCTGGATCAGGTTGACCCAGATGGCGTGATCCACGTTGTCCTGGGTGGTAGAGCCCAGGTTGCGGGTGACGCCGCCCCGGCCGCCGCCGGTGATGTAGGCGTAGCCGCTGTTATCCTCGCTGGCAAACTTGGCCTTGTCGGTGGTGAAGGTGCCCCAGCCGCCGTGGGTCAGGTAGGGGGCGATCTGCTCGCCGCTCATCTGGTTGGCCAGGTCGCGGGCGCGGGTCTCCGCGTCCAGCCGCCAGTCCTCATAGGGGTCCAGCGCGCCGTTGCGGTTCAGGTCCTTGAAGGCGAAGCCGCCGGACTGGAGCAGCTGCACGCCGGACTCCTTGGAGTAGCCCAGGGTCGCGCCGCCCTCGTTGGTGATTTTCACCCAGCCGTCGGAAGTGGTCTCCTCTTTCCACTTCACGTCGCCGGAGCCCAGCTCCTCCAGGTCGCCGGTGTTGGCAACCGGGGCGGAGGTTTCGGGCCCGCCGCTGGCATCAGGCGTGTCCGAAGGGGTGGAGCCGCCGGGCTGGCACGCCGCCAGGCCCAGGACCATGACCAGCGCCAGCAGCGCGGCCATCAGCTTTTTCATGTTCTTCATCCTCGTGATCTCCTTTCAATTCTTTCTCCCGGGAGGCTGTGGGGCCTCCCAGATGCAGCGCCATTATACGCCGGCTTTTTCCGTTTCAGGGAGATTTTGCGCAAACTGTCATTACATTGCGTGAATTGCCTTCCATTTTTGGGGAATATGCTGTATACTTTAACGTGTGAAGCTATACATACTGTAAAAAAGGGCGTGTGGTTTGTGCGGCGAGTGGTTGCGATTGTGGAGGACGATCCTGCCGAGGCGGATATCCTCAAATCTCATTTTGCCCGGTATGCCCCTGACGCCGGGGAGGAATTTGATATCAGGTGGTTCCAGAGCGGCGACGCGTTTCTCGACGGCTACCAGCCCATCTATGACCTGGTGATGATGGACATTGACCTGCCGGGCATCAGCGGCATGGCCACCGCGGAGAAGCTGCGCCTGGTGGACCGGGCGGTCACGCTGATTTTTGTCACCAACCTGGCCCGGTACGCCGCCAAGGGCTACTCGGTGGAGGCCATGGATTTCCTGCTCAAGCCGGTGCCCTACCCCAGCTTTGCGGCAACGCTCCAGCGGGCGCTGATGCGCTGCCGCCATAACCGCCACCCGGACCTGCTCATCAACATCCCCGACGGGCTGTACCGCATCTCCACGGACCGGGTGAAATATATCGAAGTGATTAACCATACGCTGGTCTACCACACCACCGAAGGGGTGATCCAGGCGTCCGGCAACTTGAAGGACATTGAGGGCAGGCTGCCCGCCAGCCAATTCATCCGCTGCAACCGGTGCTACCTGGTAAACCTGGCCTTTGTACGGGCGGTGCGGGGCCACCGGCTGGTGCTGGATATGGACGAGCTCCAGATCAGCCGGCCCAAGCGGGCCGCGGTGCTGGAGGCGCTGAACAATTATCTGGGAGGGGGTGTCTGACGTGGGGGTGGCGTTCCGCATGACGATGCTCAACTCCCTGCGCTTTTATATCACCCTGGCCGGGTCCACCCTGGTTTTTCTCTGGTGCCAGAAGCGCCGCCGCTGGTGGGGCGCGTCCATGGCCGCCGTCTTCGCCTTCGGGGTGCTGGGCATGACGGTGACGAACTACTCGCTGCCCAACAGCAATGTGAAGAACCTGCTCGTCTTTGGCGGGGCCATGCTGGTGGTTGTGGCCATCGCGCTGGCCTGCTTTGAGGTGCGCTGGGAGGAGGCGCTGTTCTGCGCCGTGGCGGGCTACAGCGTGCAGTTTATCATTTCTCTGTGCGGCGAGATGGGCTTTCGGGTCTACGGCCTGTCCTCGCCGGAGTATTTCCTGCTCCAGCTTGCCATCACCGCGGCGGTGCTGCCGCTGGTCTACCTGCGCTTTGGGCGCAAGCTGAAGCGGGGCCAGAATATGGACCTGGACCGGCGCTCCCTGCTGCCGCTGGTGGTGGGGGCGGTGCTGGCGGAGGTGGTGCTGTGCTATAACATGCGCCTGCGGTGGATGACCTTTGACAACCGGGCCTACATGATGTACGACGCCAGCCTGCTGATTTTATGCAGCGTGTTCATCCTTGTCTCGCAGTTCGCCCTGCTGGTGCAGCGCAATTTGGAGGACGAGCTGAAAATCATCAACCAGCTGCGGCGGAAGGACCGGGACCAGTACCAGGTCGCCAGCGAGACCATCGACCAGATCAATCGGAAATGCCACGACATGCGCCACCAGATCCGCACCATCGGCCGCAGCGCCCGGGTGACCCCCGAGGCCCTGGCCGAGATGGAGCAGACCATCGACATTTACGATTCCATGGTGAGCACCGGCTGCCGGGCGCTGGATATCATCCTCACGGAGAAAAGCCTGTACTGCCAGAAAAACAACATTGTCATCCGCTGCATCGCCGACGGCCGGGGGCTGAGCTTCCTCCAGGACGTGGATATCTACTCCCTGTTCGGAAACCTGCTGGACAACGCCATCCATGCGGTGCAGGGGCTGGAGGAGGACCGCCGGGTGGTGAACCTCACCGTCAAGGTGCGCGGGGAGCTGCTGTCGGTGAACTCCTGCAACCGGTATGCCGGGGAGATGGAGATGCGCGACGGCCTGCCCGTCACCCGGGGTGACCCCCAGTTTCACGGCTTCGGCACCAAGAGCATCGTAGCCATTGTGCACAAGTACGGCGGCACGGTGTCCTTTCAGGCAAGGGACGGTATATTCAACCTGAACATGCTGTTTTCCCTGGGGCCTGTTTGAACCTTGCGGCCATGCCCCGGCGGCGGGCCTTTTCCGCTATACATTTGAGCCGCCGGCGAGGCGGCCGGAAACCAAACAGCGGCAGGAGGGATATCCCTCCTGCCGCTGTTCATGTTCATGCATGCCCGCCCTCCGGGGGCGTTTAGCCGCCGTCCGGGAGGATGGCGGGGGCATGGACCGACCAGAAATAGTCGGCACGGTAGCGTGAAAGCGCCTCGGGCGGCACATAGATTTTTGCTTCGGAGCCGTCCAGCAGCCCCTGGCCCACCCGGCAGCCCGAGGGCTGGCCGGAGCGCATGATAACCTTCTCCAGGGCGGGGCAGCGCCCGAACGCGCCGTCGGCAATGGTGTGGACGCTGGGCTGGATGACAACCTCCTGAAGGCGCGTCCCGCCGGCAAAGGCGGCCGCGTCAATGGCGGCAACGGGCAGGCCGTCCCAGGCGGCTGGCACCGTGAGCCGCTCCCGGCCCGCCCCCTCCGGGGTGAGGCCGGTCACCGCCGCCCAGCCGCCCCGGTCCTCCAGGATGAAGCAGGACGCGTCGCGGTCGTCCCCCGCCCAAAGGGCGGCCTGCCCCAGCTCCGGCTGGGCGGGGAGGGGGATGTCCGTGGGGCTGCTGTCCCCCAGCATCGCCTTAATATTGCGG
Source organism: uncultured Oscillospiraceae bacterium (assembly GCA_910587255.1). Lineage (GTDB taxonomy): Bacteria > Bacillota > Clostridia > Oscillospirales > Oscillospiraceae > Enterenecus. The sequence continues at coordinate 37,098 of CAJUKT010000023.1, forward strand.
ACCAGCAGCCGGGTATACACGGTTTTGCCGCTGGAATTGAGGTGGAAATTCGTATCGTAAAACCACCCGGCGTCCAGCACGCTGGCGTTGGGGTCGCCGATCACGGGCAGGCCCAGCCGGGACTGCACCGCGTCGAAAAAGCTGTCCGGCCCCGCCGTCCCCTCCACCGCCAGTGCGTTCATGGGGCAGAAGGCGTACCACAACAGGGCACCCTTGTCCTCCGCGGCCTGGGCATAGGCGCCCACCCGCCGGACAAACTCGTCCGAGAGCAGCTCCGCGTCAAACCGGATGGGGGTGTTGGGGTCATAGCCGCCCTCCATCACGTTGCGCGCGCACAATGGGGATACCACGTCCCCGGCGGCATTGAACGCGTCCCGGCGGTATACCCCCGAGCCCTGGGGCGGCCGGCCTTGGAGGACGGCGGCGCACTTGTCCGCAGCAAAGCGGGGGAACTGCCCGGCCATCTGTCCCAGGTACTGCCTGGGTACGCTGCGCAGCAGCTCCCACGCCCCGTCGGCCCCCTGCCACATCACCGCCGGGTCAAAAAAGCCGGACAGGGTCTGCGCCTGCTGCTCCGGGATGAGGATCACGATATCCCCGCTTCGGATCAGCTCCTGGGACAGGTCCAGCATGACCGTGGTGCCCAGGGCCGCGTACATCCCGAAATTCACCACCGTATAGCCGGGCAGCTCCCGCTCCATCAGGGCGCTGTCCACCCCGAAGGCCACGCCGCTGCCCCCCACCAGGACAATGCGGGGGCCGGGGGCCTCGTCCAGATACCGGACCTTGTATTTCAGCTCGCCCATAAAGGTGTCCCCGTACTGGGCGGGGAGTAGGAACCCCCAGCCCAGCAGCACGGCGGGGAGCGCCAGCAGCGCCAGAGCGGCGGCCAGCCAGGTCAAAAAGTTTTTTTTCATATCCGCACCTGAGGCCCGTTTGAACATTGCCCGCGGCTTTTCCGCCACATGCCGCTTGCTTGGCTTGCCTGGCGAAAAATCCCGCCGCCGGGCGCACCGCCAATGTTCAAACAGCGCCTAAAACTGAAAATAGATGAAGGCGTTTCCCCCGCCGCCGGACAGGGAGGTCCACCAGCCCAGGGCGATGCACAGCAGAAGGGCCGAAACCGTCAGAACCCTCGGCCCCAGGGGGGCAGGGGGCCGGGACGGCAGGCGGTGCAGGAAATGGAGGCAGGCCAGGGCGGGCAATACAAAGGGCAGCTGCCGCGCCATGGACAGGAGCGGCCACTGCGCCGCGCCCCACCCGGTTCCCAGGCGGGACAGCAGCAGCCATGCGTCCGCCATGCTCTGCGCGCGGAAGAACAGCCACGCGAAGGTGACCAGGGAAAAGGTGGCCGCGCAGCGAAGGAGGCCGGTTCCCCGGCCCTGGGGGCCGCGCCCGCCGGTCCTCCGGGCGGCCAGCACCCCGCACACCTGGTAAATACCGTGGATGCCGCCCCAGGCCACAAAGGTCCAGTCCGCCCCGTGCCACAGCCCGCTGAGCAGGAACACCGCCATGATATTGAAGCACCGGCGGGGCAGGCCCCTGCGGCTCCCGCCCAGGGGGATGTATACGTAGTCGGTAAACCAGGCCGTCAGGCTGATGTGCCACCGCCGCCAGAACTCCCGGATGGAGCGGGCGGCATAAGGGGCCTGGAAATTTTCCATCAGCTCCACGCCCAAAAGCCCTGCCGCCCCCCGGGCGATGTCGGAGTAGCCGGAAAAGTCACAATAGATCTGCAAACCAAACAGCGCCGTGGCGGCGATGATCTCCGGGCCGCCCGCCTGGCCGGGGGCGGCGTACACCGCGTCCACCAGGGGGGCGAGGCCGTCGGCGATGGCCGCCTTTTTGAAATAGCCCGTCAGCAGCAGCCATCCGCCCGCGGAAAGCTGCTCCCGGGACAGGGTCCGCTCCCGGCGCAGCTGGGGCAGCAGCCGGCCGGAGCGCTCGATGGGCCCGGCCACCAGCTGGGGGAAAAAGGAGATGAACAGCGCGTAATAGCCGAAGTGCCCCTCCGGGGCGGTCCGGCCCCGGTATACGTCCAGCACGTAGGACAGGGCCTGGAAGGTGTAAAAGGAGATGCCCACCGGCAGCAGCAGCCGCCATGTGGGGCCGCCAGGGATCAGCCCGGCAAAAAAGCCCGCGTATTTGAACACGCCCAGGCAGCCCAGGCAGGCGCCCAGCGCCATTGCCAGGCAGGCCCTTCGGACGGCCGGGGGCTTTTCCCGGGCCGCGCCCAGCCCGCACAGCCAGGTGGCCGCAGTTACGGCCACCAGCAGCAGCCCCGCCATAGGCTCCCACCAGAAGTAAAACAGCCAGCTGGACGCCAGCAGCAGCGCCCAGCGCAGCCGGTGGGGCAGGGCCCAGTGGAGCGCCAGCACGGCCGGGAGGAACAGCAGGAATTCCAGGGTGTTGAAATTCATCTCTCGTCCCCCTTCCGGCAAAGGCCCACCAAGGCGATGGCCGCCGCCGTCAGCGACAGGGGCAGCGCGTCCCCCAGCGTTCGCCCCTGGAGCAGGGCCAGCAGCACGCACCCCGCCATGCACAGGACGGACAGCGGCGCCCACACCGGGGACAGCTTTTTGTGGAGCACGGTCAGGACGGCAAAGAGCGCCGCCCCCGCCGCGCCCGCCCACCAAAGGCCGGGGGAGAGTAAGAGCTCAGCCATCTGATTCCACCAACCCATCCCGCGCCATTTGCCCGCGCAGCTGCGGGATAAAGCGCTGCGTATTGATCTGCGCACCCTCCGTAGACAAATGGTTGTCCGTGCCGTAGAGGTAGACGCCGCTCCACAGGGAATCCTCCAGCGGTGTAATCACCGGGACGCACAGCTCGCGGCGCAGGTAGGCGTCCAGCTCCGCGCGCGCTTCCGGGGTGCTGTCCGGCGAGACGGCCTGGGCGTTCCGGGGGGAGTAGGCAAAATAGACCATGACGCCTTGGTCCATGAACCGCCGGTACATTTCGTTCAAAGGCGCGATAAACCGCTCCTTCGGGAAGGCGGACACGGCGTACTGCACGGGAAGCCCGTAAATGGGGGCCTCGGTGCGGGCGTTGGGCCGGTGGACGGTATAGTCCCCGTACTCGTTGTAGCTGGGCTTGTCCACGGGTGCGCCGTCCTCGTCAAAATCCGCCGGGGACAGGTCGTAGCTTTTCGCCGCCATGCCCGCCTTTGCGCGCAGGTAGTCCTCCAGCGCGGGAAACACATTGGTATAGCCCCGCAGGTCCAGCCGGGCCAGGGCGTCATAGCTGGATTCCACCATATTAAAAAAAGCCGCGTCCAGGTCGGACGTGGTGCAGAATTGGCGCTTGGACGCGTCAAATTCCGGGCAGTGCACCAGCACGTCCCCCGGCCCCATGCAGGAGAGGATCAGCTCCATCTGGGGCATGGCGTTGGTGTAAGCGTATACCCCCATATTTACCACCTCGTAGCCGGGGAATGCGGCGTCTATGGCGGGGCAGTCGAACCCGAAACGGGTGGACGAGCCGGAAAACAGCACAATTTTCCGCCGGTCCTTCAGGGAGAGCAGACGGTCGAGCTTGTCCGAAAAGGTATCGAAGTAGGTGCCGCTGTACACCGGCGGCTCCGCCGCGTTCAGGTGGAGGGTGCGCAGGCTCCCGCAGCCGTCGAAGGCCCCGGCCACCGTGCGGATGCTGTCAAACAGCCATACCTCTTGCAGCGGGCACCCGGCAAACGCCCCCGGCTCCAGGGCATACAGGGTATCGGGCAGGACCGCGCTTTGGCAGGGGGCCGCCGCGAACGCCCCCGCGGCGATGGTCCGAACGGGCAGCCCGCCCAGCCGGGCGGGGACGGCGGCGGTATGCTCCGATCCCAGATACGCGGTGATCACCGCGCCGTCCGGGCCCTCCCGCCACTGGAAGAGCTCCGGGTCAGACCACGGGCTCCACTGGGCGTAGAGGGTGAGGCCGTCCTCCCCTTGGATGCGGCCGCCCAGCTCCACCGCGGCGCCCGAGCCGTCCGGGGCGGTGTTCCACCCGGTAAGGGTGTATCCCTCCCGGGAAAAGATGGGGCCGGCGGTGTTCCACCGCAGATGGGAGGGGGCGATTATATGCCGGGCCGGGGCGTCCCCCGAGCCGTCGTTGGGGCTGTAATACAGGCTCACCCTGCTTTTTTTCACTGTGAGGGAGAGCGCGGTGGAGTAGCGCACGTCCGGCACGGTGAGCTTGACCGTGCCGTCCCGGCCGGGGCGGAGCACTGCGCCTTCGCAGTCCACATCCACAATTTCATAGCCGTCTTCACACACCAAATGGAACTCGACGCTGCCGCCCCGCTCTACCGTGCGGGCATACCCGTCGCAGGTGAAGCCCTCCCCCTCCTCCAACACCACGCGGCAGGGCAGGGCCGGAGCGGCGGAGCGGCCGGTGCAGCCGGACAGGCAGACCAGGCACAGCAGTGCGGCGATCAAGCGCTTGCCGCCCATATCCGCTTCACCCCCCCTATGGCTGGCCTTCGCCCGTTTTTCGGGCCTGGCACCTATTATACCGGGCTGAGGGAAAAACGCAAGGGGAAACCTTTGCGGGGGCTGCGCCGCCGCCTGGGGTTGGATCTGGAAGATAAGGGGGCTCAAAGCAGAAAAAACGTCATGGCTCCCCCGGCAGGTTTCGATCCCCCCAGGCCTTCATATAGGAAATGACATCCATAAAGCTGCTGCCCAAATCGGACAGGGTGTATTCCACATGGGGCGGAATCTCCTTGAAGTCGCGGCGGATCAGAAAGCCGTCGGCCTCCAGCTCCCGGAGCTGCTTTGTCAGGGACGACTCCGTAATTTCCCCCAGCCGGCGGCGCAGCGCCCCGAATCTGTGTACGCCGCAAAAGGAGATGTAATAAAGGATCTCAAGCTTCCACTTGCCGCCCAAAATTTTTTGAAGGGCGGACATGGTTTTGCAGCGCTGGATGGCTGCTTCCGTTTTCTTCATCCCGCATGACCTCCTGCCGGCATTATAGCGCCGCCGCATTTAAAAGGCAAGGTACTGCAAAAAAGTACCGTACTTTTTATTTTGCCGTACCGTGCTATAATGGCAAAAAAACAAGGAGGGCTTGGAATGCACTACACAGGAACCATCTGGAGGCCGCCCTATGAGGCGTCCTCGCTGCTGCTTGAGGTGACGGCGGGATGTACCCACCACAGATGCAAATTTTGCACCCTTTATAACGAGCTGCCGTTCCCATTCAGAATGTCGCCGCTGGAGGATGTGGAGAGCGACCTGCGGGAGGCGCAGCTGTGGAGCACGGACCCAATTGGAATGCTGGCGGCGCGGCTTCAGGGAAGGCCCAGGGCGGAGGGCATCCGGCGGGCCTTTTTGACCGGGGCGAATCCGTTTGTGCTCAGGTATGACCGGCTGATGGCCATCGCCGGCCTGATTGGCCAATATATGCCCTCCATCCAAACCATCGGATGCTTTGCGCGGATTACGGATATATCGCTCAAGTCGGACGAGGAGCTGGCCTGCCTGCGTGGGGCGGGGTATGACGGCCTGACGATAGGGGTGGAAACCGGCGACGGCGAGGCGCTGGCTTTTATGGACAAGGGCTATACCGCCGCTGATATTGTGGAGCAGTGCCGCCGGCTGGACAGGGCGGGCATTCATTACAGCTTTTTCTATCTGGCGGGCATTTCCGGCGCCGGACGGGGTGACATTGGCGCAAAGGCGACGGCGGATGTGTGCAATCAGCTCAGCCCCCAACTGATCGGCGTGAATATGCTGACCGTCTACCCGGATTCGGAGCTTTACCAGGAGATCCGAAGGGGCAGATGGAAGGAGGCGGGCGAGCTTGAGAAGTATGAGGAAATTCGCACGCTGCTGGAGCACCTGGAGATACCGGCCCAATTTGCCATGCTGGGGGCGTCAAACGCGTTCCAGCTTCAGGGCGAGCTGCCGAAGGACAAGGGGGCTCTTGCCGCGGCGCTGGATAAAATTATCAAAACCGGGCGGGAGGAGGATTTGAGGGGTTACCGGGAAAATCTTCCCCATTTGTAAGGAATGGTCAAGAACTGAAACTGTGTGCTGAGACCACTGATGAGGCCCGGGGACTGTTTTCCCCGGGAAATACCGCCCGCGCATCGCCGATGCGCGGGCGGTATTTTTTCGGAACGGCCATGCGGTTGCTGAGACGGGGGGGAAATGTGTACAATAGGGCGATACATATACGTTTTGACCTGCTGTGGGAAATTAACCTGTTGGATATGCCAAAAAAAGTAGTTCCATTTTCAGGCATTGGGCGGTGGGTCTTGACAGGTGCGGAGTTAACTGGCTATACTGTAGGCATGCTGATGCGCTTTATCGCAACGGCAGATACGATCAGGTTTGCTTCATATTGGGCACAAGGTTTGTTCTGGCGGCCGGCTTTTCCCGGCAAATAGGCTTGCCAACTTTTGCGCTGAGTTATCATTGAGCCTGTATTTAACCCATTGGCCTGCACTCAAAGTTTTTCAGCAGCTATCTCAGGACATCAACGAGCTCTGCCGGGAAAAGACCCGGCCAGAGGGTGAACTGAGGTTGTGAATACAGGAAGTAAGGTCCATGAAGGGACCTTGAAAGGAGGTGAGAGCCATGGGCGGGAAGCGGGAATTCCTCAACCGTGCGGGGCTTCGGCGCAGCTTCGTGGTGCGCGGCCCCCCGGAGGGATAGGCGCGAAACTGCGGCAGTGCGCAAGCCGCACATGAAAACAAAAAAATGAAACAGTTAGGAGTAATGCAATTATGAAGAAGCAATCCATTGCCAAGCTGCTGGTCCTGGTCATGGTTCTGACCATGGTGCCTGTGACGATCCTGGCGGCCAGCGCCGCGA